>JAYUWK010000052.1:0-245844 GCA_043753895.1 Actinomycetota bacterium
TGTTCAATCAGGTCAACGACCGCCCTGAGTTCCGTGGCCGCACGTGCATCGAGATCGTGCGCGACAAGCTCGTCGACGAACAGAAGTCGATGGCGGCACTCGCCCGCTACGGTCTGGTGAACAACGCTCGCCAGGACTTCCAGACGCTGTCGGGTGGGCAGAAGGCGCGGCTCGAGATCCTCAGCCTCGAGCTGGCGGGGCACAACGTGTTGCTGCTCGACGAGCCCACCGACAACCTCGACATCGAGTCGTCCGAGGCACTCGAGCGAGCGCTCGACGGCTTCGAGGGAACCGTCATCGCTGTGAGTCACGATCGCACCTTCCTCGCCCAGTTCGACCGGTTCATCATGATCACCGACGACGGCGAGGTCTACGAGCTGCCCGACTTCGAGATTGCGCTCAGCGGGCTCGCGGCGCCGCACACGCTCGCGACCCTGCGCCTCGCCAAGCCCCTCACCAACGCCTGACGCGGCCCGCGTTGGCTTGGTGAATTCTCAGCGCAGTGTTGACGTGCGCTGAGCATTCACGCAGGATCGTGGGGAGGGGAACGGCGGGACCGAGCAGGGCGGGGCGTCGCGGTGGTAGGAGCCGGACGACCCGGACGACCCGGACGCTGGTGGCGGGCGCGGTCGGGGGCTGCCGCCGGACGAGAGCAGCGGGGAACGGGGGTTGCCGATACCCTCAATGTGGCTCATGAATCTCGCGTCACTTCCCCCATTCCTTCGCGACGAACCAGCGCTGACGCACGCGCTCGGCAAGCCGAACGCGATCATCGCGGTGCCCGAGGTGGCGCGTCCCATTGCGATTGCAGCGCTCTCACACCTCAGCGCGCGCCGACCCTTGGTGATTGCCTGCCCCACCGGCACGGCGGCAGGGCAGTTGTTCGACGACCTCCAGCAGTTCATGGGCGACGGTGAGGTCATGCTCTTCCCGGCGTGGGAGACCCTTCCGTTCGAACGAGTCAGCCCGAGCGTGGAGACCATGGGTCGCCGGCTCGAGGTGCTGTGGCGTCTGCACGACGTGAACCGTTGTCCGGCAATCGTCGTGGCCAGCGTGAGGTCATTGCTGCAACGGCTGGGGCCCGGCGCGGTGGATGTCGAGCCCGTGCGCGTTCATCCCGGCGTCGTCATCGACCCCGAGGAACTCCTCCAGACGCTCATCGCCGGCGGCTACCGACGGGAAGAGATTGTCGAGCACCGTGGCGAGGTCGCCCGGCGCGGCGCGATCATCGACGTGTTCCCATCCACCGCTGAGGTGCCGATCCGAATCGACCTATGGGGCGACGAGGTCGATCGGCTCACGGCCATCAGTGTCAACGACCAGCGCAGTACACACGACCTCGATGAAGCACTGATCTTCCCAGCGCGCGAACTCCTTCCCAGCGAGGCGGTACGCACCCGCGCCGCGGCGCTTGTCGGCACCGAGCCCTGGGGTCGCGAACAATGGGAACGACTCGCCGAGGGTGCACATTTCGATGGCATGGAGAGTTGGTTGCCCTGGCTCACCGACACGGATCAGTTGCTCACCGATGTTCTGCCCGCTACCGCCAAGGTAGTACTCGTCGAGCCTCGCCGCATGCGCGACCGCGCCCAGGACCTGCTCGCCGAGGAAGACGACCTCGCCCGCGCGCTGGCGAGCACTTGGGGGCGCGACCCCGATGTTGCCTTCCCCCGACTGCATGCTGAACCCGACCAGTTGCTCGGCGGGGCCGTGAGCGCATGGATGCTCACGGTCACGCCGGAGAACCCAGATTCCCCGATGGTCAACGCCAGCGGCTGGGGGCCAGTCGTGGGCGACGGTGAGGGTCTCACGAATCGTCTCACCGAGCTCCTCGCCGACAATTGGCGCGTCGTCGTGGCCGCCGATGGTGAGGGTTCCGCCAACCGCCTCGCTCAGCTGCTGCGCGATCGCGGCATCGACTTCAACATCGTTTCCGCGGGGGCCGATCTCGGGCGGCCGGGTGGCAGCGTGGTGGTTGCTCCGCTGCACCGCGGGTTCACGATTCCATCAGCCAAGGTTGCGGTCGTCGCCGAGGGAGACCTCACGGGTCGTCGTCGCACACACCGCCAGCCACGACCACGCAAACGCGAGAGCGCGGGCTTCTTCGAGGACCTCAAACCCGGCAACTACGTGGTGCACTACCAGCATGGTGTCGGCCAGTACGAGGGCATGGTCAAGCGCAGCATCGGCGGTGTCGAGCGCGACTACCTCCTGCTTGCGTACAAGGGCGGCGACAAGCTCTACATCCCCAGCGACCAGATTGACACGATCCGCCAGTACGTGGGCGGCGAGGCACCGGTGTTGCACCGTCTCGGTGGTGCCGACTTCGCCAAGGCCAAGGCGAAGGTCAAATCAGCTGTGCGCGAGATCGCGCAGGAACTCGTGGTGCTATACCAAAAGCGCGTGCACGCCGCGGGCTTCGCGTTCGGTCAGGACACACCGTGGCAACACGAGATGGAAGATGCCTTTCCGTTCGTGGAGACGCCCGATCAACGTCAAGCCATCGAGGACACCAAAGCCGACATGGAGCGCGCCTTCCCGATGGATCGCCTCATCTGTGGTGATGTCGGCTTCGGCAAGACCGAGGTCGCGGTGCGCGCCGCGTTCAAAGCAATCCAGGACGGCAAGCAGGTCGCCGTGATGGCGCCCACCACCTTGCTCGCAACGCAGCATGGCAACACCTTCGCCGATCGTTTCGCGGGTTATCCGGTGCGCGTCGAGGTGCTCAGCCGATTCCTCACCAACGCCCAGGCCAAGAAGGTGATCGACGGCCTCGCGACGGGCGAGGTCGACTGCGTGATCGGCACCCATCGGCTGCTGCAGGAGAGCGTGAAGTTCAAAGACCTCGGGTTGTTGGTGGTCGACGAAGAGCAGCGTTTCGGTGTGCAGCACAAAGAGACGATGAAGAAGATGAAGGTCAACGTCGATGTGCTGACCCTCAGCGCAACGCCCATCCCGCGCACGCTCGAGATGAGCCTGGTCGGCATTCGCGACCTCTCGTTGCTGCAGACCCCACCGGCGGATCGTCAACCCATCCTCACCTTCGTCGGCGAGTACGACGAACGCGTCGCGATCGAGTCACTCCGCCGCGAGCTGCTGCGCGAGGGTCAAGTGTTCTGGGTTCACAACCGCGTCCAGACCATCGACGCATGTGCGCAACGACTGCGCGAACTCGTGCCAGAGGCGCGCATCGCCGTGGCCCACGGCCAGATGGACGAGGGCACGCTCGAACAGGTGGTGCTCGACTTCTGGGAGGGACGCTTCGACGTGCTCGTGTGCACCACCATCATCGAGAGTGGTATCGACATGCCGACGGTAAACACCTTGGTCGTCGAACGCGCCGACCTGCTCGGCCTCGGGCAGATGCATCAGCTCCGCGGTCGCGTCGGCCGAAGCGGCTCTCGCGCCTACGCGTATCTGTTCCACCCCCGTGACAAGACACTCACCGAAGAGGCCTACGAGCGGTTGAAGACCATCGGCGAGGCCACCGATCTGGGCAGTGGGTTCAAGATCGCAATGCGCGACCTCGAGATCCGTGGCGCGGGAAACCTGCTCGGCCAAGCGCAGAGCGGCCACATTGCCGCCGTTGGTTACGATCTGTATTGCCAAATGGTCACCGAGGCCGTCAGCGAGATGAAGGGCGAAACGCAGGCCGAACCCTCGGAGGTGAAGCTCGACGTGCCGACGAACGCGCACCTGCCCGCAACCTACGTGCCGAAAGAAGAGTTGCGGCTCGAGGCGTATCGGCGTCTAGCGGCGGTCACCACCGATGCCGACGTCGAAGACATCCGCACCGAGTGGGAAGACCGCTACGGTCCCGTGCCCGCGCCTGCAGAGGCACTCTTGATGATCAGCCGCCTTCGCGCCGACTGTCATCGCCTTGGCTTACGCGACATCACCATCAGTTCCGACAAGGCACGCCTCGGCCCACTGCAGCTCAAGACCAGCGAGGCGCTCCGCCTCAAGCGTCTCTCTCGCGACGCACTGATCAAGGACGAACTCAAACAGATCGTGGTGCCGATCAAACGCGGCATGGACCCCGCCACGTTCCTGGTGGGCTTTCTCCGCGAACTGATTCCTCCGGCGGCGAACGGGTAGGGTCGTCGTCGTGATTCGTCGATTCTCAGCCGCCCTTGCTGCACTCGCCCTCGCCGGTACTCTCGCCTCAGGTTGCAGCTCCGTGTCCACCACGCGTAACGCCGCCGACACCAACGGCAAGCACCTCACGGTTGCCCAGTATCAACTCCTGCTGCAGGGAGTCGCCAAGTCGGCCGACACCTTCCAAATCCCGCCGGTTGATGCCACGGGAATGCCTGGTACCACGGCACGCAGCATCCTCGGCCAGTGGGTGAGCAACGTGATCATGTCCGATGCGCTCATCGCCAAAGGCGTGCCAGTGTCCGCCGATGATCGCAAGGCCGCCGAGGACACGATTCTCAGCGGCAATGCAGCAACCGTCTGGGCAGGCCTCAGCGCCGAACTCAAGTCGTTCGTGCTCGACTCGCAGACGTTGCAGCCCGCCTTCGCGGCGGCGTTCGGCGCCGACGCGCAGGCCACGCTCATAAAGGATGCACAGGCAGCCAAGGTGAGCATCGATAGCCGCTACGGCATGTGGGACTCGGCCACCGGCCAAGTGGTCGCTACCCGCTGATGCCACCCCTCCCCCGGGTTGTCGTCGTGGGTCTCGGACCCGGCGGGCGCGAGTACGTCACCGAGCAGACCCGTACCGCAATCCGACTCGCGCCGTACCGCTTCCTGCGTACCGCCGTACACCCATCGGCACATCTCGTCACCGATGCAGTCACATTCGACCATCTCTACGAAACCGAGGACACCTTCGAGTCCGTCTACGAGCACATCACCGAAGCGCTCGTCGCCGCGGCCGACGAACGCGGTGAGGTGCTGTATGCCGTGCCGGGTTCTCCACTGGTTCTCGAGCGCAGCGTGCGTCACCTGCGCGACGACCGGCGGGTGCAGTGCGTGTTGCTGCCGGCAATGTCGTTCCTCGATCTGGCCTACAACTCGCTCGGCATCGACCCGGTCGAGACGGCACTCCAACTCATCGATGGCCACGAGTTCGCCACCGCTGCCGCTGGTTCTACCGGGCCGCTGCTCATCGCGCACTGCCATGCGAACTGGGTGCTCAGCGACATCAAGCTCGCCATCGACAATGCAGACACCGGAGACACTGGCAACAACGACGACATTCCCGTCACGGTGCTGCAACGACTCGGCACACCCGACGAACTCATCACACACACCACGTGGTCACAGATGGATCAGGTGGTCCAGGCCGATCACCTCACCAGTATCTACGTGCCTCACCTCAATGTGGCTGTGGCCGAGCACTATGCACGGTTCCATGCGCTCACCCGCACCCTGCGCGAGCAGTGCCCGTGGGACATCGAGCAGACCCACGCCAGCCTCATCCCGCATCTCCTCGAGGAAACCTACGAGGTGGTCGATGCCCTGCAGGCCTTGGATGCTGACGATCCCGCCACCGACGAGGCGCTCATCGAAGAACTCGGCGACCTGCTGTACCAGATCGAGTTCCACGCCACCATCGCGGAACAGCAGGGCCGCTTCACCATCGCCGACGTGACGCAGGGTATTCACGACAAGCTCGTACGCCGCCACCCACACGTGTTCGCCAACGTGCACGTGGATTCCACCGACGACGTGCTCACCAATTGGGAATTCATCAAGCGTGCCGAGAAGGGCCGCACAAGCGTGTTCGATGGCATCCCTACCTCGCTGCCTTCACTATCCTACGCGTACAAGGCCCAGAAGAAGGCTGCCGGCGTCGGCTTCGACTGGCCCGACGTTCACGGCGCGCTCCCAAAGATCGCCGAGGAAGCTACAGAATTGGTGCAGGCGCACACCGACGGCGACCGCGCTGGCACGGCCGAAGAACTCGGAGATCTGCTCTTCGCCGTCGTGAACGTGGCTCGTCATCTGAAGGTTGATCCCGAAGTCGCTCTGCGCAGTGCCGTGGCAAAGTTCCGCATGCGTTTCGAGGGCGTCGAACAGCTTGCGGCCGAACGCGGCATCGTGATTGCATCCAGCAATCTGGCCACACTCGATCAACTCTGGGACGAAGTAAAAGCGCGCACAGGCAACCCGTAGTGCGGTCGGACGATCACCGCAGATTCAGCGCGACACGCTGCGTCGAGCCGCGCGGTTGCGATCCAGGCACAGGCACTACTCGAGAGCGCGAACAGCGCAAGCACCCCACCGAAGGTGAGCAGTTGAGTGTTGTTGCGCGCCAGTCGGCTCACATACGCCACGCATGCCCCGAGACCGAACTCGACCAGTAACCACGTCAAGAAGATCCGCCCGGAACCACCCAGTGCGACCACTGCGCGGCCGAGCAGCAATTGTCCGATGATGAACCCCACGTAGGTGACGCCAGACGCGATCACCACCGTCGCAACGCCGAGGGAGTCGTGTACACGCGGCGCTATCGCGAAGAGCAGAGTCCCAGCGAGGAACGCTGCAGTCACCGCCAACGCCGACGGAGCTAGCAAGGTGCGCCTGCGCGCGTTGATCGAAGCAACGATCGCCCACACGACGTAGAGACAGTGCACCGCAATGCTCGCCGCGATCACGAGGTTGAAGTGGTGTATTGATAAGGTCAGTGCGTTATGGGCAACCGCAGGGCCGTAACGAACCTCATCAGAAATCGCCCGTCGCCTCGTGATGAAGGTCACGGCCACCGCACCAGCATTTACAGCGGCGAAACCAGCACAAACAGCCATGCGCAGCGGCCACGTCGAGATCGGTCGCTTCGGGTTGAACGTTGCGGCGCGCGTCACGACGACCGAACCGACGGGAACATTGCGCGCACCCCGCGGGCTAAGCCCGCCTTCCCACTTGTGATGCGCAAGGTCGTTGAGGTTCCTCGCCGCGGCAAAGAATATCGCAGCAGCCGCGAGCAACAAGAGTCCACCGACAAAGCACAGGAATGCCTTCTCCTGCATCGCCGTCTGCGGGCGCGACGACGCCATACCCGCAGAGACTCCCGAGAGCGCTGCCCAGAGCAGAATGGCGGCGAGGAGTTCGAGGAGGTACCACACCCTCGCGAGATAACCGTTGCCGCCAAGGTCGGCTGTCGCTCCGGCAATGGTCCCGTGAGGCACGTACAGCACCGCCAGAAACGTCAGCCCAGCGAGAAGCATGCCCGATCGAAGGGATGTGTCAAGCCACCTATGGGCCACGTACGGCGCGGCCACGACCGCGACCCAGCCACCAGTCGCGACCCACACCGAACGGAGACTGTGAAAGACGCGTCGGGCGTTCGCAATGACGGTCGCACTCCACAGCGTCATCGTCACTCCTGCAACCAGGAGAGAGACCTGCATTCCAGAGAGAAGGCGCCTTACCTGGCTCTGATACGCGTCGACGCTGGGCAACTTGCCGCTTCGATAGATCGCGAAGGTGTGCTGGAAGTGGAAACCGAACACGATGGCAAGCGCACCGAGGAGAACCAGCGACGCCGTGGCCGCAAACCGCTGCACCATCTCGGGAAGCGGCGCGCGCGGCGTGAAGGATCGTGTCGCTCTTTCCTCGTGGGCCAGGATCTGCGCCTCGCCATCGGTGCTCATGCACTGGTATCGACTCGACAAGGACCGGCCTTGAGTCAAGTTCCGCTCAGTTCCGCAACGCACCACGCTGCGCAAAACCGACCGCGGACCGTCAGCCCACTAACGTGGCCGTATGTCCGAGATCGTTGCTGTCATTGGTCGTGAGATCCTCGATTCCCGCGGGAATCCCACCGTCGAGGTCGAAGTCGTCCTCGACTCCGGCGCATCAGGCCGTGCGGCGGTCCCGTCGGGTGCATCAACGGGTGAGCACGAAGCTGTCGAACTGCGCGATGGCGGCACGCGTTTCATGGGTAAGGGCGTCACCACGGCGGTCGCTTTCGTGAACGGTGAGATCGCCGACGAACTCGACGGTGTCGAGGGCCTCGACCAGCGCGTGGTCGACATGGCGCTCATCGATCTCGACGGCACCGACAACAAGGCCCGGCTCGGCGCGAACGCGGTTCTAGGCGTCAGTCTGGCGGTCGCTCGTGCCGCTGCCGACGAACTCGACCTGCCGCTCTACCGATATGTCGGTGGTCCGAATGCCCATGTGCTG
The DNA here is from genome assembly GCA_043753895.1 of Actinomycetota bacterium. GTDB lineage: Bacteria > Actinomycetota > Acidimicrobiia > Acidimicrobiales > Ilumatobacteraceae > WLMZ01. The sequence continues at coordinate 8,140 of JAYUWK010000052.1, forward strand.
CCCCTACCGATGATGAACGTTGTCAACGGTGGCGTGCATGCCGACAACAACATCGACCTGCAGGAGTTCATGGTGGTGCCTATCGGCGCGCCGAGTTTTCGCGAGGCGCTGCGCTGGGGTACCGAGACGTATCACACCCTCAAGAAGGTGCTTCACGATCGGGGCCTCGCAACGGCAGTCGGCGACGAGGGCGGGTTCGCTCCGAACCTCGCGAGTAACGAGGATGCCATCAAGATCCTTGTCGAGGCCATCGAGCTGGCGGGCTTCGTGCCGGGCGACGACATCGCCATTGCGCTCGACCCCGCTGTCAGCGAGATCTACCGAGATGGTCACTATCACCTCGCTGGGGAAGGCAAAGTTCTCACCGCAAACGAGATGGTCGACTACTGGGTGCGCCTGGTCGATACCTATCCCATCGTCTCGCTCGAAGACGGTATGGCCGAGGACGACTGGGATGGCTGGGCGGCGCTGACGGTCGCACTCGGTTCACGGATCCAACTCGTCGGCGACGACCTGTTCGTGACCAACGCGCAGCGACTGCAGATGGGCATCGATCGCCATGTTGCGAACAGCGTGCTGGTAAAGGTGAACCAGATCGGCACGCTCACTGAGACGCTCGACACGGTCGAACTCGCGACCCGTCATGGTTACACGAGCGTGATGAGCCATCGAAGCGGTGAGACCGAGGACTCCACCATCGCCGACCTCGCGGTTGCGACCAACTGTGGACAAATCAAGACTGGCGCACCGGCGCGCAGCGATCGCGTCGCAAAGTACAACCAGCTACTCCGTATCGAAGAACAACTCGGTGAGTCCGCGTCGTTTCGGGGCCGGGGAGCGCTCGGCCCTCGTTGATGAGTGCAGAGTCGACTCGCAAGGTGCCACGACTTTGGCATGACGAGATGCGAAACTGACCTGATGACCGACGGACACCGCACGAGCACCATTGCGCGCCCCCGGAACGACGTCGCGTCTGATGGCAAGCAGTTGAAGAAACGCTCGGATGGAAACCCAGCACAGATCGCAATGCCGTCAGAGAAGCACTCCGGCTTGCTCAGCGATTTCACGACGCCGATCGCTCGCGAGAACCAACTGGTCCCGCAGCGCCGCGGTCGCCTGGTCCTGGGCGTGTTCGCCACCCTCATCGTGTTGGCCATCGGCGCTGCGCTCTTCGTGTTGCCGATCAAGTCGTGGATGAAACAACGTGATCAGTTAGCGACGCGCACGGGCGAACTCGCCACGCTCAACGCTGCCAACAACCAACTGCAAACCGAAGTCGACCGCCTGCAGACCGACGGCGGCGTCAAAGAGGCGGCACGCGAGGAAATTGATTTCGTCGAAAAGGGCGAGAAACGGATCACCGTATTGCCCGTAGGTCCGGCCCCGACCGCACTACCCACCGGATGGCCGTACGACCTCGTGACCCAGATTGTGGCCATTCGCCAGGCCCAGGCCGCAGCAGCCGCTACCACCGCGACGCCCGTCAGTACTGCTTCTCCGACGACGGTACCGCTCCAGCCCGGCGTCACGGAACCGCTGACCACCTCGCCCTGACCGCTCGCAGCGGACGGCACGCGGTCGATTCGCACCACACTGCGACAGGGCCTGCCGGAGGTGGCTATTGTCGGAAGTCCAAACATCTGTGTATTCAGGGGGTTCCGCGTGGGCGGCAGCATTCTCGGCAATCGCGTTCTTCGCAAGGAAGATCCGAAGTTCTTGACCGTCGGCGGCAGGTATGTCGACGACATGCTCGACGAGCCGCTGCTCGCTGGCGCGGCGCACGTCACGTACGTGCGCAGCCAGTTCGCGCACGGCAACATTCTCTCCATCGACACCAGCGAGGCATTGGCGATGCCGGGAGTGATCGCCATCTTCACTGCAGCCGACCTCGGGCTCCAACCATCGCCCGCTCCTTTCAACCCAATGGTGGCGCGCACGTTGCTGGCCAGCGACAAGGTTCGCTGGGTCGGCGAATGTGTCGCCGCAATTGTCAGCGACACGCGCGCTCAGGGCGAGGACGCAGTCAGCGCGGTGATCATCGATATCGAACCGCTCGAGGCCTTCGTCGATACCGAGGCTGCGATGGCTTCGACGACGCTCATCTACCCTGGCGCCGGCAGCAATGTGGTGTTCGACACCACGGTGCTCGGCATGCCCGACAACACCGGCGATGCCTACTTCGAGGGCTGCGAGGTGGTTGTCAAGGGTCGGTACATGAACCAGCGCGTTGCGCCCTGCCCGATGGAGGTGCGCGGTTCGTCCGTGGCATGGGTCGATGGTCGCCTGTACCAGTGGATCAGCACCCAACACGCCCAAGGCGTGAAGGACGCCGTCGTTGCCCAGAACGCACTCGATGCCGCCGGCGTGCGCATCATCACCCCCGATGTGGGTGGCGGATTCGGCGCCAAAATCGGCGCCTACTCCGAGGAACTGTTGCTCGGCGAATTGTCCAAGCGCGTCGGCCGGCCACTGTGCTGGCGCGAGACGCGCAGTGAGAGCATGGTCGCGCTCGGCCATGGTCGCGCCCAACTGCAATATGTCACCATCGGCGGATCTCGCGATGGCAAGGTGTCGCACTATCAGCTGCACGCCATCCAAGACTGTGGCGCATTCGCCGACATGGGCACCATCCTTGCTCCGTTCATGACGCGACCCATGTCGAGCGGTGTCTACGCCATCCCGAACATTGAATGTCGTACGACCAGCGTCGTCACCAACACCACGCCCGTGGTTGCCTACCGCGGTGCCGGTCGCCCCGAGGCCACCGCCGCGATCGAGCGGGCGATGGACATGTTTGCCGCCGAGATCGGTATGGACGCCGTCGAGGTCCGCCGAATCAATCTGATCCCCAAGTTCCTCGAGCCCCACACCACCGCAATCGGGCAGACCTACGACGTGGGCAATTTCGAGGTAGCTCTCGACAAGGCGTTGGCCGCGGCTGACTACCCGGCGCTGCGCGCCGATCAGGCCGCACGTCGCGCCAGCGGCGCGGCGAAGCAACTCGGTATCGGTGTGAGCGTGTACGTCGAGATCACCGGTGGCGTGCCGCCGATGGGTGACGACGCCAAGATCGAAGTACTCGACGACGGTCGCGCCGTCGTCTACACCGGCACCTCGCCGCACGGTCAGGGTCATGCCACCGCATTTGCGATGATCACCTCCGACCAAACCGGCATCCCGATGGACCGCATCGAGCTCGTCTGGGGCGACACCGACCTCGTGCCCGTCGGCGGTGGCACGATGGGCTCACGTTCACTCCAGCAGGGCGGCGCAGCAGTGAACAAGGCGGCCATCGAACTCGTCGAGCAGGCCAGCAAGCTTGCCGCACGTCTGCTCGAAGCCGACGAAGCCGACATAGTGTTCGACAAGGACTCCGGATCCTTCAACGTGGTCGGCACGCCGGCAGTGGCCAAGACATGGGCCGACCTCGCTGTCGCGATGAAGTCCGAAGGCGGCCTCAAGCAGAGCACCACCTTCACGGCGGCCAGCGCCACGTTTCCCTTCGGAGCCCATGTGGCCGTCGTAGAAGTCGACACCGAAACGGGTCAGGTGCGCCACCTTCGTCACGTCGCGTGCGACGACGCTGGTCGCGTGTTGAATCCGTTGTTGCTCGATGGGCAGATCCACGGCGGCGTGGCTCAGGGCACGGCGCAGGCGTTGCTCGAAGAGGTGCGCTACGACGAGGACGCCAACCCGATCACCTCCAACCTCGCCGAATACTTGATGATCTCCGCAGCCGAGCTGCCGAGTTTCGAAGTCATCCACATGGAGACGCCCACCCCGGTGAACCCCCTCGGAGCGAAAGGCATCGGCGAGAGCGGCACCATCGGCTCCACGCCAGCCGTCCAGTCCGCGGTAGTCGACGCGCTCAGCCACCTTGGAGTTCGCCACATCGACATGCCGGCAACGCCTGAGCGGGTGTGGCGGGCCATCGCCAACGCCTGAGCAGCAACGGCTGACACGCCAGGCCAATATGACGGTTCTGTAACAATGAGTCCAATCGGGGAACCCCGATTGGACTCATTGCGTCACACTCCTCGTACGCCACACGCACCGCGGGGGATGCCATGTCGGAACCAATTGTCGAAACCACCGTTGAGCCAGGGGAAGCGCCAGACACGACGGCAAGGATTCGCAGTGCCCGTCGACGGGTGATCGCAATCTCGCTTTGCGCCGCTGTTGCTGCCGGCGGTCTCGGATTCATCGGCGGGTACAGAGCATCACGATCGTCGCTGCAAAACGTTGCGTCAACCCGCAGCGGCGCCGAGACAGCGAACTCGACTGAAGGCTCCACATCTGCGAACGCGACAATCACCGGTGGCTCCACGGCTGGGGCGCCAACCCCGGCCATGCCGGCCACGGGCATGGCGAGCTCTGATTCGAAGATGAGCGCAGCGGCCGGCGGCGGCGGCGGTCAGTACTCCGCCGGCGCCTACGCCGATCTGCCGCAGCGATTGCTCGCCGAGCGCACCACCGCGTCGGGCATCACGATGCGTGCCCACCTGCAGGACTACGGCGCGCAGATGGAAGCTCCCTACGGGAACCAGTTCCCCGGCTGGATGCCCGCTGGCTGGTGCTTCCCCACCGGCCAGCTGCGCATCTCGATCGTCACCGCCAACTCTGTGAACCTCGGTGGTGCTCCGTGGTACACCGATCCCAAGGGTGGCGTGGCCGTGTCCACTTTTGCGAGCGGGTACGTCGAGTCGGCTCCGGTGTTCGGCGCATCGGTTCAGGTTGCAGCCAATGTCAGCTCGGTCACCTTCACCACCGCGAGCGGACTCAGCGACTCGACCACACCGAGCAATGGTGTTGCGCTCCTCGCCATTAACGGGCCTATCGAGAACACCTTCACGGTGACCCTCAACAAGACCGATGGCAGTACCACGTCGCTCGGCACCGCCGAGCTGACCGCGACATACAGCAGCACCGAGTATCAGAAGGCCTGTAACCCACCGCCACCCGCGCTGCCCGCCGCCGGTGAGCAGCCCGCTGATCCAGCCGCAGCTGAAGCCGCGGTGCGCGAATCATGGAGGCTCTCGCGTGACTTCGCTGGAACCGACCCATCGGTGCGGATCACCTACGTCGACGACTCCACCGGCATCCAAGACGCCTGGAACGCGCTGAGTGCCGGTCAATTCGCAACAGCCGCAATGACTGCGACCCAACCGATTGCCGAACTGGTCTTCTCCAGCCCCACCGAGGCGTGGTTCCGTTACGACGTGTTGACCTCGATCACGAATTTCTACAACCGCTACGGCATGGCCCGCCTCGGTGACAATGGTGTCTGGCGTATCACCCGCCAGACCGTGTGCCAAGACCTGTCGCTGGCGCCCGGCATAGCCTGCTCACCCGCCGTGGAGACGTTGCTACCACCCAGCGCCGCCAACGACCCACGCTACGGCCAGCCGATCCCCGTCGACGGCGTCGTCATCGCCCCCACGCTGATGCCCACCGAAGGTGCCCCAGCAGTCGACCCCGCCGTGACCGTCAGTAAGTAGAGACGATTCAAGACAGCTCAACGAAGGGCTTGCAAAGCGCCCTCAGTCAAGGCACTATGCGTTTGGGGGTTCGCAGGTGACGAGGGACGATCTGGCCGCCTGGTGGCGGCACTTCAGTGAGACTGAGTGTCGCGGGTACTCCGAGCTGTACGAGCGCATCACGCTGACGGTCGCGCAGTCAGCCGAGACCCTTGACTTCCTGCTCTCTCTGCCGTCTCACGCGCTGCAGCCCAACATGCTCCTGGCCGCGATCCATGACCGGGTACTACTGGGACTCGAGCCTGAAGTGGCGTCCCACTACGACGGGCGCGGCTCCGGTGACGCGGGTAGCGCATTCATCGACGCGGTCCGCGGAAGCAGAGCACCTCTCGCTCTGGTCTTGAGCGCACGGCGCACCCAAACGAACGAGATTGGGCGCGTCGCGTTCATCGTGCCGGCCCTTGCTGCGCTCGACCTCTCGCAGCCGCTGACACTGGTTGATGTGGGCACCAGTGCCGGACTGACACTCACCTTGGAGCACTGCCGCATCGACTACGGGCCCCACGGCGCGCTCGGGCCGTCGCACAGCCCCGTGCGCGTCCAGTGCGACGTGCTGCACGGCAACCCACCAATCAGGCTCGTGGCAGTAGCGGAGCGGATCGGACTCGACCGCAACCCACTTGATCCCACGGCGCCAGAGGACTTCCGGTGGTTGCTCGCCTGCACGTGGCCCGACACCGGGAGGCTCGAGCGCACTCGCGCTGCCCTCGAACTGGCGGTCGCCCACCCGAGCGTCATGCGAACAGGCGACGCCGTTGATGACCTCCCAGCGTTGCTGCGCGAAACCAGCGGGGCCATCGTGGTCACTACTACTTGGGTGATGGCGTACCTGCCTCCCGACCGACGTAGCAAATTCACACGGTGCCTCGCCGATGCCAGCTACTCTCGGCCGGTGTTTTGGGTGAGTGCTGAGGGTGTCGGGGTAGTCGAGTCGCTGCCCTCCGTGGAAGAACCGACTGTCGAGGGAATCTCTGCCTCGGTGCTCGGACTCGTGGGTTTCAGCAAGGGCCGGCAGGCTTCAGCTCGTGTCCTCGCCCACGTGCATCCCCACGGGCGCTGGCTTTGGTGGCACGACTAGATCCGCGACGCGTCGGGACTGCCGATCTGCGTGGTGTCGGAGTGTATTCCTACCGTTGACGGCATTTGGGTTGAACCACACGACGCAGGCGGGTCGTGACGTCGGCGAGGTCCGGGTTGGATGCGGCGATCCATACGACAAACTCGTAGACATCATCGTTCGAGGCTCGCGACGCCTTGATTCCATTCAGTTCGAGAAACACTGCGGTGGCCAGCCAGCCGAGTCGCTTATTGCCATCGACGAGTGCGTGGTTGATGACGACCGACTGCAGGAGTGCCGCCGCCTTGGTGATCAGGTCGGGGTAGGCATCCTTACCCAAGGCAGTGGTCGGCGGTCGCGCTGCGGCAGAGCCGAGCACGCCAATGTCGCGGATGGGTGGCGGGTCGCCGAGCAAGCTGCGAGCCAAATTGACAAGGTCGTCGAGATCAAGGAACTCGATCGGTTCGCTCATTCGCCAAGGCGTCGCAAGGCGTCGGCGTGCTTGTTCATGATCAGTAGTGCCGCACCATTCACTCGGTCGCTGTGTTGGCCGCGGCTGACGAACTCTCGAACGGCTCGACGGGCGGCCTCCTGCATGGAGATGCCCTCCGCGTCGGCACGCTCTCGCAGCGCTGTTTGCTCGGTGTCGGTGAGGCGGAGTGTCATCGGCATGAGCACATGGTGTCAGTTCGATACCGCGCCGCCGAGCGGTGAATTAGGCGGTGGCGCGGCGGCGACGGATCTCGTCGCTGACTGCGGGCAGGATCTTGTGCAGATCACCGATCACCGCGTACTCGGCCTTGCCGACCATGTTTGCCTCGTTGTCGGTGTTGATCGCAAGCACGTGCTTCGACGCCATCATCCCCACCCAGTGCTGAATGGCACCCGAGATGCCACAAGCGATATACAACTCGGGAGCGATGCGCTTGCCGGTCTGGCCCACCTGATCGCTGTGTGGGCGCCAGCCGTTGTTGGTGACCACGCGTGAACATCCCACGGCGCCGCCGAGCAGGTCGGCGAGTTCGACGAGTGGCGCAAAGCCGTCAGCAGACCCAACGCCGCGTCCACCGCTGACCACGACAGCAGCCGTTGTGAGCGTGATGCCGGCAGCGAGGGTGACCCTGTCGACAACGCGAGTTCGAGCAGCAGACGCATCGAGCGTGGGCTCGAACACCTCGGTGGGCGCGCTCGACGAATCCACTGGCTCACCCGAGAACGTGTGGGCCGATCCGGAGAGCACATACACCGGCGCCTGGAGGCGGGACTGCTCGAGCAGACTGCCGCCCCAGCGCACACGCGTAAGGTCGAGACCATCTGCCAGACTCACCTCGGTCACGTTGGCGGCAAAGGGCAGATCGGCAATCGCTGCGGCATGGGCGAGCACTTCGTTGCCACGGTCGGTACCCGTGGCCACAATCGCAGCTGGAGCGCGCAACGTAATGAGTTGGGCAACGACATCGCCCCACGCCTCAGGCACATAGTCGGTGAGTTCGTCGTGGTGCACGACCACGCTCAAACCAACACCATACGAACCAAGGCCGCCAGCGAGGGCATCGGCCTCGGCGCCGATGACGACGGCCGCGATCGATGAACCGACGCCAGTGGCGAGCAGAGCGCGTGCCAACCCGAACGCCTGATACGACGTGTCTGTGGCCTCGCCACGATCGTGCTCGACGACCACGAGGATTTCGTGACTCATACCAGACCCAATTCTTCGAGGAGATCGACGATGGCCGGCGCTGCTTCGGGCCCGGTGCCCAACATGGTGGTCTCCACCACGATCTCGGCCGCGTTGTCGAAGCTGAGCGTGGCAAGCCCACCGGGCATCGGTTCGGCGGTGAGCACGGGCACCTCGACCTTCTTGCTCTTCAGCCGACCGGGCAGCGTTGGGTAGCGGGGCAGGTTGAGGCCCTCCTTTACGCCGAGTACCGCGGGCAGTGCGAGTTGATACACCTCGAAGCCCGAGGTGCTCTCGCGCTGGGCCGTCACGGTGCCGTTGTCGACCGCCACGCCCTTGATGCCGTTCACGATGGCCCGTCCAAGTTGGCGGGCGACGCGGACACCTACCTGGAATCCACCCGAGTCAGCCGACTCGTTGCCGAACAGGATCAGGTCGAACGCGCCGTCGGTTGCCTCGAGCGACGAGATTGCGTCAGCGAGCGCGCGAGCCGTCGCCTGCGCATCCCAATCGGCGCCACCGGCAAGGCTGGCGTGGGTCACGTGCACTGCGGAGTTGATGCCCACCGAGACGGCGTAACGAAGCTGCTCATCGGCCTCGACCGCGCCGAGCGTGAGCACCGTCGCCGAGCCACCGTGCGCCTCCACGAGACGAATCGCTTCCTCGACCGCGCACTCCTCGTGCGGGCTGGTGGTGAACCCGAGGTTCTTCGCATCGATGCCCTGATGATCGGCGGTGAGCGTGATGCGCGCGCCGGGCGCCGGCACCCGCTTCACACAGACCAGAATCCGTAGCTCGGCCATGGTGTGACTACGCCTTGATCCGCGCGTCGGTGGGGTCGAACGCGGGGGTGGACCCAGCGACGACCACCTTCACGGGATAGGTCTCGTTCATGTAATGCACGAGCAGGTCGTTGCCGACAACTGCATACCCGGGCGTGAGATACGCCATGAGCAAGAACTTGCCGAGCGACGGGCCAGCACCCGCTGTGGTGACCGTAGAGATGCGACCCTTGGCATCGACGATTCGATCGCCTGACGTAGTGAGAATGGTCTCGCCGCCGGTCATGTAGCGCTTGATGCCATCGCGTGCCGAGGTGTGATCCTCGACAGCGAGCGTGCACAAAATGGCAGCCGGGCCGTCTTCGCGAGCCTTGAGGTATGCGGCCTTGCCGACGAAGTCTGCCGACTTCACCTTCGGACGGGCCAGCCCTGCCTCCACGGGGGTGTACTCACCATCGAGCTCGGCACCCATCAGGCGGTAGCCCTTCTCGAGCCGACCAGTGGTGCCGTACACGCCGCCACCAACGGGCACGATGCCGGAGTCCTTGCCGGCTTCGGCAATGAGATCCCACACTGCGCGGGCGTTCTCCATCGGCACGTAGATCTCCCAGCCGAGCTCGCCCACATACGAGATGCGGAACAGGCGCACCGCGAGCGAACCGAACAACACCTCTTGCGTGGTGCCGTATGGGAATGCCGCGTTGGAGACATCCGATTCGGTGAGGCGAGCCATGACCTCGCGGGACTTGGGGCCCCACAGACCGATGGTGACGAAGCTCGAGGTCTTGTCTTCGAACGTCACCGAACCGTCCGTGGGCAGGTGTTTGGTGAACCAGAAGGCATCGCGGGGACCATCGAATGCGCCGGTGATGACCCGGTAGAAGTCGGTACCGAGGCGCATCATCGTGAGGTCGCTGCGGAAGCCACCGTTCACATCGAGCAGCGGTGTGTACACCGACTTGCCGACCGCAACATCGACGTTGTTCACGGCGAGGACCTGCAGATAGTCCATCGCTCCGGGGCCCTTGATGTCGTAGACCACGAACGGCGCGAGATCGACCATGCCGACGTTCTCTTTCATTGCGAGGTGCTCGGCATTGATGATCGGTGACCACCAACGGGCATCCCATTCGTGAGGCCGATCTTCCACGCCGTACTTCTCGACGAGAGACGCATTCGACTCGTACCAGTGAGGACGCTCCCAGCCGCCCGCCTGGAAGTACACCGCACCCAGCGCGTCGGTGCGATCCTTGTACGGCGCTGTGCGAATGTTGCGCTCGGACGCCCATTGTTCGCGTGGGTGCACAATGCCGTAGGTCTTGTTGAAGTGCTCAGCACATCGGGCTCGCACGTGGTGATCATTGCGGGCATAGGGATAGAAACGGGCGATGTCGCTGTGGTGCGGATCGATCTCGGGCTGACCATGGGTCATCCACTCGGCCAGCATGCGCGCCGCGCCAGGGCCTTCCTTGATCCAAATGGCCGCACATGACCACAGGTTGGTGACGCCGGGGATCTCGCCGATGAGCGGGAAGCCATCGGGCGTGAGCGACAACAGGCCATTGATCGCGTACTTGATCTCTGCGGTCGACAGAATGTCGGGCATCAGTTCCAGCGCCTGCTCGAGCTGCGGGTCGAAGTCCTCCATCGTGATCGGAAGCTCGGTCGGCGACAGACGCGACTCTTTGATGCTGGGGATCTCGTCGGCGGTCATGAAGATCGGGCGGTGGGCGTACGAACCCACTTCCATCGAGCCGGCACTCTGACGCTCGTAGCAGAACGTGTCCATGTCGCGGATGATCGGGAAGCCCAACTCCATGTTGGTGGCTTCGAGGATCGGGATGGGTCCGACGTCGATCATCTGGTGCACGGCGGGTGTAAGCGGAATCTCCACGCCGGCCATCGCGGCGATACGTGGGCTCCACACGCCGCAGGCCACGACCACGTAATCAGCGTCGATGCGACCGTGGTCGGTGACGACGGCCTTGATGACGCCGTCCTCGACGATCATGTCCTCGACTTCGACGTTGGCGAAGGTTTGGAGTGCACCAAGCGCCTGGGCACGCTCGCGGAAGATCGTGCCGGCGCGCAGGCTGTCGACCACTGACACCGACGGCGTGTAGAAACCACCGAGGAGGATGTCGCTGTTGATGAACGGCACCATCTCCTTGATCTCCTCGGGCGTCACGAGACGTGATTCGATGCCCCAATTCTTTGCGGACACCATGCGCCGGCGTAGTTCTTCCATGCGCTCTGGTGTGCGCGCGACCTCGATGCCGCCGCACTCGGTGTTCACGCCCATTTCGGCGTACTGGCGCTGGCTGTCGAGGTTGAGCATCGCCATCTCGCGGTTGTGATCTACCGGAAAGATGAAGTTCGAGGCATGGCCCGTGGAACCACCCGGGTTCGGCAGCGGACCCTTGTCGATCTGCACGATGTCGCGCCAGCCGAGTTCGGCGAGGTGACCGACGACGGAGTTACCGACAATGCCGGCACCGATGACCACAACTCTTGCTGTTGTTGGGAAGTCGCTGCTCACGTGGAAATTCCTCTCAGGAAGGGGGCACCTTGCGCGGTACCATTACAAACCGTTGTGCGGTAATGATCCGCATAGCGGGAACTATAGATCAATTTTGGGGATGTTTCGAAATGCGGTCGGGGCCACCGACTAGCCCACTTCGTCGGGCATTTCTGTTTTGCGACGGAGGATGAACTCTTGGAGTTCGGCATCGATGGCGTCGTCGAGCGCAGGCGCTTCGTAGTCGGCCAAGGCCTTCTTCCAGATCTTGTTGGCGCGCTGGTTCGCGTCGAGGCTGCCCTCTTCGAGCCACTGCTCGTAGCTCGCATTGTCGGCCGTATTGCTGCGATAGAAAGCCGTTTCGAAATTGGCGAGCGTGTGTGCGGTGCCGAGGAAATGCATGCCGGGTTGGTGATCGACGATGGCATCGACGGCCTGACCGTTCGGCGACATGTCCACGCCCTTGGCAAAGGTGTGCATCATGCCGAGTTGATCGCAGTCGAGCACGAACTTCTCGTAGCCGATGGAGAGTCCGCCTTCGAGCCAACCCGCTGCGTGCAGCACGAAATTGGCGCCGCCCAAGATGGTGGCCTGCATCGTGTTCGCCGATTCGTACGCCGCTTGTGCATCCGCCACCTTCGACGCCGTGAGGCCGCCACCAGAGCGGAACGGCACGCCAAGACGGCGAGCCAGATGGGCCATGACGTAGAGCACGAGCGAGGGCTCGGGCGTGCCGAAGGTGGGGGCGCCTGTCTGCATCGACATTGACGATGCGAACGAGCCGAGGATCACCGGGGCACCGGGCCGAACGAGTTGGGCGAAGGTCATTCCGACGAGCGCCTCGGCCAAGCTCTGCGCGGCAACCCCTGCCGCGGTCACAGGGGCCATCGCACCAGCGAGAATGAAGGGCGTGAAGATGCACGCCTGATTGTTGCGCGCGTACACCTCGGCAGAGCCGAGCATCGTCTCGTCCCACACCAGCGGCGACGACGCGTTGATGAGGCTGGTCATCACGGTGCGATCGGCCAGATCGCCACCGAAGCCGATGCGGGCAAGATCGACACTGTCCTGGGCGCGGCTTGCCGCAGTGACCGAACCCATGAATGGCTTGTCGCTGTACTTGATGTGCGAATACACCATGTCGAGGTGACGCTTGTTCACCGGGATGTCGACGGGCTCGCACACCGTGCCGCCCGAGTGATGGATGTACGGCGACGAGTACGCCAGCTTCACGAAGTTCTGGAAGTCGGCCAAGGTTGCGTAGCGACGACCGCTGTCGAGATCGCGTACGAACGGTGAACCGTAGTTCGGGGCGAACACGGTGTTCATCCCACCGATCTCCACGTTGCGCAGCGGATTGCGGCCGTGTTGGGTGTACTGACGAGGGGCTGTGGCCTGCACGATGCTGCGGCACATGCCACGCGGGAAGCGCACACGCTCACCATCAACGTCGGCTCCGGCACCGGCGAACAACGTGAGCGCCGACGGATAGTCGCGCACCCAGACACCCAGCTTCTCGAGAATCGTGTCTGCGTTCTGCTCGATGATCTCGATGCTTTCGTCGCTGAGCACCTCGAACGGTGCAAGCGTGCGGGTGAGAAACGGAATTGATTCGGCATGGCTGGCCAGACGCGCAGCCTGACGATTGGCGCGACCGCCACCGCTGCGACCGCCGCTTCGGCCAGGCGCCTGCGCCTCGGAATTCGTTGTGTCAGTCATGGTTTCCCCCAGGGATATGTGTGCTCAGACCGAACGGACGCGGCGACGCGTTCGAACAGAACCAGCCGGGTCGGTGCGGGCAGGCAGTGTGACCACCCGGCCCAATCGGACATAGGGATCAGTGGAATGCGGTAGACCCATCGCCTGCACGAAGTGTTCCTGGAACTTGGGCTCGATGGCCGTCTCGACCTTGGTGATGGTGCGCGCGACTTCGATGATCTCGGCTCGGTCGGCGGCCGACAGGAGGGCGCGCGCCGCACCCGAACCAGCGGCGTTGCCGACCGACACGACACACGCCGGGTCACAGTCGGGGATCATGCCAAGCACCAGCGCGTACACCGGATCGATATGGCTTCCAAACGCGCCGGCCAGCTTCACAGCATCGACCGTGTCGAGTCCGGCGCGGTCCATCAGCAGACGTGCGCCTGCGTAGAGCGCGCCCTTGGCGAGTTGGATACCGCGCACGTCGTTCTGTGTGACGCAGAGTTGCGGTTGGCCGTAATGCAGCACGTACTGGAACGTGCGCCCGTCGGCGATGACGCGCGGCGTGCGCTCAGCGGCAGCACCGTTGATGGTGCCATCCGCGTCGATGACCCCCGCGAGGAACAACTCGGCGAGGGCTTCGATGATGCCCGACCCGCAGATACCGGTGATGCCGACTTCGGGCAGAGACTCGGCGAAACCGGGTTCATCGCTCCACAGATCGGAACCGATGATCTTCAGCCGAGGCTCGAGCGTGTTGCGATCGATCCGCACGCGCTCGATGGCTCCCGCTGTGGCGCGCTGACCGCAGGAAATCTGCGCGCCCTCAAAAGCCGGGCCGGTGGGACTGGAAGCCGCGGCGAGTCCGTGGCGGTTGCCGAGCACCAACTCGGCGTTCGTGCCGACATCCACGAGCAGCACCATCTCGTCGCCGCGGTGTGGCCCCACGGCGAGCACCGCGCCGGCCGTGTCAGCACCGACATGGCCGGCGATGCAGGGCAGAATGTGTAACGACGAGAATGGGCAGGCAACGCCGATGTCGCTGGCGCGGCCGTCCACCGGCAAGTCGGTGGCCAGCGGGAACGGCGCGCCGCCGAGTGGCGTGGGGTCGATGCCCAAGATGAGGTGGTGCATGATCGGGTTGCCGACGAGCACAAGGTCAGAGATGTCGGATTCGGTGAGTGACGCCTTGCCACAGAGTTCGTGAATGAGATCGTTGAGCGCACCTCGGATGGCCGCTGTCAGCTCTGTGTCGCCGCCGGGATGCATCATCACGTACGACACTCGGCTCATCAGATCTTCGCCGAAACGGATCTGCGGGTTCATCAACCCCGCCGACGCCAGAACCTCACCCGTAGCCAGGTCGCACAGGTGACCGGCAACCGTGGTGGAGCCGACGTCGATGGCAACGCCATACAGGGTCTCGACGAATCCCGGCCACACGCCGGTGATGACCGAATGGCTGTGCACGGCAACCGTGACGGCGCGACTACCTGCGGTCATTGCAGGCTGCAAGCGGCGCAGCGCTGCCGGCGTGATGATGGGCGTTGGCAGCTGCCACTGCTCGCCGAGCGCATCGGTGAGGAGTCGCAGATCGCTGCGATCACCACCGAGACCGTTGGCCAGCACCTCCACGTAGTACGGGTGCACGGTGGGGTCGATGACGAGACCGGTGAGATCCACAGACTTACGAATGACGGGGCGATGCATCTGGCTGGCAGCCGGCACATCGATCACGAGGTCGCCAGTGATGTGCGCCGCGCAACCCAACCGGCCACCCTGTTCGAGTGGGCGCCGGCCGTGATACGCGGTTTCGGTAGTGCCGATGGCCGACAGGTGCTCGGCGTTGCTACTGATCGCGTGCTTGGCGAACTCGCCGAAGGCTGGCACCACCTGACAGCGGCCGCAGATGCCGCGTCCACCACACACCGAGTCGAGGTCGACGCCGAGTTGACGCGCTGCATCGAGCACGGTGGAGCCGGCTTCGACCTCCCCCTGTCGACCGGACGGCGTGAACACAACGTTGGGCATGGGCGATCTCAGACCGGCGCAGAGCCGTCGGCGACACGGGCGCGACGACCACCGCGACGACCGGTGGACTCGCCGGCCTGCACGTTGCCCGGGTCGCGATGGTGGCGGATCCACTCGGCACAGTTGAGATCGTGGCCGCACAACACGTCGGCGGCCTGAATGGCGTGCTTCACCTCGGGATGCAACGGGTTCATGATCGCCGAAGTCATGCCATGGCTCATGGCCATCGCGAGGAAGGTGCCGCCGATGACGTTGCGGTTGGGCAGACCGAAGCTGATGTTCGAGGCCCCACAGGTGGTGTTCACCTTGAGCTCGTCGCGCAGGCGGCGCAGCAGCGCGAACACCTGCTGGCCAGCGGTACCCATCGCGCCAATGGGCATCACGAGTGGGTCGACCACGATGTCGGCGGGCGAGATGCCGTAGTCGGCTGCGTGATGGACGATCTTCTTGGCCACCTCGAAGCGCACATTCGGATCCTCGCTGATGCCTGTCTCGTCGTTGGAGATGGCCACCACGGCTGCGCCGTACTTCTTGATCAGGGGGAGCACTCGTTCGAGGTTGGCTTCCTCGCCGGTGACCGAGTTGACCAACGCCTTGCCCTGGTACACCGACAAGCCTGCTTCGAGCGCTTCGATGATGCTCGAGTCGATGGACAGCGGCACATCGGTGACCGACTGAACCAACTGAATTGCCTTGGCGAGAATGGCGGGTTCGTCAGCGAGGGGGATACCGGCATTGACGTCGAGCATCTGCGCGCCCGCTTCGACCTGTGCGAGCGCATCGGCGATGACGCGGTCGTAGTTGCCCTCCTTCATCTCCGCCGCAAGCAGCTTGCGGCCGGTGGGGTTGATGCGCTCGCCGATCATCACGAAGGGACGTCCGAAGCCGATGACGACCTCGCGAGTGGCAGAGCTGAGAATGGTGTCGGTCATCAGATTCGTTCCTGTTCTGGTCGTTCCGGGTCCCATCCGCAGGTTTCGACCCAGAGTTTGAGTCTCGCTGTGGGAAATTCGTTCTCGATGCGCTCGGCCTCGGCACGTGCAGCCGCGGTGAAATCGCCGTCGAAGTCGGCGGGCAGGGCCACGGTGCGCCGGCGCCACTCGGCCACGTACTCGCCCGAGGTCTTCTTGCCAGCCTTCATCGCGGCCCGATCGATGGCCTGATGGAAACGGTTCGGGAGGATCTGCTGGCGCTTGTTCTCACCTGATCCACCGTTCACTTGTGCGGGGATGTCGCGCCACGTGATGATGATCAGCTCGTTGCCGTTGCCACTGCCGCGCCGCGCCATTACGCAGCCGCCTGACGGATGCTGACGGACCACTCGTGCACCGGCGCCTGCAATCCGGCGCGCCCGACGTGGATCCGTTCAAAACGAAGGCCCAGGCGCTCGGCAGCGTTCGTTGCGGCCTCGGTGATTGCGTCATCGTCGGTCTGCGCGAGCAGCAGCAGACGCGTGTAGTGACCGAAGTAGGTGTCGCGAAGCTGCGGGGCGCGATCCAGACCGAGACCGCTCCATACCAGTGCCTCGAAATGCTTGGCGAGGAAGTCGGTGAGGTAAAAGGTGCCGAGTTCGGCGTCCTGCAACGCAGCGAACATCTGCGATCCCGCAAAGAACTCGTAGCAGTGCGCGCCGGGCAGGCGTGCGACACCGGGGTATTCGTTCAGGAGCACGTCGAGCATGCCGCCGGTGCCACAATCGGCGTAGGCCACGAACACCGCACGGTCTTCAGCACGGGCCTGTGCGAGCACGGGCCGTATCTCGCCGACGATGCGCTGGGGCATGTTGTGCAGGTTGGCGGGCAGGTAGTGCACCTCGACGAGATCACTAAGCCCGTCGGCCATCAGCACCGCGCGGAGATCAGCCGTGAGTGCGGCGCAAGCGATGACCAGCGGCTGGCGAACCCCGTGCGCCATCGGGGACGAACCTCTCAGGACACTCGTGCAGCGCGACGGGCGAGCACGAGCGCTTTGGCGGTCTCGGCCGCAACGGCCGCGTCGCGACAATAGGCATCGGCGCCAATGGCAACACCGAATTCCTCATTGAGCGGTGCGCCACCGACGAGCACGATCTGATCGAGTCGGCGGCCCTTTTCCTTGAGCGTGTCGATGACCACTTTCATATACGGCATCGTGGTGGTCAGCAGCGCCGACATCCCCAAGATGTCAGGCTTGTGCTCGTCGAGCGCCGCCAGGAAGGCGTCGGCATCGGTGTTGATGCCCAGGTCGATGACCTCGAATCCGGCACCTTCGAGCATCATCGCGACCAGATTCTTGCCGATGTCATGGATGTCGCCCTTGACGGTGCCGATGACGACTTTGCCAACGGACTCGGCACCGGTTTCTGCCAGCAACGGACGCAGGATCTCCATGCCGCCCTTCATCGCGTTCGCTGCAAGGAGCACCTCGGGCACGAACAGAATGCCATCGCGGAAGTCGATGCCAACGATGCGCATTCCCTCGACCAGTGCGTCGTTGAGCACGCGGTCCGGACTCCAGCCCCGACCCAACAAGATGTTGGTTCCCTCGATGATCTCCGGAGCGAGTCCGTCGTACAGGTCGTCGTGCATCTGTGCAGTCAAGTCGTCGTCGCTCAGGTCTTCGAGAACGATGTCATCATCGGCCATCTGGGGTCTCCCTTACGTGTGCCGCGCAATCCACGATACGGGAAGATACTATATCGTGGAAGACGAGGCGGGTCAATTACTGGTACTACTGTGCCGGGTTTGAGCCCCTCCTCACCGTCACCGATGTTCGCGTCCTGGACGCACGGTCACCATGGAAAGGCTTGCCCGATGGCACGGACTCGATATGCGGTAGCGGGTCTTGCTGCGAGCATAGGCACCGCGCTGATGGGATCGGGCCTTCTGAGTTCACTGATGGGCGTGAGATCCAAGCAGGCCGGCATCAGCGCGGGCGTGATGGGCATCGCCATGGCGATGTACTACGTGGGATTCGTGGCCGGAATCCCCGTCATGACGCGCGTCCACGGGCACCTGACACGGCGGCGACTGTTCATGCTCAGCACAGTGGTCATGGGTGCCTGTTCGGCGGGTTACGGCCTGATCGTGGAGCCCACGGCGTGGTTGGCGCTTCGCTTCGTCACCGGGTTCTGCATCGCCGGGTGCTACCTAGTGGTCGAGAGTTGGCTCAACGATCTGGCCCACAACGAGATCCGTGGCAGGGTGATGGGGGCCTACGTGGCCGTCGCAGCCGCGGGAATGGCCGTCGGGCAGCTGATCCTGTCGTTTGTGAATCCGTCAACCTGGGTTCCCTTCGCCATCGCCGGGGTCATCACCGCCTTGGCGTGGCTGCCGCTGTTCGCCGTGCCGACCGGAGGCGACGACCACCATCGTCGCACGGGAACGCTGACGATGATCGAGGTTGCGCGCATCGTGCCGTCGGGCATCATCGGGTTCGTACTCGTCGGCCTCACCCAGGGCTGCCTGTTGATGATGGCCAGTGTCTACGCGGCCCGCGCCGGACTCAGCGCCAGTCAGGTCGCGATCTTCGTGGGGTCCATCACTGCCGGCGCCGTGTTGCTTCAGATCCCTATCGGAGTCATCGCCGACCGAGTGTCGCGACGGCTCGTGATGGTGGCGTTGTGCGTGGTTGCATCGCTCTTGTGCATCGTGATGGTGAACACCGTTCCCGGTTCGGTACCCGCCTATCTCCTCGCCTTTGCGCTCGGCGGCTTCAGCGCTCCGCTCTACGCGCTCGGCAATGCCTACACCCACGACTGGTTGCCGCCGGGACAAATCGTTCCCGCCAGCAGTGCGCTGCTCAGCACGTACTCGATCGGTGCCGTGTTCGGACCGCTGCTCGCTGCCGCAGCGATGACCCTGTTCGGCACTGTCGGTTTCTTCTGGGCTTTGCTCGTTGCGCACTCGCTGTTGGCCGCGTTCATGACCTATCGGCTCATCGTTTCACCAGACCGGGCCTACGCGGCCCTCGGGGTAGATTGACGCCATGGCCAGCGCAAGCTCAGGAATCCAGTCCATCGAGCGCGCCTTTTCGGTGCTGCTGGCCATCGCCACCGAACCCGCCGGTATCACCGACGTGGCCCGACGGGTGTCCCTGCCGGTGAGCACGGTTGCCCGACTGTTGTCCACGCTCGAGAACCTGCAGGCCGTGGTGCGCCAAGACGATGGCGTCAGCTACCGCATCGGGCCGATGGTCAGCAGCCTGGCGGCAGGAAACGACACCACCCTCATCGGCCGGGCCCGACCTTTCCTCGCCGAACTCGTCGAACACGTCGGTGAGACCGCCGGACTGTCTGTACTCGACGGCGACGAGGTGCTCTACCTCGATCACGTCAGCTCCGAGAACGTGATCCAGATCCAGGACTGGACGGGCAAGCGCGCTCCAGTGCACGTCGTCTCATCGGGACTCGTCCTACTCGCACACGAACAGCCCCGCCACATCGCCGAGCTGCTCGCCGGCGGCCGCGAGTCTTTTACTGAGCACACCATGGTGTCACAGGACAAACTCACCAAGCGCCTCGCCGAGGTTCGGGCAGCGGGTTTTGCGTGGACCATCGAGGAGTTCCAGATCGGACTCAACTCCGTGGCCGCGCCGGTGTTCAATCGCGCTGGTGAGGTCATCGCTGCGATCCATTGTCACGGGCCGAGCTACCGCTTCCCCACTGCCGCCAACCGCAACGGCATCGTGGCCGCGGTCACCGCTGCGGCCCGGCGCCTGAGCGCGACCAAACTCGACTGACGCACTCCGGGCAGATGTCCCGCTGTCTCATCGCCCAGAAACAACACCGGCGGGTCTTCCACGATGCGGATTGATGTTGTATGGTGGTAACCAGCACAAGCGTTCAAGGAATGACGCTGCTTTGTACCGGGAGCCGAACCACCGCCATGGCAATCTTTCGATCACGCGACCGCAAGTCCACCGATGGCACGGGCGCCATTGCTCCCGTCGTGGTCGATCGCGTCCGTCACGCCCACCTCGAGCTGATTCCCACGCCCAAGGCGCACCTCCAGTTTCCTGAACTGCCAGAAGCATCCACGGTGTCGGTTACGTGCTCGCCGGCCAAGGACATCGCGGCAACGCTCGACATGGCCGCGCAACTAATCGATCTGGGCCACACGGTGATTCCGCACCTCGCGGCGCGAATGGTCGAAGGACCAGAACACGTCGCGCGCATTGCCTCGTGGCTCAACGATCACGATGTGCAGGACGTGTTCATCATCGGCGGCGATGCCCCCGAGCCACATGGCCCGTATCTCGATGCGGCTGGCCTCATCACCGCACTCCTCGACTCGCACGCGAACATCACCAACATCGGTTTTGGCGGCTACCCAGATGGGCACGCCACCATCTCGCTGACCGCGCTCGCTGGTGCGCTCACCGACAAGCAGCATCTCCTCGATACCGCTGGCGTCGCCGGTTGGGTGTCGACGCAGATGTGCTTCGACACCAAGGTAGTCACCCGCTGGATCTCGGCGAGTCGTACCGCTGGCCTACATCTTCCGATCCACTTGGGCGTACCGGGAGTCATCGACACCACCAAGTTGCTCACGATGGGCGCGAAGCTGGGCATCGGCGCATCGCTGCGTTACCTCCGCAAGAATCGGGCGGTGGTGAGCAAGCTCGCGACGCCGTGCGGCTACGACCCGATGGACATGCTCGCCCCTATGGCAGCAGACTTCGACACGCTACACATCGCCGCGCTGCACGTGTTCACATTCAATCAGGTCGCCAACACCGTGGCCTGGCGCAACGCCGTCATCGGCGAACCGCTTCCATCCGACACCAACAACGCTTCAGCACTCACGAGGGGATGAATCAGTATGGGCTTTCCGTCTGATCTTGATATTGCACAGGCAGCCACGCTGCAACCATTGCTGGACATCGCAGCACAAATGGGCATCGGCCCACATCTGATCGAGCCCTACGGCGACAGCCTGGCCAAGATCAAATTGGCCGCGATCGAAGAACTCTCCGATCGCCCCAAGGCGAAGTACATCGTCGTCTCGGCCATCACCCCCACCCCGCTGGGCGAGGGCAAGACCACCACGACCGTGGGACTCGGTCAAGCGTTCAAGCACATCGGCAAGAAGAGCGTGATCGCCATTCGCCAGCCATCGATGGGGCCGACATTCGGCATCAAGGGCGGCGCGGCGGGCGGCGGGTATAGCCAGGTGATCCCGATGGAGCTGCTCAACCTGCACCTCACCGGCGACTTCCACGCCGTCACGTCGGCGCACAACATGCTGTCGGCTGTGCTCGACAACCATCTCCACCAGGGCAACGAGCTCAACCTCGACATGAACAACATCACGTGGCGGCGCGTGCTCGACATCAACGAAAGAGCCCTGCGCAACATCATCATCGGCCTCGGCACCAAAGAAGACGGCGTCACCCGCCAGACCGGCTTCGACATCACCGCGGCCTCGGAGGTGATGGCGATCTTCGCGCTGTGCACATCGCTGAAGGACATGCGCGAGCGCCTCGGGCGAATCGTGGTCGGCTACACCCCCTCCGGTGACCCCGTGACTGCCGAAGACCTGCACGGTGCGGGAGCGATGGCGGCGATCATGCGCGACGCACTCAAGCCCAACCTCATGCAGACCCTCGAAGGCACGCCCGTCCTCGTGCATGCCGGGCCGTTCGGCAACATCGCCCACGGCAACAGCAGCATCATCGCCGACCAGATCGGCATCCACGGCGGCGACTACCTCATCACCGAGGCAGGCTTCGGCGCCGACATGGGGGCCGAGCGTTTCTTCAACATCAAGTGCCGTGCCTCTGGCCTGTCGCCCGATGCCGCCGTCGTGGTGGCCACTGTCCGTGCGCTCAAGGCGCACTCTGGCAATCACAAGATCGTGGCCGGCAAACCGCTGCCCGAGAACCTGTTGAAGGAGAATCCCGACGAGGTGCACGTTGGTGGAGCGAACCTGCGCAAGCAGATTGAAAATATCATGATCCACGGCGTCACGCCCGTGGTTGCCATCAACGCATTCCCCGGCGACTTCGATTCCGAGCATCGCGCGATCGCCGAGATCGCCGAGTCGATGGGCGTACGCGTGGCTGTGTGCACCCACTTCGCCAATGGCGGCAAGGGCGCCACAGCGCTTGCCGAGGCCGTTGCCGAAGCAGCTGATGAACCATCGAACTTCCAGGTGCTCTACCCCAGCGAGGCGAGCCTCAAGACCAAGATCGAAACCGTGGCCACCAAGGTGTACGGAGCCGCCAAGGTCGAGTACTCCGCAGCCGCCAATCGTCAGCTCGCCAACTACGAGCGCAACGGTTTCGGCCACCTGCCAGTGTGCATCGCCAAGACCCACCTGTCGATCTCGTCCGATGCCTCGCTGAAGGGCGCACCCACCGGGTGGACGCTGCCGGTGCGCGAAGTGCGCGCCTCGGTGGGCGCCGGATTCGTGTACCCGATCTGCGGCGACATGCGCACGATGCCAGGCCTCGGTGGCGACCCAGCGGCCCATCACATCGACATCGACGAACACGGCGTCATTAGCAACCTGTCCTAAATCCCGCCACACCGGTGGTCACCCGGCCCGTCCCCCCATTAGTTTGAGAGTCCACTATGAGCACTGAATTCGAGCGCACGGCCGGTGGCGCGATCATCCTCAACGGCACTGCCCTGCGCGACGAAACGGTGGTGCGCCTGCGCACCGAGATCGAGGCAATGGGCATCGGTCTGGCGACGGTGTGCCTGGCCACGGTGCTCGTGGGCGACGACAAGCCGAGCCAGATCTACGTGCGCATGAAACACAAGAAGGCCGCCGAGGCAGCGATGACCTCCAAGCACGTAGGTCTCGGTCCCACCGTCACTCAGGCCGAGGTGGAAGACACGGTGCGCGCGCTCGCAGCAGATCCCGAGGTGCACGGCATCCTCGTGCAGATCCCCCTTCCCGACCACCTCGACACTGAGGCCGTGCTCGACCTCGTGCCAGCCGACAAAGACGTCGACGGTCTCACCGAGGTGAGCATGGGTCGTCTCATGCGCGGCCGCACCGGCCACGTGCCCTGCACCCCCAAAGGCGTGCTGCGTCTGCTCGAGCGCTACAGCATTCCTACCGCAGGTAAGCGCGCCGTCGTGATCGGACGGTCGTCACTCGTGGGCCTGCCCTTGGCCGTGCTGCTGGCGCGCAAGGGTATCGATGCCACCGTGACGCTCGCCCACTCGCGCACCACCGACTTGGCCGCGCTCTGCCGCGAGGCCGACATCGTCGTCGGCGCTGCAGGTATCGTTGGGCTCATCACTGCCGACTTCGTGAAGCCTGGCGCGACCGTCATCGACGTCGGCGTGTCGCGCACCGCGTCTGGCATCGTCGGCGATGTCGACTTCGACAGCGTGCAGTCCATCGCTGGAGCCATCACCCCCATGCCGGGCGGCACCGGGCCGATGACCATCGCATGCCTGCTCGAGAACACGCTCGAGGCCGCGCGCATGTTGGGAGCAATTCCCACCGCTCCCTCACCATCTGAAGGGAGGTGACACATGACACGAACACGTACTCCCCGCCGAGATTACGAACGCATCACGCAACCACTCGTGCGTGACAACGGCGTGCTTCGTCCGGCAACATGGGACGAAGCGCTCGAGCGCGCCGCAGCTGGTTTCCAGCATGCAATCGATACTCACGGCGAAGACGGCATCGGTATTTTCTCGTGCTCCAAGGCCACCAACGAAATGAACTTCCTCGCTCAGAAGTTCGCGCGTCAGGTACTCGGTACGAACAACATCGACTCCTGCAACCGAACTTGACACGCTCCCAGCGTGGTCGGTCTGGCCACAGTGTTCGGTGCCGGTGGCGGCACGTCTTCGTACCGTGAGATCGAAGACACCGATGTCATTGTCCTGTGGGGCTCGAATGCACGGTTCGCCCACCCCATCTTCTTCCATCATGTGCTCACCGGTATCCGCAACAGCGCGAAGCTGTTTGTCGTCGACCCCCGGCGCACCGCTTCAGCCCGCTGGGCCGACCGTTGGCTCGGCCTTCACGTGGGTTCCGATGTCGCGTTGGCGCACGCCATCGGCCGCGAGATCATCGCCGCCGATCTGTACAACCATGCCTTCGTCGAGGGTTCCACTACGCACTTTGCCGAATACCGAGCAGCCGTCGAGCCGTGGACGCTCGAACGCGCAGAACTCGTCACTGGTGTGCCTGCCGATGCCATCCGCGAGCTCGCCCATGCATTCGCGACAGCCGACCGCGCCCAGATGTGCTGGACGCTCGGCATCACCCAGCACCACAACGGCGTCGACAACGTGCTCTCGCTGATCAACCTCAACCTGCTCTGTGGCCACGTCGGCCGCTACGGCGCCGGCATCAACCCGCTACGCGGGCAGAACAACGTGCAGGGCGGCGGTGACATGGGCGCCATCCCGAACAAACTCTCCGGTTTCCAAGACATCCTCGACGACGACGCCCGTCACCGTTTCGAGGGCGCGTGGAGCTGCACCATCCCGCCACATCACGGTATGCACCTGACTCAGATGTTCGAGGCGATGGAACGCAAGGAGTTGCGAGCTCTCTATGTGATCGGCGAGAACCCTGCGCAGTCCGAGGCCGACAGCGCCCACGCGATCCACATTCTCGAAGGCCTCGAGCACATGGTGGTACAGGACATCTTCCTCACCAAGACCGCCGAGCTGGCCGATGTCGTGCTGCCGGCAACCGCAGCGTGGTGCGAGACCGAGGGCACCGTCACCAACAGCGAGCGCCGCGTGCAGCGTGTCCGTAAGGCCATCAACCCACCAGAGGGTGCTCGTGACGACACCGCAATCATCACCGAACTCGCCCACCGCCTGGGCCACCCCGAGTGGAACTACCCCGATTCGGAAACCATCTGGAACGAGTTACGTTCGCTGTCTCCCATGCATACGGGCATGTCGTATTCCCGACTCGAAGAGCTCGGTGGTATCCAGTGGCCGTGCCCCTCGAACGACACGATCGAGCCGTCGTTTCTGCACGGCCGACTGTGGGCCGAGAACCCCGCAGACCGCGGCCAACTCGCCCCGTTCAGCCCCGTGACGTGGGCGGGTCCGGTTGACCTGTTGAGTGATGAGTTCCCAATCCGGCTCACCACAGGGCGTCGACTCGATTCGTATAACACCGGGGTACAGAGCGGCGCGATCTCCTCACCGCTCCGTCAGGGCGAAACGCTCGATCTAAACCCTGATGACGCGATGCGCCTCGGCATCGAGCAGGACGAAGTTGTGGTCATCTCGTCGCGTCGCGGCTCGATCGAGGCACCCGTTCGCTTCGATTCGCACCTGCGTCCCGGGTTGGCGTTCATGACCATGCACTTCCCCGACGAGGTCGATGTGAACGTGCTCACCATCGAAGCGAACGACCCGAAGTCGGGAACGGCCGAGTTCAAAGCATCTGCCATTCGCGTCGAGAAGCTGCACGTGCAGATTGATACCGCCGACCCCATGCCGATTGCCGGCGAGTAATCGTGGATCTCCGTTTTCCTGAGACCGAACCGACGCTCGCCGAGATACAGGCGCTCGACGCAGCCGTTGGCCCATCGCTCGTGGCCGAGGGTTGGCAGCGCGAGCACGGCGGCGCACACCGCGCCGAGGCGCTTCGCCATCGGCTGTTGCCAGCATTGCACTCGCTGCAGGATCGCATCGGCTACATCAGCCACGGTGGCCTTGGCGAGCTCTGCCGTCGTCTTGATGTGCCACCGGCGGAGGCATACGGAGTGGCGAGTTTCTATGCGATGTTCACCATGCACGAGCGCCCCGTGCGCGTGGCTCACGTGTGCGCCGACTTGGCGTGTCAGGCACTCGGTGCCGGGGCCTTGCTCGATGCCGTGCAGGCACAGTGCGGCGACCCGAACCAGACGGGTGTCCCAGGCACGTGGCAGCCGAGTCCGTGTCTGGGCCTGTGTGAGCGCGGGCCCGCGATGTTGGTCACCGAGGCTGGAGACCCGGCGCATGAAGCAGTCGTCGCGCCGGCCATCGCCGACGATGTTGCCGTAGCCCTTCGTGTCGGACCGCGCAACTTCGGCGTCGAGGTGCCCGTAATCGCTGCAGTTCCACAGGCAGCAACGCCCGACGGCGCCGCGGGCCTCGTGCTGTTGCAGCGGGTCGGCATCGTCGATCCGGCCTCGCTCGATGACTACCGGGCACACGGCGGCTACCAGGCGCTCCGCAACGCCGTGGCCATGGGGCCGGTCGATGTGATTCGCGAGGTCACCGATTCGAACCTCGTCGGTCGAGGCGGCGCAGCCTTTCCTGCCGGACGCAAGTGGGCGGCCGTGGCGAACCAACCGGTGCGCACGCACTACCTCGTCTGCAACGCCGACGAGAGCGAGCCCGGCACGTTCAAAGACCGGGTCATCATCGAGGGTGACCCATTTTCGCTCATCGAATCCATGACGATCTGTGCATTTGCAACTGGTTGTGAGAAGGGGTATGTCTATCTTCGCGGCGAGTACCCACGGGCTCGAGAGCACCTGCAGCACGCCATCGACTCGGCACGCGAACACGGTTATCTGGGCCACGACGTGATGGGGTTGGGGATCGTGTTCGACATCGAGATCGTCCGCGGCGCCGGCGCCTATATCTGCGGCGAGGAAACGGCGATCTTCAACTCGATCGAGGGCTACCGCGGCGAACCGCGCAACAAGCCGCCGTTCCCGGTCGAGGTGGGGCTCTTCGGCAAACCCACCGTGGTCAACAACGTCGAGACGCTCGTCAACGTGATCCCGATCATGCTGCATGGTGGCGCGGCATTTGCCGCGATAGGCACGCCGGCCTCCACCGGCACGAAGGTGTTCTGCGTCTCGGGATCGGTCACGAAGCCAGGGGTCTACGAGGTGCCGTACGGAATGACCCTGCGCGAGATGATCGAGCTCGCCGGCGGTGTGCCCGAGGGCCGTTCGCTGAAGGCGGTGCTTCTCGGCGGAGCCGCCGGCTCATTCGTACCAGCCGACGAGATCGACTTCCCGCTCACGATCGAGGGCGCCCGTGCCCATAACACCACACTCGGTTCCGGCGTGGTGATGGTGCTCGACGACACCATCGATCTGCTCACGTTCTTGCGCCGGATCGCGGCGTTCTTCCGCGATGAATCCTGCGGGCAATGTGTGCCGTGCCGGGTCGGCACCGTGCGCCAAGAGGAAGCGCTCGTGCGCATCACCCTCGGCCGGCAATCCGCTGCCGACAACCAACGCGACATCGAGTTGTTGCGCGATGTCGGTCGAGTGATGCGCGATGCATCAATCTGCGGACTCGGGCACACGGCGTGGAGCGCCATCGAATCCGCAATCGACCGACTCGGCGCGCTGCAGGGAGCGGCGACGTGAACATGCTTCATGAAACACCGGTGGGTCTCCCCCGCCGGGCCGTGACACTGCAGATCGACGGCGACGAGGTCAAGGTGCCAG
Organism: Actinomycetota bacterium; assembly: GCA_043753895.1. Lineage (GTDB taxonomy): Bacteria > Actinomycetota > Acidimicrobiia > Acidimicrobiales > Ilumatobacteraceae > WLMZ01. The sequence continues at coordinate 35,819 of JAYUWK010000052.1, forward strand.
AAGGCTCCACAATTCTCGATGCATGCAAAGCACACGGCGCCGATCTCCCCACGCTGTGCTACGGCGACACACTCGATCCTGTCAACGCGTGCCGCGTCTGCGTGGTCGAGGTCGACGGCAGCCGCGCGCTGGTGCCGTCATGCTCGCGTCCGGTCGAGCAGGGCATGGTGGTGCACACCGACAGCGAACGCGCCCGGCATTCACGCAAGATGGTCCTCGAACTTCTCGGTTCTTCAGTCGACCTCTCGGCTGCCCCGAGAGTGCACGGGTGGATGCAACAGTACGACGCCGATCCCTCGCGCTTCGGCGACGTGAACACGATGAAGACCGTGCAACAGCCGGTGAAGATCGACAACGATCTGTACGTGCGCGATTACTCGCGATGCATCCTCTGCTACAAGTGCGTCGACGCCTGCGGCGAACAGTGGCAGAACTCGTTTGCGATCGCGGTAGCCGGACGCGGTTTCGACGCCCACATCAGCACCGAGTTCGACGTCGAATTACCCGAGTCAGCCTGTGTCTACTGCGGTAACTGCATCGAGGTCTGCCCCACCGGCGCGCTTATGTTCAAGACCGAACACGATATGCGCGCCGCCGACACGTGGGACGAAACCGCGCAGCACCAGACCACCACCATCTGCCCGTACTGCGGCGTCGGCTGCAACCTCACCCTGCACACTCAAGACAACACCATCGTGAAGGTCACATCGCCCCACGATCACGCGATCACATCCGGCAACCTGTGCATCAAAGGACGCTTCGGGTTCCAGCACGTGCAGACATTCGCACGCGACTGAACCAACCGATCATGGTCGTAGCTAGGTTCGCCTCGTGAACATCGACGCCGCCATCGCATACGTCGAAGGGCACATCGACTACGGCAGTTGGGCCGCGCGCTCGGCGCGAACCGGCGACGTCGAACTGTCGCTCGATCGCATGCGACGCTTCGTGGCGATCCTCGGCAATCCACAGGCGTCGCTACCCGTCGTCCATGTCACCGGCACCAATGGCAAGGGATCCACGTCGCGCATGATCACCCGCGTGTTGATGGCCGAAGGCCTGCGCGTCGGCACCTATTCCAGCCCACACCTCGCCCGGTACAACGAGCGGTTCCGGATCGATGATGTCGACATCGATGACACCATGCTCGCGGGTCTTCTCACGATGTCATCAGCGGCCGAGGACGAACTCGGCGAGCGGCTGATGCCATTCGAGGTGCTCACCGGAGCGGCGTTGAAGTGGTTCGCCGATCAGCGCGTCGACGTGGCTGTCATCGAGGTTGGCGTTCTCGGTCGATTCGATGCCACAAACGTGAGCGACGGCCGCGTTGCCGTGGTCACCAACATCGGCTTCGATCACACCAATGGCCAGGGCGACTGGCAACTCCGCATCGCGGAGGAGAAGGCCGGCATCGTGAAGCCCGGCGCGCACCTCGTGCTCGGGGCCATCGACACGCGGCTTGGCCTTGCGTTTGCAGCGCAGCACCCCAACGCCACCTGGCGACTCGGCCACGACGTGACGATCACCGCTGACATCGCAACACCGGTGGGAAGACGGGTATCGATCCGCACGCCCGCGCAGACCATTCATGACCTCGAACTCCCGCTGTTCGGCGCGCATCAGGCCGCCAATTGCGCACTCGCGATCGCTGCCGCGACGGCGTTCCTCGGTCGGGCGCTACGCGAGTCATCGGCACGATCTGGATTGTCCGACGTGCGCATGCCGGCCCGCTTGGAGACCGTCCGCCTCCATCCGACCGTCGTCGTCGACGGAGCCCACAACCCCGATGCGGCTCGGGCATTGGCACGCGCGGTGCACGACGACATGCCGTGCGCGGGACGGCGCACGTTGGTGCTCGGTCTACTGGCGGGTCGTGATCCCACGGCGATGCTCGACGCGCTCGACGTCACCCAGTTCGATCAGGTCATCACGTGCACGCCACCGACCGCACGCGCCCGACCTGCGCGAGAACTCGCCGAAGCCGCTATCCAACTCGGATGCTCCGCCCGCGCCATCGACGACATCGGTGAGGCACTGCAGACCGCACTCAGTGAGGCAGGCGCCGACGACCAGATCATCGTAACCGGCTCCATCTATCTGGTCGCCGACGCGCGTGCTTGGCTCACCAAACAGCCTTCGTGAATGCTCAGCGCACCGTAGTCGTGCGCTCAGCATTCATGGGTGGCCCGCCACGGTGAGAAGGACGGCGGGAGGCGGCGAGAGGGACGGCGCCACTATTGGTGGCGATAGAACGGAACGTGCTCGGGCGGCAGTGGTGTGTTGCCGGCGATCAGGTCGGCGGCTTTCTCGGCCATCATCATGACTGGGGCGTAGATGTTGCCGTTCGTCACGTAAGGCATCGCAGATGCGTCGCAGACGCGCAGGCCGTGAACACCGTGCACCTTCATCGTGAGTGGGTCGACGACCGACATCTCGTCGGTGCCCATCCGGCACGTACACGATGGGTGCAGCGCCGTCTCGGCGTCCTGTGCGACCCACTCGAGAATTTGTTCGTCGGTCTGCACCCCATCGCCCGGTGAAATCTCACCGGTGCTGAACGGACCGAACGCGTCGGCGCCGAGGATGCGGCGTGTCACGCGGATGGCCTCGACCCATTCGCGTCGATCCTGTTCAGTGGACAAGTAGTTGAAGCGCAACGCCGGCTTCACCAGGGGGTCGCGTGAGGTGACCTTCACCGAGCCCCGCGAGTCGCTATACATCGGGCCGATGTGCACCTGATAGCCGTGCTGCAGTTCCTCGCCTCCGGGCGGAGGAGAACCGTCGTAGCGAATCGCGATCGGGAGGAAGTGGAACATCAGGTTCGGGTACTGCACGTCGTCGTTACTGCGCACGAAGCCGCCTGCCTCGAAATGGTTCGTGGCACCGGGACCCCTGCGGAAGAACAACCACTGAAAGCCGATCCACGGGCGCTTCCACATCTTCAGCGACGGCTGCTGGGTGACGGGCTGACTGCAGCCGTGCTGGATGTACACCTCGAGGTGGTCCTGCAGATGTTCGCCGACGCCTGGCAGATGGTGCACGACGGGAATACCCAATGCGTCGAGATCATCACGATTACCCACACCACTCAGCTGCAAGAGCTGAGGCGTGTTGATCGCACCGCCGCACAGGATGACCTCGTTGGCCTTCACCGTCTGGGCTATGCCGCGGCGGTTCGGCCAACGAGGCTGCGTGAACTCGACGCCGGTGGCGCGTGTGCCGTCGAACAGCACACGGCTGACCATCGCACGACAGATCAGTTGCAGGTTGGGTCGCTTCAGAACCGGGTACAGGTAGGCGCGCGCAGCACTGAGCCGACGACCGCGACGAATGTTCCGATCGAACGTGGCGAAGCCCTCCTGCTGGTAGCCATTCACGTCGGTGGTGAGCGGGTACCCGGCTTGTTGAACCGCCGCGAAGAACGCATCGAACAAAGACGACTTCGCGGCACCGCGTTCGAGCGTCAGTGGGCCCTTGGTGCCGCGGTACTGGTCGCCACCGGACGTACACGATTCCATCCGTTTGAAGTAGGGCAGGCAGTGCGCGTAGTCCCACGTATCCATACCGGGGTCGGACGCCCAGCGTTCGTAGTCCATCGCATTGCCGCGTTGGAAGATCATCCCATTGATGCTGCTGGAGCCGCCGAGCACCTTGCCTCGCGCGTGATACACGCGGCGGCCATTCATGTAGGGCTCGGGTTCGCTCTCGTACTTCCAGTCGTAGAACCTGCTCCCAATCGGGAAGGCCAGCGCAGCGGGCATGTGAATGAAGACATCCCACTTGTAATCACGTCGACCGGCTTCGAGCACGAGTACCGACTTGTTGGGGTCGACGCTGAGCCGGTTGGCGAGGGCACACCCGGCCGAGCCGCCGCCGACGATGACGTAGTCGTAGGTCTTGGTGAGATCGATATGCGGCACTACAAACTCCCGCCGGCGCTCTGACGGGCCCGAACGGCCGCTTCGACATGGGCAATGGTGAGCCCGCAGCAGCCACCGATCAGACGCACGCCTTGCGCGATCCAGTCGCCGAAGAACTGCTCCAGACGGTCGGGATCGATGGTGTCGACGAATCGCCAGTCGGGCATCTCGAAGTAACCCGAATCCGGGTAGGCCATCAGTGGCCCGGCGAAGAAGGGGCGGGCTGCGATGAGTGCCTCTGCGATGATCTCGGCACCGGTGTGCATGAAGCCGGCAGCGTCGACGCCAGTGGCAGGAATCAGCCCGGCGACGGTTGCGATCTCGTACTCGTCGAGTGCGTCGAAGGTGATCACCCGGGCGTCGTCAGCGCGCCGGGCGCTCATACCGAACCACACCGGGATTCCGGTGCTGAGCGCAGCCTCGAGTGCCAGTGCGGCCCGCTCGGGGTTGTACATCATCTCGAGCATGATGTGATCCACTCCGCTGTCGCGCAGGATGTTCGCGATTTCGTAAAACGCGTCGGACACCTGGTTCGACGATGGCACGCGGTGGGCATCGACGGTGGCGGTGCCGGCGGCCACCGGCACCATGTGCGACAGCGACCCGGCAACGGCAACCCGATCTGTCGTCGCGGTGAGTTCCCGAGCGCGCAGCGCCGCCTCGACGGCGCGCTGGTTGATCTCGGCCACCTGATCGGCGTATCCGGCTGGAGTGAGCATCAGCCGTGACGACGCAAACGTGTTCGCGGTGATCACATCGGAGCCGGCACGGATGTAGTCGGCATGAATGTCGGTGAGCATCTCGTCGTTGTGCAATGTGGCTGGCCCGCACCACGCAGCAGGATCCATGGAAGCACCCCGGCGTTGCAGTTCGGTGCCGGTGGCACCATCGAGCACGATGATCTCGTCGGCGTCGAGGCGGTGCTTCAGGTGTTGATATGCGTCAGTCATCGTTGTCTCCCTTTGCTGTCAGCCCAAACCGCATCAGTACGGCGCCTCGACATCGCCCATCTCTACGTACACGCTCTTCAACTGGGTGTAGTGATGGATCGCAGCCAGGCTGTTCTCACGCCCGATGCCCGATTGCTTGTAGCCACCAAAGGGCATCTCGATAGGCGTGATGTTGTAGTTGTTGATCCAGATCGTGCCCGCTTCGAGCGAGGCGACCACACGGTGGGCGCGCTGGATGTCGCGCGTGAACACCCCGGCCGACAAACCGAACTCGGTGTCATTGGCGCGGGCCACCACGTCGGCTTCGTCATCAAAACCGAGCACCGACATCACCGGTCCGAAGATCTCCTCGCGGACAATGGTCATCTCGTCGCTGCAATCGGCGAACACTGCCGGCATCACGAAGTTGCCTCCGGCGAGCGCCGGGTCGGTGGGGCGGCCACCGCCGCAGAGCAGACGGGCACCCTGGTCGATGCCAGCCTGCACGTATCCGAGCACCTTGTCCATGTGATCGGCCGAGATGAGCGCGCCGACGTGTACCGATGGATCCATCGGGTCGCCGATCTTCATCGCCTTCGTGCGAGCCACCAACTGCTCGAGGAACGCGTGCATCACGGCGTTGTGCACGTAGACACGCGTACCGTTCGAACACACCTCACCCTGGGTGTAGAAGTTGGCCATCAGCGCAGCTGACACGGCGTTCGTGATATCCGCATCCTCGAACACGATGAGCGGACTCTTGCCGCCGAGTTCGAGCGTGACGTGCTTCAAAGTGGCCGACGCCGCGGCCATCACCTTGCGCCCGGTGCCGACCTCACCAGTGAGCGAAACCTTCGCCACGCCGTGGTGAGCCGTGAGCGCCTGGCCGACGCGAGCGTCACCCTGCACCACGTTAAACACACCATCGGGCACGCCCGCCTCGCTGTAGATCTCGGCCAGCACCATGGCTGTCAACGGCGTGAGCTCGGCGGGTTTGAATACCATTGCGTTCCCGCACGCCAACGCAGGCGCCGACTTCCAGCACGCAATCTGGATGGGGTAGTTCCACGCGCCAATACCCACGCAGACGCCGAGTGGCTCGCGCCGCGTGTAGCCCCACGAACCTCCGAGGTCGTAGTGATCGCCGTGGATGGTGGCCGCGGCGCCGGCGTAGAACTCGATGCAATCGGCACCGGACGCGACATCGACCACGCTTGCCTCGCTGATTGGCTTACCGGTATCGGCAACCTCGAGAGCTGCGATCTCGTCGTTGCGTTGACGCAGCAACTGCACGGCCCGGTTCATCACTCGGCCGCGCTGCGCCCCTGACATCGCGCGCCACTCCTGAAAGCCAGCGGACGCCGAGCGGACGGCGTCGTCGACATCGTCGACCGACGCCTGCTGCACCGTGGCAATGACCACCCCCGTCGCCGGGTTCAGCGTGTCGAACGTTTCACCCGAAGTGGCATCGACATGCCGGCCGTGGATGAAGAGTTGGGTCTGCTGCTCGGGCAACGCTTGCCCTCCCAGGGCTCGTGATGGGAATCCGCACAGGTGCAGAGAGAGAATCCTACCCGCGGCTTCGAGGTGACCCGATGGCTGCGAGGTGCCCGGCAAAGGTGGGCGCGGCCATCAAGGTCCGGCACCGTTCGAAGCGCTGCACGGCATACACCCAGAAATCATCCGCTGTGTTCCCATTCACGTGTTGGATGACGCCCCACAACGTCCACAGCAGATCGCACAAGGCCTTGTGCGCGACCATGCGCCCAACCTGATCTACTGGTGGTTCACCGCCGAAATAGTTAACGAGCAACGCGCGATCCTGATCCTCGCCGAAGCCGGCCTCCACCGAGAGGTCGCCGAGATCCCACATCGGATCGTTGTTTCCCGCGTACTCGTAGTCGATGATGAACATCTGCGCGCCGGTATCAAGGAAGTTCTCACACAGCGGGTCGCAGTGACATGGCACGAGTTGCACGGGGTTTGCCTCGAGCGCCTGGCGCGCTGTGTCTGCAAGCCGTTGTACATCGTTGTATCCATCAGGCAGCGTCGCGCCCTTGGCAGCAAGCAACGACTTGTACTCATCGATCATCGCGAACAGGTGGAAGTCGGTGGCAAACGGTGCTGCCGAATGATGCAGTTCGCGGAAGGCCCTGGCCGCGCGGGCCACGGCATCGAGGTCGGCGAAGCGTGCGACCGACATCGTCGCCGCACTGTCGATGTATCGGGTGAGCATCAGCCCATCGGTCGGATCGAAGAAGAGTAACTCTGCATTCACCCCGGCGTCCGCTGCGGATCGTGCAGCAAAGGACTCAGCCTTGCGATCGATGTACTCCGACGTGCCGGCGCCGGGAATACGAAGCACGCAACGTGCCCCGCCAGTGGTCACGAGGAAGTTGAGGTTGGTGAGCCCGCCGAGCCGCAACACCGAGCCGGGCGCGACCCCGGCGAACATCGGAATCCGCGACAGATACGGCGCTAGATCGATGTCCACCGTCGTCATCCCTTGAGTCGCTGGTTGGTCGGGTCGTAGAGCGCAGCGTCGTGACGGACGGCAGAGATTGCCTCGCCATACACCTCGATTTCGAACTCGGTGACACTTGCCAGTTCCGACGGCAGATAGCCATATGCAATGGGCTTACCGACGGTGTGACCGAAGTTGGCGCTCGTAGTGAAACCCACCACGAGGCCATCGAGCAGAATCGCCTCGCCGCTCACGGGATACGCCATGGCCTCGAGCGTGAACATACAGAGCCTGCGTGCAACGCCCTGCTCACGTTGCGCGACGAGTGCGCTGCGTCCGCAGAAGTCGCCCTTGTCGAGGTTCACCCGCCAGGCGAGACCGGCCTCCCACGGCGTGACATCGGGCGTGATGTCGGTAGACCAGTAGAGATAACCCTTCTCCATCCGCATCGTGTCGATGGCGCGGTACCCGACATCGACGATGCCATAGGGCGCACCTGCGGCACGCAGCGACTCGTAGACGTGCGGCGCGTATTCCATAGGGATGTGCAATTCCCAACCGAGTTCACCCACGTAACCGATGCGAAGCGCCAGCACCGGTGCCGAGCCAATAGTCACATCACGCGCGCGAGAATACTTGAACGCGATATTACTGACGTCGTCCTCGCAGACCGCCTGAAGAACATCTCGCGCTGACGGCCCACAAATGTTGATCACCGCACGCGCCGAGGTCATGTCCCGCAGCACCACTGACCCGTCGTCGGGCGAGTTCGAGCGGATCCAACCCATGTCGTGTGCACCGAAGGCAGAACCGGTGACCACGTACCACGAGTCTTGGGCCATTCGGGTCATCGTGAGGTCGCACTCGATACCGCCGCGCTCGTTGCACAGCTGGGTGTAGGTGACGGTGCCGACGCTCTTGTCCATGTCTGCGACCGAGAGCCACTGCACGGCAGCGAGCGCACCGGGGCCGCTGATCTCGAATTTCGCGAACGAGGTCTGGTCGATGAGACCGACCCGCTCGCGTACGGCCCGATGCTCCGCAGCCACGTGCGGGAACCAGTTCGGTTCAGTAAACGATGGCCGATCAACGGCCTCGACACCACCGGGCGCAAACCAGTTGGGGCGCTCCCAACCCCCTCGTGAGCCGAATACGGCGCCATTGGCCTGTAGCGCCGGCTGTAACGGACTTCGCCGGATGCCCCGTGAGCTCAGATGTTCGGATCCGGGTGCCGCCAACTTGTAGTGGTGACCGTACAACTCCACCGCTCGTGGATACATGAATTGCCGGGTCGTGTGATGGAACGCGAACCGGCGCACATCGAGTGACCACAGGTCCAACGATGGGCGACCCTCCAGGATCCACTCGGCCATCATCTTGCCCGCACCGCCGCCAGCAGCAATGCCGTACAGAAAGCCGGTCGCACAGTAGAAGTTGTCGAGCTCGGGGGCCTTGCCCATCACGAAGTCTGCATCGGACGAATATGGAATCGGACCATTGACGAGCGTTCGGATGCCCGCTTGCTCGATAACGGGCGTACGTTTCACGGCCAGCGCGGCGAGTTGCTCGAACCGGTCGTGATTCGGCTCGAGCAATTGGCGCCTGAAGGGCGACGGAATACCGCCTTCGGCAAAGGCGAGCGTGTCTGGTTCGTAACCACCGATCAGCAGGCCCTGCCCATCCGGCTTGTAATACACGAGGTGATCCGGGTCGCGCATAGTTGGCATGCCCTTGGGCATGCCAACGATCGGCCCGGTGAGTACGTACTGATGCTCCACCGCAAACGCCGGCACACGGACCCCTACCATGCGGCCCACCTCGAGTCCCCACATGCCCGCCGCGTTCACGACGATGTCACATTCGATGTCGCCACGGTTCGTGTGCACCTTGGTCACACATCGACCCTCGACGGTGATCGTGTCGACGCACGTCTCCTCGAGGATGCGTGCGTTGCGCAAGCGCGCGCCCTTGGCGAGTGCCTGAGTCACGCTCGCCGGATCGATGTAACCGTCGGTGGGCAAGAACGCTGCAGCGAGGACATCGTCGGTGGACATCAAGGGAAACAAGTCCTGCGCTTGTTTGGGCGAGATGATGTCCATTGGCAATCCGAAGCTCTTCGCCATCGTCGCGAGGCGCTTCAGCTCCAACACCCGATCGGGCGAGCATGCAAGGCGCAGACTGCCCACCTGATGCCAGTCCACTGCCTGGCCCGTCTCGGCTTCCAACCGGCCGTACAACTCGACCGAGTGCTCGAGCATGCGCGTCGTGTTCCGAGATGAGCGCAGCTGGCCGACGAGGCCGGCTGCGTGCCAGGTCGCTCCCTCGGTGAGGCGATGCTGTTCCAGCAACAACACGTCGGTCTCGCCCATCAGGGTGAGGTGATAGGCCAGACTGCATCCGAGGATCCCGCCGCCGATGATGACAATTCGCGCTCGGTCCGGCACCGATTCTCCGACGCTCACACATCCCCCTCGGGCCCGCAGACCACCTCAACACCTGTATGCGAATCTGACGCTAGCCGACCACGACCATGGGCGCGATGTGCGCCCTCCGCTGGCACAAACCGCGCCCAAGCAGTTCTGAGAGCGGCGCGACTGTTGCGGGGAGACCGACGGGCGCGTTCAGGCAGCAAGTCCAGCGAGGCGCAGGATTGCCCCGAGATCGGCAATCGATTCGGACAGGCCCGCGTTCACATCGAGGTCGGTGATACGTGAGGTATGCCACCCGATCGTCGCCATCTTGCGATCCCGATGCTTGTCACGGTGCGACTCAGTAGCGCCTGCGTGCCAAAATGGATGATCGACCTCAAGCGCCTCGCGGAACTGCGGCCACGCAAAGTCGAGCCGAACGCGTCGGCCACCGGGAAGGCGAACTCTCCACTGCGTCTCAGGACTGGGCAATTCTTGCCGCGCTATCTCAGCCAGAACGCGAGCTTCAAGGTCGGATTGCATGGCTCGTCTCCACGCTGGGCGCGAGCCGATGACTTGCACCATCGTGAGTGTGCCCGGGCGATGGCGGTGACCCAGCCGAGCAAGCGTTGCAGCGTGCGTTACAAACGACCCGCGGCCATCGTTGATGAGCTGCTCGAGAACCGACGCTGCGGCCTCGACGCCCAACATGTCGGCGCAATCGAACAGGGTCCTTGGTGGACTCGTGACTCGAAGGCCATCGGGGCACTCGACCACATCCATCGGGTCAATTCGGCGACAGCGGTGAATCGTGATGCCGGGCAACGTCGGTGAACAACCATGCGGCACCAGAGCGTGCAAACCATTGTCGTCAGGACGCCGCCGAAAGTGCCAGTGCTCGGCGGCATTGGTGCGTGCGACAGTCACACTCGGGTTGACGAGGCATGCTGCCAAGAGCCTCTGTTCCTTACCGAGTGGCCAATGCGCGCTTCGGTACACGCCGGCAAAGATGCTCTCGAGCTCGGCGCGCTCGACGGGTCGTGTCACCTGCCGACGCGGGCAGCCCCACGATCGCAATCGTTCTGCGGTGACGACGCCGGAGTGGCTCGCCAGCCAGTCGTTCATCAAAGGTCGCCATTCATTTGGCATGTTGCCTCCCGATGCTTTCAATCATCTGGTGTCGATGCACGAGGGAAGACGCCGTGACGCTACCGCCGCGACCGCCCTTCTCTGTCCCTTGGGTGCGACACGCGCCACCAATTGGCGCGATCCGCGCCCAAGGAACCGGTTTGGGCGCCCGCACCGTCCACTCGGGTGCGACACGCGCCACCGGTTGGCGCGATCCGCGCCCGAGCCGAGAGGCCGGGGGCGTGGGAGTGCGGCGCGTGGCAGGCGGGACGGGGCGGGCGGAGCGGGGGTCGGGCGGACTGCGGCTGAGGTTTGCGCGGGCGGCTGAGGTTTGGGCGGGCGGCCGAGGGTTGGGCGGGCGGCCGAGGGTTGGTGTCGTGACTGTTAGGGTTCGCGGCACAGGCGGGCGTGCTGGGGACGTGGGGGGATTGCGAAGTTGGGTGAGCAGACGGTGGCCGAATCGACGATTTCGGTCAAGGGGATGTGGAAGGTATTCGGCCCCAGGGGTGAGCAGATCGTTGGTTCAGTCGACGCCGAGTTGCCCCGCGCCGAGCTGGAGGCCAAGACCGGCTGCGTGATTGCGATGCGCGACATCAATATGGAGGTCGCGCCCAGTGAGGTATTCGTCGTGATGGGATTGTCCGGCAGCGGGAAGTCGACCCTCGTGCGATGTCTCACGCGCCTGATCGAGCCCACCGCAGGTTCAGTCACCATCAGCGGTGTCGACGTCACTGGTGCCGACCATGACCAACTCCTGCAGGTTCGCCGTCACAAGGTCAGCATGGTGTTCCAACACTTTGGTCTCCTCCCACATCGCACCCTCATCGACAACGTCGCATTCGGACTCGAGGTGCAGGGGGTCGACAAGGCCCAACGACGCGCCAAGGCCGAGCAGGTGCTCGAACTCGTAGGCCTCGGGGGTCTCGGACTGCGCAAACCTGACCAGTTGAGCGGTGGCATGCAGCAGCGCGTTGGCCTCGCCAGAGCGCTGGCCACCGATCCGGAAATCCTGCTGTTCGACGAACCGTTTTCGGCGCTCGACCCGCTGATCCGGCGCGACATGCAAGACGAGGTGATCCGCCTGCGTCGCGAGGTCAACAAGACCATGGTCTTCATCACCCACGATCTCTCCGAGGCGCTGCGACTCGGCGACCGCATCGCCATCATGCGCGACGGCAGGTTTGTGCAAGTTGGCACCCCCGAAGAAGTGGTCGGCGCTCCGGCCGATGATTACGTTCGCAACTTCGTACGCGACGTGCCGCGCTCTCATGTGATCGCCGTGGGGTCCGTCATGTCGGCACCGACCGAGGGGCCGAATGCGGGCACGGTGGCCGCCACCACGAAGGTCCGCGACGTCGTTGGGCTCGTGGCGAGTAGCGAACTCCCCGTGCGGGTTGTGGACGACGTGGGCCACGTGGTGGGCAGCATCGACAGAGTTGCGGTGCTTTCGGTGATCGCTGGCGAGCTTGCATCCGAGCCATCGACGGCTGGAGCGTGACGTGATCACGATGCCGGCTCCGCAGCCGGTGGCGCCCATGGACATCGAACAGATCAGCGTCGAGTCGCCCAAGCGCTGGACCCGCTTCGTCGTTCCGGTCATTGCACTCTCGGCCGTCTCGATCGTCGGCATCATCATCGGTCACGACGTGCCGACGTGGCTCGATGCCCATGTGAAGCCGTGGGTCGACGGCGTCTATCGATGGAGCCAACTAAACAGCGACACCAACTGGATGTTCCGTTTCATCTTCCACCCCATTGCCGATGCGATCTCGTGGTCCACCACCAAGGTGCTCTGGGTGCTGCGCGCACTGCGTTGGCCGGGGGTGCTCGCACTCATCGGCATCATCGGATATCGCACGGGCGGCCGAAGAGCGGCCATCACCGGAATGTTGGTCTTCGCCGGATGTGGTGTTCTCGGATTCTGGGACGACACGTTGATCACGGTCTCGCTGATGCTGGTGGCCGTCGTCATTTCGCTGATCATCGGTATTCCCCTCGGTATCTGGGCGGGCCTATCGATCAAGGCCGACCGGGTGCTACGCAGCGTGCTCGATACAGCGCAGGTCATGCCAGCGTTCTGCTACCTCCTGCCACTCGTCGTCGCGTTTGGTATCGGTATCCCACCCGCCATTGCCGCCACCGTCATCTACGCCGTACCTCCCGCGGTGCGACTCACGAGCCTCGGGATTCGCGGCGTCGCTGTTGCGAGCACCGAGGTCGGTGAATCATTTGGTTGCACTGGCCCGCAGCTACTCACCAAGGTGCGCCTTCCCCTCGCCCGGCGAGCGATTCTCCTCGGCATCAATCAGGTCATCATGATGGCGTTCGGCGTTGTGGTCATCAGCGCTCTGGTCGGAACCGGCGGCCTTGGTCAGGCGGTGTTGAACGGGCTCGACAAGGTGAACGTCGGGCTCGCTTTCGCTCCGGGATTGGCGCTCGTGCTCGCCGCCATCACGATCGACCGCATCACCACTGGTGAGCGCGCCGTACAGTCCGCTGCACCAGTCGGCGATGACCCGACGCGGCTCCAGCAGTTGCTCGACAACCCCCGCTCTGCTGCCGCACTTGCCATCGGCGGCGTCGTGGTGATCGCCCTCCTTGCCAAGTTAACCGGCTTCGACGACTTCCCCACGGCGCTCAAGGTCGATGTGGTCACGCCTGCGAACAAGGCAGCCGAGTGGGTGAGCAACCATTTCCGCAACGACGTGCCCGTCGTTGGCGGCACCGGATCTTTCAGCAACTTCGTGGTCGTCCACCTCCTATCGCCCATGCGCGATCTCTTCCAAGCCGCGGCGTGGTGGGTGGTCATTGTCATCGCCGCCGCAATCGGTTGGGCGAGCGGTGGGTGGCGGCTTGGTGCGCTTTGTGGTGCGTGCTTGGTGGGCATTGCATCGCTACAGGTGTGGGATCTCGCGATGGACACGTTGAGCCAGGTCTTCGTCGCGGTGGTGATCAGCATCGCTCTAGCGGTACCCATCGGCATCTGGGCAGGGCGCTCTGATCGACTCGAAAGGTTGCTCCGGCCGCTGCTCGACGCAGCCCAGGTAATGCCGGCTTTCGTGTATCTCGTGCCAGTCATCTTCTTGTTCAACGTGGGCCGCGTGCCGGGTGTGATCGCCTCGGTGATCTATGCGATCCCTCCGGGCATCCGCCTCACCAGCCTCGGGCTTCGACAGGTGCCAGGCGCCCCGCGCGAGGCCGCGATCTCGTTCGGCGCTACCTCGCGCCAGGAACTCGTGAAGGTGCAACTCCCGCTCGCAATGCGCTCGATCATGCTCGCCTTGAATCAGACCATCATCATGGTGCTCTCGATGGTGGTCGTGGCAGGGCTCATCGGCGGCGGTGGTCTCGGACTCGAGACCATCTACGGACTCCGCAAGGGGGAGATCGGTCGTGGCATGGCCGCGGGACTCGCCATCGTGCTCCTGGCGACGGTGCTCGACCGCATCACCCAAGCGTGGGGCAACCGTTCGTCGCGTGAGCTACGGTAGGTCAGTTCTATTCGTGAACAAGGGGGAACAATGAACAAGCGATCCACTCGCATGGCCGCAGCATTGATGGCCGGCGCACTGCTGGCTCTCGCCGCCGGCTGCGGCAGCGATACGAAGTCGGGTTCGTCCGGTGCTGCGATCACCTTGGCTGTGAACCCATGGACCGGTTCTGCCGTGAACGCAAACGTGGCCAAGATCGTGCTCGAGTCCAAGCTCGACACGAAGACCACCTTGCTCGACATCGACGAGAAGGCCACGTGGCCCGGCCTCGACGCCGGCACCATCGACGCTGTGCTCGAGGTGTGGCCATCGGGCCATGCAGCCGACTACCAGACCTACATCACCGACAAGAAGTCGGTGGTCGATATTGGCAAACTCGGCCCGGACGCCAAGATTGGTTGGTACATCCCGACCTCCATGCTCAAGGACCATCCCGAACTCGCAACCTGGGAGGGCTTCAAGGATCCCAAGACAACCAAGCTGTTCGCCACCGCAGAGTCGGGCGATCTCGGTCAGTTCCTGATGGGCGATCCGAGCTACGTGAGCTATGACGAGCAGATCATCAAGAACCTCGACCTGCCACTGAAGTTCGTGGTGGCTGGTTCCGAGGCGGCAGAGATCACTGCGATCCAACAGGCCGTCAAGGATAACAAGCCGTTGTTGCTGCAGTTCTGGCAGCCCCATTGGTTGCAGTCCAAGGTTGCGCTCACCGAGGTCAAGCTCCCAGAGGTCACCGATGCCTGTCTCGCATCTGCCGCCGCAGCCGACGGCAAGTACGCGTGTGACTATCCCGTCGACCACCTGTACAAGGCGGCATCCGGAAAGCTCGCTGCTAAGAATGCCAAGGCATCGGCATTCTTGTCGAAGATTCAATTGACCACCGATCAGCAGAACGCCATTGCCGCGATGGTCGACAGCGACAAGATGACTCCTGCTGAAGCCGCCAAGAAGTGGGTCGACGCCAACCCCGACATTGTGGCGGGTTGGCTCAAGTAGTTCCCACGGGCGTCAAGACTCGATGACCTGAACGATGCCCGTTGGCCGATGGCCAGCGGGTATCGTCGCGTTTCAGGCAGCCGTCGGGTTTCTGTCAGCGATCCGGCACAATGGGCGTAATGCCTGACGCACCCTTCCGTAGCGAGTTCCCCATCTATGCCGAGGGCCTCATGCGCCACTTCGGCGATGTCAAGGCTGTCGACGGTGTCGACCTACAGGTGAACGCCGGCGAGGTGTTCGGCTTCCTCGGCCCGAATGGCGCCGGCAAGAGCACCACGGTGCGCATGCTCACCACCCTGTTGCGGCCGACCGCGGGCGTTGCCTGCGTGGCCGGATTCGACGTTGTCGTCGAAGCCGATCAAGTGCGTCGACGCATCGGCGTGGCCTTACAGGATGCTGCGATCGATCCGCTGATGACCGGCCACGAACTCCTCGCGTTACAGGCTGTGCTGTACGGCATCCCCAAGACACACGTGAAGAGCCGCAGCGATGATCTACTCGAACGCGTCGGGCTCACCGGTGCCGCCGATCGCCGCGTCGGCACATACTCGGGCGGTATGCGTCGGCGCCTCGATCTTGCGCTCTCACTCATCCATCAACCCACGGTGCTTTTCCTCGACGAGCCCACCACGGGCCTCGACCCGATGAGCCGGCTCGCCCTGTGGGAAGAGGTTCGCCGCCTCAACGCCGAGGGCACCACCGTGCTGCTCACGACGCAATACCTCGAAGAGGCCGACCAGCTTGCGGACCGCATCGCAATCATCGATCACGGCAAGATCGTTCGACAGGGAGAGCCACGTGAACTCAAGGCGCTAGTCGGAGCTCCCACGCTCGTCGTACAGGTACCGATCGGCGAGATCGATCGCGCCCGCGAGGTGCTGCGCGGGTTCGGCGAGCTACGCCCCACCGCCGAGGGTTCGCTAGGCGTCGGCCTGAGCGCAGGGGCCGAGGCGGTGCCCTCGGTGGTGCGAGCGCTCGACGAGGCAGGCCTGCACATGCAGCACCTCGAGCTCAACGAGCCGAGTCTCGACGATGTGTTCGCCGAGGCCACGGGCTATCGACTCGAAGGTGCCGCAGCTGCAGCGGGCCTACCCCAGGCACAGGGCGCCGAGGGCGGCACCGGCAAGCGTGGGCGTAAGCGCGACAAAGCCGCCGCAGAGGGTACGGCATGACCGCCGCCGACGTCATCACTGAAACTCAGGACTTCGCGCACTCCACCGACAAGCGCCATGTGTGGCAGCAGACAATCGCGATGTCGAGGCGCAGTGTGCTGGCCATCGTGCGCCAACCGGCATTGGTCATTCCCTCGCTCGTGTTCCCACTGTTCTTCGCGGCCCTCGGGTCATCGTCGTTCAGTAAGGCTACCCAGCTGCCCGGCTTCCCCAAGGTCGATTCGTTCCTCTCACTCACCCTGGCCGCCAGTGTGCTCCAAGGCGTGTTGTTCGGCTCAGTGAACGGCGGCGCGGCGCTCGCCGTCGACATCGAAACCGGCTTCTTCGACCGACTCCTCGCGTCGCCCACTAGCCGCATCAGCATCCTCGTCGGCCGACTTGCCGGCAGCGCAGTCTTCGGCGCGGGCCAAGCCCTGTTCTTCACGTTCGTAATGATCGCATTCGGCGTGAACGTGCGTGCTGGTGTCGGCGGCGTCATCGTCATCGCCTTCGCAGGTGGCCTCATCGGCATGTCCATCGGCGGCTTCATGGCAGCCATGGCGCTACGCACCGGCTCGGCCGAAGCCGTGCAGGGCATCTTCCCGCTGCTGTTCATCACGATGTTCTTCTCGTCGGCATTCTTCCCACGCGAAACGATGCAGGGCGTGTATCGCAGCATCGCCAACTGGAACCCGATGTCACATCTCTACGAGGGCATGCGCGACCTGGTCATCACTGGTTGGTCGGTCGGTGCCGTCGTGAAAGCACTACTCATCCCCGTCGCGATCGGATTCGTCTCGATACCGCTTGCGCTCATGGCCCTGCGCAGAAGGTTGCGTGCAGCATGACCGCTTCCATCCTCTCCACGGCACCCGCCACGCGCACGTCGAATGTGCGTGCGGCGAAAGGCCTGATGCAGCGCGGGCTACACGCGATCGTGCGGCTGCCCTCGGCGTTCTTCCCTGCGATCTTGATGCCCATTTTCCAGAGCATCGCGTTCAGTGGCACGTTCTTTGCGATCACCAAAGTGCCCGGTTTTCCCACCGACCGTTCCATCAACTGGTTCATGCCCCTCGGCGTGCTGATGGGTTCGGCCTTCAGCGGCGTCGGTCTGGGCTTCAGCCTCATCCGCGACCTCGAGACGGGCTTCTTCGATCGCTTGCGCATGTCGCCGTCACCACGCAACTCGTTGATTCTCGGACCGATGTTCACAGCATGGTTCCGTACGCTCATCGTCGTCACCGTCGTGATGGGCGTCGGCTTCATGCTCGGCGCCAAACTCACCGGTGGCGTACTGGGTGTGCTCGTGCTGTTCCTCGCCGCGATGGGCATCGCCACCATCGCCACGGGCTGGGGTCTGGGTCTGGCCTACATCTTCAAGGACATGCGCGGTGCCGCAATCATGCAGCTGGGCTTGTTCATGTCGATGTTCCTCTCCACCGCACAGGCGCCGCTGAACGTGATGACCGGCTGGCTGCACACGGTGGCCTCGATCAACCCGATCACCAACATCTTGCGTATGGCCCGCCAGGGTTTCCTCAACCGCACGGTCAATGGCGTCGCCGTGGGAGGCACGGTCACTTGGGCCAATACGTGGCCGGGCCTGCTCGCCATCGTCGCACTCTCGACCGTGATGCTGGTGTTTGCCCGTCGTGGGCTCGACAAACTCGACAAGTAGGCCGGCGCTCCTCAGCCGGGCCCTTGCTGGCCGGCAAGGAGAAATTTCGCAATCTTGTCGGTCGTATCGCACCGGGACACCCCGATGAGGCATGATTGCAGTCGCCGATGGGGGCCATGAGATCTCCCACGAGCTTGGCCATCGATCGAAGGGGATGCATCGTGCAGATACGTGTCACAGTCAACGGCACCACACACGACAGCGACGTCGAACCGCGAACACTGCTGGTTCATTATGTGCGCGAGCAGTTGGGCCTCACCGGCACCAACGTCGGCTGCGATACGTCATCGTGCGGTGCATGCACGCTGCACCTCAATGGCGAAGCCGTCAAGAGTTGCACCGTCTTGGCCGTACAGGCCGACGGCCAGGAAGTGGCCACCATCGAGAGCCTCGCTATCGATGGTGTGATGCACCCGATGCAAACTGCGTTCATGGAGAACCACGGTCTGCAGTGCGGGTACTGCACCCCCGGCATGGTGATGGCATCGATCAGCCTGCTGAACGAGAACCCCAATCCCACCGAGGATGAAGTCCGCCTGGGTCTCGAAGGCAACCTGTGCCGCTGCACTGGCTACCACAACATCGTCAAGTCGGTACTGGCCTGTGCGAACGCCGCCACTGTCTCCGGAGGCAACTGATGATTCCAGCATCGTTCGACTACAAACGTGCGAGCTCGGCTGAAGAAGCCATTGCGCTCATCGGCGAACACGGCGACGAGGCCAAGTTCCTTGCCGGAGGCCACTCGTTGCTGCCGCTCATGAAGCTGCGCCTTGCCCAACCAACGATGCTGATCGACATCGGTCGCATCACCGACCTGTCCTACATTCGCGACGCCGGCGATCACATCGCCATCGGTGCGCTCACGCGTCACATGGACGTCGAGAACTCAGCAATGCTCGCCGAGCACGCGCCGTTGCTGGCCGCTGCGGCCTCGTATGTCGGTGACGCCCAGGTGCGCCACCGCGGCACCATTGGCGGCAGCATTGCGCACTCCGATCCCGCATCCGATCTTCCCGCCACCACGCTGGCGCTCGGCGCCACCTACGTGGTGCAGGGCCCCAATGGCGTGCGCGAGATCGCGGCCAAGGACTTCTACATCGGCTTCCTCGAGTCAGCGCTGGCAGCCGACGAGATCATCACCGAGATCCGCGTGCCCAAGATGGCCGGCGCTGGATGGAATTTCCAGAAGTTCAATCGGCGCGCCCAGGACTGGGCCATCGTCGGCGTCGCCGCGTGGCGGCGTGGCTCCGAGTCGGGTGTCGGCTTGGTGAACATGGGTTCCACACCGATCCTCGCCACCAGCGTCGCCGAGGCCATTGCCCAAGGTGCCAGCGTGGCCGATGCCGCCAAGCTCGCCTCGGCCGATGCCGACCCTCAAGCGGATCTCAACGCCAGCGTCGAGTACCGCACTCACCTCGCCGAGGTGTTGGTACGGCGCGCGCTCGACGCGTCATCCTGAACCGCCCGGTGACGAACTGGCCAATCCTGACTTGACCAGCCATCGCCACGACGCCCCACGCGCCTCTTCGATGTGTAGCGTTGTGCAACGTGGCCGAATCAACTCTTGCATCGCCTGTGCCCGAAATGGCACCGACTCTCGAAGCCGCGCCCAGCCCCGCGCGCCGACCGCTCTCGACGGTGGTCCCCGCAGATCCGTGGTTTGCGGTACGCCTCGTTGGCTTCGGCATCTTTGTTGTCGGCTACGTGTGGTGGTTCCTTGTCAAGGGTCTCATCATCGACCGCATATCGGTTGCGATCAGCGTTGTCATCTTCATCGTCATCGGCCATCTCGGGCGTCCGCTTCGGCGTTGGGCACAGCTGGTGTTCGATCTGTTTTGCTACTCGGTGATGTGGTTCGCGTATGAGCAGAGCCGCGGCTGGGCCGACCGCGCTGGCTTTCCACTGCAGGTCGAGGCACCACGTAATATCGATCGTTTCCTGTTCTTCGGCACCGACCCGAATGTGTGGATGCAGCTTCACTTCTACGATCGCTACAACATCCACTGGTACGACAAGGTTGCCTCCACCACCTACTTCACCCACTTCATTTTCCCGGTGATCGCACTCGCCATCTTGTGGGTCACGAATCATCGGGAATGGGCACGGTTCATGAAACGCTTTGCCACGTTGCTGTTCGTGGCATGCACGATGTTCGTGCTGCTCCCGACCGTGCCACCGTGGATGGCCGCCGACAAGAACTACCCGTACCAGATCCTCGAACCACTCGCTCGCCATACGGGACGAGGTTTTGTGGCAATGGGCTTCAAGGGCTTCGTCAACACGTGGCAGATTGCGCTCGACTGGGGTAACCCCATCGCGGCGATGCCCTCACTGCATGCCAGCTTCGCCCTGTTCGTACCGGCGTTCTTTCTGCCGCGCATCAAACCGATCTGGCTGAAGGCACTGGTGCTCACCTTCCCGCTCGTCATGGCGGCATCGCTCGTCTACTTTGGCGAGCACTACCTCGTCGACGCGCTTGCCGGATGGATCATCGTGGGCTCGTCGTTCCTGTTCTGGGGCTGGTTCGAGCGGCGTCAACTCCGCAGTCGCGCCGAGCGCGCCACTCTCGCGCTCGGCCAGACGTTCGTCGGCGAGACGGCAGTCTGATGAGTACCCGTTCGATCCTGCTCGACGATGCGTTCGTTGCGGCGCTCACCGACGCGAGGTCGCCGGCGCATCAGTCCACAACAGCCACCTACCGCGCACTCATCGACGGCTACACAGCGCGGACCGATCGACTGTTTGCTCTCTCCAGCGCTCTGTCCACGCTGACGCCCGAGGTGCGTCGCGGACTACTCGCTCCGGTGCTTGCGCTGTGGGTCTCACGACAGCACCGCTCGGCGGCACTGCGTGTCGACCCATCGGTGCCTGCGCTCAATGCGCTCACGCTAGTGATGCTGTCGCGCGAGCAAATTCACACCGTCGCAACGGTCGCCCACGACGATTGCAGCACCGACTACGACGACTTCGACGTCGACGCCATCACCGCATCCGACTCAAGACGGTGCGATCTCGATCACGAGAGTTGACGGGTTCGACCCGGTGGACACACGAAACGCCGGCTTGTCGCGTACGCCAATTGCCCAGTTGGACACCGCCTCAAAATCACCGGTCTGCACCAGTTCGATGACGGCACCACGCGAGACTGGGAGCCGAGTCGGCCCCGAGTAGGTCTGCTTGGGTGGATTCACGCTCTGCTCGATTCCGGTGGCACCCATACTGATCGGAATGGCATTGTCGCCCTGCAGCTCGACGACCTGATCCGAGGGATCCTGCTTGACGGGTAGCGTCACGTAGCGCACGTGGTAGTTGGTCACAGGCGCCGAGAACGTAAAAATGATTCTGTCGACGCCCGCAAGGCGTTCGCCAATCACAGCGGTGAGCAACACTCCGGGGCCCGGATTGCAGCAGCCACAGGTTGGAACCATCACCGCATCGGTGGATACTCCCTACAGCACGGTTGTCGTCGGCGCAGGCGGCGTCGTGGCACGTGGTGTGTCGGTGGGTGGCGTCGTCACCGATGCCACGGTCGTGGTTGGCCCCGCGGTGGTTGTCGGTGCCGCCGTTGGGGACGACGTGGCATTCGGTGTACTCGACGAGGAGCAACTCGTCAACGCCGCACCGAGAGCGAACGCGCCGACGAGGGACCCGCACACATGCAGTCGACTAGCGCCAGACGGTCTGGAAACACCGCCTCGAACGATCATCTCAACCTCTGTTGCCGTCGCCGGTGATGCCTGCACGATCAGTGTCGCGCCGTGACGGAGTCGTAGCAAGCCGAGACCTTCAGCTCTCGAACTGGATGGCCGTCCGTTCGGCGATCCAGGGCCGGATGATCTCGGTGCGCGCGCTGTCGTGTGCCGAATGGGCATCGTAGGCGCGCCATCCCTCGATGGAGTCGAAGGTGGACACGATGCCGAAATGCATGTTCGTGGCGCCATGCGCGCCCACATCGGAGCCGCAGCGATACGTGACGATCTCCGGGATGAGCGGTGGCAGCGCTTCGAGCGCGGCTTGGATGCGCATGA
This sequence comes from Actinomycetota bacterium, assembly GCA_043753895.1. Lineage (GTDB taxonomy): Bacteria > Actinomycetota > Acidimicrobiia > Acidimicrobiales > Ilumatobacteraceae > WLMZ01. Next base: position 58,012 of record JAYUWK010000052.1, read on the forward strand.
TTTGCTCGGGAGTGGTCTCGGGCTTCCAACGGAATAGGGCAACGTGGGTGATCACAACAAGCCACCATACGCGCCGCCGTCCACCTGCATCTGTACCCCGGTCACGAACGAGGCCTGTTCGCTACAGAGGAACGTGACGACGTTGCCGAAATCGTCGGGGTCTCCCATCACGCCAGCAGGAATACCCATGGCCGACGCATCGGGCGTGGTTCCGTACAACTGCGTGACCCGACCGGTGAGGTGCAAGCCGGGTTGCACGGTGTTCACGGTGACCCCATCAACGGCTACCTCACGCGCCACGGTCTTGAGGAATCCCGTCACTCCTGCTCGTGCCGTGTTCGACAGGATGAGCGTGGGAATGGGTTGGCGAACGGCGACGGATGTGATCGCGATGACTCGACCCCACTTGCGCTGCTGCATCGCTGGGACGGCGGCCTTGCACATACCCACGACACTGAGCAGGTTCAGATCGAGACCCACCTGATACAGATCGAGCGGGGTCGACGCGAACGTGCCGGGCGGCGGGCCGCCGGCGTTCGCAATCAGGATGTCGACGCCACCGAGCGCCTCGATCGCCGCGGAGACGAATGTCTCACCACCCTCACCAGAGGCGACGTCGCACACGAGCGGGATGCATCCGTGCCCCACCGCCAACGCAGCTGCCTCGATGCGAGCCCGATCTCGGCCACAGATCGCGACGTCGGCCCCCTCGGCGGCGAGCGCCTTCGCCGTGGCCAATCCCAATCCAGATGACGCGCCGGCAACCGCCGCACGCCTGCCTCTAATACCCAGATCCATAGGGGCGACCGTAGTCGTCTCCCAAGTAGGCTCGCGGCCACAAGGTGGTGAAACCATGGACGACTCCGCGATCGACGAATTCCATCTCGACGCGATTGCCGACGCAGATCCCTATCCATACTGGTACGAGGACGTCGACGAACCCGACTCCAACGTCACGCTGGTCCGCACTGTCAGCTGCGATCTGTGCATCGTCGGCGGCGGCTATACCGGTCTGTGGACGGCAATCATCGCGAAAGAGCGCGACCCATCGCGCGATGTCATCCTCATCGACGCGCACGAGGTCGGCTCGGCGGCAAGCGGTCGCAACGGTGGGTTCATGGAGAGCAGCCTCACGCACGGCATTGCCAACGCGCAGGCGCGCTTTCCCTACGAGCTCGATGTGCTCGAAGAGCTCGGTCTGAAGAACCTCAACGACATCGAGGCTGCAATCAAGCGCTACGACATCGACTGCGACTACGAGCGTACTGGTGTCATCGAGATCGCTACCACGTTCCACAGCGAGTCGTACGTCGACGAGCTTCGCGAGGACTACCAACAGCTTCGCGCGCTCGGTCAGAAGGTCGAGTTGCTCGATGGCGAGGCCATGCGTCGCGAGGTCAACTCCCCTACCTACACCGGTGGACTGTGGCGCAAAGACCGAGCCGCGATCGTCGATCCAGCACGCCTCGTGTGGGGCCTCAAGGCCGCCGCCGAATCGTTGGGCGTCATCATCTACGAAGACACCAAGGCCACCTCCGTCGACAAAGACGGCGTCGGAGTCATCATCCACACGCCGCTCGGGGCCGTCCGCGCCGGCAAGGTGGCCCTCGCTACCAACGCGTTCAAGCCGCTCCTCAAGCGCCTCAGCCACTACGTGGTGCCGGTGTACGACTACTGCATGGTCACCGAACCGCTCACCCCGGCGCAGCTGGCCGACATTGGCTGGACGCGTCGTCAGGGCCTCAGCGACATCTCCAACCAGTTCCACTACTACCGCCTCACCGAGGACAACCGCATTTTGTGGGGTGGCTACGACGTGATCTATTACTGGCGCGGCAAGATCAACTCCGAACTCGAGAGTCGTCCAGAGACGTGGGCCAAGTTGTCGAAGCACTTCTTCACCACGTTCCCGCAACTCGAGGGCATCAAGTTCACCCACGCATGGGGTGGGGTCATCGACACATGCAGTCGGTTCTGCGTGTTCTGGGGCACGGCGATGGGTGGCCGGGTGTCGTATGCGCTCGGCTATACCGGTCTCGGCGTGGCCTCGAGCCGCTTCGGTGCCGAGGTCATGCTCGACCTGCTCGACGGTAAACGCAGCAAAGCCACGCAAACGTCGTTCGTGCAGGACAAGCCGCTGCCGTTCCCACCAGAACCGTTCCGCTTCGTCGGCATCCAAGCCACGCGCTGGTCGCTGAACCACGAAGACGCAACCGGTAAGCGCAACCTGTGGTTGCGTAGCCTCGATCGAGCAGGGCTCGGCTTCGACTCGTAGCGACTCTGGCAGATGTCAGGTTGCCATGCGATCAATACGGATTTGGGCAGTGGCGGCATGAGCCTGCAGACCGTCGACCTCGCCGAATGCAGCGGCGTCGAGTGCAATCTGACGGGCAGCCACCGGATCGGTGACACGCTGCCAGGTGAGCGTCTTCAAGAACTTGGCCACGCTGAGGCCGCCGGTATACCGAGCCGCCGCCTGCGTCGGCAAGGTGTGGTTCGTGCCCGTACAACCCTTGTCGGAATAGGTGACGGTGGCATCAGAGCCGAGAAACAGCGAGCCATAGTTGCGCAGGCGCTGCAGATACCATTCGTCGTTGTCGGTATGGATCTCAAGATGCTCACACGCAATCCAGTCGGCCATCGCCGCTGACTCGTCGCGATCGCGAGCCACGAACACCATCCCGAAGTCGCGCCATGCTGTCGCTGCCACCTCGCTGTTGACGAGCGTGGGCAGTTGGCGTTCGATCTCGGCGATCACGTTGTTCGCAAATGTCTCGCTGAACGCAATCAGATACGCTGGCGAGTTCGGGCCGTGCTCCGCCTGACCGAGCAGGTCGGCAGCAACGAGTTCGGCGTCGGCAGAATCGTCGCACAGCACCGCAACCTCGGAAGGGCCTGCAAGCAGATCGATGCCAACTCTGCCGAAGAGTTGGCGCTTGGCCTCGGCCACGAAGCTGTTGCCTGCGCCACAGAGCATGTCCACGGGTCCCATGCCCTCGAGGCCGAAAGCCATCGCGGCCAACGCCGGCACACCACCGAGGCAGAACATCGCATCGGCACCGGCGGTAGAAGTGACCCAGGTCATCGCCGTAGAGGGCCCGGAACCGTCAGGCATTGGTGGAGAACACGTGACGACCCGATCGACACCGGCCACCTTCGGCACGACCACACTCATCAACGGCGAGGACACAATGGGATACCGACCGCCGGGCAAATACGTGCCGACCTGCTCGACTGCGATCTGACGGTGGCCGATCACCAGACCCGGCATCGGCGAGAACTCGGTGTCGACGAGCAACGAGCGCTGGTGTTGCGCGAACGAACGAACCGTGTCGACACTGCGCTGGAACGCCTCACGAAACGCGCCGGGAAGCGTGGAAGCGGAGCGGGCGACCTCGGCAGCGCTGATCTCGAAACTGGGCGGGTTCCACCCATCGAGATCACGTGAATACCGCCGCACGGCGTCCATGCCGTCGCGTTCGATCATGAGCAACATCTCGGTGACCTTGGCCTGCACAGCCGGGTCCGCCGAGTTGCTGGGCGCGGCCGTGGGGTGCTTCAGGATTTTCCAGTTCGAAGTCGGGAGCGGTCGTGATGCCATCGTCGTTCTCCTCAGTAGGGAGCCGAGCTTAGCGAGGGCCGACTCAGATCGAGGCTCCGGTGCGTCGGAGCACGATCGTGGTTCGTGCCGGAATCGTGAGGCTGCCCTCGACGACCTCGACCAGCGCGGCGCCCGAGGAGACGGCGGGCTCCCACGAGCCTTCGCATTGCAGCGTGAATTCCAGTGGCTCCCACCACGCATTGGCCATCACGTACAGATCGCCCCATTGCCACGCGAGCGAATGGGATGTGAACGAGAGGTCGGCATCGCCATCCACGCCGAACAAGGTGACGGGCAGTTCGCTACCAAGCGAACGCAGTGCGATGAGCGACCTGACGAAATCGGTGAGATCGGCGAAGGCCAAAGAACGTTCCCAATCGAGCCACGATGTCTCGTTGTCCTGATTGTAGGCGTTGTTATTACCGCCCTGGCTGTTTGCGAACTCGTCGCCGCCGAGCAGCATCGGCACACCCCGCGAGAGCAACAGCAAGCACAACAGGTTGCGCATTTGCTGGTGACGCATCGCCAGCACTTCTGCAGCGACCGCTGGCTCGATGTCGTCGCCCTCCCAACCGCAGTTCCAGGTTCGGTTGTCGCCGGTACCATCGTTGTTGTGGTGACCGTTGGCCTCGTTGTGCTTGTCTTCGTAGCTGACCAGGTCGTACAGCGTGAAGCCGTCGTGGGCGGTGACGAAGTTAAGGCTGCGTTCGGGTCGGTCCCCGAAGAGATCGGGGCTGCCGGCGATCCGTTGCGAGACGGTGTGGGCAAAGCCTTGTTCGGCACGAACGAATGACCGGACGTCGTCGCGGAATTGACCGTTCCACTGCGCCCATGTGCGGCCAGGGAACGCATCGCCGAGCTGATATGCGGCAATGTCCCAGGGCTCGGTGATGAGGCGAAGTCCGCGCATCGCGGCGAACGTGGTGATCTCGTCGATGAGCGCGCTGCGTTCTTGCACGTTGCCGTCGAGATCGCGTCCGAGCAACGAACCGAGATCGAAACGAAAGCCATCGACTCCCAAGTCCGCATAGCGGCGCAGCGAACCCATGATCAATGCCGCCGACGCATGATGTGCGGCACGCACGACGTTGCCGCAGCCGGCGTCGTCGTTGTATGCGCCATCTGCGTTCAACACGTAGTACGTCGCGTCGTCGATACCGCGTAGGTGGTAGCACGGCCCGGTTTCGTCCTCTTCGGTCGTGTGGTTGTAGACCACATCGAGCAGCACCTCGATGCCGGCATCGTGAAACGCCTGGACCATCTCGCAGAACTCGGCCTCGGGATCGGCACCGGCAACGTAGCTGTGATGCAAGGCGTTCCACGCCAATGGCATGTAGCCCCACGAGCTGCCCTCTTGCGGGTCGCCCTGATGGATGGGCATCAGCTCCACTGCAGTGACGCCGAGGGACGCAATGTAGTTCACGTGGTGTACGAGGCCGGCGAACGTACCCTGCAATGCCTCCGGTACGTGGGGGGCGCGCATTGTGGCGCCACGCACATGCAATTCGTACACGACGAGATCCGCGATGCGATGCCGAGGCCCGGGGGGCATCGCTGCTGGCGGACCGATCTGGCGGAGTACGCCCATCGGGGCACGGCCCATCGTGTCGACATCACGAGTCTTGGCACAGACACGGTCATGCCCGGGGGGGAACCACACAGCGGTTGCCTCGGGATCCAGCAGGAACTTCGACGGGTCGAATCCGTGGTCCCCCGAGGGCCCGTCGACCCGGAATCCGTACAGATCAGCATCGCCGACATCGCCCGCTGCGATCACCGCACTCCACGAGTCACCTTCACGCACCATTTCGACGTCGAGCACACTCCTGAAGGGATCGGCGCGATCGACCACGTACACCGTGGCCGAGGTCGCACTTGCGCTCCACAGACTGATCACCCACGATTGCCTGAACGACTCCCATGTTGCTGCCACGGGCATATCTTCGCCCAACAGAGTGCGGGCGGCGAAGTCGCTGGGCCCTAGATTTGACCCGATGTCACAAACGACCCTGACTGTGAACGAAGTATCCGCTGCCTTGGCCGAGAACGACTACCTCGCCGACGAGGGATTGACGACGGCCATCTTCTTGGCACTCGCGCTGCGCCGGCCGCTCCTGCTCGAGGGCGAAGCCGGCGTCGGCAAGACCGAGGTCGCGAAGGTGCTGAGCCGGTGGACGGGTGGCGAGCTGATTCGTCTGCAGTGCTACGAGGGTATCGACGTGAGCCAGGCCGTGTACGACTGGGACTACAGCCGTCAGCTGCTGCACCTGCGTGCCGCAGAGGCGAGCGGCGAAGCGCAAGGCGTTGGCACCGAGGCGCTCGAGGGCCAGCTCTATAACGAGCGCTTCCTACTCAAGCGAGCGCTACTGCGTGCGATCAGCCCCGTCGCCGGCCCACCACCCGTACTGCTCATCGACGAGATCGACCGGGCCGACGACGAGTTCGAGGCATATCTGCTTGAGGTGCTCAGCGACTTTCAGGTCACGGTTCCTGAACTCGGCGTCTTCCGCGCCGAGCGACCGCCGATCGTGATCCTCACCAGCAACCGCACACGCGATGTTCACGACGCACTGAAGCGTCGCTGCCTGTACCACTGGGTCGAGCACCCCACGTTCGAGCGCGAAGTTCAGATCGTTCGCCTTCGGGTGCCGTACGTCAGCGAGGCCCTGGCCCGTCAGGTTTCGGCCGCCGTCGAGACGCTGCGCGAGCTCAATCTGTACAAGCCGCCGGGCGTTGCCGAGACCATCGACTGGGCAACTGCGCTCGGCCGGCTTGGGCTCACCGCGCTCTCGGATGCGTCGGTGCAGACCACCCTCGGCACAGTGCTGAAGTATCGCGAAGACCTCGAACGGGTGAAGCAGCATGGCATCGCCGATCTGGTGAAGCAGGCCATCGAGCGCGGTCTCTGACCCGATCGATGGCAGGTTTCGCACCACCCGTCGCACACGGCAGCCATACGGCATCGCCCGATGTTGCAGAGCGAATGGCCACGGCGTTCGCGCGCGTCCTCCGTGGCCTTGGCCTGAGCGTGCCGATTGGTTGCGTGCTCACCTTTGCCGAGGCCTTGGGAGCCGTCGGCGTGAACGATCGCGATCGCGTCTATTGGTCGGCGCGAGCAACGTTGGTCCGCCGGCCCGAAGACATGCTGCTGTTCGATCGCGCCTTCGCCGTGTTCTGGGAGGCCAAGCGTGGTGATACGTCGCCGGTGGCCGAGGCCGAGACGCAACACATCACGATCGTGATGGACAGCGACGAAGGCGCGAATGACTCCGACAGCGTCGATGCGCCCGCCGAAGATGATCCCACGATCCATCTTCGTTTCAGCGCAATGGAGGTTCTGCGCCACAAGGACTTCGGCGCCTATAGCGACGACGAGCTGCACCTGGCCCATCAACTGATGAGCAGCCTGCGCTTCGCCGGACCACCGCGTCAGTCGTTGCGCTTGTCGGCGTCGAAGCGGCAACGGCACCGGCCCGACCTCCGTCGAACGGTGCAGGCGTCGCTGCGCAGCGGCGGCGAACCCGTGCGTCGCTACTACCGCGAGCCGGGTGAGCGCACGCGCCGGATGGTCTTGCTGCTCGATGTGAGCGGTTCAATGGAGCCGTATGCCCGCGCCTTGCTGCGCTTCGTGCAGGCTGCGGTCGCCGGTCGGCAACGCGTCGAAGCGTTCGCGATGGGAACGCGACTCACCCGCGTCACCAAAGAACTCAGCAGCCGTGATCCCGACAAAGCTTTGCGCCAAGCGAGCAACCGCGTCAGTGATTGGAGCGGCGGAACACGCCTCGGCGAGTGCCTCCGCCGCTTCAACGACGAGTGGGGTGTGCGAGGCATGGCGCGCGGCGCGATCGTGGTGGTGCTCAGCGATGGCTGGGATCGCGGCGAGCCGCAGGTGTTGGCCGAGCAGATGCAACGCCTGCAGCGCATCACGCACAACCTGATCTGGGTCAATCCACTGAAGGTCACGCCCGGGTATGCGCCCTTGGCGCGAGGGATGGCAGCCGCCCTACCGTATGTTGATCACTTCGTGGAGGGACATTCGCTGGCCGCCATGGAAGAACTCGCCCGGGTCATCTCGGACACAACCGCAAGGGCTGCACATGCGTGAGATTCTCGATGACATCGAACGGTGGCGACACGACGGACGACGTGTAGCTGTTGCTCGCGTGGTCAACATCGAGGGCTCTGGGCCGCGTGATCCCGGCGCGTCGATGGCAGTCAACGAAGATGGCGAGGTGGCAGGTTCCGTGAGCGGTGGATGTGTCGAGGGTGCCGTGGTGGGCGAGGCGCTGGCCATGCTGCACGGCGACGGCCAGCCCACGCTCGTCACCTTCGGCTACAGCGACGACGAGGCCTTCGCTGTGGGACTCACGTGCGGGGGCATCATCCACCTCTTCATCGAACCCCTGAATTGGTGACAGGCGAAACGATGTCGGCCCCAACCATCTACGAGCAACTGCGCGATCACATTCGCTCCGAGCAACCGGTTGGACTGTGCACCGTGATCGAAGGGCCACACGTCGGCGCCAAGTTGCTTATCACCCCCGACCAAGCGATCCAGGGTTCTCTGGGCGATCCGGAGCTCGATCGCATCGTAAGCCGCGATGCCCTGGCCGAGCTCGAGGCCGGCAGCAGCGGCGTGCGCCACTACGGCCCACAGGGCCAGACCACGCCAGAGGACCTGATCGACACCGACACGGTGAGCGTGTTCGTCGAGAGCTTCGCACCACCTCCGCAGATGTGGATCTTCGGTGCTGTCGATTTCACCGCCTCGTTGGCCAAGGTGGCCAAGGTGCTTGGCTACCGGGTCACCGTGTGTGACGCGCGTGAGGTGTTCGCCACACGACGCCGATTCCCCATGGCCGACGAGGTGCTGGTCTCGTGGCCGATGCCGCTGTTCGTGCAACGTGGTCACGAACTCGGCCAACGCGATGCCGTGTGCATCCTGACCCATGACCCCAAGTTCGACGTGCCCGCAGTGATAGGCGCCATCGACACACGAGTTGGCTACATCGGTGTCATGGGTAGCCGCAAGACCCACGCAAAGCGCATGGACCGCCTTGCCGAGGCAGGCCTCACCGAGCCAACTCAGATCGATCGTCTCATGTCGCCGATCGGTCTCGACATCGGTGCCCGCACTCCCGAGGAAACGGCCATCTCGATCTGCGCCGAGATCATCGCCCGCCGAACCGGACGCGCAACACCGTCGCTGCGCGATGGAGCTGGAGCGATCCACAGCGCGCCTTGAGCGCGATGGCACCCGACGCGCTCAGCTTCGTCGTCAACACAGCCGCTGCATGCTCAGCCCATCGGGTTGGCAAAGCGAACACTGCGGCGTGTGGGCGCGAAACCGACCTCGACGGTGCGACCGCTGTTCGGCGAATGCACGATGGCCGTGTCGACACCGAGATACAGCATGACGTGCCCCGGGTAATACACGAGGTCGCCCGCCTGAGCGGTGGCCATGGTGTGAGTCGGGGCTGCGTTGATCTGTGTACGCGACTGATGAGGAATGTTCAGTCCGGCGACACTCCAGGCGTAGGCGGTGAGACCGGAACAGTCGAACCCCTCGCCCGGCGCGCTCATATTGCGACGGTACGGCACGCCCAACTGCGAGAGTGCGGCGAGAAGCGCCGTCTGGTGTGCCAGGTCTGCACCGGCCCAGGCGTTGCTCATCCGAGTCGGGTCGACGCCAAGCCGCGCAGCCACTGCGGCGGCGAGGACGTCGCGCATCGAAACGAATCGGTCGCGGGTCTCACGATCGCCGACGCTCTGAAAGGACTGCAGATCGGACAGGGTGCTCGCTGCGACCACCGCCAAGAAGTCGTTACGCATCGCCGGGGCCCGCATGGGTGCTGCGTGGGCAACAGGCGCCGACGCTGCAAGGCCGCCCAGGCACGAGGCGGTCGCCAGCGCGACGAGCGAAAAGTTCCTGCGCATTCGTTTTCGACCGAGGCCGTTGAGCTGATGGTGCATTCGAGTGGTACCTCCGTTTGAACACCTCACCGCTGGGGTACAGGTGTCGTGGCTTGAGCGTTCGCCCGCTCAGGTCACGTTGCGCCAAACGAGAGCGCCACGTTGGTTCACGACATGCCGTGCACTGCACGGCGTTTCGTCATGTGTCGACACACTATCGACACCAAACTGCAACAATCAACTCGCCCGTAACCTTTTCGTCATACTTCGTTCGACGCATCGTTCGTTCGCGCCACGGCGCATGCGCACCAAGTCCACGAAGCGACCAGTGAACTGGCAGGCTGGTGAGGTGATCCCAACAGACTCCACGTGCGCCATCGTGCTTGCAGCGGGTCGCGGTTCCCGCTTCACCGGTTCGTCACACAAGCTGCGTGCACTCCTCGACGGCAGAGCCGTGTACCTGCGCGCGCTCGACGCGGTGCGCGGCGCAGGGTTCGCTCACGTGATCGTGGTCACGGGTGCTGTCGATCTCGACCTTCCCGATTGGGTGAGTGCCACGCATAATCCCAACTGGGCGCACGGCCAGGCCAGCTCGCTGCAGTGCGGCATCGCCGTTGCGGGCGCACTCCACGCGGAGGCGGTGGTGGTCGGCCTCGCCGACCAGCCATTCATTACAACCCAGGCATGGATGGCCGTGGCATCGTCGACGGATCCCATTGCAGTGGCAACCTACGAGGGGATCCGGGCCAACCCGGTCCGGCTGCATCGCTCGGTTTGGTCGGATTTGCCGACCGAAGGCGACTCCGGCGCCCGTAGCCTGATGGCCGCACGTCCCGAACTGGTTGGTGAGGTGGCCTGTCCGGGCTCTCCAGCCGACATCGACACGATGGAGGATCTCCAGCAATGGAACTCGTCAACGAATTCACCGTAAACCGCCCCATCGAACAGGCGTGGGCTGTACTCACCGACGTCGAACGAATCGCACCCTGCCTGCCGGGTGCGCAGTTGCAAGAGATCGAAGGCGAGAAATATCGCGGCGTCGTCAAGGTCAAAGTCGGGCCGATCAGCGCTGCGCTCAAAGGTGAGGCGCATTTCATCGAGCGCGACGACACCAATCATCGCGCCGTCCTGAAGGGCGAGGGCCGCGACATCAAGGGCAACGGCAATGCCTCGGCGCTCATTACTGCTTCTCTGCAACCGATCTCGGCAACGAGTTCCAAGTGCGTCGTGCATACCAAGCTCGACATGACCGGCAAGGTTGCACAGTTCGGCCGCGGCGCGCTTGCTGACATCAGCTCGAAGCTGATGCAGCAGTTCGCAAAAAACCTCGACGAGATGCTGGCCAAGGACGCAGTAGCGCCTGCAGCCGAGCCCGCAGCCGACACCACCTCGGGCGAATCATCCGCCGACGCCACCATGGCCGAGCCCGGCCCCGCCTCTACGGACTCCGAAGCGACGCCACCACCCAAGGCCACCGTGCGCACCATCAACGGACCGGCTGCAGAACCGATCGACGCATTCAGCCTTGGCGGAAGCGCCATGCTCAAGCGCTTGCTGCCACTGTTTGGCGGACTCGTCATATTGCTGCTCGTGCTTCGTCGTCGCGTCAAGTAAGCCCAGACGAAGTAAGCCCAGACATCGAGCCTCGCCGCGACGCACACACACCATGACCGACCGTGCCCGTGCCAACGAGTGACCGTGACCGAGTTCGCGAACTGCTCGGTCGAGAGCCTCAGGGGCGGTTCGAGGTCGTGGTTCGTGACGCGCACGGCGACCCAGTCGTACTGCGGAACCATCCCCTCCTCGACGACGGCACACCGATGCCCACGCGATACTGGCTCGTGAGCAAATCGTTGAACTCGACCATTGGGCGCCTCGAGGCCGCTGGAGGCGTGCGCGAAGCCGAGGCGGTCGTAGATCCCGAACTGCTCGCCGCAGCACACGCTCGATACGAAGCCGAGCGCGACGCCGAACTCCCCGTGGGTTACCAAGGTCCCCGGCCCAGCGCAGGCGTTGGCGGGACGCGACGCGGCGTCAAGTGCCTCCACGCCCATTACGCGTGGTTCCTCGCCGGCGGCGACGACCCAGTCGGGCGTTGGGTCGCCGAGCGCATCGAGGCGTACGCAAAATGACCACTGTCGGAGTCTGTATCGAGGATGACCGCACCGTGATCACCACAATGGCTGCCACCGAAGCGGTCAACGAGTGGGTTGTCCCGTGTGGCATGGCGTCGCTGAGCCGTCGCCACTTCACCTGTGACCCACCGCTGCCCGAAGACCTCACAAACGCAATCGGCGAGATGATCGATCATCTCGACGATGCCGTGCGCGAGCTGCCGTGGTTGGCCGCAGCGACCACCATCGTGGTCTCGGGGCCCTGCGCGCGCGCCATTGCGGCAGTCGAGCACGGTGCTGTCGTCCGCGACGTTACGTTCGCGCTCACCCGCGACGCAGCAGAAGATGTCTTTCGCACGCTGGCCACCGAACCCACGCGTGATCGCCGGCACAACCCAGGCCTGCCCGCTGCGCTGGCAGACACCATCGTCGGTGGGTGCTGTGCCATGGTCGCACTCATTCGCTGCCTCCACCTCGACACCATCACCATCGACACCGGCACCATCGACACCGGCACCATCGACACCGGCACCATCGACACCGGCACCATCGACACCGGCACCGGCACCATCGACACCGGCACCGGCACCATCGACACCATCGACACCATCAGCGAAGCCGGCCCATGAATCATCCGTCTGCGCCGCCGAACAACGGCCTTCGGCTCTACGGCCGACGCGTGATGTTGCGGCCTTTCGTCGCTCCCGACTTCTCAGCGTGGAGCGATGTCCGCATCCGCAACGAACAGTGGCTCGTGCCATGGGAGCCGTCGCGGTTACCCAACCAGGCAGACCCCACACGTCAGCGTGATGCCTTCAGCACCCGGTGTGCCGCGCGCGACCGGGATCGACAGATGGGTGCGGCCTATGCGTTCGGGTTGTTCGTCGACAGCGGAGTGGCCGGCGAGGTGAACCTCAACAACGTGATACGCGGCGCACAACAGAGCGGCACGATCGGATACTGGATCGATCAATCACGAGCAGGCCATGGCTACGTGGCCGAAGGTGTGTGCGCTGTGATGCGATTCGCGTTCGAAGAACTGCAGCTGCATCGACTCGAGGTGTGCATCATTCCACGCAACCACAACAGCCGTCGCGTAGTGGACAAACTGCAGCTGCGCGAAGAAGGCATCGCCCAACGCTTTCTGGAGATCAACGGTGTCTGGGAGGACCACGTTCGCTATGCCATCACCATCGAGGAGTGGCAGACCCGCCGCGACGAACTCGCAGCATCCTGGTTCTGAGACTGTCGGTGGGTTCACGACACCCACCGACAGAGCATCAGTGTTCAGGCCTGTTCGGCGACCATCCTCGTGACGGCAGCCTTGGCCTTGCGCACGGTCGTGCGGCGCTTCCACGCCTTCACCTTCCAGTGGCGCGGCGCACGCTTGATGGCGCTGGCCTTACCCTTGGCCGCATCATGGTGATGCGAAGGCACCCATGCCCGACCTGGCTCGTGCACATCGTCCGGCTCCAAGCCACTGCTGACCTGGGTGGCAACGGAATGCAATTCGCTGTTGATGCGATGCCTCTCGTTGTGGGCATGTGCACGCAGATCCATTCTCGGCGGCGGAGCCGCCTCCTGCATGTGATGACGTTGGCTCATCTGGTACCTCCTGTAGGAACGTACGGTTGAGTCTCCCCGTGCGCCGAACGTACACCCAACCGTCGGCACGGACAAAGCATCGTTATGGGTTTTTTGACGAGATCTTCTGCTGCAACGCCGCGATGCGTTCCGCAAACCATGGCTGGCGGGTGCTCCAGACCTGCGGATCGAGCTCACGCTTCACCGCAGCGGGGTGCGCGCGCACATCGGCCATTTCCTGAATCGTGCGCTTGGTGATGATCGCGAGTTCTCGTGGCGCCGAGGCGGCGCGCGCTGCCATGGCCTGGGCCGCATCCATCAGCTGATCGTCATCGACGCAGCGATGCACGAGCCCGACCCGTTCGGCTTCTGCACCGTCCATCACCTCACCGAAGACCACCGCAGCCATCGTCGCCTGCGGTCCGGCGATGCGTCGCAGCATCCATGTGTGCCCCCCGCCCGGATGAATCCCGATCTGCAAGAAGCGAGTGTCGAAGCGAGCGCGCCGGGCCGCAAGGCGCACATCACAGCCGAGCGCCAGGTTCATACCCGCACCGACAGCAGCGCCGTTCACTGCGGCCAGCGTGGGCAACGGGCTGCGTGCGATACGCAGGAAACCTTCGTAGATACTGCCCAGGCTCTGCTCGGAGGACTCGGCCAGGTTGCCGAGGTTGGCACCCGCGCAGAACGCCGGCGCGGTGCCCGTGACCACGATGGCACCCACACCGTCGTCGGGTTCGATGTCATCCATCGCGGCGATGATCTCGGCCACCATGGGCGCCGTGAGAGTGTTGCGCTCTGCGGGGTTGTTCAGGGTGAGGGTGGCGACACGGTCGCTGATGGTGACTTCAACAAGACTCATGTTCTGATTGTCGCATGTGCCAAGGTGGCGACGTGAACGCACCCGGCCCGACCGCTGAACCCATTCCACCGGCACGACCGGCAGCAACGGTGATCGTGGCGCGCGAAGCACAGGGAGAGTTCGAGATCCTCTTTCTCAAACGCAGCGAAATCGGGGCCTTCGCAGGCATGTGGGTGTTCCCGGGTGGGCGTGTCGACGATGTCGACGAAGGACACGACGAGGTGACCCGAGCGCGCTCTGCGGCAGTGCGCGAAGCGCACGAGGAAGTCGGCGTCACCGTGCATCCGGACAGCCTCATCGCCCTGTCGCATTGGACACCACCCGCCCTCGCTCCGAAGCGGTACACCACATGGTTCTTCGTGGCGCCATGGGCTGGCGACGACGTCGAGATCGACAACCACGAGATCGTCGACGCACGTTGGATTCGGCCCGTCGAAGCCATCGCCAACGGACTGCCCATGGCGCCGCCAACGCACGTCACGCTTGTCACGCTTGCCGAAGCCACTTCTTTCAGCGATCTCCGTGGGCTCCTCGACCATCGTGGCGTCGAGCGGTTCGTCACCGTGCCGGCGCAACACGATGGCGCCCTCGTGCTGCTCTGGGAGAACGACGCCGGCTACGAGTCCGGCGACGCATCGATGCCGGGCGAGCGGCATCGGATGGTGATGCGCGAGGGACTCCCCCACACGTATGAGCGCACCGGCAAAGGAATCCCACATGCTTGACCATGTCTTCACCGATGCGATCGGCGCGCTCCGCGACGCCTTCGAGGGGGCCTTCCTCGAACGCCAGGCCTTCGAGGAGCACTTCCAGATCGACGTACTTCTCGGCGACATCACGTGGGAGACCAGCTATGGCCTTCCCGGCGAAGGGTTACCGCCGCGTGTCGTCGCGCACATCACCTTCGATTGGCCCACCTGGAGCCAGACCGCCTACCGGCGGTGGTACGTCGACGAGGTGCTCGACGAACAACCATCGATCGAGATGGAGATCGTGTTCCGCGTGCAGCGACTCGTCGAGCAGCCCGACCCGTTCAAAGTGCAGGCGGTGCTGCCGGACTCGAGTCCGCTCATCGGCAACGACCGACTCGAACGTGCGGGGGCAACGGTGGAGATCGGCTACTTCACCGATCCCGAACAGTCCCCCGAATTCGGCATCGAGATCACGTACGAAGGCATCTACGAACTCGCCGAAGAGACCCTCGCCGACGGCGCGAGCAAGTTGCTCGACCTACACTTCGGCACACTCGGCGCGTGGATCGCCACGACGCTCGTCAAACTCGGCGACTTGAAACTCAACTTCCTGCCCGCCGACGACGTCGACTCGTAACACTGCGCTGGCGCCTGCCAGCATCGGCACATGCCCGATGTTGTCCTGCTCGAAGTCAGCGATCGAATCGCCACCGTCACGCTCAATCGGCCAGAGGCGCGCAACGCGCTGAGTATCGATGTGTTGCGAATGCTGCCAGCGCTGATGCGCGAGGCCGATGCACGCGACGACGTGGATGTCGTCATTCTCACCGGCGCCGACCCCGCATTCTGCGCGGGGCTCGACCTCAAAGAACTCGGCAGTACGGGACGCAATCTGCGTTCACCCGACAGCGCTTCCGCCGGATCAGCGACGCCTCCCCCCTACGGCATGCGTGGGCCGTTCCCATCGATGACCAAGCCGGTGGTCGGCGCAATCAATGGCGTCGCTGTCACCGGCGGGTTCGAGTTGGCACTGAACTGTGACTTCCTCGTGGCCAGCGAGCGGGCCAAGTTCGGCGATACCCATGCCAGGGTCGGCGTGATGCCCGGATGGGGTTTGACCGTGCTGTTGCCCCAGGCCATCGGTGTGCGTCGTGCCAGGGAGATGAGCTTCACCGGCAATTTCCTCAGCGCGCACGAGGCCCTCCACTGCGGGCTCGTCAATCATGTGGTCGCCCACGACCAGCTCATGCCTACTGCGCGTGGACTCGCCCGCGACATTGTCGGTAACGATCAACTCGGCGTGCGCCAGATCCGCCGGACCTACGCAGAGATCACCCGCGATCAGCAGGGTTGGGACATCGAGTCGCGAGACGGCGCCGAATGGTCACGCACGATGTTCAGCCCCGACATGGTGGCGAAGCGACGCGATGGCATCATGTCGCGCGGCCGCGACCAGTGACCGATCGAGGTGTCAGATCGGGCGGCGGCGGCGGCCGATGGCCACCATGGCGATGCCCAACACGGTGAGCAGCACGGCCCCAACGATGAGGCCGGTGGAGGCTGCACCGGTGGACGGCAGCACGGTCGATGCCGGACGGCTGACCTCGACCGAAACCTGAGGTGACGATTGGGCAGCCGCCGACGCAACCTGCTGGCAACGGTTCACGATGACGTCGACCGAGGTGACGTGCACAGCATCGGCACCCGTGTTGGCGACCGAGACACCTCCACCGTTGGTGACCGCACCATTTGTGGCAGCGCTGCCGCCGATCTGCACCGCCAGCGACGACGAGCCTTCGTCGGTCGACGCCGCAACGGCGGTGACGGTGAGCTCGGCGCCCGCTTGAGCGGCCACATTGACGCCCGTGAAGAACGCTTCGCCGGCAGCCAAGGAGGTGTTACCGGACCATGCGTGCTGCTCGCTCGCGCACAGCGTGCCGACGTCGGTGGAGGTGAGCGGGCTGGCGGCCGACACGTGCGGCAGCGCAACGCTGAATACACCGCACATCATTGCGGCACCCACCGTCAGTTTCGAAACCATTCGCCTCATGCCAGCCCTCCTATGTGAGTGCATTTGCAGGGCCGGTTTCGCGCTCGCTCCCCATCAAGCATTCGCGACCAGATTCGTCGCTCGATAGATCATCGCTTCCCTTACCACGCAAGGTTACCGACAACCACAGGGTGTGGTAAAGGGGCAAATCATGAATGGGCCATACGCACTACCAACTGTGATTTTTGCTTGCGACTCAGATCGCAGCACCCCGGTCGCGCAGGTCGGCCTGCACGGCGACCGCGATGTGTAACGCAAGTATCTCGGCGCCGGTGGTATTGAGGTGGAAACCATCGGTGGTGCTGCGCACGGCCTTGCTCACACCGTCTCGCGGGTCGACGACGTATTCGGCATAACCGCCATCGAGGCCGGAGAAAATGTTCCACGAGTCGATGAAGACGACCTTGGGATGTTTGGCCAGCTGATCGCGCACCACCTCGTCCTGGACCTTCAGGCGGGCGGTGTTCACCGGCTCGTTGTCGTTCGGGATACCCACCCAGATCAGCGTGCGGCCATCGGCGCTGAGGAGATCCATGACTGCGCCCACCCGCTTGCCGTATTCGGCCCGCCATTCCGGCGAATCCACCTGCTTGTTCAGGCCGTGGATCGGTTGGCCGTCGTTGCCGCCGAAGGTGACGATGACGATGTCTGGGTTGACGATGGGCGTCTGCGCGGCGAAGTGGGCCGGCCAATCGAAGAAATCGGGGCGCGCGAGACCCGATGAGACCTTGTAGTCGAGTGTGGTGGTGACCACGCCGGTCTTACCCACGAGTCGTTCGAGGTAGGGGGCAAAGGCGCCGGCATCGCTGTCGCCGGCGATGTACACCCGGGCCGGGTCGGTGGCCGTAGGTGTCCGGCCGGCATCGGGCACCGTGGTCGCGGGCATGGTCGTCGGCGCGCCACTCGTTGCCGGCAACTGCGTCGACGAAGAAATGGCGCCGAGCGAGTCCGAACCAGCTGCCGTCGCGGACATGGAGACGCCGGTGATCGATCGACTTCGGCCGCCACCGAACAACGACTCGGCACCGGCAATACCCGCGTAGACGAGCGCGACAACGGCCACGGCCACGCCGAATCGCCGGATCATGAAGGTACGCCGCGTCGGCCGGGAACGAGACGTCATGACATCGGTACCTTCGGGTCCGTCCGAAGGCTGAGATTCCATGAACTGCAGCGCATTGTCACTACGTTACGTGTTTGTCTGCGACGCCGCCGGTCAGATGACTTTCGCTAGGGTCTCGGCCGAGTAGGGTCACCTATCGAACACCACAACCAACACTCAAAGGGGAGAACTTTGCGTAAGAACAACCGTTTTGCTGCGGTGGCATTGCTTGCCGCCGTCGGCATCTTCGCTACCGCATGTGGTAGCGACTCCAAGACCGCCACACCCGGCACAACCGGCGGCACCACCGGGGGCACGACAAGCTCCACGCCGCTCAACCTCGGTATCGCATTCGATACCGGCGGACGCGGCGACGGCACATTCAACGACTCGGCAGCCCGTGGTGGCGACAAAGCCAAGACCGAGTTGGGCGCCAAGCTCGACGAACTCGAGGCTACTGGCGATCAGGACCGCAAGCCAAACCTCGAGACCCTCACCAAAAATGGCGACAATCCGGTCATCGCGGTTGGCTTCTTGTTCGGTGACGACCTCAAGACCGTGGCTACCGCCAACCCGAAGACCACCTATGGCATCATCGACTCAGTTGTCGATGCACCGAACGTGAAGAGCCTCGTGTTCGCTGAGGAGCAGGGTTCGTTCCTCGTCGGTGCCGCTGCGGCACTGAAGAGCAAGACCGGCCATATCGGTTTCATCGGTGGTCAGGAAATCGACCTGATCAAGAAGTTCCAGGCCGGCTACGCCGCAGGCGCCATGGCCGTGAACCCCAAGATCAAGATCGACGTCAAGTACCTCGGTGCTGCCGGCGACAATGCTGCATGGGGCTCGCCTGACAAGGCCAAGGAAATCGCCAACGGCTGGTACGCCGATGGCGCCGACGTCATCTACACCGCAGCCGGCGGTTCCGGTGCAGGCACCATCGACGCAGCAGTTGCCTCGGGCAAGTGGGCCATCGGCGTCGACTCCGACCAGTACGTGTTGGCCACTCCTGAGCAGCAAAAGCACATCCTCACCTCGATGATCAAGCGCGTCGACGTGGCCGTGTTCGAAACAGCCAAGGCTGTGCAGAGCGGCGACACCAAGGGTGGCGTGCAGGTGTTCGACCTCAAGGTCGACGGTGTGGGCTACGCGACCTCGGGCGGCTACCTCGACGATGTCAAGGACAAGCTCGAGGCCTTCAAGAAGCAGATCATCGACGGCACCATCAAGGTTCCCACGGCTCCCTGATCAGACTCCTGATCCGTGAGCGGAGTCTTCGATGACTCGTCCTAACAGCGTTGCAGAAAGCCCGGGACTTCGGTCCCGGGCTTTCTCTTATCCAGTAAACGCGATCTGATAGAACAGTCAGTGGGCGCGGCACAAGGGGGACGATGAATACCGAAGGCAATGAGATCGCCGTCGCACTCGACGGCATCGAGAAGAGATTCCCTGGGGTCATTGCCAATCACGACGTGAGCCTTACCGTGCGGCGCGGCACCATCCACGCGATCGTGGGCGAGAATGGGGCGGGCAAGTCCACCCTGATGAACACCCTCTACGGCATGCATCAGCCCGACGCCGGCACGATCACGGTGAACGGGGTCGAGCAGCACTTCAAGTCGCCGAGCGATGCCATCGCGGCCGGCATCGGCATGGTGCACCAGCACTTCATGCTCGCCGACAACTTCACCGTTCTCGAAAACATCATCCTCGGCGCGGAGCCCACCCATCTCGGTGTGCTCTCCAAAGGGGTTGCACGCGACCGCATCGCTGCCATCGCCACCGCCTCGGGCACACATGTCGACCTTGATGCCCCAGTGTCGCAGTTGGGTGTTGGGCAGCGTCAGCGAGTCGAGATCCTGAAGGTGCTCTACCGCGGCGCGCGCATCCTCATCCTCGACGAGCCCACTGCGGTGTTGGTACCCCAGGAAGTCGACGAACTGTTCACCACCCTGCGCCACCTCGTCGATGACGGTGCAACCATCATCTTCATCTCCCACAAACTCGACGAAGTGCTGGCCGTGTCCGATGAGATCACCGTCATTCGCGACGGCACCACGGTCACCACTGTGTTCCCGCGCGATGTCGACCGCGCAAGGCTGGGCGAGCTGATGGTGGGTGCCGAGCTGCCGTCACCGGCAGGTCGAGAGTCAGAGGTCGGCAACACGGTGCGGCTGCAGGTCACCGGGCTCACCATCGGCAAACCCGGGCAACGCAATGTTCTCGACGACATCACCTTCACTGTGCACGAGAGCGAGATCGTCGGTATCGCCGGCGTCGAGGGCAATGGCCAGTTCGAATTGTGCGAGGCGATTCTCGGGCTCACCCCGATCATGTCGGGCACGGTGCAGATCGACGAGCACGACGTGACCAACAGCTCCACTCGCGAACGCAAACAGACGGGCGTGAGCTACATACCTTTCGATCGCCATCGTGAGGGACTGATGCTCACCTCGCAGCTCTGGGAGAACACTCTGCTCGGACGCGAGGACGACGCTCGCTTCATGCGCGGCCCTCTGATCAATACGGCCGAAGCGCACCGTGACTGCACCGAGATCATCGAGCGATTCGATGTGCTCACACCCAGTGAGGTAGTTCCAGCTTTCGCTCTGTCCGGCGGCAATCAACAGAAGCTGCTCGTCGGACGAGAGCTGAGCAACCGCCCGAAGATCCTGCTCGCCGCCCACCCCACTCGTGGGGTTGACATCGGTGCGCAGGCGGCCATCTGGGCCGAGTTGCGCCGAGCTCGCGATGCTGGCTTGGCAGTGCTGCTCATCTCTGCCGACCTCGACGAACTGATCGGACTCTCGGACCTGATTCTGGTGATGTACGACGGCAAGATCACCGCAACCCTCGACCCCGCTAAGGCCACGCCGAAGATGTTGGGTACCTATATGACCGGCGGAAGGCAAGAGGTGGCGTGATGGTCAAAGAGACACGCATCCCCGTTGCCGATGGCGTCGGTCGCGGACTATCGAGGCTGATGACACCCAAGCTGCACAACTCCAAGAACGGCCTCATCACCACGGCCAGCTCCATCGCCGCAGTTCTGCTCGCACTGGTGATCTCGGGCATCATGCTCAAGCTCACCGGCAAGGACCCCATCGCCGCGTATCGCAAGATGATCGAGACAGGCTTTCAGGCGGACAAGATGCTCGAGGCTCTGCAACGCGCCACGCCGCTGATGCTGTCCGCCGTGGCGGTGGCCATCGGCTTCAAGATGAACCTGTTCAACATCGGCGTCGAGGGTCAGTACCTGTTTGCGGCGCTCGTCGCCGCTGTTGTGGGTGCCGAGGTCAGCCTGCCGGCCCCACTGCACGTGACGTTCATCCTCGTGGTGGCGATGGCCGCCGGCGCCTTCTGGGCCGGTATCGCTGCGCTACTCAAGGTGAAGCGGGGCGTCAACGAAGTGATCGCCACGATCATGCTCAACTATGTGGCGCTGTCGGTGATCCAGTGGCTGTTCGACTCGTTCTTTCGCGACAATTCCAAGAGCGACCTCAACGTGAAGACCAAGATCCTGCCGCGCAGCGCATGGATGCCCGACCTGGCCAAGGGTCGCCTGTCGAGCATGTTCATCATCGCCCTTGTCGTGGTGTTGGTGTACTGGATCGTTGTGTTCAAGAGCCGCTTCGGATTTCGGCTCCGCGCCTCGGGTATGAACGCGGTGGCCGCCCGCACCGCCGGCATCAGTAGTAACCGCATGATTTTCTCTGCGCTGATCATCTCCGGTGCTGTCGCGGGCCTGGTGGCGATGCCGTCGGTACTCGGCGACATTCATGCCTACGGCCAGGGCGTGCCCGACGGCCTCGGCTTTGCGGGTATCGCCGTCGCTCTGCTCGGCCGCAATCATCCGCTCGGCATTGTTGCGGCCGCAGCGTTGTATGGCTTCCTCGACGCAACCGCCGGCGTGCTGCAGATCCAACATGTGCCCAGCTCGATCGTCGACGTGATCAAGGCGATCATCGTGCTCACCGTCGTGATCGTGAACGAGGCCGTGACCCGTTGGATGAACCGCC
Organism: Actinomycetota bacterium; assembly: GCA_043753895.1. Taxonomy (GTDB): domain Bacteria; phylum Actinomycetota; class Acidimicrobiia; order Acidimicrobiales; family Ilumatobacteraceae; genus WLMZ01. The sequence goes on from JAYUWK010000052.1 coordinate 79,946, forward strand.
GAACAGCGGCCCGAACGTCGTTGGCCCTCCAGGCGGCCAAGCCGGTCGGAGCCTTGGCATGAACACCACCGAACTTGCTTCCGAGACCTCCCCTGCAGCTCGCCCCAACGTGTTCGCAGTCATCAACAGCCAACATGGACTGCGTCTCGTCACAGCGGGTACGTTGCTATTGGTCCTCCTCTCGATCACCCGGCTCATCACCGGCGCCGATGACCTCACCTCCTCGGGAACGATGGGCACCACCTTGCGCCTCACCGTTCCCATCCTTCTGGCCGGTCTCGCGGGCCTGTGGTCAGAGCGGGTCGGCATCGTGAACATCGGTATCGAAGGCATGATGATCTTCGGCACGTGGTTCGGAGCGTATGGTGCTTGGCAATTCGGGCCGTGGATCGGCCTGCTTATGGGCGTGGGCGGCGGCGCAATTGGTGGTCTCATCCATGCCGTTGCCACCGTGCGATTTAACGTGGATCACGTGATCTCCGGTGTTGCCCTGAACCTGCTCGCCGCAGGCGGCATGCGCTACATGAGCGAACTCGTCTTCGTGGGAAAAAAGGGTGGTGGCATCAGTCAGTCGCCGCCACGCAAGTCGGCCATCCCCACCTTCGATGTTCCGTTCTTGGCAGGCGGCAAGTTGTTCGGCTGGAAGTCACCCGACATGCTCGGCTGGATCGAAAACAAGCATTGGTTCGTGATCAGCGACTTCGCTGGCATTCTGCGTGGCTTTGCATACGGCATGTCGTGGGCCACGCTCGTGGCGCTCTGCATGGTGCCGCTCACGGCGTGGGTGCTCTGGCGAACCCGTTTCGGTCTCCGCCTGCGTTCATCGGGTGAGGCGCCGTTCGCGGCTGAGAGCCTGGGCGTGAAGGTCACCCGGGTGCGATACGTGGGCGTGGTCATCAGCGGAGCCTTCGCCGGTTTAGGAGGCGCGTATCTGTCAGTGGTGTCGTTCTCGGCATACAGGCAGGGCCAGACTGCCGGTCGCGGCTACATCGGCTTGGCCACGATGATCTTCGGCAACTGGCGACCGTCGGGTGTGTTGGGCGGCGCGATGTTGTTCGGTTTCTCCGACGCTCTGAAGTTGCGCCGCGACGACAGCATTCCGGCGCTGTTCTTGTTCATCAGCTTCGTCGCCGCGCTCGTCATGGTGATCTCGATCTACCGCAAGCGACTGGTTCCGGGGATCATGGCTGCTGCATTCGGCGTGCTGTTCCTGGTGACCTATCTGACAGTCGACAAGGTGCCGAACTCGCTTACACAGGCCACCCCGTATCTGGTCACGTTGCTCGTGCTCGCCACGGCCAGCCAACACCTACGCCCGCCCGTCTACGCGGGCCGCCCGTATCGACCCGGCGAGAGTCACTAGCTCATCAGTAATTGGGCCGTTCAGCGCCCGAGTTCGCTGATCGCTTGCACTTCGATGCCACCACGCGGCCGTTGGGTGAGGGTCACCTTCACCCGTTGGGGCTGCGCGGTGAGCATCACCTCACCTGCGATCTCGGCGGCGAGCGCCTCGGCAAACACAGCGCGGTCACGAAAGCTCCACAGATAGAGCTTCAAACTCTTGCTCTCGATGCAGTAGCGATCGGGGGTGTATTCGATGACCACATGCGACAGATCGGGCTGCTGAGTTACCGGGCACACGCTCGATAGTTCGTCGGTGGTGAAACGAACCGAGCTCACGTTCGCCGGCGCGGGGAACACCTCGACATGGTCGATGGCGTGACGCACGGTGCTGCCGAGCACTGTGAGCGCGTCGGGCTCGGGAAGCTGTTCGGACTCGGAGAGATTCATGGGGAGAAAGGCTACGGTGGAGCCATGCCAAGTGTTCTCTCCGATGTCCAGATCGAGTCGTACCACCACGACGGTTTCCTGGTGCTGCCCGGCTTTGCCAGCGCCGATTCCTGCGCCGCACTGCGCCAGCGCGCCGTTGCGATGGTCGACGCGTTCCAGCCGAGCGAGCGCCGCTCGGTGTTCACCACCAACGAACAGGACCGCGTCAGCAATGGCGAGTTTCTCGATTCCGCCACGGGCATGTGGTGCTTCTTCGAGGAAGCGGCATTTGGCACCGACGGCCAACTCCAGCAGGACAAGTCGTTGTCGATCAACAAGATCGGCCACGCGATGCACGACCTCGATCCCGTGTTCGAATCGTTCAGCTATACCCCCGAACTCGCCAGCGTCGCAGCCGATATCGGCCTGCGCGATGCGCTCGCACTGCAGAGCATGTACATCTTCAAGCAGCCCCATATCGGAGGCGAGGTCGGTTGCCATCAAGACGCCACGTTCCTGTACACCGATCCGATAACGGTCACCGGGTTCTGGTTCGCGATCGAGGATGCCACGCTGGAAAACGGTTGTCTGTGGGCTGCCCCCGGTGGGCACCGCACCTCGTTGCGTAAGGTCTTCAAGCGTGCGGGTTCGGACAACGAAGGCGACACGCTGTTCGACCAACTCGACCCCACCCCGCTCCCCTCGCCCAGCGAGCTGGTGCCCCTCGAAGTTGCGGCCGGAACGATGGTCGTACTGCACGGACTGCTCCCTCATTGGAGCGACGTAAACCGTTCGGCGAAGAGCCGTCACGCGTTCTCGCTGCACTGCATCTCTGCGGCTGCCGACTACCCGGCATGGAACTGGCTGCAGCGTTCGCCTGAATTGCCGTTGCGTCGACTCGATCGGGTCCCGGCGTGAACCACGAACTCCTCCGCCAGGCACCCAAAGCACTGTTGCACGATCATCTCGATGGCGGGCTACGGCCGCAGACCGTCATCGAACTGGCCGATGAGTACGGCTATCGCAACCTGCCGACCCACGATGTCACCGAGCTGTCGAGCTGGTTCAATCGCGGCGCGAAGCGCAACGATCTGGTGTTGTACCTCGAGACGTTCGCGCACACCGTTGGCGTGATGCAGCACCGCGACGCCATCGAGCGCGTGGCCTACGAGTGCGCTGTCGATCTTGCCGCCGACGGGGTGGTGTATGCCGAAGTGCGCTTCGCACCCGAGCTCAACACCGAGGCCGGGCTCACACTCGACGAGGTCGTGCATGCGGTACTCGCCGGTTTCGATCGAGGCTCCGCGGGCACCGACCTCACCATCTACCTCATCTGCTGCGCGATGCGTACTGCGGCACGCTCGCTGGAGATCGCCGAGCTTGCAGTGCGCTGGCGCGATCAGGGTGTGGTCGGTTTCGACATTGCGGGGGCCGAAGCCGGTTACCCACCAACGCGTCACCTCGATGCGTTTCAATTCGTGCAGCGCTCGAACTTCCACGCCACCATCCATGCCGGCGAGGCGTTCGGGCTGCCGTCGATCTGGGAGGCCGTGCAGTGGTGCGGCGCAGAACGGCTCGGCCACGGCGTGCGCATCGTCGACGACATCACCGGAACCCCGGGCGACGAGACGCTCGGACGACTTGCTGCCTACGTGCGCGACCGGCGCATCCCACTCGAGCTGTGCCCTACGTCGAACGTGGGCACCGGCGTGTGCGCATCGATCGCCGAGCATCCCATCGGCATGTTGCGACGTCTGCGCTTTCGCGTCACGGTGAACACCGATAACCGACTGATGAGCGACACCTCGATGACCAAAGAAATGACCCAACTCGCCGACGCGTTCGGTTGGGGTCTCGATGATTTCGAATGGCTCACCATCAACGCGATGAAGAGTGCCTTCGCTCCGTTCCCCAAACGGCTCAGCATCATCAATGGATTGGTGAAGCCTCGCTACGCACTGCTGCGCAACAGCAGCAGCGTGCCAGAATGACAGCTATGTCCGTTCAGGTTCACGTCGTCGAACACCCGCTCATCGCTGCAGCGCTCACCCGCATTCGCGACGAATCCACCCCCAACACGATCTTTCGCCAGGAACTCGAGCGCATCGGCACCCTGCTGCTCGCCGAGGCGACCCACTCGTTGGCCACCACCGAGATCTCGGTGCAGACCCCCATCCAAATGACCACTGGTCGGGCGCTCACCAGCGAACCGGTGATCGTGCCGATCCTGCGCGCCGGGCTCGGCTTCCTGCAGTCCGCACAGACACTCATGCCCGGAGCCGACATCGGGTTTGTGGGCATCTCGCGGGACGAGGAAACCTTTCAGCCCAAGCCGTATGTGAACAAGCTGCCCGAATCGTTGGTGGGACGCACGTGCTTCGTGCTTGACCCCATGCTCGCCACCGGCGGATCACTCGCGCTCGCGTGCCGGCTCCTGATCGCGCGCGGCGCGAACACGCCCATCATCGTGGTGTGCGCGCTGGCCGCTCCCGAGGGCATCGCCGCGATCGAGCACGAGGGTCTCGACACCGAGATCTTCACCGCCTCGATCGACGAGCGCCTCAACGAGCATGCCTACATCGTGCCGGGCCTGGGCGACGCCGGCGATCGCCAATTCGGCGCCGCATAGCGCTCGCGCCACCACCGACGCCACCACCGACGTAGGGACAGGCGAGGACCTACAGCAGCGCTGCAAGCGCGCCAAGATACAGCGCGGGGTCCCGGCCGATTGCCTCGCCGTAGAGCTTGACCTTCGGCTCGGTACCGCTAGGGCGTACCTGCAACCGAATGTCTCCGAGCCAGACGCGCAACAAGCCTGCTTCATCGAACCATTCCACACCGGTGACGGGCAGCCCGCCGACCTCGGCGGGTGGTGCGTCGCGCAGCGCAGCGACACGTTCTGCAGCGACGACGGGATCGAGCCGCACCGACTGCTCGGCGGTGACGTGATGGCCATATCGAGCGGCCAATGCATCGAGGCGATCCTGCAGCGACACACCATCGGATGCAGCGAGCGCCGCGACCTCGGCCATCAGCACCGCTGCGGTGATGCCATCTTTGTCCATCGGCTGTTGAGTCACGAGATATCCGAGCGCCTGCTCGTAGCCGAACACGAACCGAAGCTCAGGATGATCGAGCACCGTGCGGCCAATCCACTTGAAGCCGGTGAAGGTCTCCTTGAAGTGCACGCCATGGTCTGCCGCCATACGACTGAGCAGCGACGACGAGACGAGCGTGGTGACAACGAGGCGATCGTCGCCAGCAGTGTGCCCGAGGATGTGATCGGCGAGCAGCCAACCGAGTTCGTCGCCGGTGAGCCGACGCCACCCTCCGTCGGCCCTAGGGATGGCCGCGCCCAATCGATCGGCGTCGGGATCGTTGGCCAAGGCCAGCAGTGCGTGTGATTCGCTTGCCCGATCGAGAAGCAGGTCCATCGCACCGGGTTCCTCGGGATTGGGGAACGCCACCGTGGGAAAGTCGGGATCGGGCTGTTGCTGCGCGTCGACGACAAAAGGTGCCGGCAAAGCCGACGCAGCGAAGGCCTCGAGCAACGTGGCCCCGCCGACACCGTGCATCGCAGTGTAGGCAACAGCGACGCCGCGAACCTCAGGACGCAACCGGACAGCCGGCACCGACTGCACGAAATTCGACGCCGCCGAGGTATCGAGGTGCTCGATCAGAGGATCGTCAGCATCGGCAAGTGGTACCGCACAGGGATCGAACGTATCGATGCACGCCGCAATGCCGGTGTCGTGGGGTGGCACGATCTGCGCACCATCTCCGAGATAGACCTTGTACCCGTTATCGGCAGCCGGGTTGTGGCTCGCGGTGACCATCACGCCGGCGATGGCGTTGTACTCGATGATGTTCCACGCAAGCACCGGCGTAGGAAGCGCCGACGGAAGGACGAAGGCGCGGATGCCGGACGCCGCCACGACACGGGCGGTATCCAGCGCGAAGTCGTGGCTCTTGTGGCGCGCGTCGTAGCCGATGATGATGCCGCGATCGCCGGCGTCTGGCCACGTATCGAGTACATAGCGCGCGAGCCCCGCGGCAGCCTGACGCACCACGAGGCGGTTCATCCTCAACGGCCCTGCGCCCATGGCGCCGCGCAACCCGGCCGTGCCGAATTGCAGCCGGCCGCGGAACCGCGCTGCGAGTTCGGGGCCCGATGCGTCGATCAGGTCGGCGAGCTCGGCACGAACATCGGCATCGGGTTCTGCTTCGAGCCACAGTCGCGCCCGTTCGGCAACATCATCGTCGCCCATCAGGCTAGCTTTCGCAGCTCGACCAATGGTCGTGGACCGACGTGGGAGATCACCTCAGCAGCGGCAATGGATCCGAGTCGGCCGCATTCCGCGAGATCCATGCCCCGGGTGTACCCGTAGAGGAAGCCCGACGCGAAGAGGTCGCCTGCACCGGTGGTGTCGAGCACGAGTTCCACCGGTTCGGCAGCGATGACCAGGACATCGTCGGCGGTGATGATGACAGAGCCCTGCGGGCCGCGTGTGATCGCAGCGAGAGCACAATCAGTGCGCACGGCGGCAACGGCATCGTCGAAGGAGTCGACCTGATAGAGGGACAGTAATTCATCTTCGTTCCCGAAAAGAATGTCGACCTCGTCGGTGACAAGCGCCCGAAAATCGTCGCGATGACGATCGACACAGAATGAGTCGCTCAGCGTGAGCGACACCATTCGGCCGTGTTCGTGGGCAACACGCGAGGCGTGACGGAAGGCTTCCTTGGCTTCCTGACGATCGAAGAGATAGCCCTCCATGTACAGCACCCGCCCGGCAGCGACCGTGGGCATGTCGATGTCGGGTGGGCACAGCATGGACGACACCCCGAGGTAGGTGTTCATCGTGCGCTGCGCGTCGGGGGTGACCACGATGATGCAGCGACCCGTGGGGGTCTCGACTTCCGGCGCTCCGGGTCGGAAAGCGACCCCAACAGCGCGCAGGTCGTGGCCGAAAACCTGACCGAGTTCGTCGTTGCTGACCTTGCCGATGTAGGCCGCCGTGCCGCCAAACGACGCCACACCGCACATGGTGTTGGCCGCGGAGCCGCCGCTCATCTCGACCGCCGAGCCGAGCGCACGGTAGAGGGAGACGGCGCGTTCGGTCTCGATCAGCGTCATCGACCCCTTCACCAGCGACTCGCGGTGGATGAACGAATCGTCGGCATGCGCGATCACATCGACCAAGGCATTGCCGATGCCGACGACATCGAACTCGGCGGTGTCTGGTTCAGTCGATGGCACGGCACCTGACGCTAGCGGCCGAGTAGCGTGCTTCACGTGGATCTGGACCCGTATCGTCTCCCACGCTGCGTGGTCCCCGAACACTACGCCCTGCGCCTCGAACCCGAACTCGGCGATGCCCGTTTCGGTGGCCACGTCGCCATCACGGTCGATGTCACCGAGGCCTGTTCCCAGATCGTCGTCAACGCGATCGAACTCGACGTCACCACCGTGGTCGTCGACGGAACCAACGTGAATTTCTCGCTCGATGTGGCCTCGGAGCGCCTGTTCATCGATGCGCCGATGACACCCGGCCCAGCAATCATCGAGATCACCTTCCGTGGCGTGCTCAATGACCAACTTCGTGGCTTCTACCGCAGCACCTACCGCGACGCCGATGGCGCCGAGCACGTGATCGCATGCTCGCAGATGCAGGCCACCGACTGTCGTCGGGCCTTTCCGTGTTTCGACGAACCCGACTTCAAGGCCACGTTTGGAGTCACACTCGTGGCCGACGATGCTCTGTTGGCCATCTCCAACGGCCCCGAGATCGCGCGGCAGCAACGCTCTGACGGCCGCTGGGTGGTCACCTTCGCCGACACGATTCCGATGAGCACGTATCTCGTCGCGTTCATCGTCGGCCGACTCGAGGCCACGGCACCAGTCGATGTCCTCGGTACGGCACTGCGTATCGTGCACGTGCCCGGCAAAGGTCACCTCACACAGTTCGCGCTCGACGCCGGCGCCTCGGCACTGAAATGGTTCGAGGGCTACTACGGCATCCCCTATCCCGGCACCAAGATCGACATGATCGCGCTGCCCGACTTTGCGGCCGGCGCCATGGAGAATCTGGGCTGCATCACGTACCGCGAGTCCTTGCTCTTGATCGACACGGCAACGAGCACACAGATGGAGCGTCAGGCGGTCGCCGACGTGGTCGGCCACGAACTCGCGCACATGTGGTTCGGCGATCTGGTCACGATGCGTTGGTGGAACGGCATCTGGCTCAACGAGGCCTTCGCCACGTTCATGGGGGCCATGGCCGTCGAGGTCTTCCGACCAAGTTGGAGGCGTTGGACTGCGTTCAGTCTCGAACGCACGGACGCGTTCGAAGTGGATTCGCTGGAGACCACGCGTACGGTCGAGTTCGATGTCCGCGCTCCGGCGGAATGCAGCGCGATGTTCGACGTATTGACGTATCAAAAGGGTGGGGCGCTATTGCGCATGCTCCAGCAGTACCTCGGAGACGAACGTTTCCGCCGGGGTGTGAACCACTACCTCCACAAACATTCCTACGCCAGCACCGACACGAACGATCTCTGGGACAGCATCGAGGCGGTCACCACCAGCGATGGCGGCAACGAACCCGTCCGCACATTGATGGACAGTTGGATCTGGCAGGCAGGGTTCCCGCTGGTGTCCGCTCGGCTCGAGGTAGACGAACTCATCCTGCGCCAGCAACGATTCAGCTTCAATCCCGACCTCAGCGATTCGACCCTCTTCATCACCCCTGTTGCCGTGCGCGTCGGTGACGCCGAGCACATGGTCCTGCTCGATGGCGCCGAATGCCGAATGCCGGTCGGCGTCACCAGCGATCCCATCGTGGTGAACGCAGGAGGGCACGGCTTCATCCGGGTGGCCTACGACGACACCTTGCGCAACCGGCTGAGCCCTGACGTAGTGGCGAGCCTGAGCACCGTCGAGCGATACAACCTTGTCGACGACGCCAGTGCTGCGTGCCTCGCCGGTCGACTCTCACCGGAGCAGCTGCTGATGTTCCTCGAAGGTTTCCAGGCCGAGCAGGAACTCGCCGTGTGGCAGGCGATCGTTGCTTCACTTCGCCGGCTCAGTCGCATCGTCGATTCCGAGACGTGGCCCACATTCCAAGCCCGCGTGGCAGCGTTGGTCTCACCCGCGCTGGCGTCACTGGGGTGGTCTGGCGGAACCAGCGATGACGGGCTGCAATCGAAACTCCGAGGACTGTTAATCAGCACCACTGCTGTGTTGGGAGGCGACGTCGCGGTGCAGCAGCGTTGCCGAACGTTGCTCGAAGGCGACCAATCGATCCTGGAACCCGAGTTGCGGGCGGCCGCTATCACCGTGGTCGCGTCCACCGGTGATGTTCACGATTTCGAGCGATTCGTGCACAATTTCCGCATCGCGTCGACACCACAGGAGCAGCTTCGCAACCTCTATGCGCTCGCCGAGTTCAACAGCGTCGAGCTGGTGACGCGGGCATGCGAATTCGCGTTCAGCGATGAGGTGCGTTCCCAGAACGCCCCCTATCTGCTGTCTCGCTGCATCGCCAACCGCGAGCACGGTGCTGCCGCGTGGACCATCGTGCGCAAGAAATGGGAAACCGCTTGCAGTCGCTTTCCCGAACCTTCGATCATTCGTATGATCGACTCGGTCAATTTGTTGAATACCCCACACGTGGTTGCCGACGTGCAGGCCTTCTTCGCTGAGCATCCCATCACACAGTCAGCACCCTCGTTGGCGCAGGTGCTCGAACGCCAACGCGTCAATGCAGCATTTCGCGAGCGAGGTGCCGACGCATTCGCGACGGCGCTGCGCGACTGACGCGATGCATCGCCACGAAGGCGCTCAGTAGACTGCCGAGCGGCGGATGGGATCAATGTCGTCGAGCCATGGAGCCCACAACATGACACCGAGTAATTCTCCCACGCGCATCATCATCTCGATTGCCCTTGTGAGTGTGCTGGTCGCCGGATGGTCCAGCGCGCACACCGACGCCACTGCCGCCGACCGCGTCAGGGCGGGTGCGAACAGGGCCTCAATGCCCGCAGTCGTGCCGTTGGATACCCCTGCTGATGCCCTCATTCCGGCACAGCGTCTTCGTCTCACAGACTCGCCGATCTTTCCGATGCAGCCCACTCCACGGTGCGACATTCTCGACAACTTCGGCGATCCCCGCTCGGGTGGGCGCACGCACGAGGGCGTCGACATACTCGCCACGCTGGGCCAGGATGTCTATGCCGCCACCGACGGCACCCTGACGCTGCAGGTTTTCGACGGAAGTTCTGGTGCCGGTGCGAGCCTGTCCGGCAACCTGTGGGCGCTCACTGCGCCGAACGGTAGCTACTCCGTCTACGCCCACCTCTCTGCCTTTGCGGCTGGCCTCACCACGGGGTCACAGGTGACCAAAGGCCAGATCATCGGCGCGGTCGGCGACACGGGCAATGCCGGGCCGGGCAACTACCACCTCCACTTCGAGTGGCATCCCGGCGGGGGAAGAGCGGTGAACCCGCTCGCGCTCATGACGATTCCGCGTGAGTGCTCGGTGTACTGAGTTGCCTGCGCCGGCTCAGCCCAGCAAGCCCGTGACCGTTACCTGGGCGAGGTTGTTCGCAGCAAGGTGATCGAGAATCGCCGGCAGTGCCTTGATGGTGTCGCGATGACCGAAATGCATGCTCACGATGGCGCCTGCATGGACCTCGGCATTCACCTTGGCGATCACTGCCGCCGAGCCGGGCTCTTTGAAATCGCGCGAATCCACGTCGTAACCCAACGACACGGCGTACCCCGCGCGACCGGCTTCGTCGAGGATGGTCTGACTCGGCACGTCGGTGCCGGAGGGCCGGAACCATTTGCCGATGGAGCCGATGAAAGGCACCAATGCCTGTGCACCTCCAGCGATCTCGTCGTACACCTGTGACCGAGTGAGCGTCAACATATCGGTGTGGTTGAGCGTGTGGTTGCCGAGTTCATGGCCGTCGGCGACGGCTCGGTGACCGATCGTGGGATGCGCAGTGATCCATGAACCGATCGCAAACAGCGTGGCGGTGAAATGCCTTGCCTTCATCAGATCGAGCAGTTCGGTGACCAGAGCCGGATTGCCTCCGAGATGGAAGGTGATTGCGACGTTGTTGGCCGTTGCGCTGCCGTGATTCACATACGTTGACGGTGCTCCAGGAACTGCGGCAACCGAGGTTGGCGCCGCAGTAGTACTTGCACCTGCAACAAGAATTGGTGTGGTGGCTGTTGCGACCGATGAAGGCAACGAACCGGCACTGTTTGATGCGCTCTTGGAATTGCTGCAACTGCTCACCGCCGCAAGACCTACCAGCGCAACCCCGCCCATCACAAAGGCGCGACGGCCGATGATTGGAGTCGAGCGGGCGGTCATCGGAAGTTCCCCGTGTGACCCAGCGAGTAGCGGCCAGGTTGCGGGAAGACCGCCAGGCCGTGCGGCCCCGACGGCACCGGTATCTGCTCTAACAGCAACCCAGTCGCGGTATCGAAGACGTACACCACGTCGTCATAACGACCCGACACCCAAAATCGGGTGCCATCGGCCGAGACGCCACCCATGTCCGGCGATCCGCCACCCGGTATTGTCCAAGTGGCCACCACGGTGTCAGTCGCTGGATCGATCACACTCACCGAACCGTCGCCGGGCTGCGATTTCCGGCTGACGTCGCCCGCAAGGCGGCCGCGATTGGTCACATACAAGCGGGTGGCATCACGGCTCGGATAGATACCGTGAGCACCGACGCCAGTCTTGATCGAGCCGATCACCTTTGTGCCTTGAGCGTCGAGAATCCACACACCAGCGCCGATCATGTCAGCCACGTAGAACTTGGTACCGTCGGGGGCCAAGCGCAGGTCCTGGGGCATCGCGCCCGCTGGAAGCGCAAGCACGTTCAGGATTGCGCCCGTGTTGGTGTCGACCTTGATGATGTCGCCGGAGAACTCGCAGGTTGCCACGAACCACGAACCGTCGGGTGACCAGTCCGCGTGGTTCACGCCTTTGCACGGGACGCGGACGGATTGCACGAGCTTCCACGTGAGTCGATCGTAGAAATCAATGCGTTCGAGGCGTTCGGCCATGACGACCGCCTTCTTGCCATCAGGCGTGAAGTACAGGTTGTACGGCGCCTGCACTGGGATGGCCTTACCCGGCTTGCCTGTGACTGGATTGATCGGTACCAGCTTGTTCGAGTCGCTGGCCGTCGCGTACAGGGTGGTGAGATCCCAGCCCGGCACGACATGCTGCATCAGCTTGCCGACCGAATAGTGGTCGATCACCTTCATCGTCTGTTGATCGATCACTGTCACCGAGCCGTTGTCGTTGCTCGGCACGTAGACCAGCGCCCGTGCGCGAGCGACCGCTGGGCTCATGTCGCCAGCTGCGGTGTGCGAATACACGTTGATCGGTACCGAGGCGACGGGAGCAGAGGCATTCGACCCAGTCGGCGTCGAGTCGGTGGATCCGGGTGCGGTGAGGCTCATCGTCGTCGTCGTCGACCCGACCTCAGCGGTGGGGCCGGCGCTCGAGGCGCCACAGGCTCCGGCGAGGAGCACGAACGCGAGCACCAACGCCGCACGGGTGGCGTTCCGCGCGCACACCCCAGGCGCTGTGCTCGTTCTGGTTGTGCCCGCCATGTGGATGACCTCGATCTACTGCCGCCCGCAGGGCACCAACTCTAGGGCCTTGACGACAGCGGCGACCCGGCAGGGCCATGCAGAATTGGGTAAATCGCGGCAGTCGGAAGCCGTTCAGTACTCGAAGCGATAGCCCATGCCTGGTTCCGTGATGAAATAGCGCGGCTGGCCGGGAACCGGTTCGAGCTTCTTGCGCACCGCAGCGAGATGTACCCGCAGGTAGTTCGTTTCGAACTCGTATTGCGGCCCCCATACCTGCTGGAGGAGTTGGCGCTGCGTCACCAGGCGACCGTGGTTTCGCACGAGGTGTTCCACGATCGCCCACTCGGTGGGCGTGAGATGAACGTCGCTGTCCCCTCTCACTACTCGTTTCGCGACGAGGTCGACCACGAAGTCGTCGGTCCGGATGGTTGCCTGCTCAGGCCCGGGTTGGTGCCTGCGCAACGTGGCTCTCAGCCGCGCAAGCAGTTCGTTCATCCCGAACGGCTTGGTGACATAGTCGTCGGCACCAGCATCGAGCGCAGCGACCTTGTCGGCCTCGGCCTCGCGCACGGACAAGATGATGATCGGTACAGCGGTCCATCCGCGAAGCCCGCGCACGACGTCGATGCCATCGATACCCGGAAGACCGAGGTCGAGCAGAACCAAATCCGGATGATGGGCAGCGGCAAGGTGCAACGCCTGCTCACCGCTGTCGGCCAAATCGACTGCGTAGCCCCGGGCGCGCAGGTTCACATCGAGCGCGCTGCGGATCTGGGGCTCGTCGTCGACCACCAGGATGCGCGCAAGTGACGGACTGGTCACGAGGGCACCAGAGGTTGATCGTCGGACACGGCGAGCCCGATACACAATGTGACGCCACAGCCGGGCGTGTCGTCGATCTCGAGCGTCGCGCCCATCGAGGCAATGAAGCCTCGAGCGATGGCGAGACCAAGCCCGACACCGGCGTCGTTAGAGCGATCACCGAGTCGCTGGAAGGGTTCGAAGATGCGTTCACGCGCGTCGATTGGGATGCCCGGGCCACGGTCGATGATACGCAGGTTCACCCGACCCTGCACCTGGGCCGCCTCAATGCGGACGATCGCTGCTGCCGGCGACCAGGCAAGTGCATTGGACACGATGTTGGCGATGGCGCGCTCGAGCAGCGCCGGATCGGCCACCACCAACGGAAGGCTCTCGGGCACATCGATCGTGACCCGGCCGCCGGCCGATGCCGTGCCCGTGAGCGCAGCCGCGACAACCTCCTCGAGGGCCACCGCGCGCTTTGCGATCACGACTGCTCCTGCCTGCAGACGGCTCATGTCGAGCAGGTTGACGACCAAACGATCGAGGCGGTCGGCGGCACTGTCGATGTTGAGCAGCAGGCTCTCGCGATCATCCTCGGAGAACAACACATCATGCTGGAGGAGCCCGCTCACCGAAGCCTTGATCGATGCCAGCGGCGTGCGGAGGTCGTGCGAAACGGCCTGGAGCAGTGCCGTGCGCAGTGCACCGGCCTGGGCCAGGCTGGCAACGGTCTCGGCATCGGCACGAAGACGCCGTGCTTCGAGCGCCAATGCGAGTTGGTCGGCGAAGGCACGCAGGATGGCCTGATCCTCGATACCCAACGCACCGCCGATAAGCACGAGTTGCACATCACCGTTCGGGTCGAGGGCGAGCGACGTGCCGTCGCCAGGCTGTGTGGGAGTCGGCTCGCCCACACTCGTGGTCACCGCCCACGTATCGCCGACTCGCTCGATGACAGCGGCGCTTTCCAACGCAAACGTGACCCGAAGTTGATCGACCAGTTCGGGCAGAGGGTCGACCGCGCCAACAAGGGTGCCGGCGCTACGCGCAAGCGCACCGGCTTCTGCCCGCGCGCGCAGCGCCTCACGGTCACGCGCTGCGGATCTGTTCACGAGCACGCTCACGACGACCGACACCGTAACGAACACCGACAACATCACGATGTTGCTCGATTCGTTGACCGTGAGGGTGTGGTACGGCGGCACGAAGAACCAGTTGATGAGGAGAAAGGCGAGAATCGAGGCGACAAGTCCGGTTTCAAGCCCTCCGAGCGCAGCGATCACCACGACCAGACCGAGGCTCAGCAGCAGTTCGGACCCGAGACCGACATGCCGACGGATTTGCGTGAGTGCGAGGGTCATCACAGGTAAACCGATGAGGCACATCAACCACGCGGCGACTCGACGACGCCTCGGCAGCGGAGTGATGCGAACCACGCGCGGAAGGGCCGACCACGATGGGCCCGTCGGTGCGTCGGGCGCAATGATGTGTACGTCGATCTGACCGATGTGACGAAGCAACGAGTTCGTCACCGACCCGCGCATCGCCTGACTGCTGCGAGACCGCGCGCTCGCGCCGAGCACGAGTTGTGTTGCCTTTTCGGCCTTGGCGAAACCAGCAAGCGCGAGGGCAACATCGTCAGCGACCACCTCGCGGTAGCGCCCACCCAGCTCGCCCAGCAGGTTTCTCTGTCGATCGAGTGCCGGGCCCGCAGAGGCACTGGTGGAACTAACGTGCACACCGATGAGGTCGGCCTGCAAGCGGCCGGCAATTCGGGCCGCGCGACGAATGAGGTGTTCGCCGCCCGCTGCACCGGTGAGCGCAACGACCACCCGCTCGCGCGTCTCCCACGAGTCGGTGATGCCCTGCGCGACGAGGTATGTCTGCAGTCGTTCCTCGACCCGGTCGGCGACCCACAGCAGCGCCAGCTCACGCAGTGCGCCTAGGTTCCCCGGGCGAAACTCGTGCGCCATCGTGGCATTGAGTTGATCCGCGGGAAAGATGTTGCCGTGAGCGAGCCGCCGACGCAACGCCTCAGGGCTCATGTCGACGAGTTCGATCTGGTCGGCCGCGCGGATAACTGCGTCGGGCACCGTGTCGGTTTCGACGTGACCAGTGATCTTCTCGATCACGTCCTTCAGCGACTCGAGGTGTTGCACGTTCACCGTCGAGATGACATCACAGCCGGCGTCGAGCAGTTCCTCGATGTCCTGCCAGCGCTTCGCGTGTCTGCTACCTGGCGAGTTGGTATGCGCGATTTCGTCGATGAGAACGACCTCGGGCGATCGGGCGAGGATCGCATCGAGATCCATCTCCTCGACCGATTCGATTCCAGCGCCGATGTCACGTCTCGGAATTGCTGGCAGATCGCGAATCCGAGACTGAGTGTTATCGCGCCCATGAGTCTCCACGAATCCGATGACCACGTCGGCGCCACGCTGCGACCGTCGCCAGCCCTCGTCGAGCATCGCCACGGTCTTACCGACACCCGGTGCCGCACCGAGGTAAATGCGCAGAACGCCCCGACTCATCGTCTCAGTGTGCCTCGTGGGAGCGCTCTTAGCGCGTTCTTGACGCCGAACGGCCCGCTCTATGCGCGGTCTTGACGGTTCACACCGAGCCCGAAGAGTTCACTGAACTGGTGCTCTCCGAGAAGGACATCTCCCCGACCCAATCCGTCCCACGCGAGCCGGTCACACCGGTTCCGTCTCCCGCTTCTCGCTCACCGCACGTGCAGATTCCCGAGCCACTCAGCTACCGGCTCAAGAATGCAGTGCTCGGCCCGCCGCTGCATTCCGAGCAACTCATGCACGAGCGACTCGGCAAGCCCACCGCGCTTGCGGTGTTCGCGTCGGACAACCTGTCCTCGTGCGCATATGCCACGGAGGAAATCCTGCGCGTGCTCGTGCCCTACATCGGTCTGGCCGCATTCACCCTCGTCACGCCCGTGACCATTGCGCTGCTCGTGGTGTTGGGGTTCCTCATTCTCTCGTACCGTCAGACCATCAAGGCCTATCCATCGGCGGGCGGCGCGTACATTGTGACCCGCGACAATTTCGGCCTGATGCCTGCGCAGGTTGCCGGCGTGGCACTGCTCACCGACTACGTGCTCACGGTTGCCGTCTCAGTGGCAGCCGGCAGCGACGCACTCGCTTCGGCGATCACACCCATCGCCCCGTTCAAACACTGGGTCGCAATCGGCTTCGTCGTTCTCATTGCCTATGGCAACCTGCGTGGCACCAAGGAATCGGGCAAGCTCTTCGCTGCGCCGACGTACTTCTTCATCGTGAACATGATGGTGCTATTGACGGTGGGCGGCTACAAGCTGATCTTCTCGTCGCTCCCCCAAGGACCCACCAACATCAAGGGTATGGAGGACATGGGGTCGCACACGGGCAGCGGCTTGCTGATGGGCGCCACGGTCTTCATCGTGCTGAAGGCATTTGGCTCGGGAGGCGCTGCTGTGACGGGTGTGGAGGCCATCTCCAACGGCGTGCCCGCCTTCCGCGAACCGGCGTGGAAGAACGCTCGAAGCACGCTCGTCATCATGGGCACTCTCTTGGGGATCATGTTCCTCGGGCTGTCGATCTTGGCCGCACACACCCACGCCATGCCTTATCAAGGCGGCACACCCACCGTCATTTCACAGGTGGGCGACTTCGTCTACGGCCGTAGTGGCGTCGGCCGCGCGCTCTTCTATCTGCTGCAGACGGGCACGATGCTGATCCTCGTGCTCGCAGCGAATACCAGCTTCGCCGACTTCCCCCGACTGGCCTCGTTCCACGCGGGCGACAATTTCATGCCGCGGCAGTTCATGATTCGCGGCCATCGGCTGGTGTTCTCGAATGGCATCATCTTCTTGGCGAGCGCCGCGATCGTCACACTGCTCGCCACAGGCGGCGAGGTGAGCCGGCTCATCCCGCTCTATGCGATCGGGGTGTTCACCAGCTTCACGCTGTCGCAGGCAGGCATGGCCAAGCATCACATCCGCCTCAAGGAGCACGGTTGGAGATCAGGACTGGTCATCAATGGCATCGGCGCCATGCTCTCGCTCATCGTGCTCGCAATCGTCACCACGGTGAAGTTCAAAGAGGGTGCCTGGGTCATCTTGGTCCTCGTACCCATCATGGTGTTCGGCCTGGTGCGGCTCAATAAGGCCTATGTTACCGAAGATCTCGAGCTGCAAGAAGATGCCAAGACCGCGGCCGAGACACCTGCCCTACGACGACACGAGGTCGTGGTGCTCGTCGACCAGCTCGATGTTGCCACGGCACGGGCCATGCAATACGCAAAGACGCTCTTCCCCGACGAACTACGCGCCGTTCACTTCGATCTCGATCCGTGGAAGACCGACATCCTCACCGAGGCGTGGCAGAAGCTGGGCTTCAACCGCTTCCCGCTCGACATCATCGAATGTCCCGACCGACGCGTGCCACGCGCAGCGCTGGAGTTTGCAGCGTCTCTCACCAGGGACAACCAGACCGAGGTAAGCGTGCTCATCCCCCGCCGCGAGTACACCAAAGTATGGCATCGCCTGCTGCACGACCGCTCGTCGAACTCGATCACTCAGGCACTGTCCGCGTTGCCACACTGCAACGTGACGGTCGTGCCTTATCACCTCGGCAGCTGGGTCTCCAGCGCAGCCGAGGCCGACCTGGTACTCGCGGACGCCGGTAAGGCAGCCACGAATGGTCATGGTAAGGAGCCGTCGAAGAAGCATCGGCCCGCCCCCGCGTTCGATGCCACCGAGCTGCCGACCAACCGGATCAAGATCAGCGACGTCGAGCTCCGTCAACCCACGATGGTGGCTGGTCGCATCACCGCTATTCGCGTGCAGCCGTGGGGAAACGCTCCGACCCTCGAATGCACACTCACCGACGAGACTGCCAGCATCACTGTTGCGTTCCTCGGACGGCGCTCGCTCGGTGGCGTACGTACCGGAACCATCATGTCGGTTGCGGGCGTGGCCAGCCAGCAGCACGGTGCCCGCACGATCGTGAATCCCACCTATGAGCTCATCAGCGTTCCGGTGATGCCCGAGTCCCCGAGCGAACACCACTAGAGCTCCGCTCCAGCAACGTCAACATCGTGTGAAGGTCCACGAGCTCTGTTTCCTCGAGCTCGCGAGCGAGCTGTGCGGCACTATTTCCAAGTGCGGGCGACGCGAGGGCGATGAACTTCGCGCTCAGTTCTTCGGCACTCATCGGGTCGTCATTGTCGCCCGGCGCCAGCAAGCGGGTTGCCTCGATGGTGTCCCCACGTCGGGTTCGTAGCGCCACCCTCGTCGCGTAGTGGTGTGGGTAGAGCGCATCGAATTCCGGACCGTGGTGCACCCTTACCTTGGCGGCCTGAGACAGACGCTGCGGATCGGTCAGGGCCTCGTCGCTGATCTCGACATGACCTGCCGCCCCCTCGCAGACGATCGCCGACAGCACGAACGGGAAGCTGTACTGACCGTGCTCGAGTGTGAGTGGCCGCTGATCGTGAAGGAACAGCGCGTGTCGATGTGTGTAGACATCGATCGAAACGATGTCGTCACCGGTGAGGGCATTCTCGACGATCATGTCCCGCAGGGCCCGCGCAGCCGTGTGCGTGTAGCGGCACGCTGCGTACGGTTTGCAGTACGTGTTTGCGGTCTCGAAGACCGAGCCGAGGCTCGCAACGAACGGATCGTCCATCGCTCCAGGCCGATGAAACGGTGTTGGCGGCAGGATCGCCACGATGTCGGCATCAGCTGTTGCGCGCCCGCCCATGAAACCCACAGCGGCGAGCTCGGCCGCGAAGCACGCCGTCGCAGCCGACCAACCGATGCTCTCCTTCACCATCGGCAACTGGAACGTCGACATCGGCGCGTGCGCCCAGGCAATGGCGATGGAACGACCGATCTCTTCGACATCGCCACCGCGCAGCTTGGTGACCGCCGCTGCCGCACCGAGCGTTGCCGCTGTGCCCGTGCAGTGATAGTCAGCACCTTCGTGGCTCGGCCAGAGAAGATGCGCTGCACGGAGCGCTATCTCGTAGCCGACGACCTGCGCGGCGAGGAGCTCTGCGGTGCCGTCGCCCGAACCGGCTTCCAAGTCGGCGGCTGCGGTGAGCAGCGACGAGATGATCACGGATCCGGGATGGATGGCCCCACCCAGATAGTGCCCGTCGTCGAAGTCGAGCGCGCTCGCCGAGACGGCGGTCGCGAAGGCCGCGAGAGGGAGTGACGACGTGCCGGCCGAACCGATGATCCGCGAGCGACCGCCATGGGCCGAGGCTGCCTGTACAGCGAGCTGAGCCGCGCGAGTGCCTGCCCCACCCAAGATCGTTCCGATGGTGTCACGCAGAGCAACCTGCGCACGTCGGCGAACGTCGCCGGGAATCACGTCCCACGTAAGCCCCGCAGCGAACACACCGAGGCGCTCTAGAGGATCGCCACCAGCGGCAGTGAGCATGATCAGTGGCCCGTGAGCCCGCTGATGCCGGCGAGCCGACCGCGCGAGAGGTGCTCGGCTTCGAGACCTCGTTCGCGGAGCTCGGCGGGAATCTCGCCATCTCGGATGAGCGCGGCACCCACCCGCGCGAGCGCGGGAGAGATCTGGATGCCGTAACCGCCTTGGCCCACGAACCAGAAGAATCCATTGGCATGATCATCGAAGCCGACGACGGGCGAACGGTCACCGACGAAGCTGCGCAGGCCCGCCCACGACGAACGAACGTGGCGGACATCGAGGGTGGTTGCCTCGTTGATGTACTCGATCGCCTGCGCAATGTCGATCTCTTCCGCACGCGCATCGCAGGGCACCGATGGCGTCTCGTCGGCTGGCGAGCACAGATATTGCTCGCCCTCGGGCTTGACGTAGAACGTACCGCGAACGTCGGCCACCAGCGGAAGAGCGCTCACACTGTTCGCTGCGTGCTCGGGAGCAGACACCATGAACACGGTTCTCCGCAGCGGATGAATGCCAACGGGTTCGACGCCCGCAACCAGCGCGAGCTCGTCGCACCATGCTCCAGCGGCATTGACCACGATAGGCGCCTCGATGACCTCCCCCGAACGAAGAGTGGCGTGCCAGGCACTGTTCACGTAGTCGAGCTGGGCCACGGGCGACGACGTGGATATCTCGCCGCCGCGGTTGCGAAGTCCTGCGGCGAAGCCCGCGTGCACTGCGGCCACATCGATCTCGCTGGCACCTGGTTCGAGCATCGCCAGCTCGAGCCATTCCTGGCGAACCACCGGCGAATACGCGGCAGCTTCGGCAGGTGACAGAAGACTTACACCGGGAACGAACTCGATCACCTCGTCTCGCATCGAGCGCAGTTCCTCAGCGGTTCCATGCGGCCCGATCCACAACAGCGGCATCGGCGAGAGCAATGGTCGAACGAACTCCTCTGGTGGATTCTCCATGAACGCGCGGCTCGCCGTGGTGAGCAATCGGATGACGCGGCCGCCGTAGCTCTCGAGGAACGTCGCCGCCGAACGACCTGTGGTGTGGAACGCGAGCGTGCTCTCCATCTCGACCAGACCCACAAAGCGGTCGGCAGCGAGTTCGTAGCCGATCGATACCCCGGCAATACCCCCACCGATCACGAGCACGTCGTAGCGCTTCACAGTTACTCCTCGGGACGACCCTTCGCTCTCGAACAGCCAAGAGCGTGACCGAATTGTAGAGCAGCGAGCGCACGGCGGACCGTTCGCACACCATGGCTTCTCTGAGAGTATGCACCGTGACCACTCC
This sequence comes from Actinomycetota bacterium, assembly GCA_043753895.1. GTDB lineage: Bacteria > Actinomycetota > Acidimicrobiia > Acidimicrobiales > Ilumatobacteraceae > WLMZ01. Next base: position 100,868 of record JAYUWK010000052.1, read on the forward strand.
CCAGCTTCCTGTGCACACCCATGCCCCGCATGCCCTCTCACCGCGCACCATTGCGGTCACTGCGGGCCGGCCAACCGGGGTCGGCGCACCACTCAATCAACCCATCGTGCTTGCCTCGAACTTTCGTGCGAGCGGCGACTACTCGCGCGACCAGGGCACCGAGACATGGACTGCACTCGAGACGGTCATCGGTGAACTCGAGGGCGGACGGGCCGTGGCCTTCTCGAGTGGGATGGCCGCGGCTGCGGCAGCCATCTACGCGTTGTCCCCCAAACTGGTCGTCGTGCCCTCGGTGAGCTACATGGGCGTCCGCGCCCTGCTCAGCGAGTACGAGATGCAGGGTCATCTGCAGTTGCGGCCAGTCGACGTCACCGACACGCGTGCCGTCGCTGACGCAGCACAGGGTGCCGATGTGTTGTGGGTCGAGACCCCTACCAACCCGACGCTCGATGTCGCCGATCTCGAAGCCATCGGCCATATCGCCGCATCCACCGGAGCGCGCTTGGTGGTGGACTCGACGTTCGCAACGCCGTTGCTGCAGCGACCACTCGAACACGGCGCGGCCATTGTCATTCACAGCGGCACCAAGTTCATCGGTGGTCACAGCGATCTGCTCATCGGCCTGTGTGTTACTGGCGACGACGACCTCCTCGGACGGCTCCGCAAGGCGCGTACATTTCAGGGAGCGACGCCGGGCGCGCTCGAGGCGTTTCTCGCCCTGCGCGGCCTGCGCACCATGCCGTTGCGACTCGAGGCATCACAGCACAACGCAGCGCTGCTCGTCGCCCATCTACGCGCACACCCAGCCATCGAAGACGTCCGTTATCCAGGCCTGGGGGCGATGGTCTCGTTCGTGGTGCGCGGCGGCGCGGCAGCAGCAGACGCAGTCTGCGACCGGGTGCAGATCATCGTCCCGGCAACAAGTTTGGGCGGGGTCGAAACCACGATCGAACGCCGCCAGAAGTACCCCGGAGACGCCCACGTGCATCCAGGGCTGCTGCGCATGAGCGTGGGTATCGAAGACGTGGCCGACCTCTGGGCCGACCTCGCCGCAGCGCTCGCCTGAGTCGGCGCGCTACAGCATCCGCTCCAGGCGCGTGAGCTCGCGGGTGATGCGCTGCGGACTCACCGGTTGTGCGGTGCCCAACACCTGCGCGAACAGACTGATGCGCAGTTCTTCGAGCATCCACCCCAACTCGATGACGTCACTCGTCATCTGGCTCGGCTCGAGTCGGCCGAGTAGGTTGGTATAGCGCCGTTCCAACTGCAACGCGATGACCATCCGGTCGCTGTCCCTGGCGACATCTCCGGGCAATTTATCGAGGCGATGCCTGGCACCACGCAGGTAACGCAACACATCGTCGAGGCGTGCCGTACCTGTTGCGGTGACGAATCCCGGGCGCACCAATCGGCCGACCTGAGCGCGCACGTCGGCGAGTGCTGGTGTCAGATTCGCGGCGACCAAACGTGTTGCGACTGCCTCCAATTGTGCCGCGACAACGTAGATCTCGCCGACCCGTCCCAACGCTGCGGTCGCCGTGTTCGCAAGAATCGATCGCGCCGTCTGCTGCACGCTACGGAAGCCGGCTTCGTCCCAGATAGCTGAACCGTGATCGGCGATCACGCGATCAGCTGCAGCGATGATGCAGTCATCGACCAGATTGCCCAGCGTCGCCGACGGGTCGCGGCCGATGGCCAACAACGCGTCATTGCTGATGTCGCGTCCGATCGACTTGCGCGAAATCGGAACCGTCAACAACAGCAGCCGTCGAATGCCCGAGCGCATCACCCGCGCTTGAATCTGAGGGTTGGTGAACACCCGCAGCGACACGCTGTCGCCATCGTCGACGAGCGCCGGATACCCGCGCACGAGATGGCCCTCTCGCGAGTTCTCGATCATCGGGGTCAGCGTGCCGATATCCCAGTCGACGATGTCGCTGCGTTCCATGCCGGGCGCTGTTGCAGCGATTGCAATGCGCGCCCGACCACTGAGTCGCTTGCGGAGCGCGTCGAGGTCTTTACCGAGAGCGAGACACTGGCCATCGTCGGCCTCGATGGAGAAGGTGATGCGCAGATGTGCAGGCACGCGGGAGATGTCGAACGCCAACGAGTCCACCCGCTCGTCCGCAATTTCGCTGATCGCATCGGCGAGTGCGTCGCAGATCGCGGCGTCGCTTGCTGTCAGGCGGCGGTTGGCTCGTCGGGCGCTCTCGGCTACCGGCACCAGACTCCGCCGGATCGACTTCGGTAGCGTCCACACCAGCGCGGTCACCAGGTCGTCGCGGAACCCGGGTACCTGCCAATCGAATCCGTCGCTGCGCACGCGGTTCAGTACGCCGAGCGGGACGTGCACGGTGACGCCGTCGCGATCGTCACCCGGGTCGAACCGATAGGTGACCGGCATCACCACATCGTCTTGATGCCAAGCGACGGGAAACTCGCGCGCTCCGATCGGTGCTCCATCGCCGTCGCTGAACGCGTTGATGTCGAGATTCGTCGCGGTGAGGTCGAGCAGTGTCGGGCTGGTGCAGCGCTCGTTCTTCCACCATCGATCGAAGAGGCGCCCCGAGACCACCTCGGCCCCCACGCGCGCATCGTAGAAGCCGAACAACACTGCATCGTCCACGAGATCGACGCGTCGAGCGCGATCGCCCAACGCGCGCACCTGTTCGAGGAACTCCCGGTTCTGTGCGGCGAATGCGTGAGGGGTAACCCAGTCGCCCTCCATCAACGCGTGACGAATGAACAACTCGCGAGCAACCCTGGCATCGACGCGGTCATAGCCAACGCGCCTTCCGGTCACGATGGGAAGACCGTACAGAGTGGCCTTCTCGACGGTGACGGCACGCGCTCCGCGTGAGTCCCACGTCGGGTCGCCGTAGGAGCGCTTGACGAGGTGGCCGCCGAGTTGCTCGGCCCACGCCGGTTGCACGCTGGCACCGATACGGCCCCACAGCCGATTGGTCTCCACCAACTCGGCGACCATCAGCCACTGTGGTGGCTTCTTGGCGAGTACCGAGCCGGGGACGACTGCGAACTTCGAACCATGCGCGCCTTTGAACTCGCGGCGTTCTCCGTCACGCGTGCCGAGGTGCGACAACAGTCCGGCGAGCAGTGACTGATGCACCCGGTCGGGATGGCCGCGTTCCGTGCCGGGGCGCACCCCCAACGATCCGGTGATCTGGCGCAGCTGGCTGAACAGGTCCTGCCACTCGCGCACACGCAGGTAGTTCAGGTACTCATTTCGGCAGAGCTTGCGGAACTGACTCGTCGACAATGCCCGCTGCTTTTCGCGCAGGTATTCCCACAGCGCGACGATGCCCAGGAAGTCGGACCCCTCGACCACGAAGCGGGCATGCGCCTCGTCGGCCGCCTGACGTCCCGCAAGAGGACGTTCGCGCGGATCCTGAATCGACAGCGCCGACGCGATCACCATGACCTCACGGACACAGCCGTGGCGATCGGCCTCGAGAACCATTCGCGCAAATCGCGGGTCGAGCGGCAAGCGCGCCAGTCGGCGCCCGAGCGGCGTGAGCCGGCGTTGATCGTTCGGCTGTCCAGGTGTGAGCGCCCCCAACTCCTCGAGCAGGGCCACGCCGTCGCGCACAGCTCGACCGTCGGGTGAATCGAGGAATGGAAATGTATCGACATCGCCGAGTCCGAGCGCCGTCATCTGCAGGATCACCGACGCCAAATTCGTGCGCAAGATCTCGGGTTCGGTGAACTCTGGTCGCGAGTCGAACTCGTCCTCCGCGTACAGCCGGACGCAGATACCAGCGGCCACACGGCCACATCGACCGGCACGCTGGTTCGCCGAAGCCTGCGAGATCGCTTCGATGGGCAGCCGCTGCACCTTGAGACGATGGCTGTAGCGCGACATCCGCACGGCACCTGCATCGATCACGTAGCGCACGCCTGGCACGGTGAGCGATGTCTCGGCAACGTTGGTCGACAGGATTACGCGCAGGCCGGTGTGGGGTTGGAAGATGCGGTGCTGCTCGGGCGCCGACAGTCGCGCATACAGCGGGAGCACCTCGGTGTTGGGCCATTCGAGGCGACGCAGCGCGTCGGCGGTGTCGTGAATTTCGCGTTCGCCGCTGAGGAACACCAGTACGTCGCCGGGTCCCTCGTGGCGGAGTTCGTCGACGGCATCGCACACGGCCTGCACCTGATCGCGATCGTCGTCGAGCTCTGCGTTCGCTGACGCCCCGAAGGGTCGGTAACGCAGCTCCACCGGAAAGGTACGTCCGGTGACTTCGATGACGGGTGCGTCACCGAAGTGCTCGGAAAAACGCGCCGTGTCGATCGTGGCCGACGTGACGATCAACTTCAGGTCGGGGCGGCGCGGCAGCAACTGCTTCACGTAGCCGAGGAGGAAGTCGACGTTCAGGCTCCGTTCGTGTGCCTCGTCGATAATCAATGTGTCGTAACGCGACAGCATCCGGTCGTGTTGGATCTCAGCGAGCAGTATGCCGTCGGTCATCACCTTGACCAATGTCGCGTCACTGACGCGATCGGTGAAGCGCACGGTGTAGCCAACCAGTGCGCCCAGCTCGGTGCCCAGTTCCTCTGCAACGCGCTCGGCAATGGTGCGCGCCGCAACCCGACGGGGCTGGGTATGACCGATGAGACCGGCGATACCACGTCCCAGTTCCAGACAGAGCTTGGGTAGTTGCGTGCTCTTGCCCGACCCGGTCTCGCCGGCGACGATGACCACTTGGTGATCGCGGATCGCGGCGAGCAGATCGTCGCGTCGAGCACTGATAGGTAAAGACGGTGGGTACTCGATAGCTGGCACGCTGGTGCGGCGACTGTCGAGCAGCGCCTGCTTTCGTGCCGCGTTCCCCGCGGCGCCCCGGGGGTGATCCGGGACCTCGTTCAAGAGTCGGTGTCGTCGATCAACTCGTCGATGTGTGGCACCGGGAACCCCGCTCGCCGCATACCGTGCTCGATGCGATTGTTCAGTGTCTCCAACACCGCAACGCGTCCGAACCGCTTCTGCTCGGCTGCAATCACGTCCCACGGCCCGTGCGGGTGGTGCGTTCGCGCAAACATGTCCTCGGCCGCTGCGGCATACTCGGCGTTGCGGTCGCGATTGCGCCAATCCTCGGGGGTGAGCTTCCATCGCTTCAGTGGATCGGTGGCTCTCGCCTGGAACCGGCGGGCTTGTTCCTCGTCGCTGATCTGCATCCAGAACTTCACCAGGATCACGCCTTCGAGGACCAGCGAGCGTTCGAAGTCGACAATGGCCTTGTACCCGCGTCGCCATTCGGCGTCGGTCGCGTAGCCTTCGATGCGTTCCACCAGCACCCTGCCGTACCAGCTGCGGTCGAAGACCGACATGCCGCCGAGGCCCGGGATATCAGGGTAGAAACGCCACAGGAAATGGTGCCGCTTCTCGGCGGCTGTGGGCACGCCGCAATTGAGCACCTTGTAGTGGCGGGGGTCGAGATGCCCGACCACCACCTTGATGGCGCCACCCTTGCCCGACGCATCGGGGCCCTCGAAGACGACCAGCAAACCGGGGCCCACCTGTCCCGTGCCCATGTGCCCGCCCAGATGCAGTCGCAACTGCAGGAGACGGCGCTGCTCGCGCTCGAGCTTGGTGGTGTACTGATCGCGATCGAGCCGTTGCGACATATCGAGCTTGTCGAGAATCGTCATGCGCTCAACTCCCATTCATCCGAACGCGCGTCATGGCGACGTCGTCGCAATCCTGAACGCACCGCGCATCACCGGATGAATGCGACAGAAGTAGGTATAGGTGCCTGCGGGGAGATCGGTCGGCGTGCTCCACGTGACGCGCCCGACAGTGGGTGGGCCGGCGGCGCCCAATTGCCCGGAGTCGAAGGAAATGTCGGCATCGGCCAGCGGATAGGCGATGCCGGTCGCTGCATTGCACGGTGCCTTGCACGCGGTGATCGTATGCCATTCGCCGTTGGCCAACGGGGCGTCTTTGTTGTCGAAGGTGATCGTTCCGCCGGGGGCAACCGTGGGGATGGCATCGCCTCGGAGCATGTCGCCCTGGCCGTAGATGAAGTCGGCAATCGGAATCGGGTTCGATGCTGGCTGCGATGCCAACTTCGAGGCGTCGGCGTAGGTGGGATCTACCCCACCGCCGTGGTTGTCGTTCTCGGCGAGATGCCCGTGGGTGAGTTGGCCCTCGACATCGACTGCGGTGGTGAATGGATCGGCCGCCGGGGTGTCCTTGGCAGCTGGTGCGTCGGCCATCCACACGATCATGATGCCCATCGATTCGTACCACGACGCCTTGGCGCTGTCGTACGTGGCCGTCGTGGAGAGCACGTCACCCTTGTGGACTGCGACCCGCCAATTGTCGGGCGTGGCGCTCATCGCAACATCCCACGACACCGCTCCAGCCGGCTCCCAGTAGTGGGCGAGCGACTCAAACACGTGCGCCGTGTCGGTAACACCGACCTTTGCGTGTCCGGTGAGCGCGGTGGCGCCTGCACGTTGCAGCCAGAGATCGGTGTGCAGACCACCGGGGTGCAGATGGCCCGCCGTAGCGAGCAGGATGCCGTCACGATCGACCGTCCACAGGTTCTTCGCGGGCGCAGCGCCATAGGGCGAGGCTGCATCGTCGGGATAGGTGTAGACCCCGTTCTGGCCTGAACCTTTGATCACATCGAAGACTGGATAGATGCTGCCGTTCTGCACGTCGGTCCAGACAGGGCGAGCTGGCTGGATGCCGGTCGCGGACGGGCTATCAGCCGGAATGAAGTCGATGTCGTAGGTGACCCACACCTGCTTGGGATCGGGCCACAGATTGTGGATCATGTAATTCAACGTCCACTTGTCGGTGGCGTTGTAGTGGTATCCGTACCCGACCGGCAGCGCCATTGTCGTCTTTTCCTCACCGGCGGCGAAGAACCGTTCCGGTAGAGCGGAGGTGGAATCGCCCGCAGAGGCGTTCAGCCACACGCCGTGGTGGAGATGGATCACGTCGACGCCCGGAACGGACCCATCGGCCAGCCGAAGGTTCGGGGCAATGCGCACGATCCAGCCATCGACGGTCGGCTTGGGGATCTTGCCTTTCGTGAAGTCGATGTTGTTCTGGCCCGGCAAGATATCGATGGGCCCGATCTCGAAATGCATCCTCGTCGCACCGGCCTGGATTGGTCGGTCGGCCACTGTTGACGTCGTGGACGCGTCTGTGATGGTGGGCGCTGCCGAGGCGGCGGGCGCGCTGCTGACGGCGGGGGCCGCTGGGGTCGTCCCGCCTGTGGGCATACTGGTCGCATTCGTGCTGGAGCACGCCCCAATCACGGCCCCCGCCAGACCGAGGAGAACAACGATTCGTGCACGGTGAGGCATTTGTAACACTGTAGTGCCCACCACCGTTCGACTCCCGCAGCGAACCCCTTGATCCGAGAATGCGCTGGCTTGATCAGCCGGACGCGAATGGCTGAGGTATCGCTGCGACGCATGAGGCGTCGAGCTGTTCTGTCGGTCGGAGTAGAAGGCCTACGCAATTGACGTAGCGCAAGCGTTCATGAACAACACTCCATGCCCCCCGCCAGGGTATTGCAGCGTGACGGCGGAAGGGAACCGCGTGCGGATCTCGTCGGCAAACGACCGTGGAGTCGCTGGGTCGAGCGTGCCGTTCACGGCCAGCGCCGGCACAGAGCCCGACACCGGCGACAGTTGACCACCGGCAACCGGATCGACCGCCCAAATGTCGCAGAACGCCCACCCCCAGGTCAGCACTACGTTCGCCCACCTGCCCGGGTCGGCCAGAATCTGGCGGTCGGCATCGGTGAATGCGCTTGCTTCATCAGCGCACCAGAAGACCTCGTTAGCACCTTTCGCAAATTCGTCGCGAGGATCCGCTGCGGGCGGGTCAACGAGTTGCGTCGCGATTGCGGCCAAGCTCGAGTCATCGCCCTTCGCCAGCGACGCAGCAAGTCCCGGAAGCAGCGGAATGAGGTCGGTTCGTTGCATCGCCTGAAAGGCGCCGGAGTACAGATCCGCACCGGAGATGGTGACCGCTGCCGCAGTGTCAGTGGCCGCGACCTGATGGGGGTAGGCATCGAGTTGCGTCGCGGCCGTGGCGAGATTCGCAGCTAGGTCACCGTTCGCAGCGACGCAACTCGGCACCGCCGCACAAGCGGCGGCGAGCCGACGAATCGCATCGTCGCCTCGTTGGACAAGGCTCGCCGGTCCGCCTGGTGCGGTGGTCATCGCGCTGTCCAGCACGAGCGAAGCAACACCTGCGGGGTCCTGTCGATACACCTCGCGTGCCAATCGGCCCTCGTAGCTGAGACCGGTGACAGTCCACCGCGCATAGCGCAGCGCCTTGCGCAGCGCCACCACATCGGCGGCGCTCTCCACCGTGTCATAACCGTTCAGATCGATGCCCTGCGCGACAAGTCGGGCGCGACATTGTCCCGCGGCAACTTTCGCCTGGGCGAGCCGGTCGGCCCACGGGTGCGTCGCATTCAGCGGAATACGGAGTTCGGGACAATCCAAATGTGGTTCGCTCCGACCGATGCCGCGTTGGTCGAAAACCACAACATCAGTCGGTTTGCCGACAATGGTGACGTCGCCAGAGACGAACGGGGTCGACGCTGCGTAGCCGGGTCCACCGCTGAGATAGATCGATGGGAGGGCGTCAGCCGCTGCCCCCGCTCCATGGACCACCGCGACCCAAAGCCGAATGGTGCGCGCCCCTTCGATATCGCGGCGCTCGGGCACCTCGAGCCAGTAACAGTCGGTGGGTGCCAACCGATCCGATGTGTCGCAGGTTCGCGGCGTCAGTTTCGCCGATGCTGGTGATTGGGCGATCGATGTGGCTGTTGTGATGTTGGGCAGCGATGTAGCGGCGGCCGTCAGCGGCAAGGTCGAAGATGACCGCGACGTTGACCCTGCGGCGCTACAGGCCGAGACGAGCACGAGGCATCCACCTGCGAGATACCGAAGAAGTACGTGACGCATACACCGTCTCACCACCACCACCGACGACGGGCGCGCCGCGATTGCACAAGCGCACTTCGGACCGCACGCTCGAAAATCATGTGTGAGATGCAACGAACCGGCGACCTCGGAGAGATCGCCGGTTCGTTGCACGTCTACGGGTGGAGCTGAGGGGAATTGAACCCCTGACCTCTTCATTGCGAACGAAGCGCTCTGCCAACTGAGCTACAGCCCCGTGGAACGAGTTGAGAGCCTAGCGGCGCATTCAGGCGGCGCGAAACCAAGAATTGTCGGCGAATTGGCCCTGTTGTTCGTTCTGCTTGATCTGCACAAGCTTGTAGCAGTAACCACATAACGCCAGGAAGGACAGCGCAAACAGATACATCATCGCGTTCGCATGCGTAGTGGCAGCCAAGAACAGCGAGGCGCAGGTGGACAGCACCAGCATGAACAGAATGTTCGACCGACGGCGACGCAGTTCGGCACGGCCGGTGACGACGCGATTGAGGTGCGCTTGGCGGTGGTTGTGCTCGCCCGAGCGCACAGCGGTGGGCTCGCCATGCGTGCGACGCTGCAGTGACGCGGTGTTCATCTGCTCACGGTTGTGGGTGGCGTGATGCGCCTGGGTGCGGTGCATCTGCCCGGGTCGCCCACCTGCTGCAGGACGAGCCAGCGGCGACTGGGTGAGTGGGCGCGCCATTGAGCGCATCGGCGCCATGCCACGGGTGGGCACCGAGCGCTGCAGGCTCGAGAGTTGCCGGTTGAAATCAGAGACCGAGGTACCGGGGCGGTTCTCGGTGCGGTTACGCAACAGCGGTGGCAGAAGCACCGCGGCCCACGCGGCAGCGACAGCGAGAATGACGATCTGCGTCACTGTTCACCTTCGGTTGGGAGAGAGTTCGTGACTGGTTGGTCAGAATGATGAATCAGCATGAGAAATGAGCGTCGGGCTGGTTCCATTGGGGAGAATAGTAACACATCCGTAACTTCATGACGATTCTACTACGGGCGTTTCGATGGCCACAACGTGGTCGGTACGGCGATACGTGCCCGACCGTCCACCCGTTTTTTCCCACAATGCCAGTTCGCCGATCACCATTGCCTTGTCGGCGGACTTGCACATGTCGTACACCGTGAGCGCCGCAACCGAGCAGGCATGCAAGGCCTCCATCTCGACGCCGGTGCGATCGATGGTGTCGACCTGGGCCTCGATCACGATCTGATCGTCGCCGATTTCGAAGTTGATGTAGACCGAACCGATGAGCAGCGGATGGCACAGCGGGATCATGTCTGAGGTGCGCTTGGCGGCCTGGATTCCGGCGATGCGCGCCACGGCGAGCACGTCGCCCTTGTTGACCTCGCGGTTGGCAATGGCTGCTGTGGTCTCGGGGCGCATCTTCACGACACAGCGCGCCACGGCACGTCGGTGCGTGGGTTCTTTCGGGGTGACATCGACCATGCGGGCACGACCGAGTGGGTCGAGATGGGTGAACGACAGATCAGACATGTGACAATGAATCGTAGTGACTCCACCGCCGCTCGGCCGGGCATGCACTGCTCACGGCCGCGTGGGCCCGGTGTCGACCACTTCGAACGCGGTGCCCGGGATGGCTTTGAGCCGGTTGAGGTCGTTGTCGTTCCACCCGGGATCGGGAGCTCCGGAGAAAAACCAGTTGCTGCCGTTGTCCGCCACGATCATGCCGTATTTCTTGAACGCTGTGGCGATCACCCGCGCCTGCCCGGTGAGGCCGCTGATATCGAAGCCCGCCTTGAGTCGCAGCCGCAGTCCCATCGGCGGCAGATCGATATTCGTGTCCGATGAGGCAACATGCGTGGCGGGCAGAATGTAGGCGCGCTGTGTCGATGCAAAGGTGACCCGGATCGCATGGTTGATCGCGCCCGACGCGACCTCGTCGTAGCGCACCAGGCCGGGCAGGATCGGCAGGCCGGCGGCATCAGCGCTGGTCCAGCCCAAGGGGCGTAACGCATTCGAGTTGAGGTCGAACATCGCTCCCGAGTACGCCGCCCATCCCCCGCCGGATCGCGCCGCGGCATACAACTCGTAGAGCCGGCAGGTGCCCTGCTGCAGCACCAACACGTGACGATCGCTGCCACTTTCCACCGGCGCATCGAGCGGCACCGGGAAGGGTCCGGGATCGCTCTCATCGCCCGCAACGGTGTAGGTGATGGGCACCAAGGGTTGCGTTGGCGGCACCACCACGAACGGAATGCCGTATGTGGGGTTCTCGCCGAAGTCGGCGTGCAGGAAGTCGCCACCGATCGCTTGGATCTTAGCAATGGTCTGCGCCGAGCGGGCACGTAGCGGTGCCGTGTCGACGGGGCTGTTCCACGCGTTGTCGACGGGGAACATCGAACAGCCACCAAGGCCGGTACGGATGCGTTGCGCCGGGGCCAACGCCGTGGCCGGACCGGGAATGTCGGTCAAGGGGCCGATGGCCGAAGCCGACATGGCTCCTGCGGCCAACACCAGAACGACCCCACACTGGCCGACGCGACGAGACGCGCTGCTCACCCGGCTCAGCCGCCGATCTGGCTCATCGAGCGCGTGGGTCGAATGAAGTTGACCTGGTTGATCTGGTGACCCGCCCACTTGGTGCCGACAGCGCGTTGGATTTCCACAGCAATGTCATCGTCAGATGCACCGGCGCGCATGAGCTTCAACAGGTCGAATTCGGTGGTGGCGAACAAACAGGTGCGGAACTGACCATCGGCCGTGAGTCGAACACGATCGCAATCGCCGCAGAACGGCTTGGTGACCGTGGGGATGACGCCGATCATCCCGGCACCGTCGAGGTAGCGCCAACGGTCAGCCGGCGCGGCACCGCGCGCGGACACCTGCTCGAGCGGATACACGGCGTCGATGGCTGCCACGATCTCGTCTTGGCTGACGACTTTGTCGTTCATCCAGTGACCGCTGGCGTCGAGCGGCATGAACTCGATGAAGCGCACCTCGACATTGCGCTCGCGTCCGAAGGTTGCCAGCGCGACGATTTCGTCGTCGTTGACGCCGCGCTCGACCACTGCGTTGATCTTCACCGGCGAAAAGCCCGCTTCCTTGGCGGCCTCGATGCCATCGAGCACGCGCACGAGTTCATCGCGACGCGTCATCTCGAGGAACCGTTCGGCCTGCAGTGTGTCGAGGCTGATGTTGACGCGATCGAGACCAGCGTCGCGTAGTTCGTGTGCAACAAGGCGGAACGTGGCCCCGTTGGTGGTAAGCGACAGGTCGGGCTTGCGGCCAGCAACCGGCGATGCAGATGATGCGGGCACGCGCAGGTCGGCGAGCTTGCGCACCAGTACGGGCATGTGCGCGCGAACCGTTGGTTCGCCACCGGTGAGTCGCAGGCCATCGACCTCGAAACGCTCGACGAAGATCCCGGCGAGGCGATGGATCTCCTCGAAGCTGAGCACCTCGCTACGGGGCAACCACTTCATGCCCTCTTCCGGCATGCAGTAAGTACAGCGAAAGTTGCACCGGTCGGTGACCGAGATGCGTAGATCACGAATGGTTCGCCCGAAGGGATCGATGAGATCCATCTACGTAGGATAGGCGCGCCGATCAGGAAAGCGTGTTCAGAACGACAGCAGGAACACGGTCACGTCGTCGCCGGCGGAGACGCCATCACCATCGGGGAGTTCGGCGAGCGCGTTCGCCAACGCTGTGGCGGAGAGTTGATGACTGCCCTGTGGCCCACCGGCGGAGACGTGATAGCGACCATCGATACCAAACGCGCCGTGTACACGTTGGTAGTGCACCTTGCCATCGGCGGAACGGCGAAGCGGTGAGTCCGCAACGGCGCGCAGGCTCGGGCGCAGCAATGGTGCCGAATGGCCCATCATCTTTCGCAAGGCCGGACGCGCGAGCAGCTCGAAGCTGACGAGCGACGACACCGGGTTGCCCGGCAGACCGAACACCGGAATCTGCCGCCCCGATGAGTTCGTGAGCAGACCGAACGCGAACGGCTTGGCGGGCTTGATCGCGATCTGCATCCAATGCATCACGGCGATGCGCGAAAGCACGGCTTTGACCACGTCGTAGTCGCCCATGCTCACACCACCGCTGGTGACGATGGCGTCGCAGGTCTCGGCGGCGCTGCGCAACGTGGCCTCGAGCGCAGCTTCGTCGTCACGCACGATGCCGAAATCAACGGCGATCGCACCGGCGTCATCGACGAGGCCCACCAACATCGTCTTATTGCTTTCGCGAATCTGGCCGGGCGCGAGGGGAGAGCCGTCGTCGATCAACTCGTCACCGGTGGACAACACGGCCACACGGGCGCGTGGCACCACCGCCACCGTGCGTGCATTGACACTGGCAAGCACACCAGCCACGGCCGGGCGGATGAGCGTGCCTACGCCGAACACCGAGCTGCCGGCGACAATGTCGTCGCCCGCACGACGAATGGCCTGTCCGGGTGTCGCGGTGGCTGTGATGCGAACGCGGCGACCGTCATCGAGGCGAACCGTATTCTCGACCATGATCACCGCGTCGGCGCCGTCGGGCATCGGTGCACCGGTCATGATCCGAATTGCCGCACCCGGGTGCAACGCAGTGTCAGCGACGGCCCCCGCGGCGACCTCGCCGATTACGGGAAGCTCACACTCACCCGATGCGAGATCGCCAGCAACGACGGCGTAGCCATCGACGGCGCTGTTCGCGAACGGAGGCACGTCTTCGGGCGCGAAAACCTGCTCGGCCAACACACACCCCGTCGCACCGGCGATGTCGACGCGAACCACGGCCAACTCGTCGCAGTGCGACAACACGACCTGACGAGCGTCGGTCAGAGAGACAAGCGTCGCACCCATGGCAGTGCACGGTACCGCAACGCCGCCGCCAGACTGCAGGGGTGAGTGATCATCCGCACCCCTATCGGGCGTTCTCGTCTGATGGGTACGTCGCACGTTGGCGCGCGGCAGTGATCGATCCCAACTCCGAGTCGAGCGACGCACATGAGGAGCTCACTCTGGTGTGGGACAACGAGGCATGGACCGCAACTGGGGCCGTCGAGCGCGAGCAGGTGCAATACGTGGTGCGTATCTCGCCGGCGTGGCAGGTTCGCCAGTTCCTGCTGTTCCGCGACATGGACGAGCCCGACCTCTGGATCGGCACCGATGGGAACGGTCGGTGGGGTGAGATGAACGGCGCCCACCGCGAGGAACTCGACGGTTGCGTCGACATCGAGCTGGCGTGTACACCATTCACGCACACGATTCCCATTCGCCGGTTGCCCTTGCATGTCGGCCACAGCGCCGAAATCACCGTCGCCTCCATCGATGTCGAGACCCTCGATATCCAGCCGGTTCGGCAGCGGTACACACGCATCGACACGCATCGCTGGCAGGTGACACAGCTCGACACCGATACATCGAAGGAGTTCGACGTCGACGAGTACGGACTTCCCACCGACATCGACGACGGCGCTTCGTCGGGCTTCGTTCGAGTCACGTAGGCAATGTCAGCGACGCCGCGGCGCGGCTTTCCACTCGGCCGCGATCTCAACCCCAGCGGGCAGGTACTTCACCCGCGCTACGACGGCTCGCGGCGCAGGACGCGGTCGAGCTCGAGGCGAAACGCCTCGCCATAGCGCGGATGCTCGAGCGCCAATTCAACGACGGCACTGAGCCATCCGACGGGATTGCCGGTGTCGTAGCGACGAACATCGCGCAGCACCCCATGAAAAGGGTGACTCGCCGCTTGCACCCGCAGCGCATCGGTGAGCTGCAGCTCGCCACCGGCACCGGGCTTCAGCGCGGCTATCGCATCGAACACATCGGGCGTGAGTACGTAGCGACCGATGATGATCAGGTCGCTCGGCGCGTCAGCGATCGCAGGCTTCTCGACGAGGTTGCGAACGGCCACGACACCTTCAGGGCTGATCTCGCCGATGGGATCGATCACGCCGTAGGCGCTGACCTCCTGCATCGGAACGCGCTTGAGACCCACCACGCTTCCACCTGTTGCGACGCACACCTCGCACATCGCGATGAGCAATTCGCTGGAACCCATGATCTCATCGGGTAGCAGCACCGCGAAGGGCTCGCTGCCGACTGCGTCGCGCGCGCAGCCGACCGCGTGACCAAGACCCAGCGCAGCGTGTTGATAGACGAAGCTCACCTGCACCTCACGGCCGATGGCACGCATTCGCTCGGCCATGTCGCCACGGCCGCTGGCCTCGAGCTTGGCGATGACTTCTGGCGCATCGGCGAAGTACGCCTCGATCGAGGGTTTGTTGCGGCTGTTCACGATGACGATGTGGTCGATGCCCGCGCCGACGGCCTCATCGATGATCAGCTGCAGCGCTGGGACGTCGATCACCGGGAGTAGTTCTTTGGGTACTGATTTCGTAGCCGGGAGGAATCGTGTGCCGAGGCCGGCGGCAGGGATGACGGCAGTACGCACACGCATGGGGCGTGAGCCTACAAAGCCGATACGATAAGCACTCGTCATTGGCGAGTGCCAACACGTTGCGGAGACCCGGTTATGCCCACCTACGTCTACAAGTTCATCGACTCAGGCGAGACCATCGAGGTACAGCAAGCCTTCAGCGACGATGCGCTCACCGAGGCTGTCCACCCCACCAGTGGGGTCTCGATGCCCGTCAAGAAGGTGTTCTTGCCCGTTGGCGTCACGTTCAAGGGCGGCGGCTTCTACAAGACCGATAGCCGTGGCGGCTCGAGCTCCAGCTCCACGTCCACGGCAAATTCAGGTGCGTCGGGCGGCTCGTCTTCTGACTCGGCCGGTTCCACGTCATCAGCGGGGTCCAGCGACTCGAGTTCAAGTTCCTCAGCTCCGGCGGCCACGCCTGCTGCGGCGAGTTCATCGAGTAGCTCCTCGGGAAGTTCTTCGCCAAGCTCCGCGGGTAGTTCTTCATCGAGCAGTGCTCCGGCGAACTCAACGTCGAGCTGACGTCTCAGCCTCGCCGCTACTCTGACACTCTCCTTTCTGCTGGCTTCCCCCGTCTCTGCTCAAGTGCTCCCGGGAGGTTGCCATGCAATGGTTACCCAATGTTCGGATGTTGTTGGGCCGTCGGCCGTGGATCTATTGGACGTGCGTCGCCGGCCTCGCTGTCGCGATCGGTTCGTCGATCCACGGATCGCAAGCCGAGGTGCAGCGAGCGAGAGATCGATGGGGTGCCACGGTGCCTGCGTTGATGGCAACCCGCGCGATCACACCCGGCGAGCCGCTCGAGGGTGCGGTTGCCCTCCGGTTGGTTCCCGCAGCGGTGCTCGCACGGACCGCGCTCAGCGTCTTGCCAGCGCAAGCAACGGCGCGCCAGTCGATCGCTGACGGTGAGCTGGTGATGCGCAGCGACGTGGCTGTCGTGTCGGGCCCGGCGGCGCTGCTCCCCATGGACTGGGTGGGAGTCGCCGTGGAGGCCGACGATGCGGGCATGTTCAGGGTCGGCGACTCAGCAGTGGTGCTCGCCGGCGGCCAGACGCTCAGCCCGAACGCGGTAATCGTCGGTGTCAATGAACACGGTGTCGTCGTGGGAGTCTCCGCAGCGGTTGCCGCAGCTGTGGCCGATGCTGCGAATCAGCACACGGCCGTCGTGGCGCTCAGCGCCAGCCCGCCGCCACGATGACGAGAACGGTCACGCCCAGAGCGATTCGGTAGATCACGAACGGGGCGAAGCTGCGCGTGCGCACCCACTTGAGCGTGCCCCACACGGCGAGCCAACCGGTGATGCCACTGGCGATGATGCCGACGAGCATCGGCACTGCGAGACCGTCGGGAATGCCGTTCTTGGCCAGCTTTGCGCCCTTGTAGAGAACAGCCCCGCCCGTAATCGGCAGGCTCATCAGGAAGCTCACTCTCGCTGCCGCATCGCGGCTGAAGCCGAGGAACCGACCGGCGGTGATGGTGATGCCCGAACGGCTAGTGCCGGGGTTGAGCGCCAGCACCTGTGCGGCTCCGACGATGATCGCGTCGCGCTTGGAGTATTCCTCGAGCGTGCGCTTGCCGCGCAGGCTGTCGGCGTATAAAAGAATCAGGCCAAACACGATCATGCTCACCGCAATCAGGGCTGGCTTGCCCAACTTCTCGTCGATGCTCTTTTCGAGCAGGGCTCCCACGGCGGCACCCGGCAACGCCGACAGCATGAGCAACCAGGCGAGGCGGCCTTCCAGCGTGGTGGGGCGCTCGCGGTGCATCACCAGTTGCAGGCCATCGCGTACGTAGACCCTCACCTCCTTGCGGAAGTAGGCAAGTGCCGCGATCAGGGTGCCGAGATGCAACGCAACATCAAAGGCCTTCTCCACCGAGACATTGGCGAAGTCGTTCCATCCGAACAGCCACGGCACCAGCAGCAGGTGTCCGCTCGACGAGATGGGCAGGAACTCCGACAGTCCCTGAACGATGCCCAAGATAATGGCGTGGAAGATCGGCACGACGGAATGTTTAGTGGATGGAGGTGCTCGGCACCACCCGCGGCGTCCACGGGCGATGGTCGTCCCAGTGATGGCCGACGGCACGGCTGACCCGCAGTTTGGCAAGGAAGTCGCCAGCACCGTCGAAGTCGGGCATTTCCACGTAGGCCGCCCCGAGGGCGAGCGGCACGTGGGCGTCGCTGCCAGCTCCAGCGGCGAGATCGAACTCCTCCGCGAACTCGGCGGCGCGTGCGTTGAGCGAGCGCAATGATGTCTTCGCGTTGATCACTTCGATGGCATCGATGAGACCCTCTTCGGTCAACGCGCGCATGGATGGCTCGGCAAGGTTGCGCCGCATCGGATCGAATGGGTGCGGGATGTAGACCAGGCCACCCTGATCGCGGATGAGACGCGCCGCATCGGCCGGCTGGGTCCCGATGGGCACGCGTTTAGTGAGGAACAAACCGATGATCTCTCCGGCGTGCGTCTTCAGTTCCTCGCCAACAATCACGCGGCACGGAAGCTGGCGAGCCATTTCGACCGCGCCACTGATCGCGTTGTGATCGGTGATGCAGAGCACATCAATTCCACTTGCAACAACAGCGTCGAGCAACTCTTGTGGCGTGGTGGTGGAGTCACCGCTCCACATCGTATGACTGTGCATGTCGACGCGGACCCAGCCTGGCTGCAACGGCTCGGCCAGGTGTGGATGCCGCTTCACGGCCGCGGGCGTTGGCGCTGGCATCTGGCCAAAGTACCGCACGCTGCGTCGAGGCACACGGTTGGCCGTCGCGTGACGTGGCATCATCGACGGATGGGAATCCGTCGTCGGCGTCGTCGGCGCTCGCTCTTCGTCACCGGTGCTTCTGGTCTGCTCGGCCGACACGTACTGCGCGCGCCCGGGCTCAGCTCGTGGAACCTGATTGCACCGAGTTCAAGGGCGCTCGACATTCGCCACCGCGACCAGGTGATCAGCGCGATCCGGGAATGGAAGCCTGACGCAGTGATTCATCTTGCGTACAAGAACGACGACCGCCGCACCACGTTCGAGGGCAGTCGCAACGTGGCCGAGGCCGCGGCGGCTTGCGGTGCTCGATTGGTGCATCTCTCGACCGATGTCGTGTTCGGCGGGCGCGAGTTGCCCTATGTCGAATCCGATGCGCTCTCCCCGGCCACTGACTACGGACGGATGAAGGCCGAGGCAGAGGTCACCGTGATGGAGGCATGCGTCGCAGCGGTGACGGTACGCACGTCACTGATGTACGCCACCGACTTCTTGGCCCCCACGCAGCTGGCTGTGCAACGGGCACTGCGCGGCGAGGAACAAATTTCGTTCTTCACCGACGAGTTTCGTTGCCCAGCCCACGCCGCCGATGTCGCTGCCGTATGCGCATCGCTGGCCGCGATGCCCGAGATCGTCGGGCCCTTACACGTGGCCGGGCCCGAAGCGCTCAGTCGCGCTGACTTCGCCGTTGCCATCGCCCGGAACCTCGGTATCGATCCCGCCGGGCTGTCCACGAGCACGCTTGCGGCGAGTGGCCTCGACCGACCGGGATGCGTGATGCTCGACTCGTCGCACGCCGCCTCGCTCGGGTTTCGGTGCCGCCCGGTGAGCGAGGCGCTCGGCTGATGTAGCTCCAAAATTTGGCCTGGTGAAGGTGTCTAAGATCAACATATTCGCTTGGGCAAAACGCGGGAGGCCGCTGCCCAGCTGAAGGGATGGTTCCTATGTCGAACTTACCGCAATTGGGTGGGTCCATCTTCTTGACCGACGGTGGTCTGGAGACAGACCTGATCTTCCACAAGGGGGCCGACCTGCCCGAATTTGCGTCATTCATCTTGCACGAAGACTCATC
Organism: Actinomycetota bacterium; assembly: GCA_043753895.1. GTDB lineage: Bacteria > Actinomycetota > Acidimicrobiia > Acidimicrobiales > Ilumatobacteraceae > WLMZ01. Next base: position 120,049 of record JAYUWK010000052.1, read on the forward strand.
CGGCGAAACGATGTTGCGCGACTACTTCGCCGACTACTTCCGAATCGGTGCCGATACCGGTCTTGGGCTCGTCTTGGAAACCGCAACATGGCGAGCGAGCCGTGATTGGGGTACCAAGCTCGGTTACGACGACGCACGCCTCCGGTCCGTCAACCAGCGAGCCGCCGAGTTCATGATCGCTCTACGGGCCACCGATGCATCGGGCACTGTCGTCGTGAGCGGGTGTGTTGGGCCACGGGGTGACGCTTACTCCGATCTTGGGCCTGCAAGCGCCGACGAGGCGTTGGCCTATCACCGGCCGCAAGTCGAGGTGCTGGCCGGAGTGGCGTCGATCTGCTCACCGCCCTCACGCTGACCAACGTTGCTGAGGCCATCGGCTTCGTGCGAGCCGCAACCGAGCAGGGTGTGCCGTCCGTGGTGTCGTTCACCGTCGAGACCGATGGTCGGCTGCCATCGGGCATGAGTTTGGCTGAAGCCATCGAGACGGTCGACGGCGAGACCGATACCGCCGCTGCCTACTTCATGATCAACTGTGCGCACCCCGATCACTTTGCCTCTGTGCTCGCCGGCACTACGCAAAGCCTGCAGCGTGTCCGTGGGGTCCGTGCAAATGCATCGCGGCTCAGCCACGAAGAGTTGGACAACAGCACCGAGTTGGATGACGGCGATCCGAGCGAATTCGGACATCAACTGGCAGCGCTCCACTCGACCAATCCACAGATCAGCATCCTCGGTGGTTGCTGCGGCACCGACGTCCGCCATATCGCGTCGATTGCTGCATCTCGCTGACACGACTGACGCATGCCCGGAGCAACACCAGCGGTCAGGCGCCGCTCATGGTGACGTCGCGGATCACCAGGCTCACGCCTGCGGCGCGCATGGGGAGCCAGTCGACGTCGCCGCCGACCTCGACGATGTCGTGCAACATGCGCTGCAGCGTAGAGGCAATGGTGAACTCGCGAACCGGTGCGCCGAGCTGACCGTTGGCGATGAGCAGGCCCGACGCTCCGGTGGAAAAGTCACCGCTGATCGGGTTGACGCCGCTGTGCATGCCTTGCACCGTTTGAATCAGCACGCCATCGTCGACGTCGGCCACGAGTTCTGCCTGCGAGCGTGTGCCGGGTTGCAGTTGCATGGCCAGGCAGCCGACACCGGGTGTGCCCTTGAAGCCACCCCGCACCGCGTTGCCGGTGCTCACGGTGCCGGCGCGGCGAGCGCTGTACGCCGAGTGCACGAAACCCTGCAGCACGCCAGCCTCGATGAGCGAGTTGCGGCGCGCTGCCAGACCCTCGCCATCGATGTCGGTTGCGGTGTATGCGTGCACGTTGGTTGGGTCGTCGACGAGCGTGAACAGCGGTGACGCCACCGGTTCGCCGATGCGGTTCGCGAACAGGCTGCGGCCCTTGCTCACGTTCTCGCCGTTCAGCGCGCTACTGATCACCCCGAGAAACTGCGCTGTCACGTAGGGGTCGAGCACCACGGTGATGCGCTTGGATGGCGGCTTCACGGCACCCAGCAAGCGAGTAGCTCGATCGGCCGCCTCACGAGCCGCACGAGCGAGATCGAACTCGATGGGCGAACGGCCGACGCTGAAGCCAAAACCCGTCTGCGTTTCGTCGCCATCGTCGGCCAACGTGCTCACCGACACGACGCAGCCGTTTTCGCGACCACTCACACGGATACCGGTGGTGCTGGCAACTGCGGCCTCACCGGACACATCGCTGTAGTCGGCGTCATCAACGCGAACACGCAGGTCGGCCGCGAGCGTAAGCCGTTCGAGTTCTTTGGCGAGCTCGATCTTTCGATCGGTGGGGTACGCAGCAAGCGCTTCGCTCCAGAGATCCTGCGGCACCACGGGTACCCCATCGGCCTCGGCAAGACCAGCCCATTCGTCGGGTGTTCCGAACTGCACGTTGTCACGCGCCTGTTCGAGTACCGACGCAATCGCCGATGGGTCGAGCGTTCCCGCATAGGCAAACCCGGTGCGGCCATCGCGGATCACGCGAATGCCGATGCCCTCGCTCTGCGCGCTGACGAAGTGCTCGATCTCACCTTCGTACACGCGGATCTCGGTCTCGTTGCCGCGCGCCACGTATGCCTCGACCTGCTCGCCCAGGGCCGCCTGAGCAATGACGCGATCCGCGATGGCTTGCAGTTCAGGCGATGCGTTGCTCATGCCGCGGTGCCACCGATGGTCATCGATTTGACCCGCAGCGTCGGCTGGCCATCGCCAACCGGCACGCCCTGGCCGTCCTTGCCGCACGTGCCGGGGTGGCCCATCGCGAAGTCGTTTGCCAAGGCATCGATGTCACGCAACACCTGTGGGCCATTCCCAATGAGGTTGCCCTCACGCAGTGGTTCGGTGATCTCGCCATTCTCGATGAGGTACGCCTCGGTCATCCCGAACACGAAGTCGCCGGTCGCGGTGTTCACACTGCCGCCGCCGAGCTTGGTCACGTACACGCCATTGGGTGTATTGCGAATGATGTCCTCGGGCAACTCGGTGCCGTTCAACACGTAGGTGTTGGTCATACGAACCATCGGCAGATGCATGTAGCTCTGCCGACGGCCGTTGCCGGTGTGCGCGTGCCCCTGCTTGCGTGCCCGCAGGTGATCCCACATGTAGTCGGTGAGCACGCCATCTTGGATGAGCACGTTGTACTGGCTTGGATGACCTTCGTCGTCGATGCCGATCGCGCCCCACTCGCCCGCCATTGTGCCGTCGTCGACGAGCGTGACGAGCGACGATGCGACCTGCTCGCCGATCTTGCCGCGATAGACGCTGGATCCCTTGCTGACGAGATCGGCCTCGAGACCGTGACCGCACGCCTCGTGGAACAGCACTCCCCCGGTGCCGGCCTTGATCACTACGGGTATCGCACCACTCGGGGCCGGGCGGGCACGCAGCTTGGTGATCGCCTGCTGCGCCGCGATGCGGGCGATCTCTTCGACGTCGTGCTCATCGAACATCTCGAAGCCCATCGTGTGACCGAGTGATTCGAAACCCGTCTGCATGCCCGCATCACCATTGGCGACGACGCTGACGCGCAGCAGATGACGAACCTGTTCGTCGTGAGCGAGCAGGCCATCGCTGTTCGCCACGAGAATCGTCTTGCGGCTGTCGCCGTAGCCGGCCGATACCTGACCAATGGCGCCGCCCATCGAACGTGCGGCGTCGTTGACGCGTTGCAGCAACGCGACCTTGGCGGCTTTGCCGACGGTGTCGGGATAAATCTGGACGTGATTCACCACATGTGCGGGTGATTGGGTGAGTGCCACGGTACGCGTGCCGCCACCGCCCTGAGCCGCAACGGCACCAGCGGCCTCGGCCGCGCCGCGCAGGCCGGACTCGGTGAGGTCGGCCGTATACGCGAACCCGGTGGTCTCACCGCTGACCACGCGAATACCGGCGCCGCGATCGCGACCGCTCGTCACCTGTTCGACGCGACCATCGTCGAGACCAGCCGACGTGGAGGACTTGTCCTCGGCATACACCTCAGCAAAATCGCCACCCCGACGTAGTGCGGTCGTGAGCACCCGTTCCAATACATCTTGTTCGATCACCGGACTAGCTTACCCACGCATCAAATTCATCGGCTGAGAGGAGTTCCCTGCCTTCGCCCCGCGGTCGGTGATTCCGCGCTGCGCCATAGGAGGCCGTAACCTTGCGGTTATGTCAATCGAGGTCGGACTCCGAGGAGAGGTGCACTTGGTCGTCAGCGAGGCCGATACCGCCCTTGCTCTCGGGTCAGGTTCGGTACCTGTGCTCGGAACGCCGCGGGTGGTCGCGCTCTGCGAGCAGGCGGCTATGGCGGCGATCGCGGGCAGACTCGATGTCGGCGCGACGACGGTTGGCATGCGCGTTCAGATCGATCACCTCCAGCCCACTGCCGTCGGCACAGCCGTGTCCGCCGAGGCGATCCTGGAGCGGATCGAAGGCCGCAGGCTCACCTTCATGGTGTCGGTGCATGACCCCCGCGGCCTCGTCGCTGCCGGTAAGGTCACGCGTGTCGTGATCGACGTTCAACGGTTCATGGAGAAGGCCACGTGAGACATGCTGCGGGCAAGGTGATTCTGCTGTGCGCAGTCGTTGTCGCGAGTGGCGCCTGCAGTAGTAACAAGTCGTCGCTGCCATCGCTCCCCCCGGCGGGCACGTCGGCCAGCACCGATGTCGCGCCCAACGGCGGGCGCACGCTGACTACCATCCCTCCCTCCACACCCGTACCGGCGGCCACCATCGCGCCCGTGGGCGGCGCTGGACCCACCGCCTGCACGTTTGATGCCATTCATGCCAGTACCGGGCCGGCGCTCGCGGGCACCACCGATGTGGACTTGCGATGTGAGGGCGACTGGGCGTCGTGGGTAGGCCAAGCCAATGACCCCACCACCTCAGATGGCTACTTCGCCGTGGCGAAACGCACGGCCACCGGCTGGAAGACAGTCAATTTCGGCACCGCCGGTGTCTGCAACGATGGTGGCGTACCCCAGGAACTCTGGACCGCTCTGAACTGCGCGGAATGAGCGTGGCCCGCTCGAGCGTCCTCGCCCTGGCACTTCCGGCACTCATCACGATGAGTACCGGCTGCGCGAGCAACTCGATCAGCACGACCCCTGCGACCTTCCCACAAGCCACGGTGCCATCGTCAATGACATCACCAGCCACCGCTGCCATCACCGCGGCGACGACCGCCACAGGCATCATCAGTGGAGCCCAGTCCGTGGGATGTGACACCGATCTCGGCACGATGGAAACAGCTGTCGAGTCGTTCTTCGCGCTCAACGGAAGGTACCCCTACTCCGAAGCCGAACTGGTGCTCTCGGGGGTCCTCGTCGGGCAGAGCGTCTTTCACGATGTGGGGCCCGACGGCGCAGTCGTGCCTTCGGGCTCGGGTGGATGCCTTCGCTGAACTGGGGCATTGTCCGAGGCGGGTTCGCCCGGCCCGTCGTAGCGCCTAGAGTGATCCCTCGTGCCTGTGCAAGCTGAGGTTCCTCACCCGCCGACACGCCCGCGCCTGCCGTGGCTGCGCGAAATACTCGTCATCACTGTTGTCTATGTCGTCTACGGATTGGTACGCAATCAGTTCGGTTCGGCGAACCTGGACGTGGGCGACGCTCCGCTGCACGCCTTCAACAACGCCCTGCGGGTGATCGACTTCGAAAAGGCAATCGGTCTGTTCTACGAGCCCACCATTCAAGGATGGTTCCTCGGCACGCCGTTCATTGCCTTCTTCAACATTTTCTACGGCACCGCCCACTTCATCGTCACGCTCGGCGTGCTGATTTGGTTGTTCGTGCGGCGCCATCACGTTTTCGCCCGGTGGCGCACGATGCTGATGGCCACGACCATCCTTGCTCTCATTGGTTTCGCACTCTTCCCGCTCATGCCTCCGCGTCTCGTCAATGCTTCACCGACGGATTCGCGCTATGGCGGCGGAGACCTGGCTGTTGCACGTGGCCTGCCTGACTTTGGCTTCGTCGACACACTCCGCGATGACGATGGGCTGTGGTCATTCGATTCGGCCGCGATGGACAACATCTCGAATCAATACGCCGCAATGCCGAGCCTGCACATCGCGTGGAGCGTGTGGTGCATGCTCGCGCTCTGGCGATTCAGCCGTCGGCGCGTTTCCCGATTTCTTGCGGTCGCGTACCCGTTGGTCACCCTGACCGCCATCGTCGCCACTGCAAATCACTACGTCATCGACGCGGTGGGCGGACTGGCCATCGTTCTCGCGGGCTACCTCATCGCCAACGCTGTCGATCGAGTACACACCAAGGGCGCCAGCGCGGCAGGAGACGGCCCGAGCGAAGATGTCCTCGTCCCTGCCTGACGAGGGCTCCCACCTCGGAGATCCGTCGAGTAACGGCGAATTCCCACCGGGGGAGTCCGTCTCACAGGAACAGGGTTCACGCCAGATCGGGCCGCTCGATGTCGCGATCACCGCACTCGTTGCTGTCCTTCTGCACCTTCCGGCGCTCATTCGCAAGGCAGCGCTGAACAGCGACGAGGCCACCATCGCAACCGTTGCGCGCATGATGCGAAACGGTGCTGGTCTCTACGTCGATACTGTCGACCGCAAGCCGCCGGGCGCCTTCGTTCTGTACTGGATCCTCGAGCCGGCGTTCGGAACATGGACGCTCACCGCAGCGCGGTGGGTCGCGCTCACCACCATTGTAACAGCCGCTTGGGTCATCGCAGTCGAGGCCCGCCGGCGATGGCGATCAGTATCACCGCTGGGCGTTGCGCTTCTGTTCGTCGTGGCGTTCGCGCTGCTGCCCGCAGAAGACTCGCGTGCAGTTGGCTTCGAAATGCTCGCTACCTTGCCCGCGGTCGGTGCATTCGTCCTCGGGGCGAGAGGGCGCATCGTGCTCGCTGGAATCGCGCTGGGTTTCGCAGCACTGTTCAAGCAGCCGATGTTGCTCGGCGCGTTGCCGCTGGCCGTGCAATGTCTCAGCACTCCGGCCCCGTGGGCCCGTCGACTGCTGCGCCTCGCAACCGCCGGTCTGGCGTGCGCCATCACCGTCATCGCTGGACTGGCACCGTTCGGACTGCGTAACGCACTGTCGTGGTTCGCCGGTAACGGCGACAAGTACCTCGGTGGTACGAGCCTGTCGACAGTGCTGGTAATAGGCCTCGAACAGATCGGCACCGTCATTGCTCTCACCGCTGGACTGTTGATCCTCGCCGGGGTTGCGTGGGGCCACCGTCGCCTCCCCATGGACCTCGCCGTCTGGGTGATGTCAGGGGTATTCGCCACCGCCATCGGGCTTCGCTTCATCCTGCACTACTTCAACCAGTTACTGCCTGCTCTCGTACTGGTGGCAGCACCTGCTGTGGTGGGCCGCGAGATCCTGCGTCGCCCATGGCCGCGCGTGGCGATGGTGTGCCTCGCCGGGGCGGCCACATTCAGCATGATCACCATCCTCATCGCCGATCGCTTCCACGACCTTCCGAACGTAGATCGTGTCGCCGCAGCAGTGCGCGATCGCACGTCCGTCGGCGACACGGTGTTCGTGTGGGGCCAGGCGCCGGAGATCTACTGGCTCAGCCAGCGCGATCCGGCGACCCGCTACCCGCATGTGGGCTTCGTCACCGGCATCACCCCGAAACGTCCGGGGGTGCCTGCATACGTGTTGAGCATGCCGAACGCGGCAGCCAACCTGCTCGAGGACCTGAAGCGCAACCAGCCGGCGCTGATCATCGATGCGGCCATCGCAAGGATCCGTGGCGGTGACCGTTATCCGTTGTCCACCAGCCCCATCGAGAAATGGGTCAATGACCACTACTGCGCGATCGACGTCATCGACGGGGTGACCTTGATGGCTCCTTGCGTCAAGTAGACGGCTCGGGCACGAATGGGCGGTCGCAACTAGAAGCTGTGGTAGCCACCATCGATGGTGACCACGTCGCCCGTATGCCAACTGCTCGCCCGACTGGCGAAATACACGGCGATACCACCGATATCGGCAGGCGTACCCCACCGTCGCATCGGAACGCGTGGCATCACCTTGGCCACGAACGTGTCCCAGCTGAACGCTGGCGCAGTGAGGTCGCTCTCGACCCAGCCGGGCAGGATCGCGTTCGCCCGAATCCCATGGCGCGCGTGCTCGACCGCAATGCCCTTCATCATCGCGACGAGGCCGGCCTTCGACGCGCCGTAGCTTTGTCCGGCCTGCTGTCCGAAATAGGCAGACCCACTCGTGATGAACACCACCGAACCGCCACCACCTTGTTCGACCATGTGGCGAACCCCCTCCTGCGCGGTGAAGAATGCGCCATCGAGATTGATCCGCATGACGCGACGCCACTCGTCGGCAGTGGTCTGGAGAAAGCTCGCCGCCTTCGATCCGACGCCTGCGTTCACGAAAACACTGTCGACACGCCCCAGTTCCTCGACGGTTCGGTGCATCGATCGCACCACCTGAACCTGATCACCCACGTCGCAGATGAGATCAAGCACGCGGTGGCCATGGTGCTCGAGTTGTGCTCGGGCTGCTGCGTTCTTCGCAGCATTCGTGCCCCAGATCGCGACGTCGGCCCCGTGGACGGCGAGCGCGTCGGCCATACCGAGCCCGATCCCGCCGTTCGCGCCAGTGACCAGCGCCACGTGTCCATGGAGATCGAAGGGGCTCGTGGAGTCTGCTGGAGTCGTCACCCGCGAGACGATAGTGACGTCGTGCGAGTACCTGGCGATGCGGGAGCCAGCCCAGAGCGGTAGCGTCAAGGGCGATATGACTCTCGAGTCCATCCACGAACCTGCCAACCTACGCCCGTTGTCGTATCCCGAGCTTGACGAACTGGCTGGCGAGATCCGCGACTTCGTGGTTCGGGCGGTTGCCGACACGGGCGGACACCTCGGATCGAACCTCGGCGCGGTGGAGCTCACGCTCGCGCTACACCGCGTCTTCGATTCGCCACGCGACCCCATTTTGTGGGACACCGGACATCAGGCCTACATCCACAAGATCGTCACCGGTCGCCAGTCTCTGTTCGACTCACTCCGCCAGTCAAACGGCCTCTCTGGCTACCCCAGTCGCGAGGAGAGCAAGCATGACTTTGTCGAAAACAGCCATGCGAGCACGATCTTGTCGTACGCGTACGGTCTAGCCGTGGCGCGCGATGCCGGCATGGCCGGCGATCGTCGCCATATCGTTGCGGTCATCGGTGACGGTTCGATGACGGGCGGCATGGCATACGAGGCGCTCAACAATCTGGGCCACAGCAAGCGGCGGGTCATTGTTGTGCTCAACGACAACGGACGTAGCTACGCACCGACAATCAGCAACCTCACGGCGTCGCCAACGAGCCTGTCGGTACCAGAGGCCGAACGCCCCAACGACTCGCACTCGTTGCCCGAACGAATCACCGATCGGCTCAGTCACACGCTCACCAATGTCCGTCTCAATCCCGTGTACGTCCGTCGCCAGCGCAGGATCGAGAACTTTCTCCGCGAACTGCCTGTGGTGGGTCCGCAGGCAGAGAAGGGGATGGAGGCGTTCAAGGCTGCCGTGCGCGAGTTCCTGCAGCCACCCTCGTTTTTCGAGGCGCTCGGTGTGCGCTATGTCGGCCCAGTAGACGGCCACAACATCGAAGAACTCGAGCATGCGTTCCGCAACGCCATCGAACTCTCGAGCGAGGGCCCGATATGCGTGCACGTGATCACACAAAAGGGTCGCGGCTACTCGCCGGCCGAGGACGACGACGAGAAGCATCTCCACGACACCCCTGTTTTCGACCCTGCAATCGGCCCGCCAAAGGCCATCCCCACCGGATACACCCAGGCGTTTGCGGATGCAATCATCAAAGAGGCCGAGGCCGACACGCGTATTGTCGCGATCACCGCGGCGATGCCCGGACCGACGGGATTGATCCCGTTCGAGCAGCGTTTCCCCGATCGACTCTTCGACGTCGGAATTGCGGAGCAACACGCGGTGACCGGCGCCGCGGGTATGGCCATGGGCGGGCTTCGCCCTGTCATTGCGCTGTACAGCACGTTCCTCTCGCGCGCGTGGGATCAGGTTGTCTACGACGTCGCGCTGCATCGCCTTCCGGTTGTGTTCTGTCTCGACCGTGCCGGCATCACCGGCGACGACGGCCCGAGCCATCACGGCGTCTACGACATGGCGCTGCTCTCGAAAGTGCCGGGTATGCGCGTGCTCGCACCATCGAGCGCACAGGAACTCGGCGTGATGCTGCACGACGCCATGCAGCTCGCCGATGACGGTCCGGTGGTGATTCGGTATCCGAAGGGCGCGGCGCGACAGGTCACCGAACACGAGGTCGGCGGTGGTCTGCGCGCACGTTGCATCCATCAGGGCAATGGCAGTGTCTGCGTGCTCGCCATCGGCAAGATGGTCGCCCTTGCCGAGAAGGCCGCCGAGCAGCTGGCCAGCGAGGGTTGCGACATCTCGCTGTGGGACGTGCGCAGCTGCGCTCCGCTCGATCCGGAGATGATTGCCGACGCTGCGCGCCACGCGTTGGTCGTCACCATCGAAGACGGCATTCGTGATGGCGGCATCGGCATGAACATTGCTGACCGTGTTCACGCGCTTGCCCCATCGGTTCCTGTAGAGGTGCTCGGTATCCCCACAAAGTTCATTCCCCAGGCAAAGCCCGACCGCATCCTGGCCCAGCTCGGCCTCGACGCCGACGGCATCGCGGCCACCATCCGATCACGATCGCGCTGATCCGGGTGGCATACGACCACGAACTCGCGTTCGCGTACGAGCTCGCCGACATCGCAGATGCGCTCACCATGCCGTTCTACGAGCACCGTGCGTTCACCGTGGAGCGCAAGGCTGATCGCAGCGAAGTCACCGAAGCCGACCGGCAGGCCGAGGGTGCAATGCGCGCGGCGGTCGCCTCAGCGTTTCCGAACCATGGCTTCTTCGGCGAAGAGGAAGGCGTCTCGGGTGACCTTGAATCGCCGTGGCGCTGGATCGTCGATCCCATCGACGGCACGAGCAACTTCGTGCGCGGTATCCCGGTGTGGGCCACACTCATCGCGCTCACCCACGCCGAGCACGGCCCGGTCGTGGGCGTGGTATCTGCGCCGGTCATGCAGCGTCGGTGGGCGGCGGCCGCGGGCCACGGAGCCACGGTCAACGGTCTCCCCATTCGAGTGTCGACTATCGGAGAAATCGACGAGTCCCAGGTCTGCGTCACCTTCGGCCGCGGTTGGGACATCCTCGGGCTCACCCCTCGATTGGTGCAATTGCAACAATCTGCATACCGAGCCCGCGGCTTCGGCGACTTCTGGCAACACATGCTCGTCGCCGAAGGTGCGATGGAAGTGGCCGTCGATGCCATCGGCGTGCAGCCCTACGACCTCGCCGCAGTGCAAGTGGTGGTCGAACAGGCAGGTGGAACCTTCACGGATCGCCTCGGGGTACGTACCTTCGAATCGAACTCTGCAGTGAGCTCCAATGGGCGGTTGCACGATCAGGTCATCGCACTCATCTCCCCCGACAACGCGGGCTGACACGCCTATCTGCTGAACTGTGCCGATGGCAGATCTGCTCATCCGCAACGCACGCCTCGTCGATGGCAGCGGCTCGCCCGCTCGAATGGCTGATGTCAGTGTGCAGGCCGACCGAATTGTTGCGGTCGAGACCGCCGGAGCCGCATCGACCACAGGCGCCACGCGCGTCATCGACGCCGATGGCCTGCTGCTCACGCCCGGGTGGGTCGACGTGCACACGCATTACGACGCGCAGGTGAGCTGGGATCCTTGGATGACACCCTCGTCGTGGCACGGTGTGACCAGCATCGTGATGGGAAACTGCGGCGTGGGGTTCGCCCCGGCCCGATCCGATCGGCACGAGTGGCTAATCGAGTTGATGGAAGGTGTCGAGGACATTCCCGGTTCGGCGATGACCGAGGGCATCACGTGGGAATGGAGCACGTTCCCCGAATACCTCGACGCCATTGCCGCACATCCGCATGTGCTCGACATCGGCACGCAGATCGCGCACGGGCCATTGCGCGCGTTCGTGATGGGCGAACGCGGCGCATCCAACGACGTCGCCACTGCCGACGACATCGTCGCGATGGCTGCGCTGGTCGAAGAAGCGCTGCGCGCCGGAGCGTTGGGATTCAGTACGAGCCGAACCCCACTGCACCGCAGCAAGGCCGGCGAACTGGTGCCCGGCACCACGGCCGGCGCCGAGGAGTTGCTCGGTATCGGAGAGGCCATTCGCCGGGTGGGGCATGGCGTATTCCAGTTCGCACCCGAGCACGCCCGCCTCCCCGTCGACGAGTGGCCGTGGATGCGTGACCTTGCCAGAATCACCGGCCAGCCGGTGTGCGTGAACCTGAACCAGCCCGATTCGGCACCCGAGGTGTGGCGAGAGGTGCTCGGTTTGCTCGATGCTGCCGCAGCGTCGAACGTGACCCTCTACGCCCAGATCGCAGGGCGGTCCATCGGCATTCTCTATTGCTTGCACGGAAGTGTGCACCCACTGCTCTTCCATCCCGCCTATGCCGAGGTCGCACACCTGCCCATGCCCGAACGGCTACGCGCACTCGCCGAGCCCGAACGGCGCAGGCGCATCATCGAGGACATCCCTGCCGACGGCGGGCTGTTCCGGGCGGTGGTGCTCGACAAGCTCTCACGTATCTATCCGGTGGACGGAGCGAGTATCGATTACGAGCCGTCTGCGGAGATGTCAGTCGCTGCAGTTGCAGCCTCGAGGGGCCTGCCACCTCTGCAAGTGATCTTGGACCAACTCACCAGCCACGACGGCAACGGCATGATCTACGCGCCGTTCTTCAACTACAGCTACGGCGATCTCTCGATGACGTACGAAGCCACGCAGCATCACCGCACCCGCATGGGTCTCAGCGACGCCGGCGCACACTGCGGAGCAATCTGCGACGGTGGCACGCCTACGTTCATGCTCACGCACTGGGCCCGCGACCGTGCCCGTGGCCCACGCCTACCCCTCGAGTACGTCGTGCATCGCCAGACCCAACAGACCGCAGAACTCTATGGCTTGCGCGATCGCGGGTTGGTTGCACCGGGCATGCGCGCCGATCTGAATCTGATCGACTACGACGCGTTGTCGTTTGAGATGCCGCGCATGGCGTTCGATCTCCCCGCAGGTGGACGACGGCTCGTGCAGAAGGCACGCGGATACCGGGCCACATTCATGGGTGGCGTGCAGACGGTGGCCGACGACGAGTTCACGGGCGAACTTCCTGGTCGGCTCATCCGCGGTCCTCAGCGGCTGGCATAGGCGTACCCGCAATTACTCCATCAGGCCATCGACGCGTGGTCCGAACGTGAAGTAGTGGCCGAGGTATGGCGACGGATCGGTGGCGCCCCAGTCGTATGCCGCCACCTGAGCTGCGCTGCGCCGACCGAGCTGCGAACGGAACAACTCGAATCGGCTGACACGCAACACGGTGGGCGCGTCGGCGGACCCGATGTGATCGCCCTCGTGGGTCACGATCTGTACGGCGGGCAGGCCCTGCTCGCCCGCAATGGTAATGAACGACTTGGCGAAGAGCGGTGCCGCCCATGCCCCGAAGTCGTCGGGGAGCACGCCCGGCATGCCGAGCGCGCCGCGTAGGTCTGCCTCGTGGGCGTGCACGTCGAACACTGCTCGCTGTACCGCCTCGCCACCTGGCGCCGACAGCACTGCCTCCACGAGCGGGGCGTCTGCCGCCCAACCAGCGAGTAGGTCGCTCATCGTGGTGTCGCGGTGGCGTTGCACCTGGGCATCGGTCCACGGATCGGTGGTCACGCCGTCGAGGTTGCCGGTGCGCACATCTTCGGTAATACCGCGCAGATGGGCGAGCACGTCATGCACGGTCCATTCCGGCGTCGCCGGACACACGCGCTCGGCCACCTCGGGAGGCAGGTCGGTCAGAAGGTTCGTGATGCGGCTCCGCGCCGCGGCATACAGTCCACCCAGATCAGTGCTCATGTTGCGAGCGTACGCGAAAGGGGCAAGTACCGCCTCTCGGGCCCCGAAATCAGTGCCCGAAGATCAGTGCCCGAAGATCAGTGGTAGAAGATCAGTGGTAGAAGGGATTCTCGCCGCTCGTGTGGTCGGTGAGGTCCTTGACCCGTTCGATACCGGCGATCTGCTCGACGATCATCGTCTGTACACCATCGAGCATGGTCATCCGGCTCATCGAGCATCCATGACAGCCGCCGCCCATAGTGAGAAACGCCGTGCCCTCGGTGTCGTGGCCGACGTAGGTGACGAACCCTCCGTGCGCAGCGAGTGCCGGGTTGACCTCGCCGACGATGACGGCTTCGATCTCTGCCGACAGCGCGTCGTCGCGCACGAGACCCTCGATCACCGGGGCCGACGGCTTGTTCGGGTTACGGATGACCAGGCCCTGTGAGTCGGTGAAGTCCAGCGTGGCGCCGGTGAGCAGATCGATGTCCTTGGCCGGGATGATGACCTTCAGACCATCGTGCGTACGCACCTGATCCGTGATTGCTGCCTTGGTCGTGATCTCGAACGACAGGTCGTAACGGAATTCTTGACCGGGCTTACTGATGATCTCGAGACGCAACCCGAGACGATCGGTCTCGGGCTCATCGTTGCGCATCTCGATGATCTGCGCGTGGGCAGCGGAGGTGACAGAGATGATCTGGTCGGCGTCGACTTGTGCGGAGAGGGGGCTCACGACGAAAACGCTATCGGCTCAGCTCGCCGGAGCGGTTCGAGCGGAGCGGTTCACGCGGAGCGGTTCGAGCGGAGCGGTTCAAGCAGCGCCGCCGCCATCGCACTGGATGCGCTGACCCGTGACGTAACCGGCGCCGTCGCTGCACAGCCAGAGCACCACGTTGGCAACATCGAGCGGCTGGCACACGTGCCCGAAAGCAGAACTCGCGTCGAGCCCGCGGAGGTCGTGCAGGTCGCGGTCGCCGGTCATCGCCCGCGCCAGGCGCACGCCCATGTCTGTCTCTACCAACCCCGGCGCGACGATGTTCACGTGGATGCCGTGTCCACGCTCCTCCTTGGCCAGGGTGAGCGCGAGCGCCTCGAGCGCGGCCTTGCCCATGTTGTAGGGCGCACCATTGGCTCCCATATGCGACGTGGCCACTGACGAGACCATCACGATGTCGCCACGACCCCGCATGCGCATCGAGGGGAGCACCAAGCGCGACAGGTGGTGAGCACCGAACGCGTGCGTGGCGACGACGCGTTGCATCTCGGCCGGATCGGTATCGGCCACCGCTTGACCGCGTGAGGCAATGCCGGCGTTGCAGACGAGGATGTCGACGTGGCCGAAGTTGGCCAGCACGGCATCGACCATGACTCGATCGGCCTCGGCATCGTCGATGGACGCTGCGAATGCCGCTGCGGACCCACCGGCGGCGCGGATGGTGGCAACAGTCTCGGCTGCCGCCTCAGCATCGCGGCGATAGTTCACAGCGATGGTGGCGCCGTGCGATGCCAAGAGTTCGGAGATACCGCGTCCGATCCCGCGACCCCCACCGGTAACCAGTGCGACGCGCCCATCGAGTTGACCCATGTCGCTTCCCTTCGTTCAGAATGCTGTAGTTCAGAATGCTGTTGTTCAGAATGCTGTAGTTCAGAATGCTTCGTACGAGTGCTTCGGCCGGCATGCCGTATTGCGGCGTCCCGATGCCAAGTATGGCAACCTTGACCAGTGCAAGACGGCAGCCGCAGAGCGATCATCGCAGCATTCTTCGCCAATCTCGGCATTGCGCTCGCCAAGTTCACCGGGTTCCTGATCACGGGTTCGGCCGGTCTGCTGGCCGAGGCCGCACACTCCCTGGCCGACACCGGCAACCAGGCGCTGTTGATGTTCGGCGGCAAGCGTTCGCGCCGCGCCCCCACCGAGAGCCACCAGTTCGGCTTCGGTAACGAGCGATTCTTCTGGGCTTTCGTCGTTGCGCTGGTGCTCTTCAGCGGTGGCGGATTGTTCGCGCTCTACGAAGGCATCCAGAAGCTCATCCATCCGCATCAGGCCGAGAGCATCGGCGTTGCCGTGGCCATCCTGCTTGCCGCGGTGGCGCTGGAGTCGTTCTCGCTGGCCACCGCCGTTCGCGAGGTACGCCACATCAAGGACCCCGAGATGTCGTATTGGCGATTCATCCGTACCTCGAAGCAACCCGAGTTACCCGTCGTGTTGCTCGAAGATATTGGTGCGCAAATCGGGTTGCTGTTCGCACTGCTCGGCTTGATGATGACCTCCATCACCGACAACGCACGGTGGGACGCACTCGGCTCGGTAGCCATCGGTCTGCTGCTGGTGGTGATTGCGACCATCCTCGCGGTGCGAATGAAGGCGTTGCTCATCGGGGAGTCGGCGTCGGCAGCCAATCAGACAACGGTGATCGACGCGCTCGTGTCCTCGCAGCACGTGACTCGGCTCATCCACATCCGCACGTTGCACCTCGGACCCGACGAGTTGATGGTGGCCGCCAAGGTCGAGTTCGAGCGCAACCTCTCGATGGCCGATCTTGCTGCGGCGGTCGACGCTGCCGAAGCTTCGTTGCGCGCTGCGGTGCCCACGGTGACGCTGATTTACATCGAGCCCGACCTGTATCGGGACCTCACGTCGTGACCACCGTCGACAACGCCGCGGCGGCAACCGCCTCGAACCGCCGACTCGCGCCCAACAGCAGAACGATCGGCTTCCTCGCCGTCATCGGCGTGGTGGTTTGCTTCTCGCTCGGCTCCACTTTGGTGAAACGGGCGCATACACCCGGCGTACTGGTGGCGTTCTGGCGCATGGTCACCACCACCATCGTGTGGAACTCGATCCTGCTTGTGCGTGGTCGACACATCACCCGCGCAGACCTCAAGCAAGCGTTGATTCCCGGCATCTTCTTCGGGCTCAACATCACATGCTTCTACGCCGGAGCCACCCACAACAGCGTCGCGAACGCCGAACTGATCGGATCGTTGACACCGTTCCTGGTGGTGCCGATCGGCGCGAAATTCTTCAAGGAATACATCAACGTGCGCGCCCTGATGTTCGCGTTCGTGGCCTTTGGCGGTGTCGCGATCGTGCTCTTCACTGCACCACCCAAAGGCGACGCGTCGCTGAAGGGCAACCTTCTCGGTCTCACCGCGATGTTGCTGTGGGCCACCTACATCGCGACCACCCGCCACTTCCGGCGCGACATGGACGTGGTCACCTTCATGGCCTCGATCACGCCCATCGCGATCATCACCGTCTTACCGCTGGCCCTTCTCAACGGCAACATGTTCGACATCAGCAGCACCGGTTGGCGCTACATCGCGCTGCTCACCTTCGTCACTGGGGTCGCTGCGCATGGTCTGATGGTGTTCGCCCAGAAAACCATCCCCATCGGCACCATCGGCATCGCTCAGGTGGCGCAACCGGCGCTCGCTGCACTGTGGTCGTTCTTGCTTGTGGGCGAGTCGCTGCACGGCTGGCAGTTGTTCGGCATGGCGATGGTGCTCGGCGGCCTATTGTGCTTCATCCTGATGAACCAGCGCCGACCCAAGGTGGAAGTCGTCACTAGCGTCAGCTCGTCGGGTTGAGCAGTACCAGCGGGATCTCGCGTTCGGTCTTGGTCTGATAGCCGGCGTAGTTCTTGTACGTCTCGGTCACCAAGGGCCACATGCGCGCCCGTTCCTCGGCAGTTGCAATTGTTGCGGTCATCGCCTGCTTCGCTGCTCCCTTGAACGCCACCTGTACCTGCGGGTTGTCGCGCAGGTTGAGGAACCACGCCGGATGCTGATCGTCGCCACCGCGTGATGCGACGATGACGATGGTGGCACCCTCTTGCAGCGGCGAGGTGAGCATGACCGAGCGCGGCTCGCCGCTCTTGCGGCCCGTGGTGGTGAGTTCGAGCACGGGCATCTTGCCGGCGCTCCATCCGATCTTGCCGAAGCTGAGTTTCAGCACACTCCGATGCACGGTATTCATGGTCTTCAATGCGAAATCGCTTGGCATGCGCGAACCCTAGCGCTTGGGGCTACTGTGAAGGCCCTATACATGGGGAGCTCGCAGGTTCGGCGGGCTGAGAGGGTGCACGCCGGCACCGACCCTTCAAACCTGATCTGGGTAATGCCAGCGGAGGGAAGCCACGGTGTCACTCACTCGAACTGCAATCATCGTCACCGGGGGCTCGCCGCTCGCTGCCGAAGCATTGCTCGATCTCGCCGCCGATGCCCTTGTCATCGCTGCCGACTCCGGTCTGGATCATGCCCGTGCTGCCGGCATCACGCCCGACATCCTGGTCGGCGATCTCGACTCGGTCAGCGACGACGGTCTGCAATGGGCCCGTGAACGCGGCGTCGAAATCAGGGTGTTTCCGCGTGACAAGGACTCCACCGATACCGAATTGGCCCTCGCGTGTGCTGTCGAGCGGGGTGCCACCGAGGTGATTCTGTTGGGTGGTGGGAGCGAGCGCGACGACGACCGACTCGATCACTCCATCGGGGCGATCACGGCCCTCGGTGCACCAACGCTCGCGTTGTGTCAGTCCCTGACGGCGCGCTGGGGCCGTACCCTCGTGCATGTCGTGCACGGACCCCGCACCGTTGATCTCTCGGTGCCGACGGGATGCACGTTCTCGCTACTGGCCTTACACGGTCGGTGCAGCGGCGTGTCGGTCACGGGAGCACGGTGGGCGCTTGCCAACGCAACGCTCGAGCCCGCCTCGAGTCGCGGCATCAGCAACGAGGCTCTGGCAAGCGACCTACGCGTGCACGTGAACCACGGCGTGCTCACCGTCATCTTCCCCCATCAGTTCGGAGCCTTGTCGTGAAGCGGTTCATCATTGTTGTTGCATCTGCAACTCTTTCCTTCTCTTCGTGCAGTTCAGGCTCGACCGCTACTCTGGAGACAAAGCCCGGATCGCTCACGCTGGTGGCGTACGACTCGTTCAGCATCAAACCTGAGGCGTTCGACGAGTTCACCAAGACGACCGGAATCGCAGTAAAGGTCGTGACTGCCGGCGATGCGGGGTCGATGCTTACCAAGGCAGCCCTCGCGAGCGGTAACCCGGAGGGTGACGTGATGTGGGGGGTGGACAACACACTGTTGGCACGCGCACTGCAGGCGAAGGTCTTCTCGAACTACACATCCAAAGAGGTCAACAAGCTGACCACGTCGGCGGTTGCGTTGGCACCCGGACACGAGGTCACCCCGGTCGACGAAGGCGACGTGTGCGTCAACGTCGACAAGGCGTGGTTCGCCACGCACAAGGTCGTGCCGCCCAGCACGCTTGCTGATCTGACCAAGCCGGAATACCGGGATCTGCTCGTCGTCGAGAACCCAGCCACGTCGTCCACCGGTCTCGCCTTTTTGCTCGCGACCATCGCACGGTATGGCGAAAAGGGCTGGCAGCAGTACTGGAAAGACCTCCGCTCCAACGGGGTCACGGTGGTCGACAGTTGGGACCAGGCGTACTCAGAACTCTTCTCCGCCTCTACGGGCAAAGGCCCGCGACCGCTCGTCGTCTCGTACGGGTCCAGTCCACCAGCAGAGGTGATCTTCGCCGACCCGCGACCGGAGAGCGCACCCACGAGCGTGATGGCGTCGAGTTGTTTCCATCAGGTGGAGTTCGCCGGGGTGCTGCGCGGCACGAAGTATCCGCGAGCGGCCGGGCAATTGATCGACTATCTGGTCTCGAAGGGCTTCCAAGAGATGCTGCCGCTCACGTTGTTCGTCTATCCGGTGCGCACCGATGCCACCGTGCCAAAGGAGTTCACCGACTACGCCGTCAGGCCCACCGACTCGCTCACTGTGACGCCGACAGATATCGAAGCAAAATCGAAGGCATGGATCACGACATGGACCGACATCGTGGTGCGGTGAGCGACGCAGCCGTCACCGGCCGTCGGCACTCCCCCAACCGGCTTCCGCACCCACTGGCACTCGGCCTCGCCGCGCCCGCCATTGTCTTCATCGCGATGTTCTATGTGTGGCCCGTGGGCACACTCGTGGCGCGGTCGTTCACGGCTGATGCATTCCGTACGGTCGTGCACGACGACTCGATCCATCGCGTGATCTGGTTCACGGCGTGGCAGGCAGCGCTGAGCACGCTGCTCACCGTCGGCGTTGGTCTGGTCCCCGCATACCTACTGGCCCGCTACGAATTCGTCGGCCGTCGCTGGTTGACCGCACTGGTGATGGTGCCGTTCGTACTCCCCACTGTCGTGGTTGGAGCCGCGTTCTTGGCGTTGCTGCCCGATTCGTTGGACCAGAGCGTGATCGCAATCGTGCTTGCGCACGTGTTCTTCAATATCGCGGTCGTGGTGCGCGGGGTCGGTGGTCTGTGGGAGCAACTGCCAACCGATCTCGCTGCCGCTGCTCGCAACTTGGGTGCCTCGCCAACCCGGGTACTGCGTGAAGTCACGTTGCCACTGCTCGGCCCGGCCATCTACGCATCGGCGAGCATCGTGTTCCTGTTCACCTTCACCTCGTTCGGAGTGGTTCGCCTACTCGGTGGACCGGCGCATCCCACGCTTGAGGTCGAGATCTGGCAGCGCGCCACGCGACTCGGCGACGTGGGCGTTGCGGCCGTGCTGTCGGTTGCGCAACTCATCCTGCTGGGCATCGCCGTGGCATGGTTTGCACGCTTGCAGGCCCGGCATCGGCGAGCCCTGGGCCTGGCCCCGCTGGCGCAACGGCAACCACCACGCACTCGCCGCCAGCGACGCTTCGTGACGTTCACCGGCGCCGCCATCGTGGCCACCATCGGTGCGCCACTCGTCGCGTTGATCGAGCACAGCCTGCGCACCGGGCAGGGGCACTCACTCAGCGCATGGCGATCGGTCTTCGGCAGCGACATGTCCACATCGGCCCGACCAAGCCTCAACCCCGGACTCGATGCGTTCGCGTCGATCACCACCTCGCTGCGTATCGCGTTTGTCGCGATGGTGATCAGTGTGGTCATCGGTGCGTGCGCGGCGTTGGCCATCACTGCGCTCGGGCGTGGCGGCCGGTTACTCGATACGGGCCTCATGTTGCCGCTCGCCACGAGCGCCGTCACGATCGGGTTCGGCTTGCTGATCACCTTCAACAGGACACCCGTCGATTGGCGCGGCTCGGCGCTGATGATCCCGCTCGGGCACGCGCTCGTCGCCACGCCGTTCGTCGTGCGCATCGTGCTGCCCGTGTTACGTGCCGTCGATCCTGGTCTTCGCGACGCAGCGGCAACCCTCGGAGCGACACCGGCGCGAGCATGGCGCGAGGTCGATCTACGAATCATTGCGCGGCCCGTGCTGACGGGGGCTGGATTTGCACTCGCAATTTCCCTCGGTGAGTTCGGGGCCACATCGTTTCTCACGCGGAGCGGGCGCGAGACGCTGCCCATCGCGATCGAACGCCTCCTGAACCGACCGGGTGCGCTGCTGCACGCCCAGGGCTACGTGTTGGCGACTGTGCTCGCCACGCTCACGTTCGTGGTCATCGGTGCCGTCGAGACGGTTCGCACCGGGGGCCGCACACATGCTCGGAGCCGCACACATGCTTGAGGCGCAGGGCGTCTCGGTGGCGTTCAGCGACCACACCGTGTTGGACAACGCCACCGTCACGGTCGGTGATGGCGAGATCGTCGCATTGCTCGGTCCCTCGGGATCGGGCAAGAGCACACTGCTGCGTGTGATCGCCGGCCTCCTCGTGCCCGATCACGGCCGGGTGCTGCTCGATGGTGTCGACATCACCGCGCTGCCCACGCATCGGCGCAATATCGGCATGGTGTTTCAGGACGATCAACTGTTCCCGCATCGCACGGTGGCGCAGAACATCGAGTTCGGCCCGCGCATGCTCGGCTGGGACAAGGCCCGACGCTCGGCCCGGGTCTCCGAACTCCTCGATCTGGTCGGCCTCAGTGCCTTTGCGGAACGCCGCGTCACGGACCTGTCCGGCGGTGAGGCGAAACGGGTTGCCCTCGTGCGAACATTGGCGTCCGAGCCGAGCGTCGTGCTACTCGACGAACCACTCACCGGTCTGGATCGGGAACTGCATGATCAACTCGCCGACGAACTCGCCCGACTCCTGCGGCGAACGAACACGCGGGCACTGTTGGTCACTCATGATCGCGACGAGGCGACAATGATCGCTGATCGCATCGTCACCATCGACGCGATCTCCGGTCCGGGTGTACCCGGCCACGCCCAATGATCAGCGGCCGAGCAGCCGATCGAGCGCTGCCTCACCGAGGCCCATATCGGTACGATCGTGGCGTTCGATCTTGCTGAGGTAGGTGATCGCAACCTCGTCTGCCTCGACGATGCCACCATCAGTATCGGCGGGTAACTCGACAGCGTCGCCCCATGTCATGCGCACGTGGAAGGTGCCGTCGTGGCCCTGCTTGGGATCCAACACTGCCGACGACATCTTGCGCGGCGGCTCCATGCCGACGCGCGCATGACGCCAACCCTTGATCTGATCGAGCTCCACATTCGGCACGTTCAGGTTCACCACCACTGGCTCGGTGGGCATGTTCGCCACCAGCCCGCCGACGAAGGTATCGGCAACGGCCGCAGCGGTTTCCCACTTCTGCCCGATGAGCATCTCGTCCCACCCCTGGCCCTCGACGCCGAACCCAGTGACAGCCTGGCTGACGGCGACGCCGGAGATACCTCCGTTTCGAGCCGTGAGCGCAGCACCGATGGTGCCCGAGTGATACACCGAGCGGCCGACATTTGCGCCAGGGTTGATGCCCGACACGATGAGGTCGAATGGGGCACCGAAGGCACCGAGGCGCGAGAACATCACGCACAACGCAGGTGGCCCGGTGACCGACCACGCTTCGTCGATGCCCTCGACCGTGCAGCGATGCACCTCGGGCTGCATCAGGTGCAACGCCCCGAGCGCCGCGCCGGCTCCCGAGAACTCGCGATCCGGGGCCACCACGACCACCTCGCCATGGCGACGCATCGCCCGCGCAAGCACATGGAGGCCGACCGAGTCGATGCCGTCGTCGTTCGTGAGCAGGATTCTCATGTTCCCATCCTGCCGCGGATCAGGTGCATGCGCACTCCCCCAAGGTGAACAGCAAGCGCCACCGAGGTGACCGAGTGGCTATCGTCGTCGCTCATGCGTGTTGGATTTCTCGGGGCTGGATTGATCGCCACCTATCACAGCAAGAGCTTGCGTCGCAGCGGAGCAGAGGGACCATGCGGCATCGTGCGGGCCGGCGTCTACGACCCCGATACCAATCGAGCCACGGCCTTCGCGGCCGCATCTGGCCACACCGTGTGCGTCAGCGAGGACGCTGTACTCGATTCGTGCGACGCGGTGTATGTATGCACGTGGACCAGCGAACACCCGCGCCTGGTCGCCAAGGCCGCCGAACGCGGCCTGCACATCTTCTGTGAGAAGCCGCTCGCAGTGTCGCTCGCGGCTGCGCAGACCATGGCCGCGATCGTCAAGGCATCGGGCGTCACCAATCAGGTCGGCCTGGTGCTGCGACGCTCGCCGGCGTATCTGTGGACGCGCCATCTCGTCAACCAACCGGGCGCCGGGCGGGTGATGGCCGTGGTGTTTCGCGACGACCAGTTCATTCCCGTGCAGGGCCACTACGGCAGCACGTGGCGAGGCGACAAGAACCTGGCGGGGTCGGGGACGCTGCTCGAGCACAGTATCCACGATGTCGACATGCTCCGCTTCATCGTCGACGACATCGACCGAGTGAGCGCGAACGAGGCCAATTTCCACGGAATCGACGGTATCGAGGACGTCGTCACGGCAACACTCGCGTTCCGCAATGGAGCGGTCGGAACGCTCACCACGGTGTGGCACGACAATCTGGCGCGGCCGAGTCTGCGCCGGGTAGAGATCTTCTGCGAACGACGCTTCATCGTGATCGAGGGCGACGACTGGTTCGGTCCGGTGCACTGGACCGATACCGACGGCACTGAACACACGCTGCAGGGCACCGCACTGGAGGAGGCCGCAGCGCCGCTGGTCGATGGCGGGCTGAACCCAGACGGCGAATTCGTCACGGCAGCCGCGGCAGGCGTGCCCACGTGGCCCACCTTCGAGACGGCTGTGTACGCGCACCGCGTCGTGGACGCGATGTATGCCTCGGCTCAGGCGGGTGGCTCGTCCGTGCTGGTCGATTCCTGAGCCTGGCACCCTCATGCGCGTCGTCGAGATCTCTACAGCGGACACACATCCGTTGCGCCTCGCTGTGCTGCGCGAGCACACACCCACCAGCGACGTGACCTTCCCCGAAGACGATTGGCCGGACACCGTGCATCTCGGCGTGGTCGACGCCGCGGGCCTCGTGGTGGCCACGTCATCATGGGTGCAACGCGACTGTCCCGAGTATCCCGGCGAGCGGGGCGCCCAGTTGCGCGGTATGGCGACCGCACGTGCGCTGCAGGGTACCGGTGTCGGTGGGCTGTTGCTCGAAGCCGGGATCGAACGGCACCGAGAACAGGGCGTGGAAGTGGTGTGGGCCAGGGCGCGGGATACCGCGTTGGGCTTCTATCGCCGCCATGGCTGCGCAGTCGTCGGCGACGGCTTCATCGACGACACCACCCAACTCTCCCATCACATCGTGGTTCGACGACTGCATCGCTGACGACCCGGCGCGGCACCCTTTCCATCCTCGCGGGGCTGCTTCACACAGTGAGCCCGAGGAGGGACCATGGCCGCAACATCCACAGTCGCCGAGCAGTTGCGCGGGCGCGCCCGGGCGCTGCGCGCTCTTGCTCGGGCGATCGATGACTGTGGCGCAACCACGCTGTATCGACGTGCGGGCGTCGACACGTGGATCGGCCCCACCCCACAGCGCTGCTTGGACGATCTCGTTGCAGCTCGAACACAACTACAGCGGTCGGCCGAGGAACTCCGTGGCGCGGCGTATCGACTCGATGTACGTGCACAACAGGTCGACAACGCGGCCGTCCGATGGCCGACCGCGCCGGCGACCAGCCCATGACGGGCTTTATGGGTTACGACCCGCTTCTGCTGCGCTCCTTTCGTGACGTCATGCGCAGTTGCCTCGGCGAACTCGGGTACATCCGCAGCGCTGACCCTGACGCCTCGTCAGCGATGCGCAGTATCCAATCCGTTCACGATCAGATCAGTACCCACTGGTTGCCCGTACTCGACTCCGTACTCGCGTGCCGCGCGGCAGACGAGTATCAACCCGTCCAGATCGGCCTCTCCGATCTCACCCTGAGCGGGTTCGGCGTCCTCCAGTCGCTCTACGGCTGGGCAGTCGTGACCGACCCTCTGCCGGCCACGAAGGCCGCCGACACCATCACGCTGGATCAGGCGCAGGCACTGGGCTGGCTGCTCTCACACGGCGACATCGATTCGCTCGTGAGCGACGGCGAGATCGCATGGCTCGACAACGCCCTCGGTGAGATCGCTCGGCGGTCGTTCTTGGCAGACGCGTTCCTGGCGAACCTGACAACGAATGGTTGGGCGCAACTCTGCAACCGCATCGGCGACGATCGCATCACGCTCGTGGCCACGCAGACGATCGCTGGTCGTATCGGGGTTCCAGAAGAGCAGCGCCTCTCCGACATCGATGGCATCGTCGCAACACTCGGCGCAATATTGATCGATGACCATCAACGCCACCCGCACTCGAACCCGCTCCCGCTGCTCAGCGACATGACCCCCTATTCCGCTGCCCTGATGGTGCAGCATCTTCGCCTCGACCCCGAGGCGCTCGCGTCAATCAGCACGACGCTCATCACGCGCTACCGCGAGGGTGGATGGTCCGATGTGCAGCGACCCGGCCCGGGCACGCCAGACATCCTGATGAAAGCCATGCTCGGTACGCCCGGCGCCGCCACCCTGTTCGTGATGAGCCACATCGCCGAGCCCGCGCTGCTGCTGGACGCAGCGCACGATGCTCGACTTGCCGAACAACTGCTGCTGGCTGCCACATCGCCAGCGCAGATGACCCTTGCAGAGTCAGCCGTCGCAGTGCCGGCGCTGACCCGATACATCCGCGATCGATACAACGGCGGTGTCGGTTTCTATGGTCAATTCGACCCGGCCGTCACCACCTTTGGGGTCGATCTGATCGCGCCGTGGCTGCTGCAATTCACTGCAGTTCACGCCGCCGATTGGCGGCTCGGACCTGGCGAGGCGGCGCGTCTACTCGACTCGGTCATCGTTGATGACGCAGCCTTTGACCGCCTCGTCGCACGACGTGACGACGTCGCGGCGGGCGTCTCCGCACGGCTCGGCAGTAGCAGCGACAGCACTCGGCACGCGATCGCCGACCTGGCAGCCCTCGTGGGCCTCGTCGACACGCTCGCCCGCGAACGAACCATCACCGACACCGCCGGGGCTCTGGAACTGTGGGACACCGCCTTCGCCGCAGTGAGCGCATCGACCTCGTTCCTGCCGGGCGGAGTGGTGGCCACCGTCAGTGCGGGGGCAACGCTAAGCGGTCTGCGCCTGATGCTCGACGAACGCGGGATTACTCCGCGCAACGGCCCAGCAGTAGCGCACGACACGCTGCACCAACTCGACTGGCTCACCACTGTCGCTGCGGCCACTGTGGTGTGCGCTGTGTTCGACCGGATGGTTGCCGACGCACGCATCACTGCCGACACACCCGCGCCACCGGTGCCAGACGCGCGGAGCGCAACGCCCGGGGCAACGTACTCTGCCGCATTTGCCACATGGCTCGACGCCAATGACCTCGGCGAACAGGCGTTGGTGCTCGACGACATGAAACAAACGATGATGAGCGCACACGAAGCCGAACGCAACGCCACGGAATTGTCCACCCGATGAGACTGCCGAGCCTACTTGCCTTGGTCGTACCACGGTCGTACCATCACCTCATGCCGCGAGTCGTCAAGCGTTCCATCTCTCTCCCAGCCGAAACGTTCGATGCGCTCGAGTTGCAGGTGGCCGAGGAGGGTCGAACCGTGTCGGCGGCTCTTGCTGATGCCGCCGACCGTCCATTCACGTGCCCTGCAGCGAGGTGTCGTGCCGGTCGTGCCAGTGGGATGCGTCGTTGAATCGTGGCGCGGCACACGGCAGCTGAGTCTGACGCGCCTTCTCGATGGCTGTGAGATCGAGACATTGACGGGTGACCCCGCAAAGCACGCCGGGGTTCTGCTGCGCCATGCCGGCTCTGCCGCTGGCGCCGTTGACGCAACCGTCGTCGAAACGGCGATCCGTCGGGGAGGCGCCATCGTCACCTCGGATCGCGCCGATATCGCTCAACTCTCATCGAGTGCGCGCCGCCGGGTGCAGATCATCGACATCTGACCCAGCTCAAGGCGGACTGGTTCAATAGCTGCGCAGTGCGATCACCGCGGATGCTCGCCTGCGAATGCCGCAACTTCCGCCTCTCGGGCCCGTCCTGGGCCTGTGCGACGCAACATCGGCTTCTTCGAAGGGGCGCGCGGCCGTCACTACGGAATTGGCACGGCGCTACTGAGCAGTACCGATTGGCCAGCCACCGGTTCGACCACGATCTCGAGCGTCCAGCCGCCAGCAAACGGAAGGGTGATGTTGCCGGTGTAGTGATTCGGCCCGGATGCCGACATCGTGACCGGCACGCTGGGTATGTCGCGTGCCGGCAGGCTCATGCGTGCTGTGGCGCTGACCACCGGATCGATGCTGCCTCCTGGGGGGGTGATGACCAGATGCACCTCGTTGGTGCCCACCCTGCCGGGCGTGATCGACACGTTCGCGATGAGGCCGCCCTCGGTGAGCGCTGCGGTGAACAACTTCGACTTCGCCGCGAGCGCCGGCGGTTGGGCGACCAAGCCCGCAGCCAGACCCAATACGGCAATGCCACACACGGCTTCGGTAATCACCATTCGCCGCAGACCACTGGGTCCCTCGTGCGCGAGCAACCAGCGCGCTACACCGCCGAGGGTGATCAACAGCACAGCAACGACGCCCTTGGCGAGAAGGATTCGCCCCCACGTCGTTTCCGTCAAATGTGTGAGACCCCCGGCCAGCTTCCACGTCTGCAGAACACCCGTGACCACGATCAGCGGAATGCCAATGGTGGCCGCCCGCGAGAACGCGCGCACAGATCGCATGTGATGCTCGTCGTTCAACCAGGCTCGGCCGCCGAAGGCCATCATCGCCAGACTGCCGAGCCAAATCACGGCCACACCGAGGTGGACTGCGTCGATACCCATCCACAGCAGCGGTGGTTCGGTGACGCTCGGATGACCTGCGCCACTGAATGTGACGATGGTGAGCAGGCCGAGCATCGGGACGCTGAGTGGCCACCAGGCACCCTGCTTGCGGCTCACGAAGATCACGACCGGAATGAACAACAGCGCCAACACCATCCGCATGACCAGCAAAGTGCCGGTACGGGTGCCGGCGACATCGCCCCACACAGAGGTGTCGAAGATGTCGCCCAGCGATCCCGCTCGTGAGTTCGCTCCGAGGAGCGCGAAGTGCGCGAACGCGGCACCGGCCACCAGCGCCCACCCGATCCAGAGCACCACTCTTGTGGGACGGCGATGCTCTGCGGCCACATCGGCAGCCATCACCATGAACAACCCGCCGAGCAGCAACACTGCACCGAGGTACGACGCAAACCGGGCGATGCCGAGCGCGCGACCGACGGCTGGCGTAGCGTGCGCCCCGTTGAGTACGGAGTTGATGAGCTGCGCGGAGTCCACCCCGCCGCCAACACCGACCTGAAAGCTGAAGGCGCCGTCGACGACGTGCCCATCAGCCGAGGTGACCCGCCAAACGACCGCGTAGGTGCCATCACCGATGGTGGGAACGGTGGCCTCGACGATGGAAACATCACCACCCACCCTGGGGGACCCGAGCGGCACGAGCTTGCCCTTCTGGTCGAAGAGACGGATCGAAGCCAGCGGGATCTCGATGTCCTCGTCGAAGTTCAACGCGATGAGCAGCGGCGATGCATCGAGCACCGATGACGCTGCGGGAGTGCTGGCCTCGAGCCCTGCGTGTGCCGAGACACCCGTTGCGCCGATCAGACCGACGCCTATGAACGCGACCAGGAGGGCCCCGCTGGCCCGACGCGCGAAGGACGATCTCATCGTGTCGCCCGCATCATGAAACGACTGTCACTCACGAGATACCGGCAGGCGCCAGACCATCGACAACGAGTCTGCCCCAGAGCCAGCCAAGGCGATCGTGCGGCGAGAGCGCGAGCGCAGCCGCAGGGAGATCGGTGAGGCCCATCGGTTTGCGGCTGGCCCACTGTGCAGTCATCCGGGCAAGGTCGAGTCGCACGTAGTCGGCGGACCATTCGACAATCGTGTAGCCGAGGCCGAGATCGAAGCGATGGATCTCGGTCTCGCGCCAGCGCCGAAAGATGAGATCGGTCATCGGCACTTCGCCCATCAGCGAGAGTCCACGACCCTGCCAGCCCTGCGCGCTGGTCTGCGCCCACACGGCCTCGAGTCTGTAGATGGTGGTGCGCACATCGGCCACGAGTTCAGCAGCAGAGCGGTTCGCTCCAGCTTCGATGTCTGCGTTGCGGCCCTGCGCCCCACCCTCGTATTGGGTCAGTACCTCATCGCGCTCAGCTCCTTCGAGCATGCGCACATGACTGTCGGCGTTGCGGGCCAGATGCGTGAGCACATGACCCACCGACCACGCCGGTAGCAGCGAAGCCTGAAGCGCCTGCGAATCGGTGAGCGTGCCGAGCATCGCAAGAAGCCGCTGATGCGAGCCGGCGCAGCCAGCAACATCACGGTCGAGGTCACGTGAATTCACAGTCAGTCACCGTACCTGCCCAAGAACGTGGCAACCTGACAGGCATGCAACTCGCAATGATCGGTTTGGGACGAATGGGCGCCAACATGGCACGACGCCTGCAGCAGGCGGGCCACGAGTGCCTGGTGTACGACGTGAGCGCGGCGGCGGTCAAGGGCCTCGAAGCCGACGGATTCACCGGCGCCACATCGTTGCAACACCTCGTTGATCAACTCGCTGCGCCGCGCCACATGTGGATCATGGTGCCGGCGGCCTTCGTCGACGACACCATCGCCAAGCTCGCTCCCATGTTGTCGGCGGGTGACACCATCATCGACGGTGGCAACAGCTGGTACCGCGACGACATCAACCGTTCTGCACCGCTTGCCGCACAGGGCATCAACTACCTCGATGTCGGCACCAGCGGCGGGGTCTTCGGCCTCGAGCGCGGGTACTGCCAGATGATCGGCGGACCCGACGATGCCGTTGCCCAGATGGCACCGATCTTCACGGCATTGGCACCTGGCGTCGGCACCGCCGAGCGCACTCCCGGCCGCACCGGCGATCCGTCACCGGCCGAACAGGGCTGGCTGCACTGTGGCCCCAGCGGCGCGGGGCACTTCGTGAAGATGGTGCACAACGGCATCGAGTACGGGCTGATGGCGTCATACGCCGAGGGGCTCAACGTGTTGGCCAAGGCAAACATCGGTGCTGCCGATCACGTCAAGGACGCCGAGACGGCACCGCTCGCAGACCCGCAGTACTACCGCTACGAACTCGATCTCACCGCGATCACAGAGGTGTGGCGTCGCGGCAGCGTGGTCGCGAGTTGGCTCCTCGATCTCACGGCTGCCGCACTGCACGACGACCCACAACTCGACGGGTTCGCCGGCGAGGTGAGCGACAGCGGCGAGGGACGTTGGACCATCCACGCCGCCATCGACGAAGGCGTGCCGGTGCCGGTACTGTCCACTGCGTTGTATCAACGATTCAGTTCCCGCGGGCGGGCCGACATTGCCGACAAGGTGCTGTCCGCGATGCGGGCACAGTTCGGCGGACACGCCGAGAAGTCACGCTGACAGGCCGAGAAAGAGACCGACTTCATGACGACCCAACCTGTTGCCGATGCGCTCGTACTGTTTGGCGCCACCGGCGACCTCAGCAAGCGCAAGCTCTTCCCTGCGCTGTACGAACTCGAACACACAGGCCGGCTGAACGTGCCCGTGATCGGTGTGGCCCGTAGCGACTGGACCGACGAGGCCTTCCGCCAGCACGCCCACGACTCGATCATCGGGGCCGAGCCAGAGGCCGCAGCCACGACCATCGAGGCGCTCCAGCGGCGACTCGACCTGATCCAGGGCAACTACTCCGACCCGAAGACATGGCACTCGCTCGCCAAGATCCTCGACAAATACCACTCGAAGCAGGCCGTGTTCTACATGGCCATCCCGCCGACGATTTTTCCGGAGGTCGCCGAGGCACTTGCCTCGGTGGGTCTCAACCAGCGCGGCCGCATCGTTGTCGAGAAACCGTTCGGTCGCGACCTCACCTCGGCACGTGAGCTCAACACCGTGTTGCACGGCGTGTTCCCCGAGGAGCGGATCTTCCGTATCGACCACTACCTCGGCAAAGAAAGTGTCGAGGACCTGCTCGTCTTCCGGTTCTCGAACACGCTGCTCGAGCCGGTCTGGAACCGCAACTACGTGCGCAGCGTGCAGATCACGATGAGCGAGGCCATTGGTGTCGAGGGCCGCGGCAGCTTCTACGACAGCGTCGGCGCGATCCGCGACGTCATGCAGAATCACCTACTGCAGGTGCTGGCGCTGTGTGCGATGGAGCCGCCCGCCGGACCCGACAGCAGTTTCTTGCAGGACGAGAAGGCCAAGGTGTTCGCGGCAATGCGACCCATCGATCCTGCTCATCTGGTGCGCGGGCAATACGTGGGGTATCGCGACGAAGACGGAGTCGACAAGGCCTCGTCCGTCGAGACCTTCGCCGCCGCCAGGCTCGAAATCGATTCGTGGCGCTGGGCCGGCGTGCCATGGTACATCCGCGCCGGAAAGGCTCTCTCCGCGGCCGCAACCGAAGTCGTCGTCGAGTTTCGCGAGCCGCCGAGCATGTTGTTCGACGAGGCCGGTGGTCCAGCACCATCACGCAACCTCGTGCGGTTTCGCCTGGGTCAGCGAGACGGTGTCACCTTCACCTTGCAGGCCAAGACCCCCGGACAGGATCTCGACAGCCAGAGCGTTGATGTGGCGGTCGATTTTGCGGCAGCCCTCGGTCGGCGGCGCGGCGCATATGAGCGCCTGCTCGACGATGCACTTGCCGGATTGCCGCGGCGCTTTGCCAGACAAGACGTGGTGGAGCAGACATGGCGAATCATCCAGCCTGCACTCGACACACCGGGTCCCGTACACCCGTACTTCCGCGGTTCGTGGGGCCCGTCAGAGGCTGATCGCATTCTCGGCGGCGACAGCTGGCTCCCTCTGTCCCCTTAGGGACCCGCGTTCATCCCACCCGACGCGGTACCACCACGACGGTGCCATCAGGCTCGTGATGCACCGTGACGCTCACGCCGTAGAACTCGGCCAGAGTCTCGGCGCGCAACACCTGCCCCGCCGTGCCAGTGACCACCAGATGACCCTCGTGGAACAGCGCAAGCCGATCTGCGTAGAGCCCGGCGAGGGTGAGGTCGTGCATCGCCGAGATCACGGTGAGCCCGTGTTCGCGGCGGAGCCGATCGACGAGTTCGAGCGCCTGCTGTTGGTGACCGATGTCGAGCGCGCTCGTGGGCTCGTCGAGCAACAGAATCGGAGCCTCTTGGGCCAGTGCTCGCGCAATCACGAGGCGTTGCTGTTCGCCGCCGCTCAGCGAGCCCAGTTCGCGATCGGCAAAGGTCTCCATGTCAAGGCGCCGCAACACGTTCTGCACCATCGCCCGGTCGTGGGGCGACTCGGCGCCGAAGTAGCTGACGTAGGGGCTCCGGCCCAGGAGCACATACTCGAAGGCATTCATCTCCTCGGGCAACACGGGTGATTGCGGTACGTAGGCCACCAGTTCCGCACGACGCCGAGGTGAGCGCAATCTCAATGGAGCACCATCCACATTGATTTCGCCCGTGTGGGTGGCCAGGCCTGCCACGGCGCGCAGGATCGACGACTTACCCGCGCCGTTGGGGCCGATGAGACAGAGCCAATCACCTGGTTTCACCATGTCGGAAAAGTCGTGTACGACCGTTCGCTTGCCGTAACGAACGCTGAGATGGTCGAGCGAGATCGAACTCATCGCGCCAACCGTTTGTTCATCAGCACGATGATGAAGAACGGCGCACCGAAGAACGCCGTCACTACCCCGATCGGGGTCTCGGCACCGTTGGTCAGCACGCGCCCGGGAATATCGGTGAGGATGAGAAACGCCGCGCCAAGCACCACGGTGAGCGGCAGCAGTCGGCGATAGCTGGTACCGGCGAGCATACGTACGGCGTGCGGTACGACAATACCGACGAAGCCGATGAGACCGCTGACCGAAACCGCGGCGGCCGTACCGAGCGTTGCCGCAACCACGACGATGAGACGCACGCGACCCACCTGCATACCGAGAGACGTCGCTTCGTCATCGCCGACGCGCAGCAGATCGAGTTGACGTCTATGGAGTAACAACACGAAGGAACTGATCACGATGTACGGAGCCACGAGTCGTACATCGCTCCAGGTGGCCGTGTTGAGCCGGCCGAGGATCCAACTGTATACCTCGCGGATCACATCGTTGTTCTGATACAGCACGAACGTCTGGATGGCCGTGGCCAACGAGGTCACTGCCACACCCGCGAGCACCAGCGTGATCGACGATCGCGCCGAGCTCGACGAGCCAAACGCTGCACCAACCATGTAGGTGAACATCACGGCGATCAATCCGCCGACGAACGCTGCAAGCGGGAGCGGATCGATGATCCACCCACTGGTGTTGGCTCGCCCGATCACGAACACGATCGTTGCGCCGAGTCCGGCACCCGACGCGACGCCCAACAGGTACGGGTCGGCCAATGGGTTACGGAACGCACCCTGATAGCTCGCGCCCGAGATCGACAACATCGCGCCCACCAACGCTGCAAGCACGACACGCGGCATGCGTACCGCCCAGATCAGGTCCCAGTTCGCACTCGAAATGCTCCCCGCTGGGCCGATGTACGCGCCGAGCACGATCGCACCGATCAACACGAGGATCGAGGCGGGCAGCCACCAGCTGTGCTGACGCGGCAGCGCCACGTCGGCATCGAGATCCGATGGCTGACCGTCGATCACGTCAACCAGCCGGAACCGACGCCGCGGCCTTCACAGCATTGACAATGGCACGCAGGTAGTCAACGACGCGCGGGCCCCAGCGCGATGCGATGTCGTCGTCCATCAACACGACGTGGCCGTTCTTCACTGCGGCGATGCCGTTCCAGCCATCACGTGCTGCCACCGTCGCCGCCGTCTGCCCGCAGCACTTGGTGTCGGCGAGAAAGATGAGATCGGGATTCGCCGACACGATGAATTCGGCGCTCAACTGCGGGTAGTCGTTGCCGGCCTCGGCTGTGTCGGCAATGTTGCGGAGGCCCGCCATGGCATACAGCTGGCCGATGAAGGTGTTCGAGGTCGTCGAGAAGTATGTGGAATCGAGTTCGTGGTAGTACGACAATGGCGTAGCCGTCTTGGGCACCTCGGCAACGATGGACTTCACGTCAGCGGTCATGGTTGCGACCAACTTCGCCGAATCAGGGACGTGATCGGTGAGCACACCGAGTTGTTCGATCTGCGTGTACACGTCGTCGAGTGAGGTGGCAGACGGGCCGAACCACACTGGAATGCCGAGCTGTCCGAGCTGTGACGACAACTTCGCCGAATCATCGCCGATGATCACGAGATCGGGCTTATAGCCCGCGATCGCCTCGATGTTCGGGGTGAAGCCGGAAAGGTCGGTCTTCACCGCGGCGGATTCGGCAGGGAAGTTCGATTGGTTGTCGACCGCCACCACCTGAGCACCTGCACCGATCGCAAACAACATCTCGGTGTGGGTCGGTGAGAGCGAGATAATCTTCACCGGCTTGGCCTTCATGGTGACCGCGCCGTTGGGGTCGGTGACCGAGCGCGGGTATGGAGTGGCGACTGTGGTATCGGTGGTCATCGCCGCCGTCATCGGGGTGGTCGCGGAAGCCGCCGTGCCCGCATTGGTCGAAGCCGATTGCGTGGCGTCGCTGCCACACGCGGCAAGCGCGATCAGCGACACGCCGAGCAGGCACAGCACCGATTTGGATCGGAACGAATTGAGTCTGGACATGAAAAAATCCTCCAAGGATTTGGAGGACAAAGACGGATTCGAGCGGGGTGTGGCCCCAAGCGAACCACCCTTGCCTCGAGGGTTTCGGTTGCTCATACAGACCAGGCGACCGGACTCGTCTGCCCTCGATTGCTCGTGGACAGCATCACCGTTGCGGGACAGTGTCGGGTTTTCACCGACTTCGCTGGATTCTGCATCACCCGGCGAACCGGGCGAGACGAACATAGCAGAGCCTGTCTAGACTTCGCGCTTCCATGAACTCCGCCCACGCCTTCGACCCTGATCAATCACTCACTGAAGATCCGCTCACTGAAGATCCGCTCACTGAAGATCCACGACCCGACGGTTTGCGCACTGCGAAGTCGTTGTTGTTGGTCAATACCGGCAACGGAAAAGGCAAGAGCAGCGCAGCCTTCGGTGTGATGATCCGTGGGGTTGCCCGCGGATGGAATGTGGCCGTCCTGCAGTTCGTGAAGAGCGGCGAGTGGAAGGTCGGCGAGGAGACCGTCGGCCGCCAACTTGGAGTGCATTGGCAGTCGCTGGGCGAAGGGTTCACGTGGGATTCGGAGAACCTCGATCGCGACAAGGCCGTGGCCCAGGCCGGGTGGGAAGTGGCCCACAGCCTCATCGACGGCGGCACCTTCGATCTGGTCATTCTCGACGAGCTGACGTATCTCATGACCTGGGGCTGGATCGGCAGCACTGAGGTCATTCGCGTGTTGCAGGATCGTCCCGCACACGTAAGCATCATCGTCACCGGGCGCGACGCTTCACCTCAATTGATCGCAATCGCCGACACGGTCACCGAAATGCGCGAGGTCAAGCACGCATACACCAGTGGCATTGCGGCCAAGCGCGGCATCGACTACTGATGTCTCGTCGGCCCGCCCGATGAACGCGCTCACGGTGCTCATCGGCGGCGCACGCAGCGGCAAGAGCGATCTCGCCGTACAGATCGCGCAACGTTTCGACGGTCCAGTCACCTTCGTCGCCACAGCGTGGCGAGTCGACGACGACATGACCGAACGCATCGCCCGGCATCAGGCCGAGCGCCCGCCATGGCCCACCGTCGAGGCCACCACCGCACTGGCAGAAGTACTCTCGCTGGTTCCGCCAGATCATCTCGCGATCGTCGACTGCCTCACGTTGTGGGTGTCCAATGCGCTGCTGCACGATTGGAGCGACGACGCCGTGATCGACGCCGCACTCGCCTCCGCGGCAATCGCGGCCGCACGTAACGCGCCGACCGTGGTGGTCACCAACGAAGTCGGCCTCGGAATACATCCCGACACCGAACTCGGCCGCCGCTATCGCGATCTGCTCGGCCGCGTGAACCGCATCTGGACATCGGCCGCGCAACGATCGCTCTTTCTGGTTGCGGGACGCGCGATTCCGCTCCACGATCCATGGGAGTTCCTCAGATGAACGCAACCGACTGGCTCACCGATGCCGTCGCCTCCATGCCGATGCACGACGACGCGTCCTTCGCCGCTGTCTCGGACCGCGCCGCCAACATCTTGCGTCCGAGTGGCGCATTGGCCCGGTTCGATTCGGTGGCGGCCTGGGTGGCTGGTTGGCAGCGCACCGCAAGCCCTGCAGTGCGCCGCCCGGCCGCGCTGATATTCGCTGCCGATCACGGCATTGCGACCGCCGGCGTCAGCGCATATCCCACCGATGTCACTGCAGCAATGCTCGCCGCTTACCGAGCGGGCAAGAGCACCATCAATGCGTTCGCCGCCGTGGCCGGCGCCTCGGTGCAGGCGATTGATGTCGGGGTCGGCCGGCCCACCGGCGACATCCGCACCGAATCGGCGCTGTCGCCCGAGCGCTTCGCCGAGGCCGTGGCAGCGGGTCGCACTGCTGTCGACCAACTCGACGCGGACCTGTTGGTGCTCGGTGAAATGGGCATCGGAAACACCACCGCCGCAGCGGCGATTGCAGCCGCCTTGTGCGGCGCCGATTCCGCGGAGTGGGTCGGTCGCGGCACCGGGGTCGACGACGACGGTCTCCAACGCAAGCAAACCGCCGTGGCGATGGCGTTGACACGCATCGCAGCGGTCCACGATCCATTCGAGGTCCTGCGCGAAGTCGGTGGGGCCGAACTCGTGGCCATCACGGCAGCCATCGTCGCCGCACGGCATCGCCAGCTGCCGGTAATACTCGACGGCTACGTGGTCACCGCTGCAGCTCTGCCGCTGCATTGCCACAACCCCGCTGCGTTGGACCACTGCGTTGCGGGGCACTGCTCGGCTGAACCGGGGCACCGTCGGCTGCTCCAACGCATCGGCAAACAACCGCTGCTCGATCTCGACATGCGTCTCGGCGAGGGAAGCGGCGCGATGGCTGCGGTACCGCTCGTGGCCATGGCGTGCGTGGGCATCACCGATGTCCCCACGTTCGGAGAATGGTTCGGCTGATGCGCGACCTGCGCGCGGCCATCGTGTTTCTCACCCGGGTCCCTGTTCCACTCCACGGCGAGCCGAGCCTCACCGCCGCCGTTCCGTGGTTCCCGGTCGTGGGCGCAATGGTGGGTGCAGCGGTCGGCGGTACTGCTGCAGGGCTGATACATCTTGTTCCCCCGCTCGTCGCGGCGGCGGTCGCGGTGCTGCTCGGGGTGCTGATCACCGGCGCGTTTCACGAAGACGGTCTCGCCGATGTTGCCGATGCTTTCGCGGGCGGCTGGACTCGCGAGGAACGCATCCGCATCCTCGACGATCCGCTACACGGCTCCTACGGTGTGGCCGCGCTTTGTGGGTCCATCGTCATCCGAGTCGCGTGCATCGCCTCACTCGGGTTCTCTCCCGCTGCTGCGTTTGCCAGCGTCGTTGCGGCCCACGCGCTCGGTCGTGCGGCAGCCGTTGGACTGATGGCAACCGTGCCCGTCGCCCGACCCGATGGGCTCGGCGCCGAATACGCTCACCTACTGTCACGCCGTCGTGCCGTCGCCGGCGTGGTGGCCGGCATCGCGATTGCCGCGGTCGCGACGGGTTGGTGGGCGGGTCCATTCGTACTCGCCGCGCTCGTCGGCGCCGGCGCAGTGGCATGGCTCACCATGCGCAAACTCGGCGGCGTCACCGGCGACGTGCTCGGTACCGCCGAGCAGGTGGTCGAGTGTCTGGTCCTCATCACCGCCACCGGCATCGCCACGCGTTACTCACTGTGGTGGCGCTGACTTGCTGACAAATTCGCGCTTCTCCACCGACACCGCGCTCGGATGGCCGTAACTTGCTGCCGAATCCGCGCTTCTCCATCGATACCGCACCCAAGGGTGTGGTGGAAAACGCGCGTTTGACGTGGTTATTTGAACACACCCTCGCCTCAGCCGCGCACGGCTAAGTTCTCTGCGTGACGTCTTCCTCCTCAGCGCAACCGCCCGCTCGACTCGCTGGGCATCTGCTGGTCGAGGCGCTCATCGAACAAGGTGTCGATACCTGCTTCGGCGTGCCGGGAGAGAGCTACCTCGCCGTACTCGATGGCTTCTACGAACATCGCGAGCAGATTCGCTTCATCGCCTGCCGACAAGAGGGTGGCGCGGCGTTCATGGCCGAGGCGCAGGGCAAGCTCTCAGGCCGGCCGGGGGTGTGTCTGGTGACCCGCGGTCCTGGCGCCACGAACGCAAGCATCGGCTTGCACACCGCATTTCAAGACAGCACGCCGATGGTGCTGTTCATTGGTCAGGTGGCAGGAGATCAGCGTGACCGCGAAGCGTTCCAGGAAGTCGACTACCGCCAGATGTTCGGGCCCGGCACGCTGGGCATGGCCAAGTGGGTCGGTGAGGTGCACGACCCGGATCGCCTCCCGGAATACATCTCGCGGGCGTTTCACACCGCAATGCAGGGCCGACCCGGCCCGGTGGTGGTGGTGCTCCCCGAAGACATGCTCACCCAGATGACGTCGGCCCCACTGCTCGGACGCGCCGAGGCGGCGCTCGCTTGGCCGACCCCCGAGACGCTCGACGAGATCCATGCGTTACTCACCGATGCCAAGCGTCCGATGGTGGTCGTCGGCGGTGGCGGTTGGACGCCCGCGGCCTGTGCTGCACTCCAGCGATTCGCCGAGGCATGGAACCTGCCCGTGGGCTGCGCCTTCCGTTTCCAGGATCTGTTCGACAACCACCATCCCAACTACACGGGCGACATCGGCATCGGCATCAACCCCAAGCTGGCAGAGCGCATCCGCAATGCCGATCTGGTGCTGGCCATCGGGCCTCGCCTCGGCGAGATGACCACCGGCGGTTACACGCTGCTGCAAGCGCCACGCCCCGCGCAACGCCTCGTTCACATCCACGCCGGTGCCGAGGAACTCGGGCGCGTGTACGCAGCCGATGTGCTGGCGCAGTCGTCTATGGCGTGCGCCGCAATCGCGCTCGAATCCATGCCGGTGCCGCAGTCGGTGCCATGGACTGGCCTCGCTGAGCAGGCACACGCCGACTATCAGGCCAATCTCG
Organism: Actinomycetota bacterium; assembly: GCA_043753895.1. Classification (GTDB taxonomy): domain Bacteria; phylum Actinomycetota; class Acidimicrobiia; order Acidimicrobiales; family Ilumatobacteraceae; genus WLMZ01. The sequence goes on from JAYUWK010000052.1 coordinate 158,922, forward strand.
TGGCCAGCCCCGTGGAACCGCTCGACATGGCCGAGGTCATGAAGGCCGTGCAGCGCCTTGCACCCCCCGACACGGTGTACACCAACGGCGCTGGCAACTTCAGCGGATGGTTGCACCGCTTCGTGCAGTACCACGGCATGCAGCATGCCGGGCGCACACAATTAGCGCCAACGTCGGGGGCCATGGGCTACGGCGTGCCCGCAGCCATAGCCGCATCGCTTCTGTATCCCGAGCGAACGGTCGTCAACATCGCGGGTGACGGCGACTTCTTGATGACGGGGCAGGAGCTTGCCACGGCCACGGGCTACGGAGCCAAGCGCTTGATCAGCATCGTGGTCGACAATGGAACATTCGGAACGATTCGGATGCACCAGGAGCGCGAGTACCCAGGACGCGTCAGTGGTAGCGACTTGTTCAATCCCGACTTTGCCGCGCTTGCTCTGGCGTACGGCTGGCACGCCACCACCGTGCGAACCACTGCCGAATTCGAAGCAGCATTCAGCGCGGCGCTCGCCCAGCAGGAACCCACATTGTTGCATCTGCATCTATCGCCAGATGTGAGCACGAGCCGCACCACACTGTCAGCCCTGCGCGCAGCGGCTCTCGCCCGCTGACAGCTGGGTCAGCCGATCGCAAACTCACCGATGCGGCGGATGCCCTCGATGAGGTCGTCGTCGCCCATCGCAAACGAGAAGCGTGCATAGCCGGGCGCGCCGAATGCCTCGCCGGGCACGAATGCCACTTTGGCTTGGCTGAGCACGACCTCGGACAACTCGAGTGTGCTGTGCGACACATGGCCACTGAGTGGTCGACCGAGCAGTCCCTTCATGTTCGCGAAGCAGTAGAACGCGCCCTGTGGCTCGATGCAGGTGACGCCGGGGATGTCGTTGAGCATGCCGTGCATGATCTTGCCGCGCCGCTCGAACGCGCTGCGCATCATGTGCACCGCGGACAGGTCGCCGGTGAGCGCGGCAATGGCCGCACGCTGGGCAACGTTGCTCACGTTCGATGTGGCATGCGACTGGAAGTTGATCGCGGCCTTCATGATGTCGTTTGGCCCGATCATCCAGCCGACGCGCCAACCGGTCATCGCGTAGGTCTTGGCGACGCCGTTGACGATCACGCACTGGTCGGCGATGTCGGGCACGAGCGTGGGCATGGAGACGAACTTGTGCGGGCCGTACGTGAGGTGTTCGTAAATCTCGTCAGTGATCACCCATACGCCCTTCTCGACTGCCCAGCGGCCAATGGCCTCAACCTCTTCGGGGGGATACACGGAACCGCTGGGGTTGTCGGGCGACACGAAGAGCAGCACTTTGGTGCGCGTGGTGAGCGCCGCCTCGAGTTGATCGACGGTGACACGGAATCCAGTTTCCTCTGTTGTCTCGATGACCACCGGCACTCCACCTGCGAGCGTGACAGCCTCGGGATACGTGGTCCAATACGGCGCGGGCACGATGACCTCGTCGCCCGGATCGCACAATGCCGCAAACGCAGTGAACACTGCGTGCTTACCACCGCAGGTGACCAGCACCTGGTTCGAGGTTGTCTCGAACCCGCTGTCGCGACGGGTCTTGGCCACGATCGCGTCGCGCAGTTCAGGTAAGCCTGCGGCCGGGGTGTAGCGATGGTTCTTCGGGTCGCGACATGCGGCGACGGCGGCCTCGACAATGTGATCCGGCGTGGGGAAATCCGGCTCGCCGGCACCGAAACCAATGACATTCTCGCCGGTGGCCTTCAGCGCCTTGGCCTTGGCATCGACGGCAAGCGTGGCCGACTCGGCGATGGCTGCAAGGCGCGCCGAAGCACGTCGCGGTGTGACTGAACCCATGGAGGAAGACGAACTCATACCTGCCATGCTGGCACAGTGACAGCGCCAGAACCCCGCTCCATTTCGATTCCCACGGCGCTCTTGCCCGTCGACGGCCGCTTTGGGTGCGGCCCGTCGAAGATCCGACCACAACAGGTCGCCGCACTCACTGCCGCCGGCGGTACTTTGCTCGGCACCAGCCATCGCCAGAGCCCGGTGAAGAACCTGGTCGGCGCCGTGCGCAGCGGCCTCAGCGAGCTGTTCGCTCTGCCGGCGGGTTGGGAGGTCGTGCTCGGCAACGGCGGCTCCACGGTGTTCTGGGATGTGGCCACCTTCGGACTTGTACGCGAGAGCAGCGTCCACGCTGTGTTCGGCGAGTTCTCCGCGAAGTTCGCAGAGGCCGTGGCAGCCGCTCCCCATCTCGGCGACCCCACCGTCGTGCGCAGCGATGTGGGCGAGCACCCCACACTCAGCGCAGTGGCCGACGCTGACGTGTATGCGCTCACCCAGAACGAAACGTCCACCGGCGTGATGATGCCGCTGCAGCGACCCTTCCTCAGCGATCCCGACTCGCTTGTCGTCGTCGATGCCACTTCTGCTGCAGGCGCACTGATGTGGGACCCCGCGCAAGTAGACGTGTACTACTTTGCCCCGCAGAAGTCATTTGCGAGCGACGGCGGGCTGTGGCTGGCGGCGTGTTCGCCCAAGGCACTCGAGCGCATCCGTTCCATCAGCGCAAGCGGCCGCTGGGTGCCGGCGTCGCTCGACCTCAAGATCGCCCTCGACAACAGCCTGCTCAACCAGACCTACAACACACCCGCCCTCGCCACGCTGGTGATGCTGAACGACCAGCTGCAGTGGATGCTCACCAACGGCGGCCTGGCGTGGTGCAGTCGCCGATGCGCCAAGTCGGCGCGTGCCCTGTACGACTGGGCCGAATCGCGCGAGTGGGCCACGCCGTTCGTGGCCGATCCGACAAAGCGGTCCGATGTGGTGGGCACCATCGACCTCACGGGCGTCGATGCCAATGAGGTCAGCGCCGTGCTGCGCGCCAACGGCGTCGTCGACACCGACAGCTACCGCAAACTGGGTCGCAATCAGTTGCGCATCGGCATGTTCCCCGCGGTGGATCCGAACGACGTGGTGGCTCTTACGGCGTGCATCGACTTCGTCGTTGCCGCGCTGCAAGACTGATCGCCATGCGGGTCGACGACGTTCTCACCACCCACACCGAGGGGCTGGCACCGCTCAACCGGCCGATCATGATTGTTGCGCTCACCGGATGGTTCGATGCCTCGGCAGCGGCAACCGGTGCACTCGAGTGGTTACTGCGTGATCGAGTTGCGCCGGTCGTGGCGAGCATCGACTCCGATCCGTTTTACGACTTCACCCAGGAACGCCCAGAGGTGTGGTTCGACGACGACGAAGTCCGCAACATCCGCTGGCCCACCAACGATTTCCGACTCGCTCGTTATGCCGGTGGCCCGCACGATCTCGTTGTGCTGTCAGGAGTCGAGCCACATGTGCGCTGGAGCACTTACTGTGACTGCATCTCCAGCCTTGCGCTGCGCCTGTCGTGTGATGTCGTGGTCACCATTGGGGCAAGCGCGGACACTGTGCCCCACAGTCGGGTGCCGCCGGTGGTCGGAAGCTCCACCAACGACGAGCTCGTGCGCCGACTCGGCCTTGGCCGACCTCAGTATCAGGGCATTACAGGTGTGGTCGGAGTGCTGCAGGAGCGTCTTGAGCGTCTTGGCATCCCGGCCATCTCGTTGCGCGTCGGCGTACCGCACTATCTCGGCAATGCTCAGCACCCGAAGTCATCGGCAGCGCTTCTTCGTCATCTCGAACATGTGCTGGGTGTGCCCACTGGGCACGGCGAGCTGTCGGGCGAAATCGAACGGTGGCAGTCGCTGCACGACGAAGCCGTCGCCGAGGACTCCCAAGCCAGCGCGTACGTGCACATGCTCGAGCGCCAGTTCGATCAGCGCGCCGAGGCCACCTTGTCGAGTGGTGACGATCTTGCTGCCGAGCTCGAAGCCTTCCTCAAAGGCCTCGAGCACCCCGACGAGGGTTAGCCCGCTTGAGCGGGGACTCGCGAACGCTCGGACACGCGCTCGTGACCCGTCGTCTCACCGTGCGGCCACGTCCGTGAATGCTGAGCGCACCGTAGACGTGCGCTCAGCATTCATGAAGGGCAAACGAGGGCAGCTCGACGGACGCTCAGCCGGCGGCGGCGGCGGCGAAACCCAGCTCGAGGTCGGCGAGGATGTCGTCAATGGACTCGAGGCCCACGCTGAGGCGGATTAGACCTGGCGTCACGCCCGAGCTGGCCTGCTCGAGCTCGGTGAGCTGGCTGTGGGTGGTGCTGGCCGGCTGGATGACCAAGCTACGCACATCGCCGATGTTGGCCACATGGCTGTGTAACTGCAGCGCCTCCACAAAGCGAACGCCGGCTTCACGACCACCGGCGATCTCGAATGCGATGACCGAGCCGTAGCCCTTGCCGCCGCCGTACTTCTTGGCCCGCTCGTGCCATGGGCTGCCGGGGAGACCGGCGTAGTTGATGCTGAGCACCTCGCTGCGTCCGCCGAGGAATGCAGCCACCTTGTCGGCGTTCTGGAAGTGCCGCTCCATGCGCAAGCTCAGCGTCTCGAGGCCCTGCAGGATGAGGAAGGCGTTGAACGGCGAGATGGCCGCGCCGAGATCGCGCAGGATCTGCACGCGGGCCTTGATGATGAACGCACCGTGACCGAGCGCGGGGAAGTACGCCAGACCGTGGTAGCTCGGATCGGGCTCGGTCATGTTCGGGAACCGGCCGCTGGCCGCGTAGTCGAAGGTGCCGCCGTCGATGATGGCCCCACCGATCGACGTGCCGTGGCCACCGACGAACTTGGTGAGGCTGTGGATGATGATGTCCGCTCCCCACTCGAACGGGCGGATGAGATACGGCGTGGGCACGGTGTTGTCGACCATCAGCGGAATGCCGTTGTCGTGGGCAACGGTGCTGACGCCCTCGATGTCGAACACGTCGTTCTTCGGGTTCGCGAGGACCTCGCCGAAGAACAGCTTGGTGTTCGGGCGGATGGCGCTGCGCCACTGCTCGAGATCGTGCGGGTCATCGACGAAGGTGACTTGGATACCCATCTTCGGAAGGGTGTAGTGGAGCAGGTTGTACGTACCTCCGTAGAGCGAGGGTGAGGCAACGATGTGTCCGCCAGCCTCGACGAGGGTCAAGATCGCGAGCGTCTCGGCCGACTGTCCCGACGCAACCACGAGCGCACCCGGCAGGCCAACGGCGGTGATGCAACCACCCTCGAGCGAGTTGATGCGCGACTCGAGCGCCAATTGCGTGGGGTTCATGATGCGCGTATAGATGTTACCGATCTCGGCCAGTGCGAACAGGTTCGCAGCATGCGCGGAGTCGCGGAACTGATAGCTGGTGGTCTGATAAATCGGTACCGCTCGGGCACCCGTGGTCGGATCGGGCTCGCCGCCGACATGGATCTGACGAGTCTCGAAGCCCCAGTTTGGATTGCTCATGGCCATTCCCCTTGCATCACGGGTCGAGCGCGACGGTGCCCCTCGACGACGGGGAGAGCCTAGCCTGCAATTCCCGACAAGTTCAATCGGGAATTGGCAACTGCCACATGGAGGTTACAAATCCAAGAGCGGGAAGTCGTGGCCGGTGAGCCAGTGGCGACCCACCGACTTCGTGGGGGCCCAACGCATGACCAAGCGCGAGCCGGTTGGGTCATCGTCGGTGATCTGGCCAAAGTCACGAGGCGTCGGCCCGATGCGGTCAGCGTGTGGTTGCAGCGCAGCGAGGTCGAAGCCGTACACCTCGGCTGCGGCCAGGCCCACCATGCGACGCGTCTCGTCGATGGGGATGTCGTGAAAGGTCTTCTGCAGCCACGAGCGGGTGTGCGGCCAGGTGCCCTCGGGATGCGGGAAGTCGTTGCCCCACAAGATGTTGTCGAGACCGATCTCGTAGCGCATACCGAGTTCGCGGCGCTTGGTGTTGGACGCTCCGATGAAGCAGTTGCGGTCGATGTAGTCCGACGGCGGCATGCTGACCGCGCCGTGGAAGGGGTCCTTGCCCAACTTCTCGGTTCCCTTCTGCCCGAGGAAGAGGCGGTCCCAGAACCACATCAAGGCTGGCAGCCACCAGCAGCCTGCCTCGGTGACACCGAACTTCAACTTCGGATACCGCTCGAACACGCCGGACCACAGCATGAACCACAGCGGCCGCGCCGGCCACCACGTGACCTCGGTGACGTAGATACCGAGATGGTCGCCGTATTCGCTGCGCGCCGCAGGGCCAGAGTGGGTGACGATGGGCAGATCCATCTCCTCGCACAGCGCCCACACAGGGTCGTACTTGCGATCGTGATACGGCGTCTGGTTCATCCACATCGCAGGGATCATCACGGCGCCGAGCCCGTCGGCTTTGATGCGACGAATCTCCGCGAGCACCTCGTCCATCGGCGCGGTGATGGGCACCAGAGCCACACCCTTGCGACGCTCGGGGCTGTTCGAGCACAGGTCGACAAGCCAGCGGTTGTGTGCCTGCGCGCCGGCGAGACCGAGCACGGGATCCATGTCGCCCGACAGTCCGAGGCCCGCGCCAAAGGGCACACATGTGCGGCTCTCGACGGCATCGGCATCGGGGAACACCACCTCGCCGGCCACACCGTCGCCGTCGAGTTCGAGGTCGCGACGGCCCGCATCCCAGCCGCTGCGCAGCGCTTCTTCGTGCTCTTCGAACCACTTCTTGGCGTAGTCCTCGTTGCGTACACCGAGGCGCGTACTCGCCTCCAACGCTGTGGCGCGTTCGGACAGGAATTCGTCGAACTGCGGGTGTACTGCGGACGACAGATACTGGCGGTAGTCCTCGGTGGGCAGGCCGGCGTGGCTGTCAGAGGAGACGATGAGATAGGGGCTGTTCGGATCGGTCGTCATGTGATGTGGTCCTTGTGGAGAATCTGGGTCGGAGAATCTGGGTCAGAAAATGTCGGATGTCGGGTAGTGGGTAGTGGGTTCAGCCGGGAACGGCGCGCAGGTAGGTGGGGTTGGTGCGGTGCAGCATCGATTCGGTGCGGGCGCGCAGTTGATTGTCGCCGCGCTCGCTGCCGGGATGAATCCAGAAATCGTTGGCGAGCAGACCCACGACGACGCGCTCGGCGACCTCCTCCACAGGGGTGTAGGCAATGGTGACACCCGCCGCCTTCATCTGCGCTTCGAGCGCTTCGACGGTGGTATACGGGGTCTTGCGTGGACGCTGCTTGGCGAACTCCTCGGTTCGGCTGCGCCACGACTCGAACAGACCGGTGCGCAGAATGTGCGGGCCGGGGAAGAGCACAGACGCACTGACCTTCGCATCAATCTCCTGCAGTTGCCCGTAGAGACACTCGGTGATGGTGACCACGGCGGCCTTGGTGGCCGCGTACTGCGGAGTGCTGGGCAGCGGTGACACGCCACCGTTGCCCGACGACGTGTTCACGATGTGGCCTTCATCGTCCTGCTCGAGCATGACGGGAACGAACGCGTTGATGCCGTGCACCACGCCCATCATGTTCACACCGATGGCCCACTTCCAGTCGTTGAGTTCGTGCTCCCACATCCGGCCCTCGGCGCCGGCGCCGATGCCGGCGTTGTTGCACACGACGTGTACCGCGCCGAAGGCCGACAGCGTGGCGTCGCGCAGTGCTTCGACCGACGCGAAGTTGGTGACATCGGTCTGCACACCGATCACGTCCATGCCCGCATCGCGGCACTCGGCAACTGTGCGCTCCAACGGCTCGGCTTGCACATCGGCGAGCACCACCTGCATACCTGCCGCGGCAAAACGCTCGCCCATGGCCCGACCCAGACCACCGGCTCCACCGGTGACCACACCGACGCGACCCTGCAATGTGCGCATCAGTCGCTGGCTCCACCGGTGACCACACCGACGCGACCCTGCAATGTGCGCATCAGTCGCTGGCTCCGGTGACGGACAAATCGTCGTAGCGCTGATGTACGAACGGGCGGATCCACTCGCCCGGCACCTTGGTGATGATCTCACCGTGCTGCCTGCTGGATCGCTCGGCGAACTCGAGAGAGCGCAGGCGCATTACGGGCAGATCGGCGACGGGATCGAACTTCGATTCGCGCAGGGTCAGTTCGCCATCGACGCCCCAGACCGCGCGGGTCTTCTCATCGCGGTGGCAGTACACGAGCGCCGGGTCGGTATCGAATCCGGTGCCCGCTGGATCGAGCAGGAACTTGAAGTAGAAGTCGCTGCGCCGACGATCGGGGGTGATCGGCTGCTCGCCCGAAACCCGACCGTTGATCTCCACGAAGCGCACACCCATACGCTCGAACCAACCACGCACGTCGTCGCCGTCGCGCTGCAACATCACGTCTGCCAACTTCTTGGGCTCACCGAAGGTTTCACGACCGCCCACCACAGCCTGCTCCGTGGACATCGGCATCACCAGGGGATAACCGCCGAGCATCCTGCCGTGCATGGCTTCTACGGCGAACGTGCCCGCACCGAACGGTGGGCGACCGTGGCCGATGTCGACTGTGGCAAACGTGACGCGCACCAGCGGCTCACTGCTCGGTGTGAGCGGCCGCGGCAACACCGCAACAATGGCCTCCGGGTCCGTCTCGTAGATGGCGGTGAGCGTGGTGGCCCACGTATCTACCGAGGTGGCCTCGAGCTCGCGGTTGCGTAGTTGATCGGATGAACGCCCGCCGTATCGGATCTTTCCCATTGCCGTTCCCCCTGTTGGTCGTTACTGAAATCTTGCGTGAATCGGCGCTGGCTACCGAGCGCCGAAGCCCACGAGCGCCGGGCACTTCTCGGCCACCATCGGCACATCGCCGGGCATCAGCGGCACGTCGATGTCGGCCACACGCGGTCCGACACGCGCCGCGATCGGTGCGAGCGCATCGAGGTCAAATCCGTAGATGCGCGCCGCATTTCCGCCGAGCATCATTGCGACCTCATCGTGAGGCACCCCTGCGAACTCGGCGCGAAGCACCTCGTGCGTATACGGCGTGCTCGCTTCCTTGTGCGGGTAATCACTGCCCCACATGATTTTGTCGAGGCCCACCGTGTGGCGCAGTGGCACCTCGGCCGGCCGGATGAAGCTGGCGCCCACGTTGCACTGCCGAGCAAAGTACTCACTGGGGCTCAGCGACAGATGCTTCATCACTGGTTCACCCCACACGTGCTCCTGCGAACCCACCGCAGTGCGCATGCGATGGAAGAAGTAGTCGAGTCGAGCGAGTTCGTCGGGGATCCACGCGGTGCCCTGCTCGGTGAACACGAGCTGCATCGCGGGATGGCGCTCGAGCGCCCCCGACACCATCAGGTGGGTGAGCGCTCGATGCGAGAACCAGGTGATCTCGAGCAGGAAGATGACCGGCGACTCGATGGCCTCGGTCATCGTCGGGCTGGCGCTGCCACCGTGATGGTTCACGGGCATGGCGAGTTCTTCGCACACCTGCCACAACGGCTCGTAGTAGGCCCCGTCGTACAACTCGGGTAGCCCGCAGCCGGGAGGCACACCGGGCAGCAGTACCCCGCCAGTGAGGCCGTGCTCTTTGGCCCAACGCACTTCGGCCACGGCCAGGTCCATGTCGTGCAGCAGGATCTGGGCAATGCCGGCTCGGCGCCCCGGCGTAGCAGCGCAGAAATCGGCGAGCCAACGGTTGTGCGCGCGCAGACCTGCCCAACGCCGAGCGGTGTCGGCAGCGTCAGCGGCCGGCGGCTGGAAGGTGAGCGAGGAGCGCGGGTAGAACGGCGGGATGGTGTTGGGGTAGATGACCTCGGCCACGACGCCATCGGCCTCCATGTCGGCAAGGCGCCGGGCGGAGTCCCAGTTGCGCTTACCGAGATCGCCGAGCAGGTCCTCGTAGACGATGTCGTACGACGCAGCCCACGCGTCGAACTCGTCGTGATAGCGCTGCTCGAGGTACGGCCGGTAATCGAGCAACGCACCACCGCCATGACAGTCGGCAGAAATCACGGTGTAGCGGTCGTCGGCAATCATGGCACCCTCACTCGACACAGAACGCTCCCCCGACACACAAACCTCCCGCAGGACATACAAGCAGATGCGCACCGCTTCGGTGAACTCGCAGCCACCGCCGCGACCGCACATCGGTGCGTCGCTGAGCAGCGCACGCTCACCGCAGCCCAGACGCGGCACCGGCAGTTGATCCGCTCCCGATAGGGCGCGTCTCAACTGCCAGTCACCATGCAACGAGCTGCATCAGCCTCCGGAAACGTCGGACACCTTCTGCTTGCCAGCGCCGAGGAACGGCATCATGGCACGCAATTCGGCACCCACCTTTTCGATCTGATGCTCCGCTCCAGCGGCACGCAGTTCGTTGAACCGCACTCGACCGCTCTCGCTCTCGGCAATCCATTCCTTGGCGAACTTGCCGGTCTGGATCTCTTTGAGGATCTTCTTCATCTCGAGCTTGGTCTTCGCGTTCACCACGCGAGGGCCGCGGGTGACGTCGCCGTACTCCGCAGTGTCGGAGATGCTGTAGCGCATACCGGCAATGCCCTCTTCGTACATGAGGTCGACGATGAGCTTCACCTCGTGGAGGCACTCGAAGTACGCCATCTCGGGCTGGTAGCCAGCCTCGACGAGCGTCTCGAAACCTGCCTGCACCAGTGAGGTCACGCCGCCACAGAGCACAGCCTGCTCACCGAACAGGTCGGTCTCGGTCTCTTCCGAGAACGTGGTCTCGATCACGCCGGCGCGGGCTGCGCCGATGGCATCGGCATACGACAACGCGAGCGCGTGTGCCTGGCCCGTGGCGTCCTGCTCGACCGCGATGATGGCGGGCACGCCGCCACCCTCGGTATAGGTGCGTCGCACGAGGTGGCCGGGGCCTTTGGGGGCGATCATGATCACGTCGATCAACTTCGAGGGGCGAATGCGCTTGAAGCGGATGTTGAAGCCGTGAGCGAAGGCCAGCGCCTTGCCCTTCTTCATGTGCTTTTTGATCTCGGTCTCGTACGTTTCCTTCTGCTCGGTGTCCGGCATGGTGAGCATGATCACGTCGGCCCACTTCGCGGCCTCGCCGATGGTCTTCACCGTCAGGCCAGCGGCCTCCGCCTTTGCCTTGCTCTTGGAACCCTCGCGCAGACCCACGACCACGGGCACGCCCGATTCTTTGAGGTTGAGCGCGTGCGCGTGACCCTGCGACCCGTAGCCGATGATGGCCACCTTGCGGTTGCGAATGATCGACGGATCCGCATCGGCCTCGTAATACACCTTGGCTGCCATCAGACTGATTTCCCTTTCACCGCGCGAAGACGGGCTCCGCGGTCCAATTTGGGCAACGCGACCCGACCGGTGCGCTGCAGTTCCACAATGCCATAGCCTCGCAGAAGTTCTTCAAAATCATCGAGTTTGTCCGGATTGCCATCGAGGCTCACCGTGATCGCCTCGACGCCGACGGCGAGGATCTTGCCCTCGAAGATGTTCGTGAGCTCCACGACCTGGCCGCGGTTGTCCGAGGTGACCCGCACCGTGGCGAGCAGGAGCTCGCGCTCCACGCTTCGCCGCGGATCGAGCTCGCTGATCTTGACGACCTCGATCAACTTGAACAACTGCTTGACCACCTGTTCGAGCGGCGTCGATTCCACATCCACCACGACGGTGATGCGACTGAACGCTTCGTCCTCGGTTGGCGCGACCGCCAACGAAAAGATGTTGTAGCCGCGGCGGGCGAACAGGCCCGACACCCGGGCAAGTACGCCGGGGCGGTTCTGCACCAACACGCTGAGAATGTGGTACGTGGGCTGATTTGATGCTGATCCAACGCTCATCGCAGGAACTCCTTACGGGCCATCTGTGCCGGGGGCAGCAACAGATCGTCGTTGCCGAAACCGGCGGGAACCATCGGGAAGACCTTCTCCGATGCAGCCACCCGGAAATCCACGACCACCGGACGATCGTCGATGCTGTTCGCCTTATCGATGGCGGGCTGAACCTCTTCTGGCGAATCGACGCGGATACCAACGCAACCCATTGCCTCGGCCCACTTCACGAAGTCGGGGGTGTCGGGCGAGAGGTACACCTCGCTGTAGCGCTCCTCGTAGAACATCTCCTGCCACTGGCGGACCATGCCAAGGTAGCTGTTGTTGAGGATCGCGACCTTCACGGGAATGCGCTCGGTGCTGGCGGTCACCAGTTCCTGCGCTGTCATCTGGAAGCAACCGTCACCATCGATGGCCCACACCGTGGCCTCGGGGCGGCCGACCTTGGCGCCGATGGCTGCGGGCACGCTGAAACCCATCGTGCCGAGCCCGCCCGAGTTCACCCAGGTGTAGGGCTTCTCGAAGCGCCAGTACTGCGACGACCACATCTGGTGCTGGCCCACGCCGCTGATCAGGATGGTGTCCTCCGGCGCACTGTCGCGCAACGCCTCGAGGCAGAACTGCGGCTTCAACGCCTCGCCCGGTTCGCTCGGTTCGTACGAGAGCGGGAACTGCTCGCGCCAGCCGCTGATGCGGCTCTTCCACAGGCTGGTGTCGGCCTGCGACGCACCTCCGGCCAACAGATCGCGAATGGCCTTGACGATCTCTTCGATCACGAGACGGCAATCGCCCACGATCGGCACGTCGGGCCGGCGCACCTTGCCCTGCTCGGCGGGATCGATGTCGACATGGATGATCTTGGCTTCCTGCGCGAACGCCGACACCTTGCCGGTGATGCGGTCGTCAAAGCGGGCTCCAAGCGCAATGAGCAGATCGCTCCTCTGCATCGCGGTGGTGGCCGACGCGGTGCCGTGCATACCGGGCATACCGAGGCACAGCGGATGACTGTCGGGGAAGGCACCGCGGGCCATGAGCGTGGTGACCACGTGGATCTGGGTGAGCTCGGCGAGTTCGCGCAGCGCCTCGGCAGCACGCGCCTTGAGCACGCCGCCGCCGACATAGAGAATGGGACGCTCGGACTCGAGGATCAGCCGCGCCGCTTCTTTGATCATGCGCGGGTGTCCCTTCATCGTCGGGCGATAACCAGGAAGACTGTCGATGACCTCGGCGTCGGTGGGCCAGTGCCACTCCATGCTGTTCTGCAGCACGTCTTTGGGGATGTCGATCAGGGTGGGCCCCGGGCGCCCCGTGGTGGCAATGTGGAACGCCTGGCGGACCGCCATCGGCAGATCCTGCGCGGTCATCACCAGTTCGTTGTGCTTGGTGACGCTGCGCGTGATGCCCACGGTGTCGCATTCCTGAAAGGCGTCGGTACCGATGGCCGAGGTGGACACCTGACCGGTGATACACACCATCGGGATCGAGTCCATGTAGGCATCGCACAGCGGGGTGACCATGTTCGTGGCCGCAGGGCCGCTGGTGACCATGGCCACGCCCGGACGACCGGTGACGTGTGCATAGCCCTCGGCCATATGGCCCGCGCCCTGCTCGTGACGCACCAGAATGTGGCGGATGCTGCTGTCGAGCAACGGGTCATAGGCGGGCAGGATGCAGCCGCCGGGAAGGCCGAACATGACTTCGGTACCTTCCATCTCCAAGGCTTTGATGAGGGCTTGCGCCCCGGTCATCTTCACGTGGTACTCCTCATTGCTGCTCGACGTTTTTCTGGCGCTCGAGACGTGGACTGGATGGTGTGACGAACTGCATCGGCCGAAATGTGGCCGAAAAACGAAACGACCTCCCGGCTGGGAGGTCGAGCGGCACAGACGGCGTGGAGCCGTTGCCGCTAGGTGAGTACTACGAGAATTGCTGTGGTGGGAATGCTGGCAGTGCGAATCACGGAAACGATTGTGCCACGTTGCGAACCCGTTTTGCAACTGCAACGAACATCTGTTGTCCGTTCGAGAAATCGCTGCTCTGTCCATGCGCGACACTTGTGGCTATGACGCTGCTCAACAACTCGCTCACCGGGCCAGCCGACCAACTCATCAAATAGGCGCCGCCGCTACCAGGTGTCGATGTTGGGGCGCTTCTTCGTGCGGCCCGACCAACGTAGCGACGGGGGGTTGGAACGGAGCAGCGTCGCAATCCAGCGCCGGGTGTCGATGGGATCGATGACGTCGTCGATCTCGAAGTGTGACGCAGCATTGAGCGCCTTGCCGTGTTGGTACATGCGGTCCACCATGTGCTGGAAGAACGCCTCGCGCTCAACCGGATCTGACACTGCATCCAACTCGTTGCGGTAGCCCAATCGCACGGCACCTTCGAGCCCCATCCCGCCGAACTCGCCGGTGGGCCACGCCACCGTCGCGAGCGGTGCTTTCGTGCTGCCACCCATCATTGCCTGCGCACCAAGCCCGTAGGCCTTGCGGGTGACGAGGGTGATGTAGGGGACGGTGAGGTTCGCGCCGGTGACGAAGAGGCGGCTGCAGTGACGAACTAGCGCTGCACGCTCGATGTCGGGCCCCACCATCATCCCCGGTGTGTCGCAGAGCGAGATGATGGGGATGTCGAACGCGTCACACAATTGCATGAAGCGGGCGGCCTTGTCGGCACCGTCGCTGTCGATCGCGCCCGAGAGGTGGTTGGGGTTGTTGGCGATGACGCCAACCGGCATGCCCTCGATCCGAGCGAGAGCGGTGATCATGCCGAGGCCGAAATCGCGTCGCAGTTCGAGAACCGACTCGGTGTCGAACAACGCATCGACCAACGCTCGCACGTCGTAACTGCGCTTGCGATCCTCTGGAATCACATGGCGCAGCAACCGCTGGTCGGCGTGTGCCCAGGTGTGCACTGCGCCCTGAAAATACGACAGGTACCGCTTGGCCGCGCGCACGGCGTCGGCCTCGTCGGCCACCACAATGTCGACAACGCCGTTGGCCCGTTGCACGTCGATGGGGCCGATCTCCTTGGGAGCGAACACTCCCAGGCCTCCACCTTCGATCATCGCCGGACCCCCCATGCCGATGTTCGAGTCCTCGGTAGCGATGACGACGTCGCAGCACCCGAGGATGGCTGCGTTACCGGCGAAACAGTACCCGGCGTTGATGGCCACAAGCGGAACAGCGCCGCTGAGTTGTGCGAACCACACGAAGGCGAGGCAGTCCAGGCCGCTGACGCCCACGCCGTCGGTGTCGCCGGGGCGGCCACCGCCACCTTCGGTGAAGAACACCACTGGAAGGCGCAATTGTTCGGCGAGTTCGAAGAGGCGGTCCTTCTTGCGGTGATTTTGCAGACCCTGCGTCCCTGCGAGAACCGTGTAGTCGTACGACACGGCGACGACCTGTGCAGGGTGTCCACTGAAATGCTCGCCGTTCACGGTGCCGATGCCGCCGATCATGCCATCGGCCGGTGTGCGCGCGATCAAATCGTCGATACTGCGTCGACGCCGTTGCGCCGCGATGACCATCGGCCCGTACTCCACAAAGGAGCCGTCATCGACCAGATCGGCCACGTTTTCGCGCGCCGTCCGACGGCCCACAGAGCGGCGGCGTTGCACGGCATCGGGTCGAGCGGCATCCAAGCCCACATCGTGGCGCGCCAGCACTTCGGCCAGATCGGGGCGAATCGAGCTGAGGTCCGGCGCGAGTTCGGTGACGCCCACCTGCGCGGCGACCTCGATGATTTCGACCACGCACAACTGTTGGCCTGCAACCACCGTGGCGCCCTCGGTCACCAACACATCTCGAACGACACCGCTGCCGGAAACCTTCACGTCATGGAGCATCTTCATGCTCTCCAGGAGCACCACGGTCTGTCCCTCGCGCACGATGTCGCCAACGGCCACCGAGACGGCAACAGCGGTGCCCTGCATCGGGGATTCCACGTTCATCATCTCGCCCACGCCGTCAGTGTGGCACGCCTGTTCCACCGCCATCGGCACGTACTACTGTCAGCCACATGACCACGAAGTACACACTCAGCGAAACCGATATCCCCCGCGCGTGGCTCAACATCGTGCCCGCCCTGCCCAGCCCACCGCCGCCCGCGCTGCACCCCGGAACGCTGCAGCCTGCCGGACCCGACGACTTCGCGCCGCTGTTCCCGATGGACCTCATCATGCAGGAGGTGTCGATGGAGCCGTTCATCGAGATCCCCGAGGAAGTCCTCGACGTGTACCGACTCTGGCGGCCTACTCCTCTGTATCGGGCCCATCGCCTCGAGAAGGCGCTCGGCACACCGGCCCACATCTATTACAAGTACGAGGGCACCTCACCGGCCGGCTCGCACAAGCCGAACACCGCCGTGCCGCAGGCGTACTACAACGCCAAGGCAGGCGTGAAGAAGCTCACCACCGAAACTGGTGCTGGCCAATGGGGCACCGCTCTCGCGTTCGCTTGTGCGCAGTTCGGCCTGGAGTGCGAAGTGTGGCAGGTGCGTGCGTCGTACGACGCGAAGCCATATCGCCGCTTGATGATGGAGGTCTTCGGGGCCACCGTGCACCCGTCACCGTCCGACCTCACGAACTCGGGTCGTGCCATCCTCGCCCAGCACCCCGATTCCCCCGGCTCGCTCGGCATCGCCATCAGCGAAGCCGTCGAGGTCGCCGCGCCCCGAGCTGACACCCGCTACGCACTCGGTTCCGTCCTGAACCATGTGCTCTTGCATCAGACCGTCATCGGCCAGGAGGCGCTCAAGCAGTTCGAACTCGCCGGCGAATACCCCGACGTGATCTACGGATGCGTCGGTGGTGGCAGCAACTTCGGTGGGCTCACCTTCCCGTTCCTCGCCGAGAACATCGCCGGTCGACGGAATACCCGCATCGTGGCGGTCGAACCAGCGGCGTGCCCGAGCCTGACCAAGGGCGTGTACGCCTACGACTTCGGCGACACCGCCGGCATGACACCGCTGATGAAGATGCACACGCTCGGCAAGGACTTCATCCCCGACACCATCCACGCTGGCGGCCTGCGCTATCACGGCATGAGCCCGTTGGTGTCGCACATCTACGAACTCGGTCTCATCGAGGCCGAGTCCAGGAACCAACTCGACTGCTTCTCCGCAGGCGTGCAGTTCGCCCGCACCGAGGGCATCGTCCCGGCGCCCGAGCCCACCCACGCGCTGGCCGCGTGCATCGACGAGGCACTGCGCTGCAAGGAGACCGGCGAGTCGAAAGTGATCCTCACTGCGCTGTGCGGCCACGGCATGCTCGACCTGGCCGCCTACGACAACTATCTGTCCGGCAAAATGGTCGACTACGACTACCCCGCAGAGGCGATCCAGGCAGCGCTCGCCGGCTTACCCAAGGTCTGACAACCGCCCGACATATCAGCACCTCGAGCGCCAACACTGCGACCGATCGTGCCGACAGCCGCGAAGATTTCGCGCGGCCCTTTCTCGGAGACCGCTCGACGCGCCTACGATGACGGTTCTATTGCGTTCGATCGCGCCAGTGACGCTGCGATCTCAGGAGGACACACCACAATGACCACTCCCCCGTCGCCCACCGTGCAGCCCGCAACCGGGCGCCTCGGTGTACTCACCGTCGGTCTCGGCGCCGTTGCATCTACCCTCATTGCCGGCGTCGAGCTGGTCAAGCGGGGCCAGGGCCTCCCGATTGGTTCGCTCACCCAGATGGGCACTATCCGTCTCGGCAAGCGCACCGAAAACCGCAGCCCGCTGGTGAAGGACTTCGTGCCCCTCGCACGGCTCGAAGACATCGTCTGGGGCGCGTGGGACGTATTCCCCGACGACGCCTACGTGGCGGCCTCACGCGCCGGCGTGCTCGACGGTGGCAAGCACATCGAATCCATCGCCGAGGCGCTGCGCGACATCCGCCCGATGTCGGCTGCGTTCGAACTGAAGTACGCACGAAACCTGCATGGCGAGCACACCAAGGGCGACATCGGTAAGCGCGCGATGCTCAACGCCATCCGCGAAGACATCAACCGCTTCCGCGACGAGAAGCAGGTCGATCGTCTCGTGATGATCTGGTGTGCGAGCACCGAGATCTTCATCGAGCCCGGCCCAGCGCACATGAACCTCGAAGCCTTCGAAGCTGCGATCGACGCGAACGATCCCACCATCGCCCCCTCCATGTTGTACGCCTACGCGGCCATCCTCGAAAAGGTCCCGTTCGCGAATGGCGCCCCGAACCTGGCCGTCGATACGCCCGTGCTTCGCCAGCTCGCCACCGACATGAACGTGCCCATCAGTGGCAAGGATTTCAAGACCGGTCAGACGCTGATGAAGACGGTGCTCGCCCCCATGCTCAAGGCACGCCAGTTGGGCCTCGCCGGCTGGTACAGCACCAACATCCTCGGCAACCGCGACGGCGAGGTGCTCGACGCACCTGAGAACTTCAAGACCAAGGAAGAGTCAAAGCTCGGCGTGCTCGAAGACATCCTCGAGCCCTCGAAGAACCCTGATCTCTACGGCAACGTTTTCCACAAGGTGAGCATCAACTACTACCCGCCGCGTGGCGACAACAAAGAGGGTTGGGACAACATCGACATCTTCGGATGGCTCGGTTACCCGATGCAGATCAAGGTCGACTTCCTCTGCCGCGACAGCATCCTTGCGGCACCACTGGCGCTCGACCTCGTGCTCTTCAGTGATCTCGCCCAGCGCGCCGGTCTCGGCGGCATTCAGGAGTGGCTCAGCTTCTACTACAAGAGCCCGCAGGTGGCCCCCGGGCTCTACCCCGAGCACGACCTGTTCATCCAGCTCACCAAGCTGAAGAACACCCTGCGCTGGATCATGGACGAGGATCAGATCACCCACCTCGGCCGTGAGTACTACGACGAGGACTGAGCGCGGATCCTACGGAGCCGGAGTGTGGCCGGCCAAGATGGTGGCCAACAACGGCGCGTCCATGTTGCCACCGGTGAGGGTGACCCCAACACGCTTGCCCTGTTGTTGAGCACGTTCGGCGAGGAGCCCGGCCAACGACACCGCCCCGGCAGGCTCGGCGATGTTGTGCGTGGTCGAGAACATCAGGCGCACGGCTGCAGCACACAGGTCTTCGCTCACCTGCACGATGCGTGACGCGCCACGATTGATGATCTCAATGGCTGCGGGCTCGGGCACTCGACACGCAACCCCGTCCATGAACGTGTGCGCTGTGTTGGTACTCACAGCGTGGCCGGCAGCGAAGGACAACGCCGTTGCCGGCGCGTTCTCAGCGACGACTCCCACGATCTCGGTGCGCAGACCCAACAGATCGCGAACCGCGATGTGCGCGCAGATACCAGAGCCCAAGCCGACGGGTACATAGACCACATCGAGATCGGGCGCACCCAGCAGGAACTCGCGGGCATAGGTGGCCACGCCGAGCACGAGATCGGGATGGAACGAGGGCACCATGTGCATGCCCTCGTTCTCGGCCAGCCACAGCGCATGTTCGCGTGCGGCCTGGAAGTCGTGACCGTGCTCGATGAGCGTGGCCCCGAACGCGCGCATTGCGGCGTTCTTGTCGGGACTGTTGCCGAACGGCACCACGATCGTGACGTCGAGCCCGAACGCGCGCCCGGCGAAGGCGAGGCTCTGTCCATGGTTGCCCCGCGTCGCGCTGATGAGGCCCAGCGGCGACACGTGCTCGCGCGCGTAACGATTGGCGTATACCAGCCCACCGCGCACCTTGAATGCTCCCGTCGGCGTGTGGTTCTCGTGCTTCACCCACACATCGGCGCCCACCGCATCGGCCAACAGCGGCCAGGCGAACTGCGGAGTCGGCGGCACGTACTGTGCAAGCAGGGCCGACGCGTCGTTCAGTTGATCGAGTGTGAACGGTGAAGCCATGTCGTCACTGTGGCACAACGTCAGTGACCACTCGGCTCATGTGCCGATCATGCGGCTCGGCAGGCAACGCATCGACGATCTGCTCGGCGAAGCACACACCCACGACGATGCAATCAGCACGTACACGTGGGAGGTACCGGTCGTAATAGCCGCCGCCTTGCCCCAACCGCAGCCCATCACGAGTGAAAGCAACCCCTGGCACGACCACGAGGTCGATCAGGCCGGGATCTTCTGGTGGCCCGATTGGCGCAGGGATGCCGTACGCGCCCACGGCCAAAACATCGCCGTGCTCGTGCCGTACGGCGACCATTTCGTCGCCCTCCGCACGCGGCAGGTGCACAATCGCTCCGATACGCCACAGCGACTCCAGCAGAGCGCTGGTATCAGGCTCGCTACCGACGCCCACGAAGGCGAGCACGTTCAACCCCGTGATGGTTGACGGATCCACAGAGTCGATCAACGCGGTCCAGATCCCGAGCGAGCGCGCGGGTCGATCAGCGATTGCGGCGCGGACCCGACGCATCTCCACGCGCATCTGCTGCTTGGCATCGCTCATCGATCTCCACCTTCGCACGACCCATGCCAACGGATAGGGTCAGCGTTGATGTCTATCTCAGCAGAAGAGTTCGATTCGGCCCGATTCCGACAGGTTCTCGGGCACTTTCCCACCGGTGTCACCATCGTCACGGGTATGGCAGGCGACGAGCCAGCTGGCTTCACCATCGGTTCGTTCACGTCGGTGTCGCTCGACCCACCGCTCGTGGGTTTCCTTCCTCAGGTGAGCAGTGACACGTGGGCGGCGATGGTGCCATCGGGACACTTCTGCGTCAACATCCTCGGCGCCCACCAGGGTGCGGCATGTTGGCGTTTCGCCAAGAAGGGTGTCGATGATCGCTTCTGCGATGTGGCGTGGCATCCCGGTGTTACAGGTTCACCCATCATCGACGACGCGATTGCGTGGATCGACTGCGACACGGAAGCCGTCTACGAGGTCGGCGATCACTTCTTCGTGGTCGGACGGGTTCTCGCGATGGGTCACTCCGAGGAAGACCCCCAACCGCTGCTGTTCTACCGGGGCAAGCTCGGCGGATACACGTTGCACGAATGACGAGCACGTCGATCAACCGCCGCGTCGCACTTGCCTTCTGCGCAGACCTCGTTGCCGTCATCGTGTTCGTCGCCATCGGCCGCCGCACACACGACGAAACCGGCAATGTGTTCGTCGGCGCCGCCAAGGTGGCTGCACCGTTTCTCATCGCTGGCGTGCTGGGCTGGCTGATCGCTCGCGCATGGAACGATCCGATCAGCAATGTCACCGGCGCCATCATCTGGCTCACCACCGTGATCGCTGGGTTGCTGCTGCGCCGCTTCGTGTTCGACCGTGGCACTGCGACGCCGTTCATCATCGTGGCCACAGCCACCCTGGGCGCCTTCATCATGGGTTGGCGCGGCGCAACACGCTGGTACCTCGCCCGCAACGAATGAGCCCGCCTCACGATTTGGCCGAGCGAACAGGTCAAACATCGACCAATTCGCTCAGTCAAACTGGTTCGTGCGGGTGCGGGTGGCGAGGAGTGAGGAAGATCGGGGTGAGCCGGCAAACGAGTAGGGCGAAGCCCGTGCGAGCCGGCACCTGCCGAGCGGCCGGGGCGGAGTGCGGCCGCCGAACGGAGTGCGACGGGGGCGGAAGGCGGACGAGCGGAGTCAGCCGAGGTTGGACGACCGCGGGTACTCGTCCACCGGATCGGTGACGATGTTCACGAGATACGGCACACCCGATGCGAATGCGCGATCCATCGCAGGCCCGATCTGCGCCGCATCGGTCACGAGCTCTCCTGCCCCGCCGAGCGCGCACACGACCTCGTCGTAGCGACACGCCGGTTGCAGGTCGCACGCCATGTCCCAGCCGTAGATGGCCTGCATCGGGTGCTTCTCCAAACCCCACATCCCGTTGTTGCCGACCACCATCACAACCGGCAAGCCGTGACGCACCAATGTGTCGGCGTCCATCAGGCTAAAACCCGCCGCACCGTCGCCCAGCAACAGCACGACCTGGCTCGATGGGCGCACCACCCTGGCCGCGGTGGCGTAACCGAGTCCGTTGCCGAGGCAGCCGTACGGGCCGGTGTCGAGCCAACAGCCGGGTTGTTGCACTTCCACGAACTTGCCTGCGTAAGACGCGAAGTCGCCGCCGTCGCAGATGACCACCGCGTCGGATGCCAGACGTTTGCCGAGTTCGCCGTAGATGCGGCTCGGTCGGATCGGTGAATCAGTGGCGGCCAACAACGGCGCGTCCGCAGCAGCGGCCGCCCGCTCCGCTGTGCGCAACTCTGCGATCCAGTCCTCGCGATCGCAACGTTGCCCTCTGTAGTCGGCAAATGCTTGCAAAATCAACGATGTGTCCCCGGCGGCGGTGGGCACGGACACGTGCTTGGCCCGCTGAGCATCGCTGTCGACCACGTGCGCGACCTGCGCGTGACCAAAGCGGCCAAAGCCAAGTCGGAAGTCGAGGGGTGTCCCAAGAACGACCACCAGATCCGCGCGCTGCTTGAGCAGGCCTCGGGTGCGCAGAAACGCCAACTCGTGCGACGCGGGCATGGTTCCCCGACCGAGCCCGTTGAAGAAGCACGGCACGCGCAGGTGCTCGACTGCAGCGCGCAGTTGCCCCCACGCGCCATCCCAATAGACATCGCTACCCACGATGAACGCGGGTCGCTCAGCAGCTGCGATCATCGCCGCGATCACGGCCACCTCGTCGGAATCAGGGGCGCGACCCGTTCCCACGCATTCGTCCACATCGGGCAGCGTGCCCGACGCTGGGCCGAACACATCAAGTGGGAAGTCGAGGAACGTCGGGCCGCGATGCGGCGTGAGCGACAGTCGAGCAGCAGCGTGCACCAACTCTCCAGCCTGCGATGCATCCTTCACCGTGCTCGCTGATTTGGTGATCGATTGCACTACCGGCACATGATCCATCTCCTGCAACGAGCCAGACCCCCAGCGACCCTCGGGCGCGCGACCGCCGAGCACCACCAGCGGTGAACCGTTGAAGTATGCCGACGTGATGGCCGACACGCCGTTGGTGATGCCCGGCCCCGCAGTGAGCGCCGCGAACCCGGGCCGGCGGGTGAGCTTGGCATACGCCTCGGCCGCGAACGTGGCCGTCTGCTCGTGGCGCACGTCGACCACACGCATGCCCTGGTTGCGCGCCGCGTCGTACAGCGGCCAGATGTGACCACCGTTCAGCGTGAACATCACGTCGGTGCCGAAACCCAACATCGCCGCGACCGCTTGCTCGCCGGCATGCCCTTCCACGTTTGTTCCCATGTGCACAGCCTCGCGCGGCTACCTGCCCCGATCCCCCACCGGCCGCTCGGGCGCGTTGCGCGCCAACGGCTGGCGCGACTCGCGCCCAAGAAGCTCAACCACTGCACGTGGGTCGCGCACGCGGGGTCGGCGGTGTCCGGCGATGCGTCAGGGCCGGAGCAGACGGACGCTCTACAGAGTGTTGGTAATCGCGCCGGTCTCGGCGCCTTGCACCAATTTCGCGTACTTACCCAACACACCACTGGTGTACGGCGACTTGTTCGGCACCCAACCAATGCGACGCTGGGCGAGTTCGTCGTCGGACACGAGCAGGTCCAAGGTGAAGTTGCGAACATCGACGCAAATGCGATCACCGTCGCGCACGAAGGCGATAGGCCCACCATCCACGGCCTCGGGGGCCACGTGGCCGATGCAGAAGCCCCACGTGCCGCCGCTGAAGCGACCGTCGGTGACCAGCGCGCAGTCGGCACCGCGACCGGCGCCCTTGAGTGCACCGGTAATAGCGAGCATCTCGCGCATACCGGGTCCACCCTTGGGACCCTCGTAGCGGATGACAATCACCGTGCCGGGCTGCATGGAACCGTTGAGGATCGCCGCCATTGCACCGTCCTCGCCATCGAACACGCGGGCCTCGCCCTCGAACAACATCTGATCCGCGCTGAGGCCGGCGACCTTGACAACCGAACCCTTCGGAGCAAGCGACCCGGTGAGGATGTTGATGCCACCCTCGGAGTGCAGCGGCTGATCGAGTGGGTAGACCACCACGCCGTCGGGTGCCGGTGGGTCGAGATGGATGAGGTTCTCGGCCATGGTCTTGCCGGTCACAGTCATCACGTCGCCGTGCAACAAGCCGGCGTCAAGCAGGTGCTTCAAGACCACCGGAACGCCGCCGACGCGATCGAGGTCACTCATGTGAAACTTGCCGCCAGGCTTCATGTCGGCGATATGTGGCACTTTCGCGGCAATGCGATTGAAGTCCTCGAGCTCAAGCGCCACGCCGGCCTCGTTGGCGATGGCGAGCAGATGCAACACGGCATTGGTGGATCCACCGAGCGCGCTCGTGACGGCAATGGCGTTCTCGAACGCCTTCTTGGTCATGATCTGGCGGGGCGTGATGCCGAGGCGGAGCATGTTGACAACCGCTTCACCGGCGAGCACAGCGTCGTCTTCGCGACGACGGTCGACAGCAGGCGGCGAGGCCGAGCCGGGCAGGCTCATCCCGAGCGCCTCGGCGATGGAGCTCATCGTGTTGGCCGTGAACATGCCGCCGCACGCACCCTCGCCGGGGCATGCCTTGCGTTCGATCTCGCCGAGTTCGTCCTCGGTGATCTTGCCCGTCGCGCAGGCGCCGACGGCTTCGAAGACGCTCGTGATATCGAGAGCGACGCCGTTGTGGTTGCCGGGAAGAATGCTGCCGTTGTAGACGAACACGCTCGCCAGATCGAGCCGCGCTGCGGCCATGAGCATGGCCGGGATGCTCTTGTCGCAACCGGCGAGACCGACGAATCCGTCGAGGCGTTCCGCGTGCATCACACATTCGACCGAGTCGGTGATGACCTCGCGGCTCACCAGCGATGCGCGCATGCCCTCGTGGCCCATGCTGATTCCGTCGCTCACCGTGATGGTGCCGAACTCCATGGGGAACCCACCTGCGTTACGGACGCCTTGCTTGGCGCGCTCGGCGAGTTTGCGCAGGGTCATGTTGCACGGTGTGACCTCGTTCCACGCGTTCGCAATGGCGATCTGGGGCTTCACCCAATCGTCGTCGGTCATGCCCACTGCGCGCAGCATGGCGCGCGCAGGGGCCTTCTGGTAGCCGTCGGTGACGTCGCGGCTACGGGGTTTGATGTCAACGGAAGTTTCGGGCAGATCGGCCATGAGGCCACGGTAGCAATCGCGACCGAACGTTCCTGAGTCGATTGCGCAGCGTTAGGGTCGCGCGCTGTGTCGAGACACGAGACCACCAGCCCTGCCGTTTCACCTGCCGATGTCACCGCAGCAATGCAACGCATTAGCGCATATGTGCGAGAAACGCCCGTGCTGGTTACCCGAGCCGGCGAGCTGGGACTGCCCTACGGCGTCACCCTCAAGCTCGAACTCCTCCAACACGCGGGGTCGTTCAAGTCGCGTGGCGCCTTCAGCCGAGTGCTCGCGGCAGCCGCTGCGGGCGACGTAGGACCAGCAGGACTGATTGCCGCGTCCGGCGGTAACCACGGCGCAGCGGTTGCGTTCGTGGCGCACCAACTCGGCTACCCCGCCGAGATCTTCGTGCCTTCCACGAGTCCTGCCATCAAACGCGATCGGATTGCCAGTTACGGCGCCACGGTGAACGTGATCGACGGCTTCTTCGACGATGCGCAGGCCGCCGCCAATAAACGACAGCTGCAGTCCGGAGCACTGGCGGTCCACCCGTTCGAACACACCGAGATCATCGCCGGTCAGGGAACCATGTCACTTGAGATCGATGACCAAGTGGGCGACTACGACACGCTTGTCATCGCGACCGGAGGCGGCGGCTTCATCGCCGGCCAGGCCGCCTGGGTGCAAGACCGGCGCAGGGTCGTCAGCGTGGAGCCGTCTGCCAGTTGCTGTCTCCATGCGGCCCGCCTCAACGGCGGCCCTGTCACCGTCGATGTTGGCGGCGTCGCCGCCGACTCACTCGGCACGCGACAGTTGGGGTCGATTGCCTGGTCGGTCGTACAGCACTACGTCGACGACGCCGTGCTCGTGAGCGACGACGACATTCGATCAGCGCAGCGTGCTCTGTGGGACGAACTCCGGCTCGTCGTCGAGCCTGGCGGCGCCGCGGCGCTGGCAGCGCTGCGCGCCGGTACCTACACCCCCGAACCTGGCGATCGGTTGGTCGTGGCCGTGTGCGGGAGCAACTGCGATCCGAACACGGTGACGGGTTGAGCTATCGGGCGACGGAGCAACGTCAGAGCTTGAACAGTTCCGCGGCGTTGTCACGCAGGAAGCGCGGCCAGACATGGTCGCGGAACGGCACGTCGCGCAGCTCGGCCACGATTCGATCGAGCGACAGACCCATTGGGTAGTAGCCCGCGTACAGCACCTTGTTTACCCCACGCGAGTTGGCATAATCCACGATCTCGCGCGGGAAGTACTTCGGGGCGAAGGCGCTTGTCATGTAGTAGAGCCCCGGCCATTTGAGCATCAGCTTCACGGCGAGTTCCTGCCACGGCTCGCCACCGTGACGCATCACGATTCGCAGCTCAGGAAAGTCGTAGCAGACCTGATCGAAATGCTCGACGTGTTGGCACAGCATCGGCACACGCGGCCCGGGAACGCCAGCATTGATGATGATGGGTAGATCGAGGTCGATGCAGGCGGCATACAGCGGGTAATACCGACGATCACTCACCGGCACCTGCGGCAAACAGCCTGCGGGAAACGAGGTGACTGCCTTGACGCCCCACTCCGCGTGCGCAGTGCGGATGCGGCGAACTGCACCCATGATGTCGTTTGGGTCAGCATCGACACACGGGATGATGCGACCCGGATGGTCGTGCAGGGCTTGCACGGACTCGGCCGATCCCATGTGCACCATGCCGCGCGCAACGCCGCATCGATCCATGTCGGCGATCAGCATCGCAATCGTGTCAGTGTGCTCATCGACATCGGACGGCACCTCGGTGAACATGTACTGAGCCGGCATGGCCATCGACTTCGATTCCGTGTCCTTCACGGCACCGGCGAGGAAGTGGTAGTGATCGGCTGCGTTCTTCTTCGGGAACCCGATCATCAGGTCGATGATGCCGATGTCGTCGATGGGATGGCTCATGGGCGCACCATAGATGCGACGTTCGCTACGTTGGGAACCGTGACAGCAGGGTCGTCTCGCGAACACGACAAAGCCGGTGCCGCGCGACTCGTTGCTGGCTCGAAGGGAGCCACTCCCGCCATGCTCGTGTTGCAGCAGTTCGGCGTGTCGTTCGCAGTACACGAGTTCGCGCACGACCCCGCCGAGCGACACTACGGAAAGGCGGCCGCCGACGCGCTGGGCGTCGAGGAGGAGCGGGTGTTCAAGACCCTGCTCGCGTCGCTCGACAGCGTCGCAACGGTGACGGGTCCGGATGGAGTGAGCATCGTCGCCAACACCGCCGTCGGCATCGTGCCCGTGAGCGGTCAGCTGTCCCTCAAGGAACTTGCAGCGGCGGCCGGGGTGAAGCGCGCCGAGATGTGCGACCCCCTGGTCGCGCAACGTCTCACGGGTTACGTGGTAGGCGGAATCAGCCCGTTCGGGCAGCGCAAGCCGCTACCCACCGTCATCGACGAAACCTGTCAGCTGTTCGACACGATCTTTGTCAGCGGAGGCAAGCGCGGCCTCGACATCGAGATCGCCCCCGACGACCTCATCGCCGTGCTCCACGCAGTTGTGGCCCCCATCGGCACCGCACTCTGAGCTCGGTTCGGGCGGTGACCACTAGTCGCTGAGCATTCGTCGACGACTCGCCTCGCGTCGCCGAAGCGCCTCGATACGTGCCACGCGGCTGCGCGCCGAGGGATGCGTGACGACGAGGTTGCCGCGCGAGGAACCACCGTGGTCGTTCCGCTCGTTGGCAACGACACGCCGCAGCGCCGTCGCGAGCTCGCGACCGAATCCCATCTCGACGGCACGCCGATCTGCTTCGAACTCGGAGCCTTTCCCGATGCGATTCGCGAGTCGGTTACTCATCATCAACGCCGCCAGGAACACCCACGCCACCGCGTTGAGGACTCCGCTGATCACGCGACCTACCGCCGTGAGCGCCGACGAATGACTGACGAAGCTCCGCGTCGCCGCGACAGCCACGTTCTGCAGGAAGAAACCAACACGCGCCAGCAGAAAAATCGGCAGGCTGAGCCATTGTCGAACTGTGAGAGCGATGGTGTGCAGGCCGAGGTGGTGAGCGACCTCATGAGCGAGGACGCCAGCCATCTCGTCGCGTGGCAAGGCTTCGATCGCGTACGAGGTGACCACGAGGAGACTGCCCCCGCAAGCGAAAGCGTTCAATTCGTCAGAAGGCAAGACTGCGAGCGCGAACCGACGCGGCGACATACCAATTTGTTGAGCGACGCTGCGCCAGGCGGGCTCGAGCCGCCGGGCCTGATCGGGGGTGGCACGATGAGCACCGAGCATGCGCATGACCAGCACGTTCTGCAGCGGCCGCCAGAACATCACCACGACCGCAAGGAGATGCACCACGGCGAACTGCCACAAGGGAATCTGCCACCAGAGGTGGACGGGCAACCAGAACACCGCCAACGACAGCAACCACATCGGCAAGATCGCGACGATGGGCAGCACCGCGGTCAGCGCTGACCGCTCGACGGAACGATCGGCACCGCGGTTGCCGTTCATACCGCTCGCTCGAGTTGGAGGATGTGGTGCGCACTCACCCGCTTTCAATCTAGCCCTGGCAATCTCGGCCGTGAATCGCCGATCCAGCCCGTGACCACCCTCGGTGAGCATCTCCGGCGTAGTGTCAAGGTTGAGGAAAGATCCGCAGCCATCCGTGCACGGATTTCAAGACTTTACTAATCTGATGGCCTTGCTCGGACTCACCACCGAGCCAGCGGCTGGACCAACGTCGATTCGTTGCGGGAAGGAGGTGCGGGATGACTCTGGATGTCAGCACCGAGTACACGCGCACCGAACCTGACTCCGTTCGCGACCTTCTCGATCGCGCCAAAGGCCTCGAACAAGCCGACCCTGCTGCAACCCGCGCTCTCGTTCAACAGGCCCGGGTTCTGGCGCACTCCCAAGGCGACGAGGCCGGCGAGGCGGAAGCGTTCTACCGGCTTGCCAGCTTGGCGTATTACAGCGGGCACGCTGATGAGGCGTTTGGCGTGGCGGTCGATTCACGTGATCTCGCTCGCAAAGCCGGAGCTGTTGTAATCGAGGTGTACGCGCTGAACCTCATGGGTGTTGTTCACTTCGACGCCGGTAACCACAGCGAAGCCCTGGCGTGCTGTCTGCGTGCGCTCGAGCAATACCGCACCACCGATCATCGAGTCGACGAAGGCGGTTTGCTCAACACCGTTGCGTCCATCCATCATTCGCTCGGCGACACCGACCGCGCCATCGTCACCTACGAAGCGGCGCTCACCGCCAACCGCCACTTGGCCCGTCCTGAGGTCGATGCGATCACGCTCACGAACATGGCCGAGCTACGCGCCCAGCGCAATGAGTACTTCCTGGCGGCGAGCCTCGGCGAGTCGGCGCTCGAGCTTTCTCGCGCTCACGCGCCCAGCTTTATCCCTGACGTGCTCGCCAATCTGGGTGAGGCCTACGCCAACCTGCACGATCCCGCTCGAGCGTCACAGTGTTTCGACGAAGCGCTACACCTGCTCGACGATCGAGCCACGCGGGGAGCAACGCCCACGCCTACCAGTGTGATCGCCGTACGTATGGCGCGTGGCAAGGCATCGTTGGGTGCCGGTGACCTCACCCGCTCCGAGGTAGACCTGATCGTGGCGCTCGATGTCGCGAGGGCCGCCAACCTGCGTTCGCACGAGCTGAAGGCGCACGAGGTGCTCGGCAAGGTGTACCGACAGCTGGGCCGATTCGAAGAAGCCCTCGAACACCAGGAATCTCGTTTCGACCTCCATCAAAAGCTGTTCAACGAGGGCACCGACTTGCGCATCAAGACGCTGCAGATTGCCCACGACACCGAGCACGCCCGCCAGCAGGCCGAGATCCTAAGACTGCGCACCAGCGAGCTCGAGGCACTCGTGCGTGGGCGCACCCACGAACTCGAGGAATACCAGCTCGAAGCCTTCCAGCGCCTCGCCGTTCTCGCAGAGTTCCGAGACACCGATACGGGCGAGCACACCATCCGAGTCGGCGACCTGTCGGCAGACATCGCCCACGAATTGCGCGAGGGTCACGAGTGGTGCGAGCAGCTGCGCCTTGCGGCGCGCCTGCACGACATCGGCAAGGTGTCGGTCCCCGACGCAATTCTGCTCAAGCCTGGCCCGCTCACCGCTGACGAGTTTGAGATCATGAAGACGCACACGACCATCGGTGCGCAGATCCTGTCGGGTAGCACGTCGCAGCTGATCCAGTTGGGTGCCGTCGTTGCACTCAATCACCACGAGCGTTGGGATGGCACGGGTTACCCGGGCGGGCTGCAGGGCGCGAACATCCCGCGTTGTGGACGAATCGTCACTGTCGCCGATGTGTTCGATGCGCTCACGAGCGAGCGCGTGTACAAGCACGCGTGGTCGCAGGCCGACGCTGTGAGCTACATCATCGGAGCACGCGGCTCGCAGTTCGAACCCGAGGTCGTCGATGCCTTCATCGAAGTCATCGTGCGCCGCCATCCACATCTGCATGCCATCGTGGATGCCGTTGCCACCGCACCAGCCCGACCCGGCAGCTGAACTCGATACGCCCGATCGAGATCGCGCTCGAACCCGATGCGCCCTACACTCGCCACGATGGGTGCCTCACGCATTGAACGAATCGAACAGCACACACGTAACCCGAAGTGGAAGAACGCGCCAGTGCGAATCGAGATGCTCGAATGCATCAACTGCGACGCATGCCTTCGTCATTGCCCATCACACTTCGGCGCGATCTTCAATCACGGCGCCGACGTGGTCATCGTCCCCGAACTCTGTAGTGGCTGCGACAAGTGCCTGCCGGTCTGTCCGGTGAACTGCATCTACCCGTTCCCGGACTGGGAACACGAGGGGTACCCGCCAGAGTGGTGGGAACTCCCGTTGTCGAAAGACGATCCCTACATCTAGATCGCGCGCAGATCGGCACCAGTTCGCGATAGAACGGTGGTCATGACTGACTCCATCATGGCGGGCGCTGAGGCCTGGTCACATTCCGCCGGGGGTGCCAGCGGCGCGCTCGTGATTCACGGCTTCACCGGTAATCCGGGCTCAATGCGTGGTCTCGCACAGGCTTTCGCCGATGCTGGCTACGACGTGGAGTTGCCGCGCCTCCCGGGCCACGGCACTACCGTCGAAGACATGCTCACCACGGATTGGACCGACTGGAGTGGCGAGGTCGAGTCCGCGTACCAGCGCTTGGCCGCCCGTTGTAGCCACATCGTCGTGGCCGGGCTGAGCATGGGTGGTCTGCTCACGCTGTGGATCGCCGGCCAACATTCGCAGATCGCTGGCATCGTCTGCATCAATCCCGTCGCTCAGCCCCAGGCCGACGAGGTGCTCGCGATGCTGCAGGGAATGCTCGACGCAGGCACCGTCATCATGCCCGGTATCGGCTCCGACATTGCTGACCCTGACGTACACGAGAACGCATACGAGGGCACGCCGCTGCCGTGCTTGTTGAACATGCTCACGCAGGGCGCCGCCGTGGTGGCGGGCACCTATCACTCGTTGCGGATGCCGATGCTGCTGATGAACTCACCCCAGGATCACGTTGTCGAGCCCGCGCAGGCCGAGTATCTCGCCCACGCATACGGCGGGCCGCTGCATCGCGTCACGCTCGAGCGCAGCTATCACGTGGCCACCCAGGACTACGACAAGGAACTCATCTTCTCCGAGTCCATCAAGTTTGCGAATCGAGTGATCGCATCGTGACGCGCCTTGCCGGCATCCTGGCCAGCATCCCCAGTCCATCGGGCGGCACGTTCAACATCGGCCCACTGCGCATCCACGCCTATGGCCTGATGATTGCCCTCGGCATCGTTGCGGGTGTCTGGCTGATGGGCCGCCGGTTCGAGCAACGCTGCATCGGCACGCGAGACGACGCAACGGCGGTCGCGATGTGGGGCGTACTCGGTGGCATCATCGGGGCGCGGCTGTATCACGTGGCCACCGACTGGTCGAAGTTCTCCGGTCATCTCATCGACATCCCCAAGATCTGGCAGGGTGGCCTCGGTATCCCTGGCGGCTTGCTCCTCGGTGTCCTCGCCGGCGTATGGGCGATGCGCAGGCGCAACATCCCGGTGGCCATCGCGCTCGACTGTGCCGCGCCGGCCCTGCCGCTCGCCCAGTCAATCGGACGTTGGGGCAACTGGTTCAATCAGGAGTTGTTCGGACGAGCCACCACACTGCCATGGGGTCTGAAGATAGACGACGCCCACCTGCCCCCGGGCTACGCGTCGGGCACGCTGTTCCACCCCACGTTCCTGTACGAGTCGCTCGCCAACCTCGCGCTCTGCGGGCTGCTGCTGCTCATCGACCGCCGCCGCTCGCTTCGCCCTGGCCATCTGTTGGCCATGTACTTCATCGGGTACGGCGTGATCCGTTTCTTCGTCGAGGGCCTGCGCATCGACGAAGCCCATCATGTCGGCGGTCTGCGCTGGAACCA
Source organism: Actinomycetota bacterium (assembly GCA_043753895.1). Lineage (GTDB taxonomy): Bacteria > Actinomycetota > Acidimicrobiia > Acidimicrobiales > Ilumatobacteraceae > WLMZ01. The sequence goes on from JAYUWK010000052.1 coordinate 191,040, forward strand.
GTGGGTCGCCTTGGCAGCCGTGGTAGGTGGCGGCCTGTACATCGCGATCTCGTCACGCCGCGAACTGCCGGCACCAGCCGAGACGACTTCCGAGCCAGCTACCGAGCCAGCTACCCCGCCAGATAGCGAGCCAGGTACCCCGCCAGCTACCGAGCCAGCTAGCGTGCCAGGTACCCCGCCAGCTACGGAGCCAGCTACCGAGCCAGGTCGCGAAGACGCTCCGCCAGCACCTCAGGAATCACTGGATTGAAGAACTCGCCGCAGGCAACCTCGGCGGCGGCGATGAACCGGGGCACCCCAGCGGATCGCCATGGCGACACGATTTCGATCTGAAACCACGGTTCGGGCCACACACCGCCGGTGGGGCTCTGCATCAACCACATCATGTACGGCAATGGTTGACCGTAGAGCGCATCGAGACGCTCAAAGATATCCACGAGTAACGTCGCAAGGTCGTCGCGGCCCTGCTCGCTGAGGTGGGCGAGGTCCGGTACACGGTCGAATGGAGCCAACGTGAGGGCCACCGGATACGTGGGGGCATGCGGCACATACGCGTGCCACCCACCAACGGCCGCCACCATGCGGTCGCCCGGATCGGCATCGGGTTTCCAACCGGCAGCGAAGATGCGCTGCGGTCGTTCGGGCACGTGATCGTAGGCATAGATCTGCCCGTGCGGATGGACGATGGTGGCGCCCACCTCCGCACCGCGGTTTTCGAACACGAGCACGAAATCGACGTCATCGCGTGCACCCAGTTCGACCGAGCGCTCGGTCCACAGATCGATCACCTTGCGGACGCCTCCAACACCGAGCGACCATATCGTGGCGTCGTGATGGGGAGTGTAGAGCACGACCTCACAACGATCGCCCGGCATCGCGGGCCACCGGTTGCGAAACCAGCGCGTCTCGTAGTCGTCGGGCGCCTCGAGGCCTCCGGGGCAGAACGGACAGCCGGTGCTCGGTAGGTTCGGACGTGCCTGACGAGAGCCGACCACATGCACGATGGTGCCGAGAAACGGATCCACGCGGCGATCACTCGGCGGCGACACCACTTCTGCGGAGTGAGTAGTGGTCATTTCGGGCTGGTCAGGCGCAGGCCCGTTGCCGTGTCGAAAAGGTGCACGACGCCATGATCGGGAATGAGGCTGATCGTGTCCCCCGCGCGCGTACCGCTGAGACCCTCGGCGCGGGCAACGACAAAGCCCTCGACACCCTCGACTCCGGGAACCGTGCAGTACAAGAACGCGTCGGAACCAAGTTCCTCGACGGTTTCGACTGTGGCATCGAGCCCACCATGTGTACCGTGCGCGGCGACACTGAGCCCCTCGGGGCGTAGTCCAATGGTGACGGCGTCGGACGTGAGCCCACTTCGCTGCTCGGGCGTGAGCGGCACGGTCATCGACCCGATCGTCGCTCCCCCCTCGGTGACGTGTGCCTGGAGCAGGTTCATCGCCGGGGACCCGATGAAGCCGGCAACGAAGATGTTCACGGGACTGATGAACAACTCACGCGGCGACGCGCACTGCTGCAGGATGCCATCTTTGAGGACCGCCACGCGATCGCCCATGGTCATCGCCTCGACCTGATCATGCGTCACGTACAACGTGGTGACTCCGAGACGGCGCTGGAGCGCTGCGATCTGGGTACGTGTCTGCACGCGGAGTTTGGCATCTAGGTTCGAGAGCGGCTCGTCCATCAGGAACACCTTGGGCTGACGCACGATGGCGCGGCCCATCGCAACGCGCTGACGCTGACCACCGGACAGCTTTGCGGGCTTGCGATTGAGGTAGTCCTGCAGATCGAGCAGGGCGGCGGCCTCCTTTACACGCTGGGTGATCTCGTCCTTCGGAAGCTTCTTGATCTTGAGATGAAATCCGATGTTCTCGGCCACAGTCATGTGCGGGTACAGTGCGTAGCTCTGGAACACCATCGCGATATCGCGCTCGCGCGGTGGCAACATCGTGACATCGATGTCGCCAATAAAGACACTGCCGCCGTCGATGGGTTCGAGTCCTGCGAGCATGCGCAATGTGGTGCTCTTGCCGCAGCCCGATGGGCCGACGAGAACGAGGAACTCGCCATCTTCGATCGTGAGGTTGAGCGAGTCGACAGCAGGGTGCTGTCCACTCTGATAGATACGACTTGCATTTTCAAACGTCACGGTTGCCATCAGGCTCTCCTTCGGAGATCGAGCGAGGGAAGATCGGGTTCATTGGGATCGGCGATGAGGACACGGCCGACATGTTCGTCGAGTGAGTCGCGTGCAGCCTGGGAGATAGTGGCGTCGGTGACGACGGTGTCGGCATCGTGGAGCGCGGCGATGGAACTGAGTCCGGTGACGTTCCACTTGGTGTGATCGGCGAGCACCACCAGGCGTTGCGTGGCCTCGGCGAAGGCCCGGTTGGTCTCGGCCTCGGTAAGGTTCGGCGTAGTGAAACCGGCGCGCGCACTCATGCCGTGCACGCCCATGAACACCGCGTCGAAGTGGAGCAACCGCAACGCCTGCACGGCGACCGGCCCAACGAGCGCATCCGATGGTGTTCGGACTCCACCGGTGAGGATGACTGTGCGATCCGCACGCGGGCTCTGGTGCAGGATCTCGGCGACCCGAATGGAGTTGGTCACCACGATCAGATCCGCGATTTCGGTGAGGTGATAGGCGAGCTGCCACGTGGTGGTCCCGGCGGTGACGCCGATGGCCGTACCCGAGCGCACGAGCGTGGCTGCGGCGCGAGCGATCGCGATCTTTTCGTTCGTGTTGCGCAGCGACTTGGCGGCAAAGCCGGGTTCGTCGGCACTGCGATCGGCGAGTGCGGTGGCCCCGCCGTGCACCTTCTCGACAAGGCCGGCGTCGTGCAGAACATCGAGGTCGCGCCGCACCGTCATGTCACTCACACCCAACTGCACGGCGAGCTCGGTGACGCGCACAGCGCCGCGCTGGCGGACCTCGGCGAGGATGAGCTCATGCCGCTGACGGGCGAGGGCACGCGAGGCAGTGAGATCGTTCGGTGGCGAGACCCCGGTAGCCATGTCGGTCATGGTTGCCGATGTTTGTCGCGAAGTCAACAGAATCGAACGAAAAATGTTGCGATTCGTGTTCGATTCATGGGACCTTCGGCACTTTGTGTTCGTTTCTGCGCGGAATGGCTTGACACATTGGACACTTCCATGACACATTGCGTTTACTGAGTCGGAGTATTTCCGCAGGTAGGTATCCACACAACACAAAAGGGGGAGACATGTCCGGGACAACCGAACAGTCACCAAGCCCGCGCGACGTCGGGTTTTCCATCAATCGCCGTCAGGTCCTGATCGGTGGTGCAGGCGCCGCAGGCGCCGCAGCCCTGCTCGCGGCCTGTGGCTCAGACGCCAAGACCACACCCGCCACAACCGGCGGCACCACGGCTGGCACGACGGCTGGTACGACGGCGGGAACCACCGCCGGAACCAGCGGTGCTGCTCCGGGTGGCGAGGTCACCTTCGGCTCGAACTACAGCGATGCCAAGCCCAAGCAGGCGATGCAGGCTGCGATCGACACCACCGGTTTGAAGGTCAAGGTCAACACCACCGACCACAACAGCTTTCAGGACAACATCACCAACTATCTGGCCCAGCCCGACGATGTGTTGTGCTGGTTCGCCGGTTACCGCATGCGCTTCTTCGCCGACAAGGGCCTCGTTGGCGACGTCAGCGATGTGTGGAGCAAGCTCACCGATTTCGGCGAGAGCTTCAAGACGGCCAGCACCGGCAACGACGGCAAGCAGTACTTCGTGCCGCTGTACTACTACCCCTGGGCAGTGCACTACCGCAAGAGCGTGTTCGCCGAAAAGGGCTACAAGGTCCCCACCAACAAAGCCGAGCTCGTTGCCCTGGCCACCAAGATGCAGGCCGACGGCCTCATTCCGTTCGCCTACGCCAACGATGGCAAGTGGCCGGTGCAGGGTACGTTCGACATCTTGAACATGCGCGTCAACGGCTACAAGTACCACGTCGATCTGCTCGCCGGAAAAGAGAAGTGGACCGACCCCAAGACCAAGGCCGTGTTCACTGCATGGGCCGAGCTGCTCCCGTTCCATCAGACCGGCGCCAACAGCCGCACCTGGCAAGAGGCCGCGACCTCGTTGGAGAAGAAGGAAGCTGGCATGTACTACCTCGGTACGTTCGTTGCAACGAACTCCAAGGATAAGGCGTACCTCGACGACCTCGACTTCTTCAACTTCCCGGCACTCGACGACAAGGTCGGTGCCGATGCGCTCGACGCACCGATCGACGGGTTCATGATGGCCGCAAAGCCGAAGAACGTGGAGGGCGCCAAGGCGCTGCTCGCCGGTCTCGGTACATCCAAGGCAGTGGATGCCTTCTTGAAGATCGAAGGTGCCAGCGTTGCCGCAAATGGCAAGGCCGACACCTCGGGCTACAACGCCATTCAGAAGAAGTCCGAAGAACTGGTCAGCAAGGCCAAGAACATTGCCCAGTTCCTCGACCGTGACACCAGCCCCGATTTCGTCAAGAACGTGATCGCTGACGCCTTTGCAGCGTTCGTAGCCGACCCCACCCAGGTCGACACGATCCTGAAGGGCATCGAGGACAAGAAGTCCACGTACCTCAGCTGAACGACGTACCAGGCATGTCTACAGACATCACGTCAGCGTCAGACATCGCGACAGCGGCGCCCCCACATCGGGGGCGCCGTCGTCGTTACAGCCAGTTGTCGCGCTCTGACAAGGTGTGGCTGTCGTTCATGGTGGGCGTCCCCACCTTCATTCACGTCGCGTTCGTGTGGCTGCCCGCCATTGGCACGATCATGTTGTCGTTCACCAAGTGGGACGGCATTCACCTCGGCACCTGGACCGGTGTGGGGTTCAAGAACTACTGGACCATCTTCACCGTCTTTGCCGACCGGTTCTTCCCTGCGCTGTTCAACAACCTGATTCTGCTCGTCTTCCTCGCTGTGTGCAGTCTCGTCGGTGTGCTGCTCGCCTATCTGCTCGACAAGGGCGTTCGCGGTTCGGCCATCTACCAGAGCATTTACTACCTCCCTGTCGTGCTCTCGCTCGCTGTCGTTGGCTTCATCTGGAAGAGCGTCATGTACTCGCAATCGCAGGGCCTGTTCAACCTCGGGCGCACCGCGCCGATCGACTTCCTCGGTAACTCACAGAAACTGTTCGAGTTCCACGTTCCCTTTCTCGACTTCCCGCTCGGTCTCACCAAGAACTTCGCCGCGCTGCTCGTTGCAATGGCTTGGCGACACATTGGTTATGTGATGGTGCTCTATCTCGCCGGCCTCAAGAGCGTGGATCCCTCGCTACGCGAGGCGGCCTCCATCGATGGTTGCAACGAATGGCAGACCTTCCGACGCGTGGTGTTCCCGGTGATGAAGCCGATCAACGTGGTCGTGCTGGTCATCACCGTGATCGAAGCGTTGCGTGCCTTCGACATCATCGTGGCCCTGAAAGAGCCCGTCGGCACCACCGTGCTCGGTGTACTCGTGAAGAACAACCTCACCGGTGAGGGCGGCGGACAAGTGGGAATCGGCTCGGCCTACGGCGTGATCTTGCTGCTGCTGTGTCTGGGTTTCATCATCTGGTACCTCATCAACAACTATCGCGAGCAGGAATTGTGAGCAGTGGCCTGACCCTCGTGCAGCGCAAACCCGGCTATTCGAAGCCGCTGCGATTTCTGACGTATGCGTTTCTTACTGCTGTCGCACTCGCGTGGATGGTGCCCATCGTCGGGGCCTTCTACTCATCGCTGCGTCCCTACGACGAGACACAACGCAAAGGCATCTTCTCGATGCCCGACAGCTTGTCGTTCAAGAACTACGGCGACGCGTTCAAGCAGGGCGGCATGGGTGGCTGGGGCGGCACATTCGCCAATACAGCATTCATCGTGTTTCCGTCGATCGCGCTCATTCTGTTGTTTTCGAGCCTCATGGCCTTTGCCGTCAGTCGGTTCAGTTGGCGATTCAACGTCACGCTGCTGCTGATCTTCACCGCTGGCAACCTGTTGCCTGCGCAAGTGATCTTCAAGCCGCTGTTCTCGTTCTTCGAACACATGCCGTGGCCAGACTTCCTGAGCGACACCAACACCGGCCACCTCCTCGGTACCAAAATCTCCGTCATCATCATCCACGTCGCATTCCAGACCGGATTCTGCACCTTCGTCTTGAGCAACTACATGAAGACCATCCCCAAAGAACTCAATGAGGCAGCGAGCGTTGATGGTGCAAGCGTGCCACGCCAGTTCTTCCAGATCATCATGCCCTTGTGCCGCCCCGCGCTGGCCGCACTCGCCACGCTCCAGTTCACGTGGCTCTACAACGACTTCTTCTGGGCCGTGGTGCTCTTGAACCAGGGCTCGGAACGCCCGATTACGTCGTCGATCGCGAACCTCGGAGGGCAGTACTTCAGTAACGACAACCTCATTGCGGCCGGCTCGATGATCATTGCAATGCCCACCCTTGCGGTGTATCTGATGCTGCAGAAGCAGTTCATCAGTGGGCTCACACTCGGCGCCAGCAAGGGGTAACACATGTTGGTCCATCTCGCTGGTGTGGACACCAGTGTCATCGTCGATCTGTCCACGGGCGCGCCGACGATCCGTCATTGGGGCGCCGCGCTCGGACCCGACACCGACCTCGACGCGGTCGTCGCTGCATCGGCTCGACCCATCGCGCACGGCATGCTCGATGTCGAACCAGCGATCTCACTCGTGCCCGAGCACGGTAATGGATTCGCGGGGCGGCCGGGTCTGGCCGGCCACCGGCGCGGCGGAACAGCGTGGGCGCCACGATTCAGCTACGAGTCGCACTCGTTGTTCGACGACGGACTGCTGATCGCGGTTGCCGTCGATACCGTTGCGCAGCTTCGACTCACCTCGTTCATCTCACTCGGCGACGTGCTCACGCTGCAGCTCACGCTCACGAATCTCAGCGACTCCGATCGTTATCTGCTCGATCAACTCAGCATCACATTGCCGTTGCCCGCTCAGGCCCGCGAACTGATGCAGTTCACCGGCCGCTGGACACGCGAGCTGCATCCGTACCGCGTTCCGTTCGACCGCGGCGCATACGGGGCCGAGAACCGACGCGGACGCACATCGCACGAACACGTGCCATTGCTCTTCGCCGGTACACAGGGATTCGGTGAATGGCAGGGAGAGGTCTGGGGCGCACATCTTGCATGGAGCGGCAACCATCAGTCGTGGGCCGAGGTACTGCCCGACGGCCGCCGATACCTGCAGATGGCCGAGCTCTTCAACCCCGGCGAGATGTCCCTGGAGCCCAACGAGAGCTACACCACACCCGAGCTCATCGCCACGTTCGCCCCGGGAGGCCTCACCCCCGCCTCCTGGGGTTTTCATCGTTCGTTACGCGCCCGCGCGGGCCACCCGAACACTCCCCGCCCGGTCTTGCTCAACACGTGGGAGGCCGTCTATTTCGATCAGAGCACCGAGCGATTGATCGCGCTCGCCGATGCGGCGGCCGCGGTGGGTATCGAGCGATTCGTTCTCGATGACGGCTGGTTCGGATCGCGTCGTGACGACCACCGCGGCCTCGGCGATTGGTGGGTCTCCCCCGAGGTCTACCCAGAAGGGCTCACGCCGCTCATCGACCACGTACGCGGCCTCGGTATGGAGTTCGGCATCTGGGTCGAACCCGAGATGGTGAACCCTGACAGCGACCTGTATCGGGCCCACCCTGATTGGGCACTGGTCACCGATGGATATGAGCCAGTGCTCGGCCGCCACCAACTGGTGCTCAATCTGGCCCACCCTGACGCGTACGCGCACATCCTCGCCGCACTCGATGCGCTGCTGCGCGACCACGACATTGCCTACGTGAAGTGGGACATGAACCGCGACCATGTGCAGGGCAGCGGTGTCGATGGCGCTGCAGGAACACACGCCCAGACGCTTGCGCTGTACCGACTGCTCGACGACCTACAGGCCCGACATCCCAAGGTGGAGATCGAGAGCTGCTCGTCGGGCGGTGCTCGTATCGACCACGAGATCCTGCGTCGCACCCGCCGAGTGTGGACCAGCGACTGCAACGACGCCCTCGAACGCCAGACGATTCAACGTGGTGCCTCGATGTTCGTGCCGCCCGAGGTGATGGGCGCGCATATCGGACCCACCCGCAGCCACACCACCGCGCGGCACCATTCGCTCAGCTTCCGGGCCGCCACTGCGCTCTTTGGACACCTCGGCGTGGAGTGGAACGTGATGGAGTTGAGTGATTCGGAACGGGCGGGTCTCGCTGAGGCCATTGCCATCCACAAACGATTCCGGTCGTTGCTGCACGGCGGCGACACCGTGCGTTTCGACCCCAGCAACGACGCCTCACATGCCCATGGGGTGTACTCCAGCGATCGGTCCGAGGCCATCGTCGCGTTCGTTCAACTGCAGACCGACATGGCCCTGACACCGCAGCCGCTGCGACTCCCCGGCCTCGATCCTGACGCGATCTACCGGATCGAACGGATCGCCCTGCCCGACGACAGAGCTGAACGCGGCCCGGCCCGCGCTCAGCCGCAGTGGTTACGAGACGGCATCATGCTGTCAGGTCGTCAGTTGGCCGTCACGGGACTGCAGATGCCTGTGATGAACCCGGAGTCTGCGTTGCTCATCCACCTACACGCCATCTGAACCCGCCGGTGCGGGATCCGAGAATCACACCCTGTACGTCTGCCATGCTTTCACCATGAGCTTCACTCCGCCGCCGCCGCCGCCGCCACCGCCCGGCCCGATGCCGTCCACGCCGTCATCGCCACCTCCGCCGCCGAGCTTTCAGGGATTCACCGAGGGCATGACCGCCAAGCCGCCTCGACCACAGGTGCGAGTTGGTGCATCGTTGATCCTCGCCGGGGCCATTGTGCACGGAGTGTCGGTCTTTCTGCCGTGGTTCAAGTACGACGGGAACACGTTGAACGGCCGCGACGATTTCCTCACCAAGGACATGAAGGTATTGCAGGCTCCGGGCGACTTCTGGCTGTTCTTTGCCGCCGTGTTGCTGGGTCTCGGCATCGCGCTGTTCGCAGCGGGGCGCAATCTTGCCGTGGCCATCATTGCGGTGGTCACTTCGGTGATCGCGCTGTTCTTCTCGCTGATCGGGATCGGCGCAGCTTCCACCACACGCGATGCAGTAGGCGGCGGCAACATCGCATTTGGCGCGGTGCTCGGCATCATCGGCACGCTGATCGCGCTCGCCGGCTCGATCGCCGCGTTGTCCAAGCGCCGCCGCTGACATCCGGGCTGATATCGGGGCTGCGGCGCAGCCACTTGGGCCGTAGCATCGTGGGTGTGTCTGAACGGATAACCACCGCCGATGTCGTAAAGGTGGCCAAACTGGCCCGCCTCGATCTCGACCCCGCCACCATCGAACGCACCACCGCACAGCTTGCGGGCATGCTCGAGCACTTCGCCGATATCGACGCGCTCGATCTCGGCAACGTGCAACCGATGAATCAGCCGTATCCATTGGTCAACGTGTTTCGTGAAGACGTGATCGTCATTGGGCTCGACCGCGACGAGGTACTCGCCGCGGCTCCTGATGCCGAAGACGGCCGCTTCCGCGTGCCGCCGATTCTCGGGCTGGACTCATGAGCACCACGGCGCACACACGCACCGCTGTCGAGATCGCCACCGGCGTTCGTTCTGGTCAGCTCAAGGCAATTGATGTGCTCGAGGAGCACCTTGCCCGAATCAACAATCGCGAGGGCGAGATCCACGCCTTCAATCTCGTCCTCGCCGATCACGCCCGCGCCGCAGCGGCGGCCATCGACGCTGCTGTCACTGCCGGCAACGACCCCGGCCCCCTCGCTGGTGTGCCCGTTGCCCTCAAGGACAACATGTGCACGCACGGCATACCCACCACGTGCTCGTCGAAGATCCTCGACGATTGGAAGCCGCCCTACGACGCAACCGTCGTCACGCGGCTCATCGCCGCCGGAGCCATCACAGTGGGCAAGACGAACCTCGACGAATTCGCGATGGGGTCGAGCACCGAGAACAGCGCATTCGGGCCGACGCGCAACCCGCACGACATCAGCCGGGTTCCGGGCGGTTCCAGCGGCGGTAGCGCTGCTGCAGTGGCTGCCGGATTCTCGAGCGTCAGCCTGGGCAGCGATACCGGCGGTTCCATTCGCCAGCCAGCCGCTCTCTGCGGCGTGGTGGGCGTGAAACCAACCTACGGCTACGTGAGTCGCTATGGACTTGTTGCATTTGCAAGTTCACTCGACCAGATCGGCCCGTTCACCAACACGGTCGAGGACGCCGCCTTGCTGCTCGATGTCATCGGCGGACACGACCCGATGGACAGCACCAGCATTCCTGTGCCGCAGCCATCACTGCTCGGTGCCATCCAGCAGGGTGTCGAAGGGCTCCGTGTCGGACGCATCACCGACCTTCCCGAAGGCGCCGACCCCGACGTAGTCGAGCGGCTCGAGGCAGCGTTCGATGCGCTGCGTGCAGCGGGAGCAACCATCGTCGACGTGCAGGTTCCGGCGTTCAGCTACGGCCTCACTGCCTATTACCTCATCGCCCCGGCAGAGGCCAGCAGCAACTTGGCCCGCTACGACGGTGTGCGCTACGGCATGCGAGTCAATGCTGCCGACACCAATGCGATGTACGGCGTCACCCGAGCAGCGGGTTTCGGCGACGAGGTGAAGCGGCGCATCATGCTCGGCACGTACGCGCTCAGTGCGGGCTACTACGACGCCTACTACGGCAAGGCGCTGAAAGTTCGCCGGATGATCGCCGACGATTTCGACCGCGCGTATCAACGCGCCGACATACTGCTCACGCCCACATCGCCAACGGTGGCATTTCCGTTCGGGGCCAAGGGTGACAATCCGTTCGCGATGTATCTGTGCGACGTGTACACGATCCCCACCAACCTCGCCGGCCACCCCGGTATGAGCGTGCCCTTCGGCACCGGCGCCGACGGACTCCCGGTGGGTGTGCAGATTTTGGCGGGCACCTTGGGTGAACCGCAGATGTTCCGCACAGCCGCCGCACTCGAGCGAGCGATGGGACCCTCCAGGTGAGCGACACCAACACCACGACCGGCACGACGACTGACACCGCGCAGCACTCCGTTTCTCAGGGAACCACCGGTACGGCCGGGAGTTTCGTCTACACCGCCGGTCCGGCCACGGGCAACGAGATCCTCATCGACGGGTGGGAACTCATCGTCGGTCTCGAGGTCCACGTCGAACTGGCCACGGCCACCAAGCTGTTCAGCGCCAGCGCGAACCGTTTCGGCGACGATCCGAACACCAACATCGACCCCGTCACGCTCGGCCTGCCGGGCGCATTGCCGGTGCTCAACCGTCACGCGGTGGAATTGGCGATGCGTATTGGCCTCGCACTCAACTGCACCATTCAGCCCAGCACCTTCCACCGCAAGAACTACTTCTATCCCGATATGCCCAAGGCCTATCAGATCAGCCAGTACGACCAGCCGATCAACGTCAACGGTTTCCTCGCACTGCTCGGTGGCAAGCAGATCGGCATAGAGCGCGCCCACCTCGAAGAAGACACCGGCAAGAGCACCCACTTCGGTGGTACGGGCGGACGAATCCACGGCAGCGACTATTCGCTCATCGACTTCAACCGCGCCGGCGTGCCGTTGGTCGAGATCGTCAGTCGGCCAGACATCCGCACCGCAGAGGAAGCGCGTCAGTACGTGACCGAACTGCGGTCCATCTTGGTTGCCATCGGTGCGAGCGACGCGAAGATGGAAGAGGGCAGCATGCGCTGCGACGCGAACGTCAGTGTGCACAAGCCGGGCACGCCCTACGGCACGCGGTGCGAGATCAAGAACGTGAACAGTATTCGCTCACTCGGGCGAGCCATCGAATACGAGGCACGGCGTCAGATCGACATGAACGATGCCGGCGAAACGGTGCGTCAGGAAACACGTCACTGGGACGAGAACGACGGTCGCACACACACGCTGCGCAGCAAGGAAGACGCCGACGATTACCGCTACTTCCTCGAACCCGATCTCGTGCCGCTGGACCCGTCAGCCGAGTGGATCCAAGCGGTTCGTGATGCCATGCCGATGCTCCCTGGTGCCCGGCGGGCACGGCTCTCCGAAGCCACAGCGGTGCCTGCTGATGCCGAGGCCATTATGGTCGTGGTCGAACGCGGCCAAGACGATTACGTGCTTGCCGTTGCCGCTGCTGGTGGCGATGTCGGTCGTGCCCTCGTGCACGTGAAGGAAGCCTTCGCCGACGAAGGTGCCACGCCAACAGTGCCTGCCGCCGACCTTGCCGGGCTCACCCTGCTCGAAGTACGCGGCACAATCACGGCCACTCAGGCCAAGACGGTGCTGGCCGACATCGTCGCGGCCGGCGGCGGCGACGCTGTCGCGATCGCTGCGACCAAGGGCTTCGAGGCGATGGACACCGTCGCACTCGAGAAGATGGTGGATCAGGTCATCGCCGACAACGCCGTTGCCTGGGCCAAGTACTGCAGCGGCGAGGACAAGGCCATGGGCGCGTTGGTCGGTGCGGCGATGAAAGCTTCGCAGGGCAAGGCCGCCGGCAAGCTGGTGACCGCCCTGCTGCAGGCCAAACGGGTTCACTGAGCCGTGGCTCGGGCTCTGCTAGGTTGCGATTAATTTCGTATTCATAGGAGACATCATGCGGGCCCGCAACAGACAGATCATCATGACCGCCGCCGGAGCTGTGTTCATCAGCACCGGATTTATCCAGGCAGGCACGGCAGCGGCTTCCAGGCCCAAAGTTGATGCCGCCACGACAGCCTGCACCGCGCCAGTCGCACCCCAGGGGCCAACCGGCGCGACGGGACCAACCGGCGCGACCGGACCCACCGGAGCGATCGGCGCCACAGGTCCAACAGGACCAGAGGGGCCAACCGGACCAATCGGGCCAACGGGACCAATGTGGACCTTTTCTAAAGGTCCACCGCGCACCGTGCATCAGGCGGCGGTTGCAGGCGCACCCGGCTGCGAGACTCTCCCAGGAATCTGCGTCACAGTGACGTCTGGCGCTACAGGATCCACTGGTGCAACCGGGGCAACAGGACCCACCGGGCCCACCGGCGCGACGGGGCCAGTTGGCCCAACCGGGCCAGAGGGGCCGACCGGACCCATCGGGCCAACCGGACCCAGCGGAATTGGCGGTCCGCACAGAGTCGCCCATGTGACAGTGCTTCAGAGCGATTGCAGCACATTTGCGCCAGCTTGTGTCGTCGCAGTAGTCGGGGCTGCTGGCGCTACCGGACCAACCGGACCGACGGGCGCAACTGGCCCCTCCGGACCCACCGGACCGACGGGTGCGACAGGGGCTACCGGACCAGAAGGGCCGCGGGGACCTGAGGGTTCTCCTTGGGTCGACGGTCCGAGCCGTGGTGTGCACCGCAGCGTCTCAGTGCACTTTGAGACTGGGCGCGCCGTAGCGGTTGTCTCTGGGGCAGCAACCGTCGTGCCCACTGCGTGTATCGACGCAGCCTCCCTTCCTGCGCTTCCCGCAACGGGCAGCAGCGATACCACCACGGTGCTTGCCGTCGGAGCTGTAGCCATCGGTACGGGCGCATTCCTGCGTCGGTTGCGTCGCCCCGCAACACGCTAGGCATACAACGCTGCGGTGAAGGTTGCCGTCTACGCCATTGCGCTCAACGAGCTCTCGTACGTGGAGCGATTTCTCGAATCAACACGTGACGCCGACCTCGTGGTGATTGCCGATACAGGTTCCACCGATGGCACCATCGACGCGTTACGCGCCGGCGGTGCCATCGTTCACGAAATCTCGATCAAGCCGTGGCGGTTCGATGATGCTCGCAATGCATCGTTGGCACTTCTGCCCAACGATGTCGACGTCTGCATTCCGCTCGACCTCGACGAGGTGCTCGCACCCGGCTGGCGTGAGTCGTTGGAGGATGAATGGGGTGATGCAACCCGCGGTCGTTTCACCTATGTGTGGAGCCACCTCGACGACGGCTCACCGGGATCGGTGTTCTGGTACGACCGCATTCATGCCCGCAACGGCTACCGGTGGGTGAACCCGTGTCACGAGGCCATCGCCCAAGACCGACTCGAAGAACGATGGGTGAACCTCAGTCTCAACGTGCACCATTGGCCCGATCCCACCAAGAGCCGCGGCCAATACCTGCCGCTGCTCGAGGTCGGTGCTGCCGAGCGCCCGACGGATGCTCGTTCGAGCCATTACCTCGGTCGCGAGTACATGTTCAACGACCTGCACGCGCAGGCGGTGACCGAGTTGAGGAGGCACCTCGCGCTGCCCACGGCGGTGTGGCGCGACGAACGTGCAGCGTCGATGCGTTATATCGGCCGATGCCTGATGCGCCTCGGCTACCTCGACGACGCACTTTCCTCATTTCGCGAGGCCACAGTCGAGTCTCCTTCGACACGCGAACCATGGATCGAACTCGCCCAGGGATGCCACGACACCCAGCACTGGGAAGAATGCCTGCAGGCCGCTCTCGGCGCATTGGCCGTCACGGAACGCAGCGGTTTCTACCTGACCGAGCAGTGGGCCTGGGGCGAACGAGCCGACGACCTCGCCAGTATCGCAGCGTGGCACCTCGGCAACGCCGAGGTGGCCATACGTCACGCATACGCCGCATTGGAGCTGGCCCCCGACGACGAACGAATCAAGGCGAACCTGGCGTGGTATCTCGATCACCCAGCAGCGGGGTCGGCTCAGTCGGGTTGATTCAGTTCAACCACATTGCCACTCGGGTCGTTGATGAACCCCTGTGTGCCGGCGCCGCGGGCCGGAGGTAACCGGAACGCGGTGATGCCGTGCGGCGCGAGCTCGGCCAGACACGCATCGAGGTCGTCGACAATGAGCGCGAAATGGTTCTCGAGACCAGGCGTGGCCTTGTCGGTCTGGATGAGGTGCACCTGTTGGCCACCGGCTTGGAGCCATGCGCCAGGGAAATCGAAGTCGGGCCGGGTGGGTACCACCGTCATTCCCAACAACGCGTAAAACGCAATCGCAGCGTCGACATCGTGCACGCCGATGGATACGTGCTGGACACCGACGACCTTCACAGCTCACCTGCCACGACGAGATCGATGGCTCTGCGAACCGTGCGATTGAATGCATCGACTGCCATGTGCAGATGAGCGTCGGGCGTGTCCTCTTCTTTGGTGTGGCTCAGCCCTGCGATCGACGAAGAAAAGATCATCACCGTGGGTACCTCGCGCGCCATCTCACTGGCGTCGTGGAGCGCGCCGCTGGGCAACTCGACATCGTGCCCTTCGACCTCGTGCACGCTGGTGCGAGCCGCCGCGAGCAGCCGTGCATCAAACGGCATCGGCGGGATGCGGAAGATGTGTTCGAACTCCACCGTGCAGCCCTCTGCCTGCGCTGCGTCGGCAGCGGCCGTCTGCATTTCAGCGAACATCTGCGCGAGCGCATCGTGGCTGATGTGGCGCATGTCCATCGTGACCCGCGTCTCGCCGGGTACTGCGGTGACCACGCCCGGCCAACATTGGGCATGACCAATGGTGGTCACGCCGTCATGACGTCGGCCGATGTCGGCCAGCGCAAGTGCGAATCGCGACGCCGCGAGGAAGCTGTCGCGCCGCATCTCCATCGGCATCGTGCCCGAATGTGCGGCCTGACCGCGAAAGATCACCCGTTCGCGCTCAATGCCCTTGGTGCCGGTGACCGTGCAGATACCGAGCCCGTTGGCTTCGAGCACCGGCCCCTGCTCGATGTGTACCTCGAGGTAGGCCTTCACGTTGCTCAGGCGAGTGCGGGCACCCTCGATCTTGGTGAGATCGACACCATGCTCGCCGACCACCTGATCGAGACGGTTGCCCTCTTTGTCGACCAGATCGGCGGCCGCTACCGCATCGAGCGAACCCACCACAGCGGCAGACCCGAACAGGCTTCGACCGAACCTCGCCCCTTCCTCGTCGGCCCAGTCCACCAACGCAACGGTGACAGCAGGCGTGCCTTCAGCAGCGAGCGAACGCAACAGCTCGAGTCCAGCCATGACTCCCAGAGCACCGTCGAGCCAACCGCCCTTGGGCACGCTGTCGAGATGCGAACCCACCACGATCGTGTCGTCGCTACTGCCGCGCAAGTACACCCACAGGTTGCCCGCCTCGTCGGTGTCCACATCGACCGGCAGCGTGGTCAACGATTCGCGCAGCAAAGTGCGCGCCTCGAGCCAGTCGGGTGTCCAGCAGAGCCGGCGACTTCCCTCTGGCCCACCGGTGCGCGCTGCGAGTTCGCGCAGGCTGGCCACGACCCGGGCAGGTTCATACAGACCGACCTCGGTCGTGCCGGAGTGGGATGGAGTGGTTGTCATACACCGAAACTACCCGCCACTGCGGCACGCTCGCATGGCAAACTGCTCGCATGACCATCGAGATCCGCACGGCAACCGACAACGATTGGGAATCCGTCTGTCGGGCCGATGGCCGCGCGTTCGGCTTCGGTTACACCGACGCGGAGATGGCCGAGCGAAAGCCCCTCCACGACCTGAGCCGCTTTCGCATCGCGCTCGACAACGGCGAGGTCGTGTCGACCGCCGGTTCGTACGCGCTCGATGTCACCCTTCCCGGCGGGGCCTGCGTGCCCATGGGTGGAGTCACATGGGTATCCACGCTGGCCACGCACCGGCGTCAGGGCATCATGCGTCAAGTGGTCGAGGCTGTGCATGCAGACATCGACGAGCGGGGCGAACCGCTCGCAACACTCTGGGCGTCCGAGGGGGGCATCTACGAACACCTCGGTTACGGCCTCGCATCACAGGTCCGCGTGACCACCATCAACCCGCGCCTCGCAAGTATCAGGCCTGAGTACTGCCCCCAGAAGGGCACGGTGCGATACATCGATGGCGACGCGGCGATCAGCAAGATGACCAAGACGTGGGAACGGTTCCGCCGGTGCCGCACCGGTGAGGTCAACCACGAACAGACGTACAACGAGATCGCCTACCCGATGCGCTCACGCCAGGAGGGTGCGATGAGTGGCACGTACTATCTCGGTCACGCCGATGGCTATGCCGCGTACCGCATCGAGCAGAAGTGGAACACCGGACACCCCGCACACATCCTGCATCTGAGCGAGCTCGCCTCGATCACTCCCGAGGCACACGCCGCCCTCTGGCAGACCCTGTTGACCGTCGATCTCGTCGGCGAGATCCGATCGAGCAGCATTGCGCTCGACGACCCGTTGCCGTTTCTGCTCGACAATCAGCGCGCGCTGCGGACCATCGAACTCAACGACGGCATCTGGGCCAATGTCCGCGACCCCGCCATCTGCTTTGGGACCCGCTCGTATCGCTGTTCGGACCGGCTCGTGATCGAGAGCGACGGGAAGCGTTGGGCCATCGAGGGCGGACCCGACGGCGCATCGTGTCGAGTCGTACGAACCCGACCAGATCTGGTGACCACGCACGCATGGTTCAGTGCACTGCTCTATGGCGGCACGCTGCCCTCCGCTCTCGTTGCCGGCCGACGGATGACCGCGCGCAACGCCGATGTCGTCAACCGCGCCGACATGTTCTTCGGCACAGCGCTGGTTCCGCACTGCCAGAGCCACTACTGAGCTGCCCACCACATGCGCAAGACTGTTCTCGAGGGATCGCTACGGGCAATTGTGATCATGGCGGCGGGCTCAGCGCTCCTGGTGAGCGCGTGCAGCGATACGCCCACACCCGCCGGCCCGGTCGGCGCGGTGCGCGGTACGGCGCTCGCAGGTCCGACCTGTCCGGTCGAACGAACCGGCGATCCGTCGTGCGCATCTCGACCGGTGGCCGGAACGATCGAGTTCCGTCAGAAGGCTCGACTGGTCGCTACCGCGGTGATCGACTCGACTGGCCGATTCTCAGCCGAACTACCAGTGGGCGCCTACACCGTCTCGGTGAACGTGGGAACCAACCCCTTCCCCACCTGCCCACCAACCGAACTCGTCATCACCGTCGCGGGGACCTCCACGATCGACGTGCAGTGCGACACCGGCATTCGCTGAGCCCCATCAGTCCTGGGGCCACTCCTGCGCAACGGCGATGAGATCCTCGCGAAACAGCGGGTGGGCAACGTGCGCGAGCGCAATCGAGCGCTCACGTATGGTGCGGCCCTGCAGCTCGGCGACGCCGAATTCGGTGATGACCACGTCGACCTGATGTTGCGGCGTGCTCACCACCGACCCCGAGGGCAACTTGGGAAGCACCCGGTTCACCACCTCATTATTGATCGTCGACGTGGATGGAAGACAGATCAGGCTTCGTCCATCGGCCGAGAGGCTGGGGCCGCTGACGAAATCCTCGTGCCCGCTGATACCCGAGAACTGTTTGCCGGAAATGGTGTCGGCCACGACCTGACCGGCGAGGTGGATGGCCAACGCACCGTTCAAGCACGAACGGCGGGCGGTCCGTCTCGACCAGCACGTCGATCTCGTATACATGCAAACGATACGGATAGTCGGGTTCGATGCCATAGGTACGCGAGAACTTCTCGCTCACCACGAGCAAGATGCGGTTCGCGGCGCGCACGAAGAGCTGATGCAGGCCGGGCAGCAGAGCGCCGAACCCCTGCAGATCGGTGAAGTCGTCCCGCTCGCCGAGTGCGTGCATGAAACCGCCAGGCACCCCGGGTCCGAGTAGAACTGCCAAGGTGTCTGCCGGGCGGATCGCAGCGACCGCGTGTTCCATGTCCATTCGCATGGAGGGACTATGGATGAGCACGTGAGCACGTCGCCAGGGCCTTAGGTCCCGTAGCGGTAGCGTGGCCGAGCCATGGCGTCCACCTCCTTCGCCCCGTTCCGACATCGCGCGTTTCTCCTCGTGTGGATCGGAGCCTTGGTGTCGAACGTAGGCACCTGGATGGAGACGACAGCGCTGAGTTACTACGTGGCCGACACCTCGAAAGCATCGTGGTCGGGCATCGTGGCCGCCGCTGGTTTCCTTCCCACCGCGCTGCTCAGCCCGTTCGCCGGCGCGTGGGCCGATCGGTTCAACCGGCGCACGATCATGATCTGTACGAACGCCATCTCCGCCGTGATCGCCGGCGCCATCGCCGTGCTCGTCGCCCGAGGTAACGCAACCCCGGCAATCCTCGCGGTCTTCGCGCTTGCAGGAGGTTGTACAAATGCGATCGGGTTCCCGGCTTTTCAGGCAACCTTGCCCGATCTGGTACCGCGACAGGACCTCGTTGCGGCAATCGGTCTCAGCAGTACGCAATGGAATCTGGGGCGCATCGTCGGCCCATCGGCGGCAGGCATCGCGATCTGGATCGGAGGCGTGCCCGCGGCGCTGTGGTGTAACGCGGCAAGCTTTCTTGCCGTGATCGTCGCAATCAGTCTGGCCCGAATCCCTCCGAGCCCGCGCACCAAACGACCGATCCTGCAGGCGGTTCGCGATGGCATCAACTTCGCAAAGCGCAACGAGGCAGTGCGTTCGATGGTGCCGCTGATGATCGCCGTCACCTTCATCGCGGCGCCGTTCATCGGCTTCATCGCGCAGATGGCCACGAAGCACTTTCACACCAAGCAGGGCGGCACGTCGTTTCTGGTCACGGCCCAGGGCGTGGGCGCTGTGATCGCCGGAGCGTCAATGGGGTGGCTCACGCAGCGTTTCGGACTCCGGCGGACGATGGTCTGTGCCACTTGCCTCCTCGCGCCATCACTCGTGCTGTACGGACTCGCGCCGAACATCGTGTTGGCTGCCGTCGCGCTCGCAGTCACCGGCGGCGCCTACATGGCATCGCTCTCCAGCTTCTCCACCGTCACGCAACAATCGGCGCCGTCAGAACTTCGTGGCCGGGCCATGGCCGTGAACAACTTCATCCTTGGCGCCGCATATCCATTGGGACTGTTCATCCAGGGACCGCTCGCTGACCATTCCTCGCTGCAGGCCGTCACCGTGGGGTCCGGGTTGGTCCTCGGCGGCGTGTTCCTCGTCGGTCGTTTTGTGTCGCCGCGCCACACCGATCCAATCGCGCTCACGCTCGGATGAGCGGGTCGGACACGCGAAGCTCCCGCTACGCCCGGTCTCGACGCCGCCACGTAATCTGCCGCGATGGACTTCGAAATCCCGGCAGGCGTACAGGCGATACTCGATCAGCTCGATGCGTTCATCGAGCGCGAGATCAAACCGCTCGAGGCGCAGGACGACAACATCCGCTTCTTCGATCACCGCCGCGAGTATTCGCGCACCGATTTCGAGAACGGCGGCGTGCCCCGTCAGGACTGGGAGGATCTGCTGCGCGAGATGCGCCGTCGCGCCGACGCAGCGGGCTGGTTACGTCTCGCACTCCCCACCGAATACGGCGGTCAGGGCGCCAGCAACCTGACGATGGCAATCATCCGCGAGCACTTTGCGGCCAAGGGGCTCGGATTGCACAACGACCTGCAGAACGAATCGAGTGTGGTCGGCAACTTCCCCACCGTGTTGATGATGCGCGACTTCGGTACGCCCGAGCAGATCGACGAGTGGATGCCAGGTTTCCTCGATGGCACACGCCGCCTTGCCTTTGGTCTCACTGAACCGAACCACGGCAGCGACGCCACCTATATGGAGACCACCGCCGTGCGCGACGGCGATGAGTGGGTGCTCAACGGTATGAAACGGTGGAACAGCGGGCTGCACCACGCCACACACGACATCATCTTCGCTCGCACCAGCGGCAACAACGGCGACCCCAAGGGCATCACCGCGTTCTTGGTGCCCACTGATGCGGCCGGCTTCAAGGTGGAGTTCTTCTGGTGGACCTTCAACATGCCCACTGACCATGCCGAGGTGTCACTCACCGATGTACGCGTTGGCGCCGATGCCGTGTTCGGCCCGCTGGAGCGTGGGCTCGAACTGGCCCAGCACTTCGTGCACGAGAACCGCATCCGCCAGGCGGCATCGTCGTTGGGCGCAGCTCAATATTGCATCAATGAAGCAGTTGCATATGCAAATAGTCGAGTGACCTGGGGCAAGAAGCTCAGCACGAATCAGGGCATTCAGTTCCCCCTTGTCGAGCTGCACACCGAGGCCGCAATGCTGCGCCAGCTGATTCGCTACACCGCCACGATGCTCGATCAGAAGCACCACATGGAAGTCACGCATCTGGTGGCGATGTGCAATTACCGTGCCAACCGTTTGGCGTGCGATGCCGCCGACCGGGCGATGCAGACGTGCGGCGGCGTGGGCTACTCGCGACACATGCCCTTCGAGCACATCTACCGGCATCATCGTCGCTATCGCATCACTGAAGGCTCCGAAGAGATCCAGATGCGCAAGGTCGCCCAAAACCTGTTCGGGTTCGGTCGCAAATAGCCGTCAGTGATGCTCGCCCCATGCATCCCAGTGGATCATCCTCGCGGGATCCAGGCGGTGCGCCGGCTTGAAGTCGTCACCGGTGTAGTAGGCCACAGGGAACAGCACCGTCTGCGTCCAATCGGCCGGAATGCCCAGCAGTTCGCCGACCTGGGTCTCGAAGAAGAGGTGGATCGTGGTCCACGCCGTACCGAGGCCACGTGCACGCGCAGCGAGCATGAAGCTCCACGCCGCCGGGAGGATGGAGCCGTAGGTGCTCGCCTGAGCCAGCACCATCGGTACGTTCTCGACTCGGCCCTTCACACAGGCGATCACGAAAACCGGCACCTGCTCCATGATCTCGCCGAGGTATCCGGCGGACTCCATCACCTTGGGCATCACATGCTCGCGTGGGTCGCCGTCCTCAAGCGGAGGCGGGTAACCGGAGCCGCTCATGATCTGGCCGCCCTGTCGGTAGAAGTCGGCAATCGCAGCGCGCTTGGCCGGATCGGTGATCACGACGAATGCCCAGTTCTGGGCGTTCGTACCGGTGGGTGCCTGCATTGCGATCTCGATGCACTCTTGGATGAGTTCGGGCTCGACAGCTCGGGTGAGGTCGAGGCGTTTGCGGACCGAGCGGGTGGTGGTGAGCAGTTTGTCGGCGGCGGCGCGATCGATGGTCATGGTTCCACACGCTAACCCCGTCGTTGACCGTCGTTGACCGTCGTTGAACGCTGAGCGTCAGCGACCAAGCTTGGGTCGTCCCGACGCCTTAGCCGTGATCGTGCCATCGACGAAGAACTCCTCGCCTTCGATGTGGGCGATGTTGAACACCTGCGACATCGTGACCTCTGCAGTATCGGCACCCGCGGCCACGACGTGACGCATCGCCTCGCCTCGCGCGATCCCCCGTGCGATACCGAGTGCTTGTTCCTGGTCGTATACGTCGCGCGGCGCCTCCGGATGATGAACGCGGAAGCGTCCGCGCTCGGGTTGGGACACGTACACGTCGACATGCACGCGGACGCGTCCGACGACCGCACCGATGGCATTGGCGACATCGGCGTCGGCAGGGACGAGTCCCTCGGTGCGGAGCAGTTCGGCAACCCGCGGGTAGTACAACGCCGCGGACGCACCGAGGCCGATGACGGGCACGGTGAGACGAACTGAAACGTCGACGAATCCGGATCGCGCATCGAGCGATGAAGCAACTGTTGGATGTCGACTCAGGCCGACGCTGTCGAACCCGTCGTGGTCCAGGGCAACGTCGAGCAGCGTCTCCGCCGACCGGCGTTGCAGTGTGGAGACCACCCATGTGGCGAATTCGTCGGGTCCTTCGGCGACGGCTCTGCCGATCGCAGAACGCTGGCGCGCCATGAGTGCAGCACCCTTGTGCGATGCGACACGGTCGAACGCCGTGTACTCGCCAAGCACATGCGACGCATCCGTGGGCGTGAAGGCCGACAGCATCACGAGGCCGCGCTTCACCAGCCGATTCAGGCGGGCAACGTCGGCGTGCCCACGTACGACCGCCGCCACTGATGTCGCACCGTTCAGAATCCGGACCAGTAGTCGCGCCTCGCCATCGTTGAGCCCGATATCACTTGCGCCCGCGTCGCCGGTGGGGAGCACGAACCGAGCATCATGTTCGCTCGGGAGGTCGTGCGTCAGTTGCATGTCAAGAATGCGGTGGACCATCTCGGGATGCTCGGCAGCGGCAAGACACAGCGGTACGACACGCCGAGGTCCGAGCTCGAGGTCGGCGACGATGCCCGTGTGTGCCACGGTGACCTCGCTGTCGCCACCCAGTCCCACCGTGGTCATCGCAACGGCCTCGACCATCGTACGGAAGCCACCGACACTGGCTCCGCGATCGTCGAGTCGGGGTACACCTGATTCGAGCATCGCGATGTCGGTGGTGGTGCCGCCGATATCCGAAATCACCGCATCCGGTGCCCCGGTGAGATACGACGCACCGATCAAGCTGGCTGCGGGGCCCGAGAGAATGGTTTCGATGGGCCTCGTTCTGGCGATGCTGGCCGACATCAGCGCGCCGTCACCGCGCACCACCATGAGCGGCGCGACGATCTCGTGGTCGGCCATGATCTGCTGTGCAGCTCGGATCAGACCGGAGATGAGGCCGATGAGGCGCGCGTTGAGCACGCTGGTGAGGGCCCGCCTCGGACCATCGAGTTTGGCTGACAGTTCATGTCCGCAGGTGACCGGCAATCCGGTGAGCGACACGATGAGATCACGCGCGGCAATCTCGTGCGCAGGGTTGCGCGTCGCGAACTGTGCGGTGACCGCGAACCCGGTGACCGACGCAGCGACGGCCGCGACCTCACGCGTGAGCGTCCCGATGTCGAGCGGCGCCAGCGAGTCACCGTGGGGGTTGTGCCCTCCGGCCACGCGGATCAACGGATCCCCGTGGAGCGCATCGAGAAGACCGGCGCGATGTTCATCAGCTTCGTCGAAACCGATGAAGACCAGAGCCACCCGTGCACCACGACCCTCGACGAGCGCGTTTGTGGCCAGCGTGGTCGAGAGCGACACCAGTCCCACCTCGCCCGGAGCCACGGCTGCGCTCGTCATCACCGCGCCCACTGCGCCAGCAATTCCGACGGCAAGATCGTTGCGCGTTGTCAATGCCTTGGCTTTGGCGATGACGCCGTGCTGCTCGTGGAAGAGCACGGCGTCGGTATAGGTGCCACCGGTGTCGATACCGAGCGAAAGCGTCATGAGAGGAGTCCTTGCGATACCGCACGCCCATCGCGGATCGGGCGCCTGTGAGGCTAACGGCGAATGCACTCCGCCGCATTGACCCGACGACGACGCGCACTAGGTTGACAAGATGCACAGCGTGACCCGGAACGAGCCATGAGCCGCGATATCGACACACTCGTGAGCTCGATGACCATCGACGAAAAGGCCTCGCTCACCGCAGGTGCGACTACATGGTCCACGTCCGCCGTGGCGCGAGTCGGCATCCCGGAAGTATTCGTGTGTGACGGCCCGGCTGGTGCGCGCGGTCCGCTCATCGAGGGCGTCGGCGAGCAGAGCCGGTCGCTCAACATCCCGTGCGGCGCGGCTTTGGGGGCCACCTGGGATCCCGTCCTCATCGAGCAACTCGGCGAGGCGCTCGGTGACCAAACGCGTACGAAAGCGTGCCGGGTACTGCTCGCACCCACCGTGAACCTGCATCGCGCCCCGCTTGCCGGGCGCAACTTCGAGTCATACTCCGAGGACCCACTGCTCACCGGCAAGCTCGCTGCAGCATTCGTTCGTGGCGTGCAATCGCACGGCGTGGCCACCACGGTGAAGCACTTTGCCGGCAACGAAGCCGAGTTCGAGCGGATGAGCATCGACAGCGTGATCGATGAACGTGCGTTGCGTGAGTTGTACCTGCTGCCCTTCGAGCTCGCGGTGCGCGAAGGCGGGGCGCTGGGCATCATGACCTCGTACAACCGGCTCAACGGTCGATACAACGCCGAGAACCGTGAGTTGCTCCACGACATCTTGCGCGGCGAATGGGGCTTCGAGGGATTCGTGCTCACCGACTGGTTCGCAGGTGGCACAGCAGCCGGGGCCGCCGAAGCGGGGCTCGATCTGGAGATGCCCGGACCAGCCCGCTTCTACGGGCGCAAGCTCGGCCAAGCGGTGCGCGACGGTGTGGTTCCAGAGCACCTCCTCGACGGCGCAGTACAACGCTTGTTGACAGTGCTCGACCGCCTTGGTGCGCTTGACGACGAGCCCGGCGTCGCGGTCTCGGTGGATCGTCCCGAGCATCGCGCGCTAGCCCGCCGCGCCGCTGCCGAGTCGATGGTGCTGTTGAAGAACAACGGCGTCTTGCCATTGTCGGCGCAGAACATTCGCACGCTGGCGGTCATCGGGCCAAACGCCGAACGGGCGCGCATCATGGGCGGGGGCTCGGCACAGCTGCAACCCCACTATCGCACCACCCCGCTCGACGCGTTGCGCTCATTTCTGGGAGACGACATCACCCTCGTGCACGAACCCGGCTGCGATATCGACCGGATCATCTCCCCCATCGGCGCCGACCAACTCGACAACGGTCATGGCGGCACCGGCTTCAGTATCGATGTCTTTGCCGGCAACGACTGTGACGGCGCACTCGTACATCGCACCGCCACCACCGATGGCAAGGTCCTGCTGCTGCCCGGTATCGACCGGGAACTTCCCCGCGGCCCCATCGCATTTCGGGCGACCGCTGTCTTCACCCCTGTTGCATCGGGCCCGCACACCATCAGCATGCTGCAGATGGGCAGCGCATGCCTGTCGGTGGATGGCACCGTGGTCTTTGATGGCATCACGCATCCGACCCCACGCGGCGAGGCCTACTTCGGGATCGCCCGCCAGGAACTCACAGCCATCCTCGATTTGCACGCGGGTCAGCCCTACGAGTTGGACATCGAGTTCGTTTCCACCGAACGCTCATGGATTCAAGGCGCCGAGATCGGCTGCAAAACAGTGCCCGATCCTGACATGATGGACCGTGCCGTCGCCGCGGCGGCCGCTGCTGACGCCGTGATCGTGATCGTCGGTACCAACAACGATTGGGAGGCCGAGGGCCACGACCGCGACACATTGGACCTGCCGGGCAGGCAGGACGAATTGATCCGGCGTGTGTCGCTCGCGAACGCGAATACGGCAATCGTGGTCAACGCCGGAGCGCCGATCACCACCGACTGGGCCGAAGGCGCGCCGGCCGTACTGCAGGCCTGGTTCGGCGGCCAAGAGATGGCGAACGCGCTGGTGGCGGTCCTGTTCGGAGACGCCGAGCCGGCCGGGCGCCTACCGACGACATTCCCCCAGTGCATCGAGCACACGCCATCGTTCGGCAACTTCCCAGGCGAGCACGGGCGGGTGCGTTACGGCGAGGGCGTGCTCATGGGGTATCGCTGGTACGAGACTCGAAAGTTGCCGGTGTCGTTCGCATTCGGGCACGGCATGTCATATTCGTCGTTTACTTTCGGGGCGCCGCTGCTCTGCGCCAAGCGTGTACAGCGCGCGGACCTCGACAGCGGAACGGTCACGGTCACGGTCAGCGTCACGAACACCGGCCAACGCCGCGGTGCTGAGGTCGTGCAGTGCTACGTGGGAGCGGTGCAACCAAGCGTGACACGACCACTGAAGGAGCTGAAGGCCTTCGACAAGGTCTGGCTCGAACCCGGCGAGATCACAGAGGTGGAACTCACCCTCGATGCCCGTTCGTTCGCCTACTGGGACCCGGGCGAGACATACCGTGGTGACCTGAACCCCAGTCCCATCGGGCTATTCACCGACAGACCATTCGCCGTGCGTGGTTGGCGCGTGGATCCCGGCGTGTACCAGATCCACGTCGGGCGATCATCGGACGACATCGCTCACGTCATCGAACTCGAGATCACCGAATGATTCAGATCAACGACGTTGGCCGCATTCGCACGCTCACCCTCGACCGACCCGAGACACGCAACGCGTTCAACGAGGCCCTCTACGATGCAGCCACCGATGCGTTGATCGGCGCAGCATCGGATGATGAGATCGCTGTGATTGTGATCACAGGTGCAGGGCAGGCGTTCTCGTCAGGGGCGGATCTGCTGGAGATGGCCCAACGCAACAGCGGTACGTTCGTGAACGGCCGGCACGGTTTCACGGGATTCGTCGATCAACTCATCGACTTTCCGAAGCCGCTCTTGTGCGCGGTCAACGGCCTCGCTCTGGGAATCGGCGCCACCATGTTGGCCCTCGCCGACTTGGTGTTCATCTCCAGCGACGCTCGCGTGCGCTGCCCGTTCACGCGCCTCGGCGTAGCGCCCGAAGCTGCGAGCAGCGTCACATTTCCACGTCTGCTCGGCCGGCAGAACGCAACATGGGCGCTGTTGAGCAGCGAGTGGTTGTCGTCCACCGAGTGCGTTCACATGGGACTTGCATTTCAGGAGTGCGCGCCCGACGATCTGCTGAGCATCACGATGCGCCACGCCGCCGTGCTCGCGAGCAAGCCGATCAACTCGTTGGTGGAGTGCAAACGCACCATCGTCGAGCCGATGCGCGCCGAGCTTGCAGCGGCGCGCCAGCGCGAGAACGACGCATTCTCGGTGTTGCTCGGGGGTCCCGCAAACATCGAGGCACTGACTGCCTTCGCCGAGCGACGCGAACCCGACTTCAGCCAGATCGACGACTCGCCTAGGGCGAGATAGCTAGAGCGAGACCGTGATCGCGGCGGCGTAGCGCCGAGCGATGTCGTCCCAATTGATCACGTTCCAGATGGCGTTCACGTAGTCGGCGCGAACATTCTGGTACTGCAGGTAGTAAGCGTGCTCCCATACATCGATGGCCAACAGCGGAACGGTACCGAGCACGTGATTGTCTTGATGCGTGAGGAGCTGCTGCACCACCAGGCGGCCCGCCATCGGCTCGTATCCGAGGATGCTCCAGCCGCTGCCCTGCACACCGACGCTGGCCTGGGTGAGCAGGCCCTTGAACGACTCGAAACCGTCGAAGGTGTCGTCGATGGCCGTACGGAGGGCACCGGTTGGCTCACCGCCACCATCGGGGGACAGGTTCTTCCAGTACATCGTGTGCAACACGTGGCCACCGAGATTGAACGCAAGCGCGCGCTCGAGACCCACGAGGTCGCCCCATTGCTCTTGAGCGGCGGCTTCTTCGATCTTTTCGACCGCAGTGTTGGCACCGGCGACGTAGGAGGCATGGTGTTTACCGTGGTGCAAATCGACGATTCGCGCCGACAGATGCGGCTCGAGATCTGATGGGTCATAGGCGAGATCGGGCAGCGAATAGATGGGCATGGTGCCAAAGTACCCGGTTTTGTACCACCTCAAACGTTGCTCATCGCACACGACTGTGCGGATCGCGGATCAGGCGTGCGCAAGGCCGTTCAGCCGCGGTCGCGGATGGCTTTCACGACTTCGTCGAGGTGGGCCTGCCCCTCGTATAGCGAACGCAACATCCAGAAACGCCAGAAGCGAACGAGGGCCGTACGGATCCACAGCGCAGCACCGACGATGGCCATACAGATACAGGTGAGCGCGAGCACGATGAGTTCGTTCTGATCGAGCGCGTTGTCTGCCTGGCCGGCTTGGATGTAGGAGCCGATGGCGATCACGATGGATGCGACCATGAGCACGATTCCGAAGATGGAATTCGCCCTTTCCACGGTGGGCTTGCCGGAGGTCTTCACCTGCATCTCTGCAATGTCGCTCTTGAATTGCTCGATTCGGTTGACCGAATCGCTCTGGTCCTGGGTCATGGTTGTCCCTTTCCGCCGAGGTAGGCCGATGAAAGTTCTTCTGCGAGTTCGTCGGGTGCTCCGACTCGGGTAATTCGTCCGCTCAGCATGATGGCAGCTCTGTCAGCAATACCAAGCACAGTTCGCGCGAACTGCTCAACCACGAGCACCGAGACACCCGTGTCGGCCACCTGCGCAACGATCTCGTACAGGCTTGCAACGATGAGCGGGGCGAGGCCCATGGAGAGTTCGTCGAGCAACAGCACCGCTGGATTCGTGGCGAGCGCACGCGACATCGCCAGCATCTGCTGTTCGCCACCCGACATCGTGCCGGCGAGTTGCGAACGTCGTTCGCCGAGCCGAGGAAAGCGCGCATAGGCAACGGCTTCGATATCGGACAACGTGGCACCCGTATGCGTGGCCATCATCAGGTTCTCGCGCACGGTGAGATTGGGAAAGACGCCCTTGCCCTCGGGGATGGTGCACAGACCCAGCCGGGCGCGCTTGTCGGCAGAGACGCCCGTGACTGTTCGCCCAGCGAGCCTGACCTCGCCGCTCATCACGTCGACCAGCCCACCGAGCACACTGAGACTCGTGGACTTGCCACCTCCATTGGGGCCCAGCAGCGCCAACACCTCGCCGCGGTGCACGGTGAGACTGACGCCGTGTAGCACCTCGATCGAGCCATACCCCGCACGCACGTCGACGAGTTCGAGAATCGGCTCGTTCATGTGCGATTGTCCTCGCCGAGATACGCCTCGAGAACCGCCGGATTGGCTTGGATCTCGCCGGGGCTTCCCGATGCGATAACCCGGCCGAAGTCGAGCACCTGGATGAACGAACACACCTTCATCACGAGCGAGACGTCGTGTTCCACGAGCAGAATAGCGGTGCCACTACGGCAGAGATCGAGGAGTAGCTCGCCGAATTCTTCTGTCTCTTGCTCGTCTTGTCCCGAGGCCGGCTCATCGAGCAACAGGATTTTCGGACGGGTCATCAGCGCTCTGCCCATCTCCACACGCCGCGCCATGCCAGTGGGAATCTCGGACACGTCGCGGTCGGCCAGCTTGGAGAGACCGAGCATGTCGATCACTTGGTCGGTCTCGGCGCGGGGATCGACGCGAGTCTTACTCCACCGGTTACGGATCTCCCCCGCGACGCGGATGTTGTCGCGCACCGTGAGCGACGTGAACAATTCGAGTCGCTGGAACGTGCGCGCCACACCGCCGCGGGCCCGCTTGTAGGGCGGCAGTGTGCTGATCTCGTGGCCATCGAGGAACACGTTTCCGGAGGTGGGTTGCAGCAACCCGGTGACGCAGTTGAACAGCGTGGTCTTACCGGCGCCGTTTGGGCCGATGAGGCCTGTGATGGCACCGGCAGCGGCGATGACATTGACATCGGAGAGCGCAGCTGCACCACCGAATTTCATCCCGACGCGGCGGCACTCAAGAAGCGCCATGTGACACCTCCGTCGGCGGCAGACCGAGCGCCGTGTCGAGCACCTGTCGATCAGATTCACGGAAGGGCCGCTCTAAGCCGATGAGGTCGAGATCCTCGCCACTCACCAGGCGTTCCTCGTCGACAAAGCGCGACTCGAATGTCGTCATGATCAGGCGCGGCACGAGGAACACCGAGGTCACGCAGATCAGCGTGAAGTTCCAGTTCGACAGGACGCCGCGCCAGGTGAGCACCCACAACCCTGCCAGGGCGAGCACCCATGCAGCCGTGGCAGCGGGCGCCTTACGCAGCGGCCGGAAACCATCCATGATCTGCTGGGCGATACCGCTGGGGTTTCTACCCAGCCCGATGCCGATCATCGCCGGGCCGACGTAGTGGGTGAAGTTGCCGAGCACGGTGACGAACAGCCAATGCAGTGATGGATAGTCGGTACCGAGCTTGTTGAAGATGTTCGGCATCACGACACTGAGCAGGCTGAGGAAGACGCCTGCGATCAATGCTCCGCTGACGTAACCAATGCCGCCCACCACCGCGATCATGAACAAGGTCAGGCTGGCGAAGCCGTCGAAGTCGGCGTTGTTCGGCAACGTGCGCCGCTGTGCCGCCCACATCAGTCCACCGAGGCCGGCAACTGCAGACGACAGCATGAACACACCGAGCTTGAGGCGTGTGATGTTCAGTCCGAGGGTGGCACACGCGGCCGGGCTGTCCTTCATCGCCACGATCATGCGTCCGTAGGCGCTGCGCCGGAGCGCGATGATCGCAATTCCGAGGATCGCAAACATCACCGTCATCAACATCAAGAAGGCGCGCTGTCCACCGAAGTTGATACCGAACCAGTTCGGACGTGGCACGGTGAACGAGCCGGTCGTGAAGAGGTTGATCGTGACGTGCCAGCCAAACAGATTGAACTTCAGCGGTGCGGTCTGCAGGATCACCAGCTGGTACACGATAATGCCGAACGCAAAGGTGGCAAGCCCCAGGTACAGTCCGCGCAAGCGCAGCGCCGGCAGCGCGATCAGCCCGCCCACCAGTGCGCAGACGCACATCGACAACAGAATCGCGAACACCGACAGCGACTGCTTGGTGGCAAGTCCGTTGGGGCCGACGTCGAACTGCCACGCCGCGATCACGGCGATGCCGGCAAAGGTGAACACGGCCAGGTTTATCTCTCCGGCGTAGCCCGTGAGCAGCACCAGTGACAGCGCCAGCAACGACAGCGAGATCGCGTTCGCCAGGCTGATCACGGCCGAACCCGACATGAGCGATTGCAGCATGGCCACAACAGCCACGAGCACCATCCCCCAGAGCACAGCTTGGCGGATGGTCGGTACCTTGAATCGTTCGCGTGTGCGGGCAACGACCGAGCCGCGCAGCCGGTCCTGGGGCATGAGCAACAACGCCACGAACAGCAACACTGCGGGGATGGCGTTACGGAGGTTGCGCAGCACCAGCCATCGCTGACCCGCGTCGGAGACCCAGTCGAAGTAGAGCTTCGACAACCCGAGCACCATCGCTCCGGCATAGGTGAGAGGCACGCTGCGAAGGCGCCCGGCGACCGCGGCGGGGTAGGCGTCAAAGACCAACAGCGTGAGCGCAAACACCTGTAGTGCGCCGAGTTGAGGCGAGAGCAGTACGCCGGCGAGGCCCGCGAGGCCAGCGCCGATGGCCCAGCTGGCCATGCTGGCAACGTCGGGGCGACCACCGTTGAGCATGAGCAGCGAACGGTCGTCGACCGTTGCGCGCATCGTGACGCCGAGCCGGGTGCGGTAGAGCAACACGTACAATGCACCGGCGGTGAGTATGGCCAACGCCACACCGATGAGTTGGTGGTAGTACACCGCCTGCCCGAGTACGTTGATGTGGCTCTCGCCGAAGAACTTCTTGGGGACCAGCGCGCGATTGCTGTTGCGGAACCAGATCCACGTAGAGGCGCCGTTGATGGCGAGGAGCACTGCCACAGGGGTGACCAAACGAGTGACCTCGCTGGTACCGCGCAGGCCACGCATCACGACCACCTCGAGAAAGAGGCCGAGCAACGGGGCGAACACGATGATGGTAAGGAACACCGCCAGCGGTGTGGACGTGTGCCAACCGAAACGCAACTGCCAGTAGACCAGCGCGCTCATGGTGGCAACCGCACCGTGAGCAACGTTGAAGATGCCCGAGGTCGAGTAGGTCACTACCAGGCCGGTTGCCGCGATGGCATACACGGAGCCCAGACAGAGTCCTAAGACGGTGTAGGCGAGAAAATCCTGCATGGTCAGGCCGTCCTGTCAGCGCGACCGACGCCCCGGCGGGCGGTCGCGCTGACGGATGTCAACGTGGAGTCCTATTTGCCCGTGAACTGCTGAGAGATGCGGTTCTCATCGAGCTTGGCGGCGATGAGCGCAGGGGTGCCGGTGACCTTGGCGATCCAGGTGTCCTTACACTCGAACTTGCCGCGCCCGGTAGGAGCGACACGCTTGTAGGTCGTGCCTTCGAGATGGATCAGGATGGCGCACTTCGGGGGATGGTTGCCGCCCGGGTCGGTCTCGGCGTGCAGACCGTGGCCGGTCCAACTATGGGTGGCCTTCAAGTTGTCGAGCGTGCACTGACGGGTGAGCGTGGCTCCGCACTTCTGTGCAGCGGTGGCCCACAGCAGGAACGACGACGTGGCCTGCATACCGAGCAGGGACGTATCGCCACCCTTGGCCTTGAGCAGGTCGAGGTAGTCCTTGGTTGCCTTGTTCACGTCGGCCTCCTCGAACGGGATGAACCCGAAGCGGATGTACATCTTGTCGAGCGCACCGTCGGTGTTGGCCGCCGCGCACTTGGCCTCGTAGTGGTTGGAGTCGGTCACGATGGGCACGTCGAGGCCATTGGCCTTGGCGGTCTGGGCGAACAACTGCAGGCCGGGCAGGCACGAGCCCTGCCACGACACCATCGTGGCTCCCGAGTCCTTGATCTGCTTCACGAATGGCGTCCAGTCGGTCTCTCCGGCAGGGTTGTATTCGAGCGTGCTCTCTGCAAAGCCCCAACCGAATGACGGTGAAACCGCCACGACCTTGTCGCGTGTCTCGATGGTGGCACCGAAGCCACTGGTGAGCGTTGCGACCTTCTTCACCTCAGTGGGGAACAGGGTGGCCACCTGCTCGAAGACCCCGGCAGGGGTTTCGTCAGACGGGTTCGGCACGCCTTGGAACACGTCGGCAGCGTGAGCGAACGCCGCGCTCACGGTGTAGGTCGGCACTGAGGGGAGTTTGCAACCGAGACGAATCTCTTCCTGCTGACCATCGAAGGCCCAACCCTGACCGACGAGGAAGAAGTTCTTGCCGTCGCACGCACTCTGCATGGCCGTAGCGACATCGAAGATCTTCGCGTCGAAGTAGTTGGCCGTGATCGTTCGGCCGTTGATGCCACCGAGATCATTGCACTGCGCGACGAGTGCCTTGATGGCATCGCTGGCCTCGTGCGAGAGACCCGGCGAACCGGCATAGCCTGCGTCATCGCCGTAGGCAATGCTGATCGAGTCCTTGGTGACACCGGTTTCGGTTCCCGTATCGGCATTGGCGCCATCGCCCTTGCCGCATGGCCACGGTGCGTCACCGAACGACGGCAGCGCCGGCTTGGCATCGGTGACCGGAGTCGTGCTGACCGCACCCGTGCCGGGCGTGGTCGCGGCCGTGGTAGAAGCCGACGTCGCGACGGGCGCGGCGCTGCGGTCCTTGCCACACGCGGTCACGACGAGCGTGAGCGCAACAGACGCAGCAGCGAAACGAACAACGGACTGTCTCATCAAGGATCCCCCCGGAAAAAGCTCTTGGAGCGGTCACCATAACACGTATCTGACGCGTCGTCAGATACGTGAATCATCGAAATCAAGAGCATCGGCGACCCACAAAATGTTGTGTCAGCCCGCCGAGAACTGCTGCGAGATGCGGTTTGCGTCGAGCTTCGCGGCCGCGAGCGCCGGCGTCGATGTGATTGGCACGATCCACGTCGGCTTGCACTCGAACGTGCCCGCCTTGTCGGGAGTAACCCGCTTGTATCCGGTGCCCTCGATCTTCAGCACGATGTTGCACGACGACGGATGGTTCAGGCCGGGATTGTCCTCGGCATGCAGTCCGTGGCCGGTCCACTTCGTGATCTTGGCGAGGTTGGCAAGCGCGCAGGCCCGGGTGAGCTCTGCTCCGCACGCCGACGAAGCTGTGGCCCATAGTAAGAACGACGACGCCGATTGCGTACCGAGCAGCGCCACATCTCCGCCTTTTTCCTTGAGCAGGTCGAGGAAGTCCTGAGTGGCCTTGTTGGTGGCTGCCTCCTCGAACGGAATCGACGTGAGGCGGACATAGACGTTGTTCATCGAGCCATCGGTGTTGGCGCCGGCGCACTGCGTCGAGTAGTGGTTCGCGTCGGTCACGATGGGTATGTCCAGGCCATTGGCCTTGGCTGTCTGGGCGAACAACTGCAGACCCGGCAGGCATGTACCCGACCAGTACATCATCGTCGCTCCGGAGTCCTTGACCTGCTTCACGAACGGCGTCCAGTCGGCCTCGCCGGCCGGGTTGTACTCGAGCTTGGCATCGACGAATCCCCAACCGAAGCCGGGCGCGACGGCCAGTACCTTGTCGCGAGACTCCTGTGTTGCCGAGAACGCACCCACCAGGGTGGCGACGCGCTTCACGGCATCTGGCATCAGTGTGGCGAGCTGCTCGAAGTAGCCGGCCGACATCTCATCGGACGGGTTGGGTACGCCCATGAACACATCCTTGCCGTGCGCGAACGCAGCGCTCACCGAATAGGTGGGAACCGAAGGCATGCGGCACTTGAGGCGGATTTCTTCCTGCTGAGCGTCAAAGGCCCAACCCTGCCCAATGAGGAAGAAGTTGTTGCCATCGCACACACCCTGCATCGCGGCGGCGACTTCGAAGATCTTTGCGTCGAAGTAGTTGAAGGTGATGATGCGACCGTTGATGCCGCCGAGGTCGTTGCACTTCGAGACCATGGCCTTCATCGCATCGGTCATCTCATGGTTCAAGCCGGGTGATCCCACGTAGCCAGCGTCATCACCACCCGCGATGCTGATCGCATCCTTGGTGACGCCGGGCTCGCTACCCGAATCGGTGTTGGGCGTGGTGGCCTTGCCGCACGGCCACGGCGCATCGCCGAACATCGGCGCGGCCGGCTGTGCATCAGTGCCTGGTGTGGTGCCACCGGCGGAATTCGACGTGGCGGCGGATGACGTCGGCGCGGCCGATGCCGCGGGCTGGGCGTCGCGGCTCTTGCCGCACCCGGCTCCCAGCAATGCCAGCACCAATGGAATGGCCAGCAAACGAACCTGTGAACGACCCATCGAAATCCCCCCCGAGACTCAGCGTGTTGACGAACCGTAACACCATTGATCGGCGATGATAGGGCAGGTGATCGGCGATGATCGGGCAGGCTCGATTCAGCCAATGGCGATGGGGTTCACCGGGCTCCCTGATGCACCAGTGACGAGCAGACCGCCGACGGCGAGGAGCACGTCGTAGCACGTGTCAGCGGCGAGGTCGCCAAGCCAGAGGTGCTCGATCATCGTGACACCGAGCTGCTGCAACAGTTCGATGTGGACACACAGGAAGCGGTTCTGATCAAAGGGAATGGACTCGATCGCGGAGTTGTCAGAACCCACGACGCTGATGCTGTGGTCACGGATGAAGCTGACCGCATCCAAGCCAAGGCCCGCCTGCAACCACGCCTGAGCAGGTGGGAGGTGCGCGTTGCGATGCTCGATCCATCCGGTGCGCACGAGCAGGATGTCACCGGCATCGATGGTGGTGCCCTGGGATACTCGGCACGCCTCGAGCAGCGCCGCATCGATGATGTGCCCGGCGACCAGGCCGGCGGGATCGACGTTGGCCGTGACGTACCCGGCTACGTCGAGCAACTTGGCGGGGCCCGCGAAGCTACCCGTCTGTTCGATGCCGCATTTCGCCGCACCACCCCGCGGGGTGAACGATGCTGCCGCGAAACCGTTGTAGATCATGGCCTCGGAGGTCACGTGCGAGAGCGCATCCATATGTGTGCCGATGTGACTCGGCATCACGAGTACGTCTTCGTTCGCTCCAACGCCTTCGCCGATCTCGAAGAACGGGGGCACCCGGCCGATGTCGGCCATGGTGGTGAGCGTGTACCGCTCGGGCGCGGGTCGATCGTGCACGGCAGGCACTGTTGCCTGGCTGAGCTGAATGGCGAGCGAGTAGACCTTGCCAGTGACGCGCCGCTGGGCGGAGGCCAGAACAGCCTCGGGCGTGATGAGGTTCAGTGCACCGCGCTGATCGTCGTCTCCCCAGCGTCCCCAGTTGTTGCTCACATGCCTCTCCTCGCGTCAGTTACCAGACCGAACCGCGTGACCTGTGCGAGTTCGTCCTCTTTCGTATCACGTTGCGCCAAACGCGCCCGCTACCGTCGCTGATCATGAGCACACAAACTCCGAGTACACAAACAGAACCGTGGGGCGGCCTCGAGGGTTACGCAGTGTTGATTACGGGCGGAGGCACCGGCATCGGTCGTGCATGCGCCGAGCGATTGGCCGCCGACGGCGCGGCCGTCACCATCTGCGGCCGCACCGAGGCATCGCTTGCGGCGGCGGCGGGCACCATCGCTACCGCGGCGGCATCGAGCGGCCTCGGCGGCAGCGTGCAGTTCGCTGTCGGCGACGTGACCAACGAAGACGACGTGCAACGCATCGTCGCCACCGCCCTCCAGCCAACGGGCGCGTTGAATGGTTGTGTCGCCAACGCAGGAGGCTCTGCGGGTCTCGGCCCGTATCACCTGCAGGACACCAAACAGTTCCTCGACACGCTGCACCTCAATGTCTTGGGCACGATGCTGTGCGTCAAGCACACCGTGGCGCACATGGTCGCGGCGGGTGGCGGCTCGTTTGTCGGTATGTCGTCCATCGCCGGCTACGTGACGCACCCCTACTTCGGGGCGTACACCGTTTCGAAGGCGGGTATCGAGCAGATGATGCGCAACGCGGCCGATGAATACGGACCCGTCAACGTGCGCTACAACTCAGTGCGTCCGGGCTTCATCGCCACGGAGTTGATGGACGCCATCCCACGCGACAGCGCGGTCTATCGCAGCTATACCGACAACACCCCGATGGGCGGTGTGGGCGAACCCGACGACGTCGCCGGCTTGGTTCGCTTCCTCCTCGGACCCGATGCGCGCTGGATCACCGGCGTGTCGATTGCCGTCGATGGTGGTCTTGGTCTGCGCCGCGGCCCCAACTTCGATTCGTTCCTCGAACCCTTTCTCGGCAGTGATGTGATGCTCGCGAAGAAGCCGTTCCAGCCGTAACACGGCGGCGCGGCACGCGTCAGCCGTGCGCACCGCCGTCGATGCGCACAGAGGTCGCGGTGATGTAGCGGCCATCCTCACTGGCGAGCATCGCGATCACACCGGCCACATCGGCCGGCGAACCCATCCCGCTGCCGATGATGGGCGACATCTTCGTGAACAGCGACCAGTCGGAATCGGCCGGCAACATGCCGGGGGTCGTCTCGGTGATGCCACTCGTGATTCCACCGGGCGCTACGGCAACGGCGCGTAGACCCTGCTTGCTGTACTCCACTGCGAGCGTATGAGTGAGCGCATCGACACCACCCTTGCTCGCTGCGTAGGCGGCCATGTACGGATGGGCGAACGTCGCCGAGGTCGAACTGAAGTTCACGATGACGCCATGGCCGGATTCCAGCAACGCAGGGAGCGCGGCACGGGTCATCAAGAACGTGCCGGTGAGGTTGATGTTGATCACCAGGTTCCACATGTCGAGCGTGCACTCGTGGGTGTGCGCGGCTCGCAGGATGCCGGCGGCGTTCACGAGCACGTCGAGTCCACCGAGCCCGCCGATCGCTTCGGTGACATCGGCGTTGACGGCCTGCTCGTTGGAAATGTCAAGAGCGGCAACACTGAGCCGATCGCCGAGACTGTCGGCCGCAGCCATCTCGCGAGTGGTCTCGAGTCCGTCAGCATTCACGTCGATCGCATGTACCTGCCCCCCCTCGGCGAGCAGACGCAGCACCGTGCCCTGGCCGATTCCGGACCCACCGCCGGTGACGATGATCCGTCGATCCACAAACCTGTTCACAACCTGCTCCTCTGCACGCGCCGTCATCGTGGCTGCCATCTGGTGCCACCGTAACCAGCGCGCGTCTGCGTCGCCGGGGTCAAGGCGGCAATACTGGCGGTGATGAGCACGGAACACGGCCACGAGATCGACGAACGGGTCCTCGAGTTGCTCGGTCACATGGTGGCGATGCCCACCGAGAGCACCACACCAAACCGTTCGCTCGTCGAATGGGCAGCCGATCATCTGCAGACATTCGGTGCGACGACGTCGATCATCGATGGGCCCGAAGGGCGCGCCAACCTGCTCGCCTCGCTCGGCCCCAGTGGACCCGGAGGACTGCTGCTATCCGGCCACACCGATGTGGTTCCGGCCGGCACCGGCTGGGCCACGGATCCGTATTCGCTGTCGATCGTCGGCGAGCATCTTGTCGGGCGCGGCACCGCGGACATGAAGGGGTTCATTGCCTGTGTGCTCGCTGCCGTCGAGACGCTCGATCCCACGCAGCTCACTGCGCCGTTACACATCGCACTCTCGTACGACGAGGAGATCGGCTGCGTCGGTGTGCGCAGCCTGCTGCAGCGACTCGCTGACAACGAGCAGGTGCGCCCCGATCTCGTTTTGATCGGTGAGCCGACGATGATGCGGCCACGCCATGCGCACCTAGGCAAGGTCGCGTACGGCGTTTCGTTCGCAGCGCAGGCAGGGCATTCGAGCCTGTCGCCGTTCCTGCCGAGCGCTATCAGTTCGGCGGTTCGCGTCATCACCGCGCTCGAGGCCATTGCAGCGTCGCATCTTCAGGGCGCGCGCCGCGACGACACGGGTGAGGCCAACGCCGAGGTCACCGTGAACGTGGGCACGATCAACGGGGGCACCGCACTCAATGTTCTCTCACCGCGCTGCGACTTCACGTTCGAGGTGCGCCACAACGCGACGCACGATCCCGATTCGTTGTTGGCGCCGCTGTGGGCCGCAATCGAAACAGAACGCGCGGCGTTGGGCAGTGTCGGTGGCGGGGTGGACATCACCGAGATCACGCGCTATCCGGCGTTGGCAACCGACCCATCCAGTCCCTGGGTACGCCTGGTCGAACGCGCCGCCGATCGCGGGGTCAGCACTCCGCTTGGCTTCGGCACAGAGGGCGGTTTGTTCGCCGCCGCCCTTGACGTGCCGGTATTGATCTGCGGCCCTGGCGACATCGGTGTGGCGCACAAACCCGACGAGTATGTGTCGGCGGATCAGCTCCGTGCCTGCCTCGCGTTCGTATCACGCATCATCACCGACGCCTGCACCGGTATCCCCCGCTGAGGCACTCGGCGCGATCGAGGGTGTGTTGAAATAACCACGCAGCACGTGGATTTCTCACCACACCCCTCGCGCCACGCACGTTTGTCGAACCTCGCGCCGCTTGCTCGACCGCTCGCCCGGCAACGACTCAGTTGACGCGGCGCTCGCGTCCGGCCCAGTAGGGCGCACGGAGATCCTTCTTCAAGACCTTCATCGCTCCTGACAACGGCAACGGCTCGGCTCTGAACTCCACGCTCTTGGGCAGCTTGTAACCGGCAATGTGGTCGCGACAGTGGTTGATGAGTTCGGCTGCAGTGGCCGACATCGCCGGCCGCAGTACGACGAGCGCGTGTACGGCCTCGCCCCAGCGTTCGTCGGGAATACCGATGACAGCCACCTGCGCGACAGCTGGATGTGTGGACAGCGCGTTCTCGACCTCGCTGGAGTACACGTTCTCGCCACCGGTGACGATCATGTCCTTCACCCGATCGACCAGATACAGGTAGCCCTCGTCGTCGAGGTAGCCCACATCGCCGGTGTGATACCAACCATCGCGGAAGACCTCGGCGGTGGCCTCGGGATTGTTCCAGTATTCGATCATGTAGTTGCCGCCCCGGGCGCAGACCTCGCCCACCTCGCCGATGGGGAGCGTCACGCCCTCCTCGCTCTGGATGCTCAAGACCACGCCAGGTACCGGGGAGCCGGCCGAGCTGAGGAACTTCCCACCGGCGCGATGCTCGTCGGCACCGAGCAGGGTGAGAATCGATGCGCTCTCGGTCATGCCATAGCCCTGCCAGATGTCCATGTCGGGATACAAAGACAGCAATCGCTCGAGCACGGCTTGGGGCATCGGCGAGGCCCCGTACACGAGACTGCGGAAACTGCCCATGCGGTCGGGCGTGAACTCGGGGTGTGACATGACCATGTTGATCATCGTGGGCACCATCACGGTGAGCGTCGGCGAGTATTCCTCGACCGCGGCCATCACGCGCGCCGGGTCGAACATCGGGATGGTCACCGTGTGTGCACCCAGCGTGGGACCGCCGAGCACACTGAACATCGATGCCGCATGGAACATCGGCGTCTGCAGCAGTGAGACGTCGTCATGACTCAATGGCACGCGGGCCATCACGTGATACATGTTGAGCATCTCGGCGCGTTGGTCGAGCAGCACCCCCTTGGGCAAACCCGTCGTTCCACCGGTGTACATGAGGACCACAGGATCGGTTTCCTCACCCTCGTCCGGCAGAATCGGGGCACTCTTCGCAACGAGGTCTTCGTACGCGACGTCGTGTGGGACAGCACCGCCGCCAACGAGGACCACAGTCTCGATGCCGGCCTCGGCGCGCACTGCGTCGATGAGGCCAGCAAAGACGAAATCGACGAAGCACACCTTCGTGCCGGAGTTCTTCAGTACGAAGGCCAACTCCTTTGGCGCGAGTCGAAGGTTCAACGGGTTCACCACACCACCGCCGAGGAAGGCCGCGTGATACATCTCGAGATACTGCGGCGAGTTCATGGTCATGATGGCGAATCGATCGGAGCGTGTGACCCCGAGCGACTGGAGACCGCCGATCAGCCGCAGGACACGATCGAGATGTTCGCCGAATGTGGTGCTGACGCCTGTGGACGCGTCGGTGACGCAGACCCGGTTGGCATTGCGCTGCACCGCAGGCAGCAGGTGGCGGTGGTAGATCAGTTCCTTCATATCGAAATTCCTCGTTCTGCTGTGGGCGGCCGACTCCGCGAGGTCAGTCCTCGTGACGCACGTACTGGGGCAGGTAACGCGCTGCGCCGTGGCGGAGCACCTTCAGGTAATTGCAGCGCTCGTATGCGTCGGGGTCGGGCACCGATTGCTGACTCATACTGCCACGAAGTTGCTGGACGGATTCGTAATCGTGTTCGTCGAGCCATGCCGCCACACCGCGCAGTAGCTCGTGCACGTGCTCGGGCCCGAGGCGCAGCAGCGATGACGTCGTCATCGTCACGTCGGCACCGGCCAGCAAACCCTTGATGACGTCACCCCATGTGTGCACGCCGCCGGAAAGGGCCAGCGAACACGGCACCCGACCGTGCAACACCGCGATCCATCGCAGCGGCAGGCGCAGGTCGGCCGCAGTACTGAGGTCGAGGCTGGGTTGCACGGTGAGGGATTCCAGATCAATTTCCGGTTGATAGAAACGGTTGAACAGCACGAGACCGTCGGCGCCTGCACCCACGACCGACTCGGCGACGTTGCCGAGGGCGCTGAAGTAGGGCGACAGTTTGACAGCAAGCGGGATCGACACGGCCTCACGCACGGCACGAACGAGATCGACGAGTCGGTTCTCAACCGTGGCGGCTGTGTCGGCGCGATCGGCAGCCATCAGATACACGTTCAACTCGATCGCGGCTGCGCCGGCCTGTGCCAGTTCGGTGGCATAGCGCACCCACCCGCCAGTGGACATGCCGTTGAGGCTGGCGATCACCGGCACCGAGAGCTGCTCGCTCGCGTCTGCGACGAGATCGAGATAACGGTCCACGTCGGTGGGCGTGTCGGGTACATCGGGCAGATAGCTCGACGCCTCGGCGTACACCCCTGCACCCTGGTTGTGCATTGCGTGCAGTTGAAATGCAGCGCCGACGATCTCCTCTTCAAACAACGACGGCAGCACGACGGCTGCAGCCCCCGCTGTCTCGAGGCGATGCAGTGTGTCGAGCCTGCCGGTCAGCGGTCCAGCCGACGCGACAATGGGGCCAGCGAGATCGAGGCCCAGATAGCGACAACTCAGATCGGCGGTCACGACGGCTCCTCGGTGGGTGCGGGCCTGGGTGCGGCCA
This sequence comes from Actinomycetota bacterium, assembly GCA_043753895.1. Taxonomy (GTDB): domain Bacteria; phylum Actinomycetota; class Acidimicrobiia; order Acidimicrobiales; family Ilumatobacteraceae; genus WLMZ01. Next base: position 233,201 of record JAYUWK010000052.1, read on the forward strand.
CGGGTACGGGCGGGGCGTCGTCGATGTTGGCGACGCTGCGTTCGACGCCGGCCAGCTGGCGGTAGTACCGCCAGCGCTCGTCGACGTCTTTCTGCGCGAGGGCGAGCAGCTTCGACGCCTGCTCGGGGTGAGAGCGGGCAAGCATCGTGAAGCGGCCCTCGGAGCCGACGAAATCGGCAATCGGCAGGGTCGGATCCTTCGAGTCCAACGAGAATGGCAGCGTGTGCTCATCGACGCCCGGTCGATATCGGTAGAGCGGCCAGTACCCCGTCTGTACGGCCACCTTCTGATGCGACATCGACGTCGACATCTCGATGCCGTGAGCGATGCAGGTGGAATACGCGATGATGAGCGAGACGCCGGGCCAGGCCTCGGCTTCGGCAAACGCCTTGACGGTCTGGATGTCGTTGGCGCCGATGGCAACCTGTGCCACATACACATCGCCATAACGACGAGCCTCTGCGCCGAGATCTTTCTTGGCGGTGGTCTTACCAGCGGCGGCGAACTTGGCTACCGCCGCGCGAGGCGTTGATTTCGAGGCTTGGCCGCCGGTGTTCGAATACACCTCGGTGTCGAGCACGAGGATGTTGACGTCTCGACCCGAGCCGAGCATATGATCCAACCCTCCGGCACCGATGTCGTATGCCCAGCCATCACCACCCACGATCCACACGTTCTTGCGAACCAACGTGCCGGTGAGGGGCTGCAGTCGCCGTGCCAAGGTTGCCGCGCCGACATCAGCTCCGACGACAAGGGTCGCGAGTGCCGCGTCGAGCTCGACGATCAGGGCGCGTTGGGTGGCAATGGTCGCATCATCGATGGGGGTAATCGGATCGACGGCCAGGATCGCCTGTACCAACGGCGAACCGAGATGCGGCGTTAGCTCGCGCAGCCAACGCTGCGCCGTGGCCGACTGACGATCGAGCGCGATGCGCATTCCCAAACCGAACTCAGCGTTGTCCTCGAACAGTGAGTTAGCCCATGCCGGGCCGCGCCCGGCAGCGTCGGTGCCCCACGGCGTCGTGGGCAGGTTGCCTCCGAAGATCGATGAGCATCCGGTTGCATTTGCAACGATGGCCCGGTCACCGAACAACTGGCTGAGCAACTTGATGTACGGCGTCTCGCCACAACCAGAACAGGCACCCGAGAATTCGAACAGCGGCTCGCGCACCTGGGAACCCTTCACGCTCGATGGCTCGAGCACGCCGGGCGCCACCGCATTGACCTTTTGGAAGAAGTCGAAGCGGTCGGCTTCGACATCGTGATGATCGCCAACGGGCTCCATGTTGATGGCCTTGTGGCGAACCTCGCTCTTCGACCGAGCGGGGCAGATGTCGACGCAAATCCCGCAGCCGGTGCAGTCGTCAGGCGCCACCTGAATAGTGAGATGCAGTCCCGGGTGATCGTGTGAACGGAAGCTCTTGGTGGGGAAATCGGTGGGGGCCGATTCGAGTTCGGTGCCGTCGTACACCTTCATCCGGATGGCCGCGTGTGGACACACGAGCGCACACCGCGCACAATCGATGCAGATAGATGCATCCCAGATCGGGATCGTGGTCGCAAGGCGTCGCTTCTCGAAACGGGCCGTGCCAGTGGGGAACATGCCGTCGACCGGCAGCGCGCTTACCGGCAGCAGGTTTCCCTCGCCAGCGAGCATGCGCGCGGTCACGCGCTGCACGAAGTCGGGTGCCTCGGCCGGAACCTGTGGCCGGCGATAGCGCAACGCCGTGGCGACACCGGGTACGGGCATGTCGTGCAACTCGGCAACGGTGAGTGCGACAGCGGCGATGTTGGCGTCGACAACGGGACCGCCCCGCTTGCCGTAGGCCTTGCGCACTGCATCCTCGACGGCGTCAATCGCCTCCTCGAGCGGCATCAGATCGGTCAAGGCGAAGAAGGCGACCTGCATGATGATGTTGATCTGGCCGGCGAGACCGGCTTCTCGGGCCACACGGTGTGCATCGATCACATGCACGTCGAGTTGCTTGTCGATGATCTGGTCCTGCACCTCGCGCGGCAGGTGCTCCCAGGTGTCGGCGACCGGATAGGGACTGTTGAACAACAGTGTGGCGCCAGGCCGGGCGAGCGACAGCACATCGAGACGATCGAAGAGACCGAACTGATGCACAGCGACGAAGTCGGCTTCGGTGATCAGATACGTGGATCGAATCTCGTCGGCATCGAAACGCAGATGCGACACCGTCATCGAACCGGACTTCTTCGAGTCGTAGACGAAGTATCCCTGCGCATGCCGACCGGTGAGGTCGCCAACGATCTTGGCCGTGTGCTTGTTCGCACCGACGGTGCCGTCGGAACCCAGTCCGTAGAACACTGCCCGCAGCGCAGCCCGATCGGTGGTGAACGTGGGGTCCACCGCAAGGCTCAGATGGGTCACATCATCGATGATGCCAACCGTAAAACGCTTCTTCGGTTGCGGCGCATCGAGTTCGTCGAACACGGCTTTCACCATCGCCGGGGTGAACTCCTTCGAAGACAATCCGTATCGGCCGCCGATCACACGCGGCATCGGCCGGATGCCATCTGCAGCGGCGTCAGCCAGCGCTTCGATCACGTCGAGACACAGCGGCTCGGCCGGCGCACCGGGCTCCTTGGTGCGGTCCAAGACGGCGACGGCGCGTACCGATGCCGGCAACGCTGCAATCAGGGCTGCAGAGGGAAACGGTCGATACAGCCGCACGGTCAGCATGCCCACGCGGGCACCTTCGGCGTTGAGTCGCTCGATTGCCTCGTGCGCGGCACCCGCACCGGAGCCCATCAGCACCACGACTCGTTCCGCGTCGGGGGCACCCGTGTATTCGATCAACCCATAGTGGCGACCGGTCTGCTCGGCGAGTCTGGCAAATGCGCCCTCGACGATGCCCGGCACCGACATCGTGTAGGTGTTGCCGGCTTCGCGTGCTTGGAAGAACACGTCGGGGTTCTGTGCAGAGCCGCGCAAGACCGGACGATCGGGATCGAGTGCGCGTAGACGATGGTCGGTGATCCACTGCTCGTCGATCAAGGCAGTGATGTCCTCGTCCGTGGGCAGACGAACCGTGGCTACCTCGTGCGAGGTCCGGAAGCCATCGAAGAAATGCAGGAAGGGCACGCGGCTCTCGAGCGACGCTGCGTGTGCCACGAGTGCGAAGTCGCCGGCCTCCTGCACCGACGCTGACGAAAGCATCGCCCAGCCGGTGGTACGCGCCGCCATGACGTCACTGTGATCGCCGAAGATCGACAACGCGTGCGTTGCGAGTGAGCGCGCTGCGACGTGCACGACTGCAGGCGACAGCTCGCCGGCGATCTTGAACATGTTCGGCAGCATCAGGAGTAGGCCCTGCGATGCGGTGAACGTGCTCGCCAGTGCGCCTCGCATCGTTGCGCCGTGCAACGTGCCGGCGGCACCCGCCTCGGACTGCATTTCGATCACTTCGGGCACGGTGCCCCACAGATTCGGGCGTCCCACCGCAGCCCACGCATCGCACGCCTCGGCCATGGTGGACGCTGGTGTGATCGGGTAGATCGCGATGACCTCGGAGAGTCGGTAGGCAACGCTTGCCGCTGCCTCGTTGCCATCAACGGTGTCCCAATCATTCATTTCGTCAGAATATGCAGACGGTCCGCCCGATCGACAGGGCCGAAAGTCAGCTTCGGAACCGGCCGAGTCCACGTGTGGCGCCAAAAAAACGCCAGGCTGCCGAGCAGTGATGTGTCGGCGGCTCGTATCCCGGCCGTTGCCGTCGCCACCATGACCACGACCACGCCGTGCCGGTCACGGTCACTCCGAGCGCGGCAAACTGGGCGCCGGCGAGCGCAAGCGGGCGAACCGGGACTGGGAGTGGCTTCGCTGTCGTGATGGCCGGAACGACCGGAGTGACCGGCGGGACCAGTGTCGACACCGAGCCAGCCGGGTGAGTGGGGAACCGCACGTGGCACAGAACCGACTCGTTGCCGGATTGTCGTGATTGCATTGCGAGCAGATCATGTGATGACCTCGCGTCAGGCACGGTCAGCGGCCATGCCTCATCACTGACGCTACGCCAAAGCGACGTTCGGCAAGAGGGCCGGATGGCCGTACCCGTGCGCACCCATCGGCGGCTATGTGGCTGCGCAGCGCGAGCGGAGCGTCTCGAGACCCTCGCCCTCGCAGAACCTCAGGGCCTCGGCGCGTCCCGTGACCGCCCGAAGCAAGTCGATACCCGACCCGGCAACCTCTGGACCGTTACCCCAGACGAAGTCGCCGTCCGTGGCGCGCAGTGATAGCCCGGTGGTCCTCACCCGACCATTCAGCGGCTTCTTGGACTCCGCATACATCTTGCCGATGGCAGTGACGTGCGCGGCTGGATGCTCGCCTCGGTCGCCGAGGGCGCTACGCACGTCCTCGCCGTGAACGATGAATTCGCCCAACGCGACCTCGTCGAGCATCTTCGGCGTCGTGGGGTTACGAATGGACGACTCGAACGTTGCCAACATCTCCTTCCTGGGCTTCAAGTACTTCTGGAGGTCACCGTCGACCACTTTCTGGAGGTTGAAACCGGTCGCGATCATTCGCTTGGCGAAGTTCGTCAGTGTCTGATTGCTCAACGCCGTGAGATGCGCCACGAGATGCTTCACCGACCACGGATCACACACGGTGCCGGTGTCCCAACGCTCGTCGGGCACGTCACGGATGTACTCAAGCAGAGCTTCGGCCTCGTTGCGGGTCATCTTCTGAATATCAGCCACGTTGGTTCCCTTCGTTGTGTCTTGCGGACCCCTACACGACGAAGGGCCCGCACGCATTTGGACAACCAATCGGACTCTTAGGCCATGGCGTTACTATCGCCTCTACAGCGAGCGTTGGCTGAGGAGTACCAGTTGAGTATGAGCACTCGATTCTGCGAACAGTGCGGGAGTCCGGTAAGCGCTGGCGAAGCGTTCTGCGCGAACTGCGGCACGGCGCTCGAGAGCAATCCTGCGTCTCCGCCTTTGTCTCCGCCTCCGCCTCCGCCCGGCCCTACCCCTGCCCCTCGCGGTCGTCGCGGCCATCGCGCTCGTCGGCGGATTCTTCGTGGCCAGCAACAGCGACAAGAACCCATCGGCACACCGGCCAAGCACGTCGAGTCCCACAGCAAACACGCCGCGCGACGGATCGTTGGATCCGAGCGCGCTGCACGGTGGTGAGATCTTGCTCGGGCCCGTCGAGGCGACGACGGCGTACCCCTTCTCCGCATCCGTGACCAACCAGACCGAGGCGGCGCCAACAGTGACCCTGCCGGCGGTTCCGCTAGCCACCACAACAGCGCCGCTGCCGGCCGGTCAGGTGGCCCTCGCCCAGGTGGAGGGACGATCACCCGGTTTGTATGGCGGCACGCGTGACAAGGCTTCCTGCAACAAAGAACAGATGATCACCTTTCTTGAGGCCGACCCCGCAAAGGCAGCGGCGTGGGCGGGCGTCGAAGGGTCGCCACCACAGATATCCGCGCCTTCATCACCAATCTCACACCGATGATCCTCACCCGCGACACACGCGTCACCAACCACGGTTTCCGGGACGGCCAGGCGTTCGCACACCAGTCAGTGCTTCAGGCCGGGCGCGCCGTCCTGGTGGACGAGTTCGGCATCCCGCGCGCGCAGTGCTCGTGCGGGAACCCGCTCGCCGCACCAAAACCGACCACGCAGGCACCCACCTATGTCGGCCCACAATGGCCCGGCTTCGGCAAGACAACAATCGTCGTCGTCGTGGCAGCGTCCGGCGCGGAGACAAGTGGCGACTTTGTGATCGTCGACATCGATACAGGTGGACTGCTGCGTCGCCCCGTCGGATTCGCTGATGGCGCCACAGACGTGACGGTCACGCCGGCGGAACAGTGCTCGTTGTTCCCGACCGATCCCTCGTGCTCGGTGACCGAGATTCTGAACCTTCGACGTGGTCCACGAACGAGCGAAGTGGCGTCGTCGGCTTCACCGTCGTGAAGGGCGTCATCGGCGTCGCGACGGCGCCCGCAACTCCGGGATCTCAACCCTGACCGAGGACGACCCCGGGAATCTGGTGGAGCGCATCGACCTCGTGGTCGACGCGGTCGGACTCGCCAGCAACCTGCCCGCGGGGGTTGTACCAGCAGGTTCCAATGCCGTAGTTGGATCCTCCCCGAATGTCGGACGTCAGGCTGTCGCCCACCATCAGTGTGAGCGGCTTCGAGGGTGAGCCGAGCAGCGCGAATGCAAGGTCGAAGATCGCCGTCGATGGCTTCGACACACCCACCTCGGCCGAAATCACGACGGCATCGAAGTACTGCTCGAGTTCGAGACGTTCGATGCGATCCCGTTGTACCTCGCTCAGACCGTTGGTCACGAGCGCGAGCGTTGCCGTGCCGGCCAACGTGTCGAGGACGGCGCGCGCACCGGGATACAACTCGCCGAACCTTCCCAGCCCGGTGGCGAACGAATCGGCGAGCGCGAGCGGGTCGGCGTCGAGCCCCGCGGTGATGACAAGCTGTTCGAATCGTGCAGTTCTCACGTACACGGGTGAGAACTCTTGGCGTTCGACTGCGGCCCAGAGCTTTCGGTTGATGCTCACGTACGACTCGAGATGCTGGCCCGGTTTTTCGACGCCGTTCATCCGCATCGCGTGTTCGAACGCGAGTTGCTCGGACGCATCGGAATCGAGCAGGGTGTGATCGAGGTCGAACAACACAGTCGTGTATGCGGGACTTTTCACATCGCACAGCATGCCGGAAGCGGACCGAAATATTCTGGCCTTTGGGGTTGTAGTCGTACGTATGTTCTGTTAGGGTGCGGGTACTGATCTTCCCCGATCGTTCTCGACAGATTCGTTCTGTCCCCTGTGTTCCAACAGTGTGCTGGTAACCCCGGCGTTTTCGAGTGTGCGTGGAGGTGAATGTCCGTGTCGTGTGCAGCGTCGTCTGATCCGTTCTTCGATGAACCCGAACACGGCCTCGACCTGTCCGATGTCGACGCGGCGTTGACCGGGTTCCGGGATCTGCGCGGCGCCGAGCGTGATACGGCGTTCATGGGTGTGGAACGTGAGATCCGCCGCCTCCAGGGTGTACAAGCCGCGTTGGTGCACGAAGTTGCGGTGTCGTCGTCGTTCGTCGATGACGCACATCACAACGTCACCTCATGGGTCCAAGCTGTCACGAACTCATCGAAGTCAACAGCGTTGCATCACACCCAAGTCGCGAAACTGTTGGCCGAACTCCCCGTGTTGGCGGTTGCCGTCGCGGCGGGTGACGTCGGGGCCGACCAGTTACAGCTGCTCGTCGGGTTACACAGCAACCCGCGATGCGGGCATCTCCTCGCCGACTCCGAAGACCTGCTGTTGGAGCATGCGAAGGGTTTGCGGTTACGCGAGTTCCGGCTCGTGTGTCAACGCTGGCTGGCGCACGCCGACCCTGATGGTGCCCACCGCGATCATGAAACATCGCGTGAGAACCGCTCCGTCTCGTCCACGAACCGTGGTGCCGGTCACGAGTTCCGTGCACAAGGTGATGCGCTCACTGGTGACATCCTCATCGAGATCATCGACCGGCAAGCCGCGATCGAGTTGGAACACGACATCGCCTGGCGTGCGAACCACTACGGTGACCGTGCCAACGAGTACCCGCTTCCGCGCACGAACAAGCAACGCCGTTACGACGCGTTCATGACCGTTATGACCAACAACACCAACAGTGGTGCGGGCAGTGAGACGCCGTTGGTCAACATCTTCACGAACGAGACCACACTCCGGTACGCGATCCGCAACTACTTCGGCCGTGACTGTGACACTGATGATCTTGGTGACCCCGGTATGTCCGACCGGTTGTGGATGTGCCACACCGCATCCGGGGCACCCGTCGACCCGCACGACCTCGTCACCGCAGCCCTCATCGGCAACATCCGTCGCGTTGTCACCGATTCAACCGGTCGGGTCATCGATCTCGGCCGTAAACAACGACTCTTCACCGGAGCCGCCCGCGAAGCCGTGTTGTTATCCGGCAACCGCTGTTGCTGGCCCGGATGCGAACAAACAGGACCGTTCCTCCAGATCGATCACCTCACCCCATGGACCGGACCCGCACGAGACAGCGGAGGCGGGGGCCGCAGCGGTGGCGGTGGTGGCGGTGGTGAAACGAACACGTTCAATGGGGCGCCGATGTGCGCCACCCACAACCGACGAAAACATTCCGACAACATCACCGTCACACGCACCGAAACCGGCTGGCACCACCAACGACCAAACGGCACCGAAATCGCACCACGACCCTGACACCACCACCCTGAACCGCGCTGCCAGCCTCGGCTGGTGACGGGCGTGCACCGCGTCGGGCATGCTGGGGCGATGTTCACTCCTGAGTTGATCGACCTCGCCATTCGAGCCAGCACCCTCCTACGCACGCGAGGTGACACCATTTCAGTGGCCGAGGGGTCGGCCGGCGGGCTGGTGTCGGCAACGCTGCTCTCGGTCCCCGGCGCATCGGCGTATTACGTGGGCGGCACGATCGTCTACACGGCTGCGGCCAACAGGGCGCTGATGGCAGGAGCCGTCGAGGCTCCGGGCGGTATGCGTGGTGCCACCGAGGAATTCGCCCTGTACCTCGCCCAATCGGCTGCGTCGCGGTTGAGCACTACGTGGGGACTCGGCGAGGCAGGGGCTGCCGGGCCACCCAACCCGTATGGAGACCCGTCGGGACATGCGTGGCTTGCCGTCGCCGGCCCGACCACCGCGACGAGGCACCTCCTCACCGGCATCGAGACGCGCACCGAGAATATGCTTGCATTTGCAACTGCAGCGATGCAGCTGCTGGTCGACACGCTGCAGCAAGCGGCGTAAGGAGCCATCAACGCGGCCGGGTGCGCGACCCTGCCTGACGGGGACGATCGCTGAACTGGCGTCCGTCGTAGTAGCTGGGTCCGGTATCCGGCCGGCCGCGGCGCGAGCTCCAGCGCCAGGTCAGCGAGATTCGCGGGTGCCGGGTGTCTGCTGCTGGTATGCCATGGAGCCAGTCGCGTTGGCACGCCCCGCCCATCACCAACATGTCGCCCTCGCCAGGCATGAGCACGATGTCAGCGGGATCGGCACCAGCAGGCACACGTTCCACGACCTCGGCCAGCGGGGCACGGCGGCGGATAACGAACGGTCGACGTTGGCCCAGTACCACGATCGCAATCAGCGTGTCATCGAGCCAGCGCATCTCGCGATCGCTGTGCAAGCCCTGAAAGTCGTCGCCGCTGCGATACAGAATCGCTGCAACACCAGCGAGCGGCTGGCGGTAGGTGGAGTTGAGATGCAGATCTGTTTGACGCAACAGTGGCGTCGAGTCCGATTCCACACCCGCCACGAGTCGGCGCTCGGACACGTACCGGTCGTAGCGGAGTACCTCACCCTGTTCCCAGTTGACGCCGTGATGCAGGGAGTCGAACTGCTCGTCGGCGTTACGCACGAAGCCGTCGACGAGATCCACCCACGACGTGTCGTCCAGTTGCATGCGGCACACCGCGGCACGCCGGTCGATCGCCAGGGCACCCGAGTCGTGCGGCGTGGTCATTGCGCCAGTATTACCGACGCCGGATTGCGCCCGAACCTCAGCTCGGGATGTCACCGACGGCGACAGGTTTGCGTTGAGGCCACCCGACGAGGGGGCTCAAGAGGTCGGGTGCATCATCGGCGGCGCCCAACCCGAGCTGGTATCCCGGCACCGACATCACGATGCGTTCGAGATCGGCAACTCCGGCTGCGCCGTGGTCCCGCAACGTTGCAGAACCGTTCCTGCCTGTGTTCTCGCAACGAATCCCCGCGGCTCAGCGCCTACACGACCGTAAGCACGATCTAATTCACCATGCGTTCGCGGCCCTCCCAGTACGGCGCACGCAGGTCCTTCTTCAGGACGACGACAACAGCGTCCTGAGCAGGTGCTTCGTGGCCCAGTTTCTCTCGTTGCCGCTCCGTTGCCACTTTTGGTTGGTGCTGCGCCTTGCCATTTCGCGCCTCTGTATAGGGGCATGGGATCTCGAGGTGCGCCGTGACGCTCGAAGTGTCGAGGGTGACGGTGCTCGGTGGCGGGAGACGCAAAATCGTGACGACTGATCGAAGCGGACGGACCGTCGATCGTTACGAGGTGCGCTGGCGAGCGCACATCCGCCCGGGCGGGCAGCGCGAGTACCGTCAAAGGTTCGACCGAGCCGGTGACGCGGACGAGTTCATCAGACGCTTGAAGGCGGTCGGGCTGGCCGGTAGCACTTGGGTGCTCGACGACGAGGGACGGCCTGCGGATCGCACAACAACTCCCACCGCCGGAGCGGCGGCCACACGTGAGGTGACGATGTGGTCCGGGTTGCTCCTGTACCGGGCAGCGACGTGGCGAGGGGCATCCGGCAACGGGCGAAGGACCGCTGCACCAGTCTTGCGGGCGATGGCCAAGACGTTGAGGCCCGGTGCACCGAAAGTGCCGCCGGCAACGCTCGCGTATCTCAACACGATCGCGTTTCGATGCGAGAACGAGCCAGACGATCTCGCTCTGGTCGACACACAGAAGGTTGTGCACAATGGCCGCGTCTTCAGCGCCGCCGACCTCGGCGCCGGTAGAGCCTTCCTGGAGCGGTGGTCGCTCCCCCTCGCCGATCTCGAGCGGTCTCATATCCGAGCGCTGATCGCCGAGTTGGGTAGCGGCCGTGCTCCAGCGACCGAGGGGCGCCGGTGGACTCAGATGCGAGCAATCCTGCGTTGGTGGGCCGACGAGAATCTCGTCGCAAACAACCTCACGTCCCGGCTCGGCGTCATCCGTGGCACGAGCATCCCGACCCTCGGCGACGACGAAGCGGTTCCCGACGAACGCGAGATGTGGATGATGGCCTGGGCGCTCTGTCTCACGGGGAAGCCACAGTTCGCGGCGCTGCCGTTGGTCATGGGCGCGGCAGGTCTGCGCATCGGGGAATGCTGCGAGCTCCGCCGACGGGATTGCACCGACGACCTCAACGGAGGGATGTGGCTCGCTGTGCGGGGAACCCTTGCGTCGCCTGGCCGGTCATGGACCGATTCCGGTGAAGCCAGCGAGCGCAGAGGGACGAAAGCCAAGGGGCCCGATGGCGACCTTCGTGGTCGGCGCACCTACCTGCCCCCAGCTGAATCAGCGATCCTCCGCACACATCTCGCAACGTTCACGAGGCGCCCGACCGATGCGCTCGTGTTCACGAGCACGACCGGTAAGCCATTGGATGTCTGCCATCTCCAGGAACGTGCATGGAAACGTTCCCGCGAGTTGGCGTTCCCTGAACCCCACCGGCTACACACCGTCGGCCGCCACGCGTTCCGTCACCTCGCCGCGACCAGATGGCTGCGTGCCGGCGTTCCGCTGCGAACAGCCGCGAAGTGGGGCGGCTGGAAGGACGTGGCCACGATGCTGCGCTGGTACGAGTCCCGACTCCCCGGCGACGACGAGTTCGCAGCCCGGCAAATGACCGCCACCACCGACAGGAGGACGACATGAGAACCCGCACCAAGCAGCCAACTTAGATGGACACCGCGAAGTTCGTCCGGGCAATACTCGAACGCAACCGACGGCCCGACGCGCAGGTCGAGGACCTCGTCATCCAATACACCTGCCGCGACAGCATTGGCCGACTCGAGCCGTCCGACGAACTCGTCCGCTGGACAGCAACCCTGGAACTGCCGTTGTACGACGAGGACTTCGGAACTACCTCGCCAGCGGTGATCGCGACCGCCACGTTCCTCTCGTTCGACATCCTCGACAGCAGATGGGATCCGAAGGACGTCCTCGACGCACACTCGGCTGACACAGCTGTCTATCGCAACCTGTTCGACTCCGAAGGAAACCTGCTCGATGAGCTGGGCTTCGGAGCGGTCGGTTCACGACTCGTCATCATGGACCGTGTGTCAGTCGCTCGGGATTGGCGCTGCCAGCGGTTCGGTCCCTTCCTTGCGGCGCGTGCCCTTCGCAACCTCAGCAGCGACGACTCGCTCGCGGCCTGCTACCCGTCTCCGTTCGAGCTCCCTCTCGACCACGTCGACCGCGAACGCGAACAGGCTCGCCTCGGCCGCACCTGGGAGCACCTTGGCTTCAGGCACTACCGGGATGGCGTCTTCGTCTGCGATCCCGCGGCCGGCGAACTCGACAGTGCACTGAACGAACTGACCAAGGTCGTGCTCGGGTAGTCATCGACATGGAGCGGGCGTCAAGATATGTTGATGAGATGGACCCGGTCATCGTGTCAAGCGCGCCTCGCCGTTGAAGCAGCCCGCGCCGAAGGGCTCCCCTGGAGCCGAATCGGAGCCCTCATCGGCACCTCAGCTCAAGCGGCCTAACAGCGTTACCGTTCGCTCGCCGAGTCGGCCTGAGATCGGACAGCAGACCACGTGTAGCTGACAGCTGGCCGTCGCTGGTGCACCGACTTGGTTGCACGAGCCGAGCCGAGGCACCATGGTCAGGCCCGGCAATCGACGACCGGACCAATCGAATCTCGGTTTAGGAAACCGTGATTCGATTGGTCTCGCCGTGCGGGTCAGGGACGCCGCGTATTGAGAATGTATCGGATACGATACATTCTCATGATGTTTGCCGAGGTGCTCTCTCAGGCTCGTAGCGCTGCGGGTCTCACACAGGCCGAGGTGTCGGCACTGAGTGGCGTAGCACGCCCGAACATCG
>JAYUWK010000053.1:0-121900 GCA_043753895.1 Actinomycetota bacterium
CTCACCGTTGGCTCTCACCGTTGGCTCTCACCGTTGGCTCTCACCGTTGGCTCTCACCGTTGGCTCTCACCGTTGGCTCTCACCGTTGGCTCTCGGCGCTGACGTTCAGGTGCCGTGCCAGAGCTGTAGCGGGGTCTTGTCGCGGGGGCCGGTGAAGGGAACCGATTCGGGGGCGCCGTCGTATCGGGCCGACTGATACGCGGCGCAGACGATGTCGAGGATGAGCCGACCGAAGGCGACATCCATGAACGGGATTCTGGCGTCGGCGATGTCGGCGTTGAAGGCTTTGAGTTGGCCGAGGTAACCGAGTTGTTCGATGAATGGAAGGGGAGCAGTGGTGGTGGGTAGGTGGACGGGTTCGCCGTTGTGCTCGAGCGTGGGTTCGGGCCAGAAGTCGATGCGCAGCACACCCGTGGGGCTGCTGATCTGCGCATCCCAAACAGGGTCCGGTCCGGCGTTCCAGCTGGAGATCACCCGGGCGACCAGTCCGCTATGGAAGGTGAGCGAGACCTCGGCGTGCTCGTCGCTGTTATGGCCATCGCCACCGCGCAGGCGGCAGCTGACTGTGGTCACGGGGCCGGCGCCTGATGCGGCTGCGGCGAGTACCGCAATCGCGAGCGGATGTACGCCGAGGTCGAAGAGGGCGCCGCCGCCCCAGGCGTCGCTGGTGAACTCTCCCCACGTGGGAAGGGCCTGCAGGGTGCGCACTTCGAGGTGATTGAGCGCGCCGAGTTGGGGAACCATCCGCAACAGGGTTTCCACGGCCGGCGCGTACGCAAGGTTTTCGGCGTAGAGCACACGTTCGTGGTGAGCGGCTGCGGCGCCAACGAGAGCGTCGGCGTCGGCAAGGGTGGTGCAGAGCGGCTTTTCAAGCACGACCGAAACACCGGTGTCCAGTAGGCGCAGGGTGTCGGCAGCGTGCAGTTGTGGGGGAGTGGAGACCACCACGATGTCGGCGTCGCCGGGAAGTTGGTCGTAGGTGACGGCGCTCGATTGCAGTTGCTGCGCGCGCTCGGTGGCGCGTGCGGGGGTACGTGACGCGACCGCGGTGATCGGCATGTCGAGAAAGAGCGCGGCTGCGCCGTGCGCGCCTGAGATCATGCCCGCGCCCCACAGCGCGATGGAGGGTCGGGCAACAGCGGTCGTTCGTGGCGCCCGGCTCAGGTTCGTCGCAAGCTTTGCGGGCTTCGCAAGCTTCGCGGACTTCGCTGGTTGGGCCATGTCGTGTTGTGGCTCGGGCTTTCTGCGCTTTGTCACGGTTGGGGGCTTCGTCGGATATCGCTAGGTGCCGGCGAGCGCAGCGACCACGGGGGCAAAGGGTTCGATGTCCTCGGCGCCGACGATGATGTAGCTGAAACCCCACTTCTCGCGACGAGCACGCAGGTCATCGATGAGCTGTTCGGTCGTGCCCATCAGCGCGAACGGAGATTGCTCCATGAAGGCGCGGGGCACGCCGAGCATGCCCGAGATGGCGTCCATCGAGGCGATGCGATCGTTGGTGACCTTCACCATGAACACGCGGATATTCATCTCGATCTGTGTCATGCGGTCACCCGCCGCAGCGTGCACGATGGCGACCTTTTCGTCGACGGCCTCGGCGGTCATCGTGGCGATTGCCTCCGGTCCGACCACGCCGGCGGTCATCGTGCCATTGATACCGATGATGTCGGCTTCGCGTGCTGCGTACGTCAGCACCCGCTTACCGCCGCCGCCAATGAGGATGGGCGGGCACGGACCCTGCATGGGCTTGGGCAGGCCGTCGTAGTTGGTGATGGTGTAATGCTCGCCGCTGTGCGAAAACGCTCCGGGACCCATCGCACCCTTGATGATGCCCATGCCCTCGATGAAACGGTCGATGCGTACCTTGGGCGAGTCGTAGGGCATTCCGGCCTGCTCGTAGTCGCTGATCATCCAGCCCGCACCGATGCCGATTTCGAGGCGACCCTCGGAGAGCAGGTCCATCGTGGCCAGTTCCTTGGCCAACACCACGGGGTGCTTGTAGTCGTTGTCCCACACGAGCGCGCCGATGCGGAGTGTTGTTGTGGCATCGGCCGCAGTCATCAGCGCCGGAACGGGTGCAAGTTGGTCACCGAAGTGGTCAGGCATCGTGAGTACGTCGTAGCCGTTGGACTCGGCGCGCTGAGCGAGCGAGACCCACTCGTGACGGGTGGCGGCGTTCGAGGCTTGAACACCGAAGCGGAAGGGTCGCAGAGCTGTCATAACGAGCACTGTACCGGGCAACGATTTCGCAGGCTGCGTCGGGCGAACTCGCAAGTGGGCGGCCGAGCAGGTAGTGCGAGTTGCGGGTAAACGACGCCGAGCGCGTCCGCGGGGCGAGGCGTAGGAGCAGCTCGATGGCGCGTGAGCGAGACAAGGCTGACCGCAACCCGACCCGTTCGCCAACTAGTCTCAGGGGCGCTGTGCGTCGCGTCTTTTGGGTCTTCCGTTTTGTGTGCGTCATGGTCGCCGGCGCGCTGTTGCTGAGCGGCATCACCATTGCGGTTGCGCCGCGCATATGGGGCGCGGCGAATGCCCATGAGCAGGTGCCCACCAAACTCCCCGAGTTCGAACCACTTGCCCAACGCAGCTACGTGTACGACCGGGCGGGCGTGGAGATCGCGGTATTCGAAAAAGAGAATGTTCAACCGTTCACCCTCGACCAGGTGCCCGCCGATGTCATCAAGGCAGTGCTGGCTGTCGAGGACAAGGAGTTCTACGCCCACAAGGGTGTGAATGTTCGCAGCCTCGTGCGTGCCACGTTGTCGAACTTCTCCGCTGGCGCAAATCGCCAGGGTGCCTCCACGATCACCCAGCAGGTGGTCAAGAACGAGTTCCTCGCCGGGCTGCCGCGCGACGGTCGCTACAAGTTGTTGCAAGTGCACTATTCGTTGATGCTTGAAAAGACACTCACGAAAGATCAGATTCTCGAGCGCTACCTCAATACGATCTTTTTCGGCAACAACGCCTACGGACTCGCTGCAGCAGCGGAGACGTATTTCGGCGAGCCCGTCGGGCAGTTGACCCTCGCGCAAGGAGCGTTCTTGGCGGGACTCATCCGCTCACCATCGGGCTACGACCCGATTCGCAAGCCCGAGCGTGCCCGGGCCCGCTTCGACCAGGTGCTGATCCGCCTTGTCGACGAAAAGATGATCGACACCCTCGAGCGAACCCGGTTACTGGCGGAGTGGCCGATACCCGAACGCGTGCAGGCCCTGCCCGGCCGGGTGACGACGCCGACATATTTCACCGAGGCGCTCCAGGATTATCTACTCAATCGGTCCACCATCCTCGGCGCAGACGAGCAGGAACGACGCAGCTCTCTGCTTCGCGGTGGTTTGAAGATCTACACGACGATTGATCCCAATCTGCAAACCATGGCCGAGACCGCCAGCAACGCGCTTCCACAGAATGCTCAGGGTTTCGCCTCGGCGATTGTGTCGTTGGACGCCACCAGCGGTGCGGTACGCGTGATGGTTGGTGGGCGCGGGTTCAAGCGCAACGTGAGCGAGGTCAACATGGCGTTGGTGCCGCGCCAGACCGGATCGAGCATCAAGTTGTTCATCCTCTCCGCAGCGATCCAGGCTGGTGTGCAGCCCAACGACGTGATCGACGGCACGGCGCCCTGCACCTTGCCAAACCCAGGTGACCCCAAGCAGCCGTTCCAGATCACCGACAAATCGGCGAGTCGTCCGGTGAGCACCCTCGCCGTGATGACGGCAGCATCCATCAACTGCGCGTACAGCCGACTCGCGCAGATCGTGGGGTTGCACCGGCTGGTCGACACGACCTATCGCATGGCCCACTCGCCGTATTTGTTCGTGGGCCAAACCCGCAAGCAGCGCGGCGCTGCACCGATTCAGCCCTTTGCCAGTTTCGCGACGGGCGCCAACGAGATGAGTCCGCTCGACATGGCCTCGGGTGGTCAGACCATCGCCAATCAGGGTGTGCACCACGACCCGTACTTCGTGGAACGTGTCGACCGCGCCGACGGATCGAATCTGTACACACACAATGATCCAGGTGTGCAGGTGCTCGATACCGGCGTGGCGTTGACCACGATCAGCGTGCTGAAAGGCGTCATCACCAGCGGCACGGGTCGCAAATACCCGCTGGCCAACGGACGTCCGGCTGCCGGCAAGACCGGTACGCAGATCGACAACACCAACTCGTGGTTCGTGGGGCTCACGCCCGAGCTGGCGACGGCCGTGTGGGTGGGCAACCCGAATGGTTACGTGCCGATGGTCAAGGTTCCCGAGTTCGTCGCCGAGGGCGTGAGCTCGGTGCAAGGTGGCACGTATCCCGAGAAGATCTGGAAGATCTACACCGATGCTGCACTGGCGTCGGGCCCCGCGCAGGATTGGCCACCGCCACCGGCGACCACCCGTCCCGCCGCGCGGCTGTTCCTGCCCGGTAACGAGTGCCTGGCAACGGTGACCGTTTCGGCATCGCCCGCCGCGAATGCGCCGGCTGCGCCCGACACCTCACCGGACCCGGCCGCGCCCTCGACGCTCGCACCGCCTCCCGTAGTGAGGACCGTGTTGCAACCTGTGGACAGCGGAACAACCATTGCTCCCGATGTGCTCGACCCGAATGCGCCCGTGCCCACTGTCGATCCCAGCAAGTTTGTGGTGTATGACTGTGCCAATGGAATACAAGGCGCAGTTGTCAACTCTTCACCGAACCCGGTCCCGTAGATGAACGCCGAGGCGTTACTCGAACTGCAACTGGCCGATACGGCGATCGACCAACTCCGCAACAGGATGGGACGTCTGCCCGAAGTGCTCGCCGAGGCAACTGCCACGGCAGAGTTGGCGGCGTGGCACAAACGTGCGGCGCTGTTGCGCACCCAGATCAGCGCGCACGAGAATGCCATTGCAGTGTCGGAGACGCAGAGTGCGGCGATTTCAACAAAGCGTGCACGTCTCGAACAGCAGCTCAAGACGGTGATCTCGCCACGCGAAGCCGAAGCGCTGATGCATGAGATCGACACGCTCAACGCGCAACGCTCCGTGCTCGACGACGGTGAGCTCGAAGCAATGGATGCCGTGGCCGCTGCGGAGGCCGAGCTCGAATCGCATCATGAAGGTCATGACGATTTGCATGGCGGAGCGACGGCGGCCACCGAACTCGCCGATCAGGCGCGTGCAACCGCCGAGACCGAACTCGCCGAGCGAGTAGCGGCGCGCGATGGGCTGCGCTCAGGTCTTTCCGACGCCGCGCTGCACCGCTATGACGACATGCGTAAACAGTTGGGCGGCGTGGCCGTGGCCAAACTCAACGGCCTACGCTGCGAGGGCTGCCATCTCGACATGTCCCGCGGTGAGGTTGATGACCTCAAGCGAGATCAGAGCGACGAGGTACCCGAGTGTCCGAACTGCGGACGTCTGCTGGTTCGATAACACCGTGTTCTTCTGGTTCCTCGGCACCGCGATTGCTTCGGTGTGGTTCGTGTTTCGCGACCCGCGATTCGACTATCGGCTGCTCTGCGTCGGCGCGCTGCTGCCCGATCTGATTGATCCGTGGTTCGGTGGCGTGCGGGCGCTCCACAGCGTGACCGTGAGCATCGCGGTGCTCGTGCTCGTGGTGTTGGCAAGCGCCGGCCGCAAGCCATGGCGTAAGCGTGCGCTTGCGGTGCCGATCGGGATGATGTTGCACCTCGTGTTCGATGGTGCGTTCTCGAACACGACCGTGTTCTGGTGGCCGATCGGCGGGCTGCACTTCACCGATGATCCGTTGCCGAGCGTGGCCCGCGGTTGGTTCAACATTCCCCTCGAGCTCATCGGTCTCGGCCTGTTGGTGTGGGTCTGGCGTACGTTTGGGTTACGTTCGAAAGCGCGTCGCGACCGGTTCTGGCGCACCGGCCGGCTGGACCCCGGGGTTGTCCGCAGATCGTGATTCACTGTGGCTGTGCTGATTCTTGTGCGTCACGGTCGAACCGCCGCCAACGCGCAGGGGTTACTCCAGGGGCGTATTGACCTCTCGCTCGATGATGTCGGACACGATCAGGCGCGTCAGGTTGCAGCTGCGATCGGTTCGGTCGATGAGGTGATCAGCAGTTCATTGGCGCGTGCTCGTGAGACGGCGGCATATTTCGACGCGCCGCACACCGCTGACGACCGATGGATCGAACTTGATTTCGGTGAGTACGACGGCCAGCCGCTTGCTGCGATACCAACCGGGGTGTGGGATCGCTGGCGCGGTGATCCTGACTATTCGGCCGCTGGCGGCGAGTCGATGCGGGCGCTCGACCTGCGTGTACGCGCTGCGTGCGCCGATGTGATCGAGCGGGCGCGCAGCACCAACGTGGTCGTCGTGAGTCATGTCTCGCCGATCAAGGCTGCCGTCGTGTGGGCGATGGGCGGCGACATCACGATGAGCTGGCGACTCCATCTCGATCAGGCCGGCGTGTGCCGGGTTACGGCGGGCAGCGGAGCCCCGGTGCTTCGTAGCTTCAACGAGGTGCTGTACGGACCAACGGCGGCGGAATCCGGGTGAATTGGCGACGTTCGATGTCTGTGGCAGCACGATGGAGGGCAGCTTGGGCAACGATCATTTGCATGGTTGCATCGAGGGCCGCAGCGGTAGGCGCTGAGTCGAGGGTATCGAGTTCGCGTCGTGCGCTCGTGTTGCTGATAGCCGCGCCCATCACGGCCTCGGCCAGGGTGGGGCGTGAGGGGCCACAAGGGTCGAACACGACGAACGCCGCGAGTGCCTCAGCGTCTTCGAGGAGTCGCCCGACGAAGCCCGGACTGCGAGCCTCACTCACCGCGACAGCTCGCAGCAAACGGGAGTCGAAGTCGAGCACCGAAGCCAGGGCGTCGGCGAGTTCTGCGCGGCTCGGAGTCACCGACTGCGTGCTCAGCATGTGGTACTCCCGTGCCACCAATCTTGTTCCATTGCGAATGTGTACGCCTTTTCACGCCGAGAGTCACGAAAATTCTGCACTTCTTGACAGAGGGCCATCCGGTTCTGACGGCGCAGTTGCAATAGCTTTCGCGCGTGAGTCGGCGACAACGTGATCGTGATGAAGTACTGACGCAGGGGGCGACTGCTAGTTTCGAGTCATCGCCCACGTCCTTGGCGCACCCTTCAGGAGACGCGATGACCGATCACGCTGATAGCACGACACCGTCGACCAATGACCTGTTCTCATCCATCGCGACCGAGCTGAGTGCGCTACGTGCTGCGCACGCCGCAGGACAGCAGCAGATCGAAGAGCTTCGTGCAGAGCTCGCGCTGTTACGCAACGCTTCGGAGCGCGACGCCGTGTCGGCAGCCGCTGTCGCCGAAGTGGGAGTGGCAACGGCTGGCGCGCCGACTTCGGAGCGCGGCGCCGTGTCGGCATCTGAGCCGGCCTTGGCGGCCGCTCCGGCATCGGCCCCACGGGAATTCGTTGTGACGAGTCGACGCCGCTTGTTCGCTATTGCAGGTGGCGCTGCGGCGGCAGCGGTGGTCGTCGGCACGTCCGCCTCATCCACGCCCGCGGCAGCAGCGGCCAGCGGTTACGGCAGCCCACTGACCCTCGGTGACGTCAACACTGCGCCCGCCGGTCCCGCACAGCGGACACAATTGAATTACTTGGCTTCGTCGGGTTCGGTCGACAACTACTTCCTCGTCACCGATGGTGGAGCCGGCGACGGGGCCGTACTCGGAGGGTCCGCAATCGGAGGATACGCGTACTCCAACGTGGGTACGGGCGTCTACGGGTTCTCGAATGTTGCCAACGGCAACGGCGTGTTCGGCTATGCCTTCAACAATGCCGCCTCGTACGGGTTGTACGGCAAGGCGCAGGCAGGCGTCGGCGTCGCCGGACAGAGCTATAGCGGGTACGACTTCGCCGGCTACGGCAGTGGGCGGTTGTATCTCCATCCCCATGTCGGCACGGGCCCTCCGTATGCCGGAGCGCACGCGATCGGTGAGATCGTGCGCGACAGCAATGGTGACTGGTACGTGTCGTATCAGTCGGGCACCCCTGGCAAGTGGCGCAAGCTGGGTGGCGGCACCACGGCAGGGGCGCTGCACGTGCTGAACCCGACGCGTGTCTACGACTCGCGTTTCCCCGGAAGCGGTGGCCGAATGGCGGCCGGAACGGTGCGCGTCGTCAGTGTTGCCAACGGTATCGACATCTTCACCGGCGCAACGGTGACGCCCGATGTCGTTCCCTCCGAGGCAACCGCGATTGCCTTCAACCTCACGATCGCCGGATCGCAGGGCAGTGGGTACCTGTCCGTCACGCCGGGCTCGGCGGCCACCTTTGGCGCATCGAGCATCAACTGGGATTCGCGCACCGGCGTGCTCGCCAACGGCACCTTGGTGCAGCTCGACTCGGCACGCCAAGTGAAGGTGTTCGCGAACGGTGGTTCTACCGACTTCATCATCGACGTGACCGGGTATTACCTCTGAGCAGGTCGTATGCCGCTCACTGACGCAGCTACAACGTGATCTTTACCACGGCGCCGCTGCCGATCGTGGGGTTCGCGCTGTTGGTCGTCACGTACATCGACCCGTCAGGCCCTTCGGCGATACCACCGGGGAGAGGCAAGCTGCCGAGGCCCATGCGATCCAAGCGGTTCGGGTGATTGAACGGAATCCTCACGACATCGCCTGGAGCGCCGGCGATATTCGGCTGGAACATCTCCGTCGCCCAGAAGTTGCCGTCGTGATCGAAGGTGCACGACGTCGGGGTCGTGAGCCCGGTGGTCCATAGGGTGGGCGAGGTCGGGAAGTTGACATTGGGATCGACACGCCAGACATCGGACTGACCCGAGCCGAACGCAACTAACCCGCCGGTGGATTACTCGAACAACACACCTCGACCACGGTGGGTTACTTGAACGTCGACACCGAAGACAAGCGCGTGCGACAACCGTCCGTCGTCAGCGTCAGGATCATCTGCAGCGCAGCTTGTTGAACTCGGCGCGGGTTACGTGGCCGGTGGAGGTAGTGAAGTGATCGTTTTCGTGCCAGGAAGTGGGCGTGCCTAGCGACCCAATTCCATGACCATCGAACGTGAAGCTGCCGTTGTAATTCTGGCGGATCAGATTGAAGTTGCCCCAGCACAGCCATTGACACCAGGCAAGCCCAACAACAACTCCACCATTGCGATACCGTCCAACACGCCAGGGGTTCCTTCCGATTGCAGTCCTCGAGAAACCGCAACACTGACCGAACCCCTGGCACCAAACGCGGATCACCCCATCCCCACGCCTACGCGCGGAGCCGCTAATCCCCGGGCACCTCGATGCCGCACCGCTCCATCGGTCGAGTCTGGTCGCGGCGGGTTGCTCAATGCCGGCGTTGCAGCACTTCCTAACAATAAAGATGCCGGGGGTCACTGAGAACTTCTTGACAACGACCACACCATCGACGTTTGATTGAGGATCAATCAACGTGGAGGTAAATGTGAGAGCCAACGAGTACCGTGCCGGAGATGAATCCGAACCTGCACCCACCCGCGGCCTGGGAACGCCGGGCCACCGCAGGCTTCGGATCGGTGCCGCTGCGGCCTCGGTTGTCGGACTGATTCTGTTGAGTGTTGGTCATGCCAGTGCCGCGCCACACACCGCCGTGTCGATCGCGTCAGCGGATGCCAGCGTCTCCGGCAGC
Source organism: Actinomycetota bacterium (assembly GCA_043753895.1). Lineage (GTDB taxonomy): Bacteria > Actinomycetota > Acidimicrobiia > Acidimicrobiales > Ilumatobacteraceae > WLMZ01. Next base: position 9,607 of record JAYUWK010000053.1, read on the forward strand.
GCTCCAGCCACGGTCGCACTGGATCAATTGTTCGACTCCACTTTCACCCTCACAAACAACGGCCCGTCGGCATTCACCAATGGGGAGTTCGACCTGACCGTGACGGGCGCCCTCTACCTCTCGATCGACGGGCCCGCCGGCTGGTTCTGCACACCTCCACCATCATTCACCGTGTGCTACATGCCGGTTGCTGGCATGGCCTCGGGCGCAACGGTGACCTTCGTAGCCCACGAGAAAGCGCCATCCTTGAACAATGTGGGTTACGACCTCACTGCCCAAGGCTCCTTCGGCGTCAACGCCCCGGATGACCCGAACACGTCGAACAACTCGCTGACGGTAAAGACCTCGGTCACCGGACCCCCCGAAACGTCGTCCACCTCGACGTCGACTTCGACGACTTCGCCGACGTCGACGACGACGGTGGCCGTGGACCCGTTTCCGGCCCCCACCCTCGCGCCCGGTCCCTTCGGGCCAGGCGATGCGCCGACGCCTCCCGCCGCAGGCTTACCGTCGACGGGTTCCGAAACTGGAGGTATGACTATCGCCGGTACCGCCTTACTCCTGGTCGGACTCGGCCTTACTCTGGCAGGCCGCCGCAGCCACAGCCGCACCAAGAGCTAGAACCGGCGGCTCAGCACAACCCGACGCAGTCGGACTCCGGCTGCGAGCATGGCGCGGTCGTTGCTGCATTTCGCGCTCATGAGCTGGGAATCACGAAGGTTGACAACCTCGCCATCGGCGTCGATGGGATAGGCCGACGATTCGCCTCAACACGGGCAACCACCATGCATGCGCTATACCCGCCGTCTGTCTCGGAGAGAGCGAACCACGACGAACACGGGAACGAAAGGCGACGCGTCCGGAAAGTGAACCCCCTCTAGCGTGTAGGTGTTCGCCAGCCGGTGCGGCGCGCGGCGCAGCGCGGTCGTGCGAGTCTCAGGCAGGGTTGGGACCTTCGATCTCCTCGGGACCGATCGGATCACCTCCGGCATCCGCAAGGGCCGCTCTGACCGCGTCGACTTCATTGTTGTCGGGGTCGGGCTTGGGCAAAGAGCATGATGGCAGCCAGACACCGGTAGTAGCTCTCTACCGTGGTCGCGCCCAGGCCGTGGCCAGCGCGGCCCCCTTTGGTGACCAGGGGCGAACCCAGGCCTGCACTTCTGAACGGCAGTCAAGGGCACGCTCATGTGAACTTCCCCGGAGTTGCTCGGCGAGCACACCTGGGGAATTTCGATGAGCGCGATCAGTCATTGACAAGCCGATTCATGAATCGCCTTGCGTCGGCATCAGCTTGCCGAAGAAAGACTCAATCGCGAGCAGCCTGGTTCCACTCACCTCAGAACACGTGCAAGCGCTCGCCGCGGTCGTTGACGAGCGGTACGGCGCAATGGTTCTAGCGCAGGCTGGCCTCGGGTTGCGGCAAGGCGAGCTTCGCGGGCTCACTCTCGACCGAGTCAACTTCCTCAGGCGCGAGGTCCCAATACTCGACGATGTTCCGGGTGGCCTCCGCAACGATCGGGGTTGAGGTGACTTCGCACGACCTGCGGCACCACGCAGCCGCCATGCTGATCTCGCCAGGATGTTCGGTGAAGGCGGTTCAGTCGTGTCTGGGGCACGCCACTGCGGCCGGGACGCTCGACACCTACGGGCATCTCTGGCCGGGTGACGAGGACCGGATCAGGGCCGCGATCGATGCGGTGCTGCAGGCAAATGTGTACGCCGTGTGTACGGAGATCAGGGAGAACGCCCTGTAGAGGAGCATTCTCCCTGTTCAGCGGGTTATATGACGTTGAGTCGGCCTGTAAGCGGGATTCTGTACACGACCTGAATCGTGCGATGATCATCCATCTGTGCGGCCTACCCGAGGGGTGTCCGAAGGACAGGCGAGCCGCCCATCCCCTCTGCTCGGCCTTGCTCCGAATGGGGTTTACCAAGCCATGCCAGTCGCCTGACATGCTGGTGCGCTCTTACCGCACCGTTGCACCCTGACCTGTGATCGGTTGCCCGATCCATCGGCGGACTTTCTCTGTTGCACTATCCGTGAGGTCGCCCCCACCTGGCTCGCGCCAGCATTCTGCTCTGTGGAGTCCCGACTTTCCTCGATGCCGATCGCACCCAGAGGTGTAATGCGACGCCGCGATCATCCGGCCGACTCACCGTCGTCGCAGAGTGTACGGGGCCGATGCGGTGCTCGGCACCCGTATCGTCAGCGCGGGGCTGTCGGAACCCGGCTATCAGGTCCGGGCTACAGCAACGGAGTTCAGCAGTCGGTCTGGTAGTCGTACACGAACGAGTTGAGGCTGGGCGTCTCGATGTTGATCGTGAACTGTGTGCCGGCGGTGGGCTTACCGACGGCCAACTGCACCGCCGACAACGTGCCGAACTGGCTGGGGATCGCGTAGTACTGCTGGAACTCGACCGCGGCCGCCGCCGGAGCCTTGCTGGTCGTGGTGGGGCCGCCTTGGGCGATGTCCTGCACGGTGGTGGTCGTAGCCGCAACCGTGGTGGGCTTGGACACGTTCGAGCTCTTCACGAGACCGGGATTGACCGCGTTGTCGGGATTGATGGCCAGCGCCAGCGCGCCGGCGCGCCGGGCGGCGGCCTGCGATTCGTGCATCACCGAGCCGCGGTAAGTGGGCAACGACAACTGCGGAACCAGCGACTGATGAATCGCCGCGATCATCGTCTCCATTGCGTGAGCGAGAGCGAGGGCGTCGCGGGTGGGGTCGTCGGACGCGGGCACGTCGGTTTCCTCGCTACCTGTCTTGCGTCGGCCATTGATGTGATCTTGGATCGGCCCAAGGATCACCCGGTTGAACCGGGGATTGGCGCAGGTCCACGCCTTCGAGTTGGCCTTCTCGGACAGCTTTTGCAGATCGTCGATGGCCGTTTGGTTGGCGGCGATGTAATCGTCGACGATCGCAATCTGGGCTGCGCTCAACTTGCCGACCTTCTTGGAGAAGTTGTGCGAGTCGATCACGCTGTAGTGCAACGAGGTGGCAGTGCGGAAGAGCACGCCGTCGGTGACGGGAGCATCGGGAAGCTTCACGGGCGGCGGCGCATTGCCGACACGGCCGGGGTACTTCTCGCCCACGTCGTCGGCACACGCACTGATGAGCGCAGCCATGGCGATAGTGAGGCTCCCGGCGCGGAATAGGCCGCGACGGCTCATCGGCTGTTGGGCGATCGAGAATTCCGGGAGTGGTTCGTTGGTCATCGCAGTCACTTCACTGGGTAGTCGGAGGCCGACAGGGCGGTGCCATCACTGGCGAGTTGGTCGTCGATCGACGTGGCCCCGGCGATGGTGTGCAGCACAGTTGCGTGGCGTGCTTCGATCACCAGCACCGAGGACAGCAGTGCAGCGGCGTTGACGCCCATCAATTGACTGACGATGTCGACGTGAGTGGCGACGGCCACATTCTCGAGATTGGCGGCATTGCGCGCCACGGTTGCGGCATCGCCGGAGAAGGCGCTCTTGGACGCATCGAACAGCTTGTCGAGTCGCACGCCCGAGGCATTGCGCCCGATCAGGCCGGACAACGATTGGGCGTAAGCGGCATGAGCATCGCGAATGGTGGCGATCGTGGGGGTGGTGGCCTCGTCGAAAACCGTGGCCTGCAGGGCGACGTCATACAAGTCGCGGATACTGAGCTCGACGCTCTGCACAAATGCGAGCAACGGGATGTCTTTGGCGGTGGGTCGCAATGGCGGTGCAGTCGTCGTGGGCGCCGGGGTCGTGGTGGTCGTGGCGGCGGGCGTGGTGGTGGCCGGCGGCACGGTGCGGGCCTGGGCGCCAGCGCGGCTGCCCAACCAGGGAAGCGCCGAGATGGCGACACCCGAGAGACCCGCCGCAATCAGGCCCCGCCGGAGCAGAGATGCCGCTTCGGCCCCGCTGCTCGATTCGGGCTGTGCAGCTGAAGTGCTGTGTGCCGCTTGCTTGATGTCCACGAACCATGGTCCTTTCGAAGTGTTGCCCCCAGCTTTCTCGGCGGGAGGCATGCGCACCAACTCTAGAAGTCGAGAGCCGATAGGTCAGGTATCCAACGCCTCGAGCGCTGCACGGCCTGGTGCCAACGATCGCGGTCGAGTGAACCAGTCGGTTCGACCACGAGCGAAGGCGACCAAGAGTCTGCCACCTGATCGATGTGAGTCCACGTACCCACAGCAAGGCCAGCGAGGTATCCGGCGCCGAGCGTGGTGGCCTCGGCCACCGGCGACACCTCGACGCGGCGTCCTGAGGCGTTGGCGAGCGCCTGAGCAAAGGTGGGGTTCTCGCTCATGCCGCCATCGATACGCAGGGCCGCGATGGTCATACCGGTATCGGCTTCGGCGGCCTCGACGAGGTCAGTGCCGCGGTGGGCGACCCCTTCGAGCACGGCTCGAACGATGTGGGGCCGACCGCTCCCACGCGTGATGCCGAGCATGGTGCCGCGCGCACCGTAATCCCAATACGGCGTGCCGAGACCGAGCAAGGCCGGCACGTACACCACGCCGTCGGTGGTTTCGCAGAGAGATGCGACGTCGTGGCTCTCCGCAGAGGTGGCGATGATGGCCAAGTCGTCGCGCAACCATTCCACGTTGGTGCCGGCCGACAGCATAATTGCCTCGACGCCCCACATAGACCTGCCGTTGCGCGCCCATGCGACGATCGGGAACGTGCCGTTGACACTGCGGTTCGAGTCGGTGGGCGGTGCCTCGCCGGTGCACATGTCAAGCATGCCGCCGGTGCCGAAGGTGATCTTGGCCTGACCCGCGCGCACGCAACCCTGACCCATCAGCGAGGCCTGTTGGTCGCCGGCGAGTCCACCGATCATCGGAGCACCGGGCAGCACCGTCGCGATACCCAATTCGCCGCTGGAATCCACGATTGCGGGCAGCATCCGTATGGGGATGCCCAACGCATCGCACGCGTACTTGCTCCAGGCGCGTCGGGCTGTGTCGTAGAGCCCGGTGACGGCTGCGTTGGTGTGGTCGGTGATGTGCAGCGCGCCGCCCGAGACGACCCAGGCAATCCAGGTGTCGACCGTACCGAAGATCAGGTCGCGCGATCGGTCGACGTCGTAAGTGTTGAGCAACCACGCAAGCTTGGTGGCCGACTGGTTCGGTGTGAGCGCCATACCGTGCGTTGCCTTGGCCATGATGCAGTCGAAGACCGTACGCAGGTCCTGCCAGCCGAGTGCAGGCCCGATGGGTTCGCCCGTGCTGCGGTCCCACACAACGGTGGACGCGCGCTGTGCCGTGATGCCAAGGGCCTCGATGTGATCGGAGGTCGCGGCGATGGTGGCATTGGTGACCTCGAGCACGGCCTTGGCCATGGCGGTAGCGTCGAATTCAACGAGACCCGGTGCCGGTGTCGATGGCGCGAACGCACGGTAGGTCACGTGCTGCACCCGAGCCTGCGGTGTCACGACTGCCGCACGCAGTCCGCTGGTACCGACATCGATGACGAGCAGACTCATCGCCGTGGCTCCAATCCGCGGCGTTGCAGGAGCATGCCCAGCAACCCGCCTATGCACCCAGCGGCGACCGTGACCGTGAGGTTGAAGAAGATGGCGAACCAACGGATGTCGGCGCCCCGAATGAGATTGATGACCACGAGCAGTGCCTGCACCACTGTGTACGTGCCGGCCGCGGCGGCGATGCCGTGCGACAGCGGTGTGTTCGAGCGTTGTCGCCATGCCGCCACGCCAGCGCCGAGCACAAAACCGGCGATGGCTGCGAGTACGAGCGGAATCACGAAGCTGCTTGTTGGGTTGCTGTCGTGCACGAGACGCGATGCGATCGAGAACGGAACGGCGAACACCAACGCGACCGAAGCGCCCTCGCGCAACGCAATGAGATCCCATCGCGTGCTCACACTGACGGCCACGGTGCTGGACCGAACGAGGACGGCAATGCCAACTTGGCGGGGTTCAGGATGCCGTTGGGATCGAGCGCGTGCTTGACCGCGATGAGAACATCGTGCGCCGGCCCGAGTGCCTCGGCCACGAAGCGACTGCGGTTGATACCGATGCCGTGGTGGTGCGACAGGTTGCCGCCGTTGGCGAGCACGGCACGCTGGCCTGCGTCCCACAACGCGACATAGGTGGCCTCGATCTCGTCGGGCGGGGGAGTTGCTGCGAAGGTGAAGTACAGGCAGGCGCCATCGAGATAGCTGTGGCTCAGGTGGCAGGTCGCCGCACGAGCGTGGGGCACGGCCAGCATCGCCGAGCGGACTGCGTTGAAGATGTTGCCGAGGGCGGACCACGGCGCAGCGATCTCGAGTGTGTCGACCACGAAACCTTTTCGGGTGAGAGCCTGGAGAGCACTGGTGTCGTTGCGGTGATGCATCCACGCGTCGACGAGCGCCGACCCCAGGTTGGGCGCCTCGAATGTGGAGGCGACGTCGTCGACCACCGTCATTACTGCGTCGATGATCGCGGGGTCGCCCTCGTCGAGGACGAGCAGCATGTTCTGTGCGCCGTCGCCTCCCTGTCCGCGTGCGGATTCTGCTGGGTCGTAGAGGCGGAGCACCGCGGGCGTGGCGCCACGTCGGATGATCTGGCGGCAGGCCTCGAGTCCGTCTTCGAATGTGGCGAACGCGTACGCGGTACGACGCCCTTCGGCGGGCACTGGATGGGCGCGCAGCGACACCTGGGTGATGATGCCCATCGTGCCCTCTGACCCGAGGAAGACTTGATTGAGGTCGGGGCCGATAGCGGCTGCCGGGCTGCCCCCTGTGGTAATCACCCGACCGTCGGCGAGGACGACCTCGAGGCCCACGACCATGTCTTCGATCTTGCCGTAACGCGTGCTGTACTGGCCTGCACCGCGACACGCCACCCAGCCGCCGACGGTGGCGATGTCGAAGCTCTGCGGGAAATGGCCAACGGTGAGTCCATGGTGGGCGCGGAGTTCGTCCTCGAGATCAGGCCCGAACGTACCCGGCAGGACGTGCACCACACCGGACACGTCGTCGACCGACACGATGCCCTGCATCGCCGTGATATCGAGGAGCACGCCACCGAAGACGGGGACACTGGCGCCGCACACGCCGGAGCGTCCACCTGCCACCGTGAGCGGCACGTTAGCGCTATTGCACAGCCGCACGACATCGCTGACCTGCGCTGTGCTGGCGGGGCGCACCACTGCGCCGGCCCGGCGCGGCACCTGTCCGGCGAGCGCCCAGTGCATCGACATCGGCCACCAATCGCGGCTGGCCTCGGCGGTGGCCTCGACACTCACATCGGTGGGGCACACGGCGTGGAGCGCGTCGATGAAGCAGTCGCTCAATGACACAGCCCCGCCGGAGAACCGGTCGGCAGTGCCGGAGAGTTCGATGGGCGGCGTCGCTTGGATCATGACCTGGTCTCCGTTGGTGTCGACCCGGGCCGGACTGCTGCAGCGGCGGTCGCATCGAGTTCGGCGTCGCTGATGTGTGCAGCAGCGGCCTCGCTGGCGCAGCTCGCGATGAACGCCTCGACTTCGCTCTGTTGGCGGGCTGCATCCCATCCGAGTTCGGGAGCGATCAATGCGGCAACTGCGGCGGCGCACGCCACAGTCGCGTCGCGGTCGAACAGTCGCGCTCGCGTGCGCCGAGAGAGCACGTCGTCGAGGGTGAGCGCCATCTCGTATCGCACTGCGTATACGGCCTCGGCGCGCACGTAGGCAAGCCCGTCCACAAGCGGTTCACCCAGCGTCGCATCGGCGGCGATGAGCGTCTTCAGCGCTGTCATTTCGCCGCCGAAGCGTGAGGCAAGATGCGCGTCGGGTGACGCTGCGTCGGGTTCGCGAAATCCTTCGGCACCGAGCAATTTGAGCGATTTCGTACGGCAGCGGGCGCGACGCCCGAGTTGCTCGAGCGCGGCGTCGACAGTGTCCTCGGCCATTTCACGATAGGTGGTCAGCTTGCCGCCGGTGACGCTGATGACGCACGCGTCGTTGGTGGTGATGCTGTGGCGTCGCGACAGATCGGCGGTGCGGGCAGACGATGCGGATTTCACGAGCGGACGCAGGCCTGCCCAAACGCCGGTGATATCGGCTTCGCTAATACCGGTGGTGACGGCAGCGTTGAGCGCGCGCAGCACATAGGCAATGTCGTCCTTCGTGCACTGGGGATCGTCGACGTCGCCATTGAAGTCGGTGTCGGTGGTGCCCACATACGCAAATTGGAACGTGCCATCGGGCTTGGGCCCCCACGGCACGATGAACAGGCTGCGCTTGTCCTTCGGCACAGGGATGACAACGGCGATGTCGTTGCGCACCTTGTGCCACGGCACGGTGATGTGCACGCCCTTGGCGGGCCGAATTGAATCGGGGTTCCTGAGTTCGGCGAGCGCCCGAACATCGTCGGCCCAGACGCCGGCGGCGTTCACCACGACCGAGGCGCGCACCATGATCTCGCGACCATCGGCGTTCACAATCACGCCGTTGGCGCGACCTGTGTCGGGATCGGTGGAGATGCCTACGACAGCGCATGCGTTCGCCACCGCGGCCCCATATGCCGCCGCCGTGCGGGCCACTGTGAGGCACAGCCGCGCGTCGTCGGCACTCGCGTCGTAATAGAGATATGCCGAGGCCAGGCGCGCCTCGGGCATGGTCGGTAGGTGCTTGACGGCAGCCTGCTTCTTGAGTCGCTTGTGCAGCTTGCCGATTCTCCACCCGCCGGTGAGGTCGTACATCCACATCGACGTGCCGAGGACCCGCGCGATCTTCGGCGGAATGAGGCCATCTCTTGTGAGAATGGGGATCATGAAGGGCAGCACGCGGACGAGGTGTGGTGCGTTCTTGCGCAAGCGTTGGCGTTCGTGTAGCGCCTCGTAGACCAGGCGCACCTCGCCCTGTTGGAGGTAGCGCAGACCACCGTGCACCAGCTTCGAACTCTTCGACGACGTGCCCGAGGCGAAGTCGCCGCGCTCGACCAGAGCAGTGCGAAGTCCGCGGCTTGCGGCATCGAGCGCGACGCCCACGCCGGTGATGCCGCCGCCGACCACGACGATGTCGAAGGTCTCGGCGGCGAGTCGATCCAACATTGCGGATCGGTCGAACGGCGTGTCGATCGGAGCAGGAGTCATCGGATGCGATTCTATGTCGTGGCTCTTCTGGCGCTCGGTCCGGCGACGGTATTGACTCCCTCTCGTGGAATATCAATGGTTTGTTCGCACGATTTGTAGAACTGCATGAGTTGCGAATACGCTGATCTTCATGCTCAGCCCGACAGAACTCACCGCAGAGTTTCGGTCATTGGGACTCAAGGTCACGCCACAACGCCAGCTGTTGTTCCGGCTGTTGCACCTCAATGCCACGCATCCCACCGCCGACGCGCTGTTTGAGCTGGCCAGTTCGCAGATGCCCGGCATCTCGCTGCGGACGGTGTATCAGACGCTCACCGACCTCACGGCGATGGGTGAGCTGCAGTCGTTCGACTTCGGTGCCGGTGCCACCCGGTTCGACCCGAACGTGGGCGCACATCACCACTTGGTCTGCACCACGTGCGGCGACGTGGCCGACATCTACGCCGAAGGCGCCGACCGCCTGCGTGTCGGCGATCACCATGACTTCGTCGTGGCGGCCACCGACATCGTGTTCCGCGGCCAGTGCGGTCCCTGCCGAGCTGGTGGCGCGACCCAGGATCCGGTTTCCATCGCTGACCCAGCAACTACCCACACACCAACATCCCCAATAACAAGGAGCCAGTCATGAGCCTGGAAGGTACGAAGACACACGAGAACCTCAAGGAGGCCTTCGCCGGCGAGAGCCAGGCAAACCGCCGCTACCTGTGGTTCGCCCAGAAGGCAGACGTCGAGGGTTACCCCGACGCAGCGATGCTGTTCCGTGCGGTCGCCGAGGGTGAAACCGGTCATGCCCACGGCCACCTCGAATACCTCGCCCAGGTCGGCGATCCGGCCTCTGGCGAGCCCATCGGTGAGACCGAGGACAACTTCAAGGCGAGCATCGCCGGCGAGACCTACGAGTACACCCAGATGTATCCGGGGTTTGCCAAGACCGCCCGCGACGAGGGTTTCGGCGAGATCGCCGATTGGTTCGAGACGCTGGCTCGCGCCGAGAAGAGCCACGCTGGCCGTTTCCAGCAGGGTCTCGACAACCTGTCCTGACAGAACATCTCTCTACGAATGCATTGCTGCGCGGGCGCCAGTTGTCCGCGCAGCAATTCGAGGCGCCGCAATGACCATCACGTATGACCCGTTTCATCCCAAGTACCTCGACGAGGCCGATGTCCGCGACGAACTGACGCGTGTCTACGACCTGTGTCACGGCTGCCGCCTGTGCTTCAAGTTCTGTACGTCGTTCCCCACGTTGTTCGAGATGATCGACCAGCACGAAGATCAAGACGCCGGACGGCTGACGCCGGCCCAGCAGGATCAGGTCATCGACGAATGTTTCCAATGCAAGTTGTGCTACGTGAACTGTCCCTATGTGCCGGGCCAGCACGAGTGGGAGCTCGACTTCCCACGATTGATGCTGCGTGCCGACGCAATGCTGCACGAAAACGGCCATACACCGCTGCGCGATCGGGCCACCACGCAGATGATGGGACGCACTGATCTGCTCGGCAAGCTCGGCAGCGCGACCGCCCCATTGATGAACAAGGCCATGGGCGCCAAGCCGAACAGCCTCGTGCGCAAGATGATCGAAAAGACCGCTGGTGTGTCAGCCGTGCGCCTGCTTCCCCCGTTCGCGAAGCAACGCTTCTCCACCTGGTTCAACCAGCGTCCAAAGATCCGTATCGGCAAGCGTCAGGGCCGGGTCGCGCTGTTCCCTACGTGCCTCGTCGAGTACCAGGAGCCGGGCATCGGCCACGATCTCGTGAAGGTGTACGAACGCAACGGCATCGAGGTATCACTCGCCGACGCAGGCTGCTGCGGGGCGCCCTGGTTGCACAGCGGCGATATGGCCGAGTTCACCAAGGTTGCGAGCAAGAACGTGAAGATCCTCGCCGCCGAGGTGCGCAAGGGCAACGACATCGTCGTGCCCCAGCCCACGTGCGGCTACATCCTGAAGAAGGACTATCTCGATTACGTCGGTGGCGCCGATGCCGAACTCGTTGCCACCAACACATACGACGCCGCTGAGTACCTGATGAGGCTGCATCGTGGTGAGGACACCATGCTCGACACCGAATTCGAGGGCCATGTGCCCGAGACCATCACCTATCACACGCCCTGCCACCTGCGTGCCCAGAACATCGGTCTGAAGAGTCGCGACCTGATGAAGCTCACTGGCGCGAAGATCAAGCTCGTGCAGCAATGCAGCGGCATCGATGGCATGTGGGGCCTACGCGCCGAGAATGCATCGATCTCAGTGCCGATCGCGAAGAAACTGGGTGACGAGATCACGCGTGCGAACAGCGAGATCGTGGCAGGCGATTGTCACCTGGCGAACACCGCGATCACCGAGCAGACCGGCGCCGTGCCGCTCCACCCGATTCAAGTGTTCGCCCGTGCCTATGGAATTTCTGCCGAGGAGCCACCACGATGACCGGATCTATCACCACGACTGCCACCAGCACCAGCAGCAGCGGCAGCCGCAAGCTCACCCTTGGCGATATTTCCGACGTGCGCGCCTACGAGCGCGAGCGGGCCGAGTTTCGCGATCAGGTGCTCGAATTACGTCGCATCCGCCGAGTTCCGGTGGGCACCATCATCACGGTGTCGTTCGAATCACGCGAGACGATTCGCTATCAGATCCAGGAAATGGCCCGCGTCGAGAAGTTGATGACCGACGACGACATCCAGACCGAGATCGATACCTATAACCCGCTCATCCCCGAGCCGGGGCAGCTGTGTGCCACGATGTTCATCGAGATCACCTCCGATGACGCCATGCGCGAATGGCTGCCTCGCCTGGTCGGTATCGAGCGCCATGTGGTCATTCGCCTCGCCGATGCTAGCGAGGTGCGTTCCTACCCCGAAGCCCAGCATGCGAGCCAGCTCACCCGTGCCCACATCACCAGCGCCGTGCACTACCTGCAGTTCGCGTTCGAACCCGACCAGATCGAGGCCCTGGGCCAGGGGACAGCGCGTCTGGTGATCGATCACCCCGCCTATCTCGAGGGGATCGAGCTCAGTGCCGCCACGGTTGGCGAGCTGCTGCGCGATCTGCGCAATTAGTGCTCTGACCACAAAGGTTCGCGTGGGTCAGGTCCCCCTCCCAGCCTGTTTGAACGAGGGAACATGTGCGAAGTCGATCTGTTCGCGAGGACAAAAACCTGAGCCTCGCCCGATGTGATCGGGGCGGGAGGACCTGCAACCCATGTTGGTCTGTTCTCAATGGGTCGGTGTCCGGTCGTGCGCCCCCAAGAGATGTGGGCAGGGCACGAGCCACCACGCTGCGTCGAAATTCTTGAATTTGCCACTGGCAGAACGCTTCCCGGCCGAATAAGTTACGGGTGTTGTCGTCGTGGGGTCTACGACAACGCGGTGCCCGATCATTCGGGAAACCATATTCACAAGCACACGAACTTACCGTGAAGGACTGGGGCGATTGTGTCGGCCAAAGTAATTGTGTGGCGGGAACTCGGGGCCTGCCGGGGGCTCGATCCGGGGATGTTCTATCCCGAGGATGAAGAAGAGGCAGCAACAGCAAAAGCAGTGTGCGAGCAATGCGACGTACGTATTGCCTGCCTCGAACATGCGCTGGCATCTCGCGAGAAACAAGGCGTCTGGGGTGGCGCCACCGAGCGTGAGCGACGTCGCATTATTCGTCAGCGGCGTCGTACTGCGTAACGCCTAGTCTTTGCGCCGTGTCGCATTTCGAAGATATCGGTGGATGGCCCGCGCTGTTGACGCAGCTGCTCGAGCGAAGGGACCTGGTGGCCGCTGACGCCCGGGAGGCAATGTCGACCATTCTTGCGGGCGAGGCAACTGCTGCGCAGCTGATCGCGTTCGTCGTTGCGTTGCGCGCCAAGGGCGAGACGGCCGAGGAGTTGTCGGGTCTGCTCGATGCCGTACTCGGTGCGGCCACGCTCGTGCCGCTCGGTGACGATCTGCGCGACCGCGCCGTCGATATCGTCGGCACCGGCGGCGACCGGAGCCACTCGATCAATGTGTCCACGATGGCCGCGATCGTCGTAGCAGGTGCCGGTGTACCGATCTGTAAGCACGGAGCGCGTGCGTCGTCGTCGCAGTGCGGAACAGCCGATGTGCTCGAGGCGCTCGGCGTTGCCATCGAACTCTCTCCCGAGGGCGTGCGGCGATGTGTCGAAGAGGCCGGTATCGGTTTCTGCATGGCGGCGAAGTTCCATCCTGCGTTTCGTTTCGCGGCCCCCTCCCGGCGCGACATCGGCATTCCCACGGTGTTCAACCTGTTGGGTCCGATGGCGAATCCGGGTCGTGTACGACGCAATCTCATCGGCGTCGCGAACCCTGCCTTTGCCGAGCGGATGCTTGCTTCGCTGCGGATCCATGGTGCCGTCAAGGCATGGGTGGTGCACGGAAACGGGCTCGATGAACTCACCACGACCGGTCCGTCAACGGTGTTGTCGCTCGACGGCGACGAGGTCACCACGTTCACCGTCGATCCCGTTGCGCTCGGCCTGCCACCGGCGATCTCCGAGGAACTCGTGGGTGGCGATCCGGCGTTCAACGCCATGGCAGTGCGACGTGTGCTCGACGGCGCCCATGGTCCGCATCGCGACATCGTCGTGCTCAACGCCGCTGCCGGTCTGGTGGTGGCCGGTGTTGCCCGCGACTTGGAGCACGGGCTCGTGGGGGCGATGGATGCCATCGACAGCGGCAAGGCCGCTGCCACGCTGCAGGCGTTCGTCGACGTGTCCCAAGCGGCCGCTGCGGCCGCTGCTCCATGATCGCTCGGGTTCCAGCCAGCTCTGCCAATCTCGGTCCTGGGTTCGACGCGCTCGGCATGGCGCTGTCGTTATGGGCCGAAGTGGGCCTTCTGGTCGATGGCGAGGCAGTGCCCGAGGGCGCACATGCGGGCGACGAGCATCACCTTGCCACCGTGGCCTTCCGGTCGCTGGGCGGCGAGGGCAACCTGTGGGTTCGCTCGCCCATCCCAATGGGTCGGGGCCTGGGCTATAGCGCGGCGGTGCGAGTTGGTGGGTTGATGCTGGCCTGTGCGCAGCGTGACGGCGGCGACAGCATGCAGAGCGCCGGATGCGCCGAGGAGGTGTTGCAGCGAGCCACCCAACTCGAAGGGCATGCCGACAACGCTGCTGCTGCCGTGCTCGGTGGTGTGGTGGCGACCACCGGCGAGCGGTCGATCAGGATTCCGATTGGTTTCGATCCCGCGGTCGTGGTGTGGGTGCCATCGTTCAGTACGCGAACCGATCACAGCCGATCGCAGCTCGGGCCGACGGTGGCGCTGGCCGACGCCGTGTTCAACATCGGTCATGTCGCATACCTCGTTGCGGCGTTTGCCTCTGGCGACAGTGCTGCGCTGCGTCACGGTGCCGACGATCGTCTGCATCAGGCCGCGCGTTTCTCAGCGGCGCCGCAGTCGCTCGCCGCGTATACCGCTGCACTCGCCGGTGGGGCATGGTGCGCGTGGTTGTCAGGTTCTGGCCCCACCGTGGCTGCGTTGTGTCCGCTCGACATGGCCGCAGACCTGGCTTCCTTGCTTCCCGACGACGGGCATACGAAGGTGTTGCGCATCGATCACGGCGGCGCGACGCTCGAGGAGTGAGCGGCCTATGCCGCCTTGCGTTGTTCGAAGGAGGCCAATGGTACGAGTGGTTGGCTCCATGGTCCATCGCAACGCAAGAGGGTGATGCGGTGGCTGTTGGCCTCGATGAAACGGGCGATACAGAGGGTCTCGTCGACGGCATGTCGGGGGAGTGGGCGTCCGAGCGGGGCGGATTCAGGGGGCAGCAGTGGTAGCGCCGCGGTGAGTGTGCCGGGCACGTGTGCGTCGAGTAGGCGGCCGTGATCGAGTTCGAACACGACATCGCCGATCTGCAGATCGATCCGTTGGGCACCGCGCAGGTCGTCGATCATGCGCTGCCTACGGATGGCCCCCGCCAATGCCTGGGCGCGATCTCGTACCGATGCGGCTTCCTCGTATCGTTGCGTGCGGGCCAGCGCAAGCATGCGCTCACGCAGCGGTTCGAGTAGTACGTCGGGTTCGTCACGAAGGCCACGCACGACCATCTCGACTGCTGCGGCGTAGCGGTTGGCGTCGGCAGCGCCGGCACATGGGCACTCGGCCACACCCAATTGCGCGGCGGTGCACGGTGACGCATTGGCAGACGGGAGATACTTGCGGCCGAGCCGAGCGGTGCAGCGCCGCAGCGGCACGACTGAATGGACGGCCTCGATGACGAGCATGGCCATAGTTCGCGATGGCAGCGGGCCGAGATGGAGGCCGTGCGGAGATGGATCTTTGACGATCGCGAGCCGCGGCCACGCTTCGTCGGTGGACAGGCGCACGTAGCAGTAACGATCCCAGGTCGTGCCCTGTTTGTTGTAGCGGGGCTTCAGTTGGTGCAGGTAGCGAAGCTCGAGTACGGCTGCGGTGAGTGGATCGGGCGTCTCGACGTGCGACACGCGATGGGCTTCGCGAAGCATCGGGCCGATCTTGCGGCGATCCTCGCTGCCGAAGTAACTGCGTACCCGCTGACGCAGGTTTGTCGCCTTGCCCACGTATAGCACCTCATCGCGCGCATCGCGGAACAAATACACCCCGGGGGTGCGTGGCAGGTGATTGGTGAGCTTCAACTTGGCCACCTGTGGGTGACCGCCGATCTTGGGCAGCAGGTGCAGATCGTCGAGGCCCATCACGCCGAATGCTGCAGCGCGTTCGATGAGGAGGTGCAACAGGTCGGCTGTGGCAAGCGCGTCGTCGAGGGCTCGGTGGCTCGGTTGGTGATCGAGACGAAACCGGCTGGCCAGCGTGCCGAGGCGGCAATCGGGCACTTCGTCGCGCACCAATCGTCGGGCGAGAGCAACCGTGTCGACTGTGGCGTTCTTCAGCGTCGGCCGACCGGAGCGGGCGAGCGCGGCGTTGAGAAAGCCCACGTCGAATCTCACGTTGTGGCCCACGATCACAGAGTCACCGCAGAACTCGAGCAACGACACGAGCACTCCCTCGATGCGCGGTGCCGGCACGACCATGGCATCGGAAATGCCGGTCAGCATCGTGATGGTGGGGGGAATTGCCCGGCCCGGATTGACCAGCGTTTGGAAGGTGCCCAGGCACACCCCGCCGCGCACCTTGATGGCGCCCACCTCGGTGATGACGTCGTTGTTGCGGTCGCCACCGGTGGTTTCGAGATCGATCACACAGAAGGTGACGTCGTTGAGTGGTACACCAAGATCGTCGAACGTACGTTGCATCCCGATACAGAATCACGAACGTGCGTTCGCTGTCAAGGATGGGCGCTTTGGGCAGGTGGCAGTACGATGTGCGCATGGCCTCCGACAGCAGCAACATCGACACTGTCGACGAAGCGCCGTCCAGACCAACCGACGTTACGGGCCTTGCCGATGCCGGCCTTCGTGCCGCGCTCGAGTTCGCCGTGTTACTCGCGGCGGAGGGTCAGAAGTTGCGGCCCCCACTGCCGTTTCCGGCGGCGCTGAAGCCATTCTTACGTTTCCAGAAACTGGACAAGACATCGTTGCCTCTGGTTCGACGAGCGATTGTGGCCGATGAGGAGTTCCGTGATCGCCTCGGCCTTGTCGCCAATCTGGACTTGGTCGACGAGCTCGGTATTGTCTGGCTACAGCGCAATGACGGGTGGCAGTCCCGGGTCGTTGAACTCCAGGAGGCAGCGCGCGCCGCAGCGGAAGCGGAGTCAGCCGAGGTGGCCCTGCGTAAGTCCGAACGTCGTCGTCAGGCGGCGGAGCAGGCCACTGCCCGCGCGACCGCCGAGTTGTTGGCGCAGCGCGATGACATCGCCCGCGAGCACTCGCGTCGCGAGAAAGCCGTCGCGTTGGCATCGGCCGCAACCGCCGACGCTGCTGGCGCACGTCGCGACCTCGAGCAGTTGCAACGCGAAGTCGCCAAGCTACGAGCTGCGCTCGCATCCGAGACCGAACGCGCTGATCACGCGACCGTGGCGGCCGCTGGGGCCACCGATTCGGTTCGTTCGCTCGAGGTCCTTCGCGACGGGCTGCTCGCGCATCGTGCCGCAGAAGCGGCTCCGTTGCCGGTGCTCGGCGAGGTGGTCGCCATCGACCCGGCGCCGGGCAATGCCGATGCCGCAGATGCGCTTCGTCAGGCGGCCGCCGCAACTCGTGGCCTTGCCGAGGCTCTGACGGCGGCTGCCGGTGCGCTCGCTCACGGGTCGACCGCACAGCCAGCGCGTACCAGTCAGCCTTCAGCGAAGTCGGGTCAGCGGCGAGGTGCGCAACGCAAGCCCATCGCGATTCCCGGGGGCATGTACGGCGATTCGGTCGCGGCCGCCGTACATCTCCTACGCACCCCTCAGGTGGTGGCAATCGTCGATGGTTACAACGTCGCCAAGCTCGGGTGGCCGCATCTGGCGCTCATCGAACAGCGCGAATGCTGCATCGATGCGCTCGAAGAACTGGCGCGCCGATTCGGCACCGATGTTCGGATGATCCTCGACGGTGCCGACGTCGTGGGTGCATCTGCTCGACGCCGACTCATCCGGGTGCAGTACTCGCCCGCTGGTGTGATTGCCGACGATGTCATCCGGTCAGCGGTTGCCGCCCTCCCGCTATCGACTCCAGTTGTCGTGGTCACCAACGATCGGGAGATCGCAAACGATGTACGTCCGCTCGGCGTGAATGTGTTGTCATCCGACACCCTGCTCGCCGCCGCCGGGCGCTCCGTCTCCAAGTAGCCCCGTCTCCAAATAGGCCCGTCAGCGAACCGGGCCGCGGTTGCGCTCCACGCAACGATGCAACACCCCTCTGTCATGGTGTCAATGCGTGGAGACCGACAACATCTGGAGCGTGCAATGAACAACCTCATCATCAACTGTGGCGACTGCATCATGCGTCAAACGTCTACGTGTGCCGACTGCGTCGTCACCTTCGTCTGCGAATCCTCCGGCCCCTACCATGGCCACGCTGCCAGTGCAGATGTGGGTGCAGATGTGGGTGCAGATGTGGGTGTCTATGGCGGATACACGGCCGTCGTGTTCGACCTGGCCGAACAGCGCGCCGTGCGTTTGTTTGCAGAAGCCGGTTTGGTGCCTACGCTTCGCCACCGTGGCATCGCGACAGGTTCCTGAACAGATCGACGATGCCTACGTATCGTCGCTGCGCGCCCTCGGCGCGAAGTTCGGGCTCGATCATGTGGGCATTGCGCCTGCATCGATCATGCATCGGGCACGTCACGCGTTGATGCAACGCAAACGTGATGGTCTGGCCGATGCCATGCAATTCACCTACCGCAACCCGCAGCGGTCCACCGATCCATCGTTGGCGGTGGCCGGCGCACAGGCGATGGTGGTGGCCGCACGCAGCTATGTGCTCGAGCAGCCGGCGCAACCGGCCGACGAGCACGGCCCGTTCGGCTCTGTGGCGCGCTACGCCTGGGTCGACCACTACGAACCGCTCCGCATCGGGCTGGCGGCCATCACCCAACGGTTGCGGTCCAGTGGCTACAAAGCCGTTGCCTTCGCGGATGACAACTCGGTCGTCGACCGCGAGGCGGCGTGGCTCGGGGGTCTTGGGTGGTTCGGTAAGAACGCGAACATCATGGTGCCGGGGTCGGGCAGCTTCTTCGTGCTCGGTTCGGTGATCACTACGGCACCGTTGCCCGTTGCCAGCGAACCTGTTGCCGACGGTTGCGGATCCTGCACGCGTTGTATCGATGGATGCCCCACGGCGGCGATCGTGGCGCCGGGTGTGGTCGACGCGGGTCGCTGTCTGGCATGGCTGCTCCAGCGTCCAGGTGTATTCCCGCGCCAGTTCCGAGCAGCGCTCGGCGATCGCATCTACGGCTGCGATGAATGCCAGGTGGTGTGTCCGCCCACCGTGCGTTTCGAGCGTCGGGTCGAGCCCAATCAGTCGAACCACGTCCAGGCGTGGGTGTCGCTCGTCGACCTGCTCGATGCGAGCGACGAATCCTTGATGCAGTCATACGGTCGCTGGTATCTCGCTGATCGCAACCCGCTCTGGCTGCGGCGCAATGCGCTGGTTGCGTTGGGCAACAGCGGAGCCGGCGACGACGCGCACGTTCAGGCGGTTCTGCACCGCTACCTTGTGGACTCCGAACCGATCCTGCGCGTCCATGCAGTGTGGGCAGCAGCACAACTCGGATGCCACCACATGCTTGCCGCCTCTGACCCCGATCCCGCCGTCACCGACGAACTCCTCGCGGCTCGCCCATGAAGCACCTGCTCGTCACGAATGACTTCCCTCCCAAGATCGGTGGTATCCAATCGCTGTTGTGGGAGTGGTGGCGTCGCCTCCCGCCGGACTCGTTCGCCGTACTCACCAGTCCGTATCCCGGCAGCGATGCGTTCGATGCAGAGCAGGCGTTCCGAATCGAACGGGTTCGCGAGCCCGTACTCCTGCCACATCCGCTGATGGCGCGCCGCATCAACGACATGGCGCGCGACTTCGGTGCCGAACTGGTGGTACTCGACCCCGCGCTCCCGCTGGGACTGGTCGGCCCATCGCTCGATCTGCCCTACGACGTGGTGCTGCACGGGGCCGAGGTCACCGTGCCCGGTCGGCTCCCCGGCAGTAAGCAGACGCTCGGATACGTGCTGCGCAATGCCCACCACATCGTTGCCGCTGGCGGGTATCCGGCGCGTGAGGCCGAGCGCGCGGCCGGTGTCGCTCTGCCCATCACCGTGGTGCCTCCGGGGGTCGATACAGATCGGTTCCATCCGCTGACAGCGGCTGAATGTGCGGAGTCCCGTGCTCACTTCGGGTTGCCGCACAATGCGGAACTCATCGTCAGCATCAGCCGGCTGGTACCCCGCAAGGGTTTCGACACCGCAATTCGCGCCGCGGCGATGCTGAAGACATCTCGACCCGACCTGCTCCTCGCCATTTCCGGTGGTGGCCGTGATCTCGCCCGACTCGTTGGTCTGGCACGCGAACTCGATGCGCCAGTGCGCTTCCTCGGGCGCGTGAGCAATGACGATCTCCCGCGTCTGTACGGATGCGCCGACATCTATGCAATGGTCTGTCGAAATCGATGGGGCGGCCTCGAACAGGAGGGCTTCGGCATCGTGTTCGTCGAGGCCGCGGCCTGTGGCGTTGCCCAGGTTGCTGGCGATTCGGGCGGTGCCGCTGAAGCCGTGGCCGACGGGCTGACCGGCATCGTCGTGCGCCGCCCCGATGATCACCGCGAAGTGGCTCGCGCCTTCGAGGCCCTGCTCGACGATCCAACACGACGCGCCACGATGGGACGCGCCGCACGTGAGCGTGCTGTGACCGAGTTCTCCTACGACGTGCTCGCGCAGCGGCTGGGCAAATCGCTGGGGGCGCTGGCATGATGGGTTCCATGCAGGACAACGAAGTATCGGGCTCGTCGAGTCTGATCCTGCGCGTAAACGTCGTGGGAACTGTGATGTTCGTGGTGTCCTCGGTTGCTGCGGCGGTGATTTTCATACAGCCAGCGCGCCTGATCGGCGTCGTGATTGCGCTCGGCCTTTTCGCCATTGGCGTGTTTGCCTTCCTCTGGAGCTATTGGACCGCCGTGCAGCGCAGTCGCGACGACGACATCGCCGTCACGCAGCTGTATTTCCTGTCTGGGCCATCCACCCCGAAGAAGGTGAAGCGGGTGATGAACGGCTCGCTCATCGTGCAGACCGTCACCAGCCTGAGCGCGGCCATCGCCCGCAGTAGCACCGATGGTCGCCCCGGCTCCACGCTCGCGTTCGGCATCCTAGTCCCCATGTTCGGGCTGGGGTTGAACGGCCTGTGGTGCGCGCAATACGGCACGTTCTCGCCCCGTCAGCGAGTGACCACGACGAATTCCGCGAGTGTCCCCCCATCGAACGACGAGATAGAGCAGACTTCACGCCATGGCTGAGACCGCTTTCCAGACCATCACCACGTCCGCGGCGATCGCCCGGGTGTGGGAGATCGCCACCGACTTCGAGCG
This sequence comes from Actinomycetota bacterium, assembly GCA_043753895.1. Classification (GTDB taxonomy): domain Bacteria; phylum Actinomycetota; class Acidimicrobiia; order Acidimicrobiales; family Ilumatobacteraceae; genus WLMZ01. Next base: position 30,595 of record JAYUWK010000053.1, read on the forward strand.
TTACCCCGAATGGGCCAAGGACGTGAAAGAAGCCACGATTCGCACGCGAGACGAACAGGGACGCGCCATCGAGGTGGAGTTCCGCACGTCCGCCCTCGGCCGTAGCACGCACTACACGCTGAGCTACGACTACGCCGAGGCCCCGCACGTATTGGGCTGGCACATGTTGCGAGGCGACATCATGCGTACCATCGACGGTGCCTACACACTGGCCGACATCGCCGAAGGCGGTACCGAGATTCGGTACGACCTCGCCATTGAACTGGTCGTGCCGCTACCCGGTTTCGTGAAGCGCCGCGCCGAACAGCGCATCCTCAATACTGTTCGCGAGCTCAAGGTTCGTGCCGAACTGTGACGCTCGCTCCGCTGTGATCCGCTCAGCCGGCATCGATGTCGGCGGGACGAAATTCCTCGGCGTGGTCCTCGATCACGCCGGTGAGGTGGTCGTCGAGTTGCGTCGGCCGACTCCGAAGGGCAACGACGCGCTCATCAGCGGGCTGATCGAACTCGCCCAAGAACTCGCCGATGTCGACGGTGTGGGCTACGACACTCTCGGTGTCGGCGTTCCCGGGCTCGTGACCCGCGACGGCGTCATTCGTGCATCACCGAACCTCGTGGATGCATTCGACGTGGCGGTCGGTCCGCGACTGTCGGAGGCCTTGGGTCGCCGAGTCGTCGTCGACAACGATGCCACCTGCGCCTGCCTGGCCGAATGGCAACTCGGCGCGGCGAGTGGATTCGACGATGTCATCGTGGTCACGCTCGGCACCGGTATCGGCGGCGGCATGGTCTCCGGCGGCAAGGTGCAGCGCGGCGCCAACGGCTTTGCCGGCGAGTTCGGGCACATGGTGGTGCAGCCCGATGGTCCACGGTGTGCGTGCGGACGGCGTGGCTGCTGGGAGCGATATGCATCGGGAAGCGGGCTGCAGATGCTCGCTGGCGGTCGGCGCGGCGAAGACGTTGTGCAGGCAGCCCGAGCTGGTGATGCAGCGATGCTCGCCGTGATCGACGAGTTCGCGCGCTGGGTGGCGCTCGGTTTGGTGAACCTCACCAATGTGCTCGACCCTGCATGCATCGTGCTCGGCGGAGGTCTGGCCGCCGACCACGATCTCTTCCTGCCGCGAATCGAGCACGCGTTCACAGCGTTGCTGTACTCGCCCGAGCATCGTCGGCATCCTGTACTGCGTTTTGCGGATCTGGGCGAGCGTGCTGGTGCCATTGGCGCTGCGTTGCTCCCCAGCACCATGCGCTGAATCCGAGCGCCGAGCCGCCCGGACCTGGTGTCCCCTGCCTGCTTGAGCGCGGGTCGCGCCAATCGTTGGCGCGCGAAGCGCCCAAGCACACCGTCAGTGGGCGCGGCCGGGATAGTTCGCGCGGGCCTTGTGTATCTCGGCCCATGCGGCGTCGCGGCCCGCAAGACCTGCGGTAGATGAGGTCTTGCCCGGTTCGAGAGCCTTATAGACCTCGAAGAAATGCTGAATCTCGGCGACGAGTTGGGGAGTGAGGTCGTCGAGGTCCTGCACATCGGCCCAACGCGGCTCGCGTGGCGGCACGCACAGGATCTTGGCGTCCTCGCCGGCCTCGTCGTGCATGAACAGCACGCCAACGGGTCGAGCCTCGACCCACACCCCCGGATACACCGGATCCTCGAGCAGGACCAGTGCGTCGAGCGGGTCGCCGTCGCCACCGAGGGTGTCGGGGATGAATCCGTAGTCGGCGGGATACGTGGTGGCCGTGAACAGGCGGCGGTCCAAGAAGACCTTGCCGGTGTCGTGGTCGATCTCGTATTTGTTGCGACTGCCGCGGGGAATCTCGATGACGACATGAATGCATCCGTCGCTGGGTTCCTTTGCCATCCCGACATCGTGGCACAGACGCGACGAAACCGATGGGCCATCCCGACTGTTCATGAAACCGGCTGCGGTCCGGCACTCCGCAGCAACTAGCGTCGTGTTCGTATGGAATTTCGTCGCATCACCAATCTGCCACCGTATGTCTTCACGATCATCAACAACTTGAAGATCGAGGCACGGCGAGCAGGCGCAGACGTGATCGACCTCGGCTTCGGCAACCCCGATATTCCCTCGCCGCAGATTGCCGTCGACAAGCTCATCGAGGCCGCACAGAACCCGAAGAACCACCGCTATTCGGTCAGTCGCGGCCTGCCCAAGCTGCGCGAGGCCGTGGCCGCGTTGTACGAGCGCAAGTGGGGCGTGGTGCTCGACCCCGAACTGGAGATCACCAACACCATTGGCTCCAAGGAGGGCTTCAGCCACTTGATGTGGGTGCTGCTCGACCGGGGCGACGCTGCCATCGTGCCCAGCCCCAGCTACCCGATCCACATCTACGGACCGCTGTTCGCTGGTGCCGACTTGCGCCAGGTGCCCATGCGCCATCTCGCCGACCAGCGCGTGCAGGGTGACTTCACCGGCGACTTCTTCGAGAATCTCACTACGGCGTACGACGTGGGTTGGCCAAAGCCGCGGGTGCTCGTGATCTCGTTCCCGCACAATCCCACCGGCGCCGTGGTCGATCTCGACTTCATGCAGCGGGTCGTCGACTTCTGTCGCGAACGCGAAATGATTGTGGTGCACGACTTCGCGTACGCCGACGTCGGTTTCGATGGCTATCAGCCGCCGTCCATCCTGCAGGCCGAGGGAGCCAAGGAGTGCGCCGTCGAGCTCTACAGCATGACCAAGAGCTTCTCTATGGCCGGCTGGCGTTGCGCCTTCCTCGTGGGCAACAAAGAGGTCGTGCAAGCATTGGTGAAGCTGAAGAGCTACCTCGATTACGGCATGTTCCAGCCTGTGCAGATCGCGGCGACCGTCACGATGAACGAGGCGTCTGATTATCCCGAGGAGGTCTGCGAGATCTATCAGGGTCGTCGTGACGCGCTCATCGACGGACTCGGCCGTATTGGGTGGGACATGCCCAAGCCGAGGGGCTCGATGTTTGTCTGGGCGCCCATTCCCGAGCCCTATAGCGATCTCACCTCGGTGGAGTTCTGCTCACTCGTGGTGCGCGACTGCGACGTCGCGCTGTCGCCCGGATTGGGCTTCGGCCCCGGCGGCGAAGGCTTCGCACGGTTCGCCCTCATCGAGAACGAACAGCGCATACATCAGGGCATTCGTAACCTGAAAAAGGGTCTGCCCAAGCTCGGTTGACTCGACGATTCGTTCACGCAGTCGTTACACGGTCGCCACATCACGCGCGCCATCGATCGTTACGGTGACGGGATGAATTCGTTCGTCGTGCGAGTCTGGCTACCCGATCGTCCCGGTGCCCTCGGTCAGGTCGCGAGTCGCATCGGCGGCGTCCGTGGTGATGTGGTCGGGATCGAGATCCTCGAACGCGGCGGAGGAAGCGCCATCGACGAGTTGGTCGTGAGTGTGCCCGACGAGGTGACCCTCTCGATGTTGGTCGCCGAGATCAGCCAGGTCGATGGCGTTGCGGTAGAGGTCGTACGTCCCATCGAGGCCGATCGACCCGATGCCGCGATGGTTGCGCTCGAGGCAGCGGCGATTCTTGCCGAGACAGACGCAGACTAGCGGCTCGATCAGTTGTGCGACCAACTGCGCCACCTCGTCGATGGATCATGGGCGGTTGCGATGGGCGCCGGTGACGACACCGACGGTGGGGGCCTCACGACCCTGGTCGAACGGGGTTCGCCGCCCGACACTGCGTGGCTCGCGGCATTCCTGGCCGGGAGTCGACACCTGCCCCCGGGTGTGCACGGCGAATCATCACCGAGCGACGTCGTGTGGGTACACCTCGACGCGGCAGGGGTTTCGGTTGCGGCGGGGCGCAGCGATCGCCCGTTCCATGCACGCGAACGTCAGCAAGTCGCGCTGCTGGGTCGCGTCGCCGAAGCGCTCCTCGCCAGCTGAGTGGACCGGGCTGAGTTGACTGGGCTGAGTGGACTGGGCTGAGTGGACTGGGCTGATTGGACTGGGCTGAGTGGACTGGGCTGATTGGACTGGGCTGAGTGGACTGGGCTGAGTGGACTGGGCTGAGTTGACTGGGCTGAGTTGACTGGGCTGAGTTGACTGGGCTGAGTTGACTGGGCTGAGTTGACTGGGCCCGCCTCAACCGCGGCTGCGCTCGACGGCGCGCAACCATTGTTCGTGCAGCGCATCGGCGAACGTGCGGTCCTCGGCCGGCTGGAATTCAGCGTCGAGTTGCCACTGGTCGGTGATGGCTTGGAGCGACGGCCACACGCCCTCGGCGAGGCCAGCGAGGAACGCGGCGCCCAACGCGGTGGTCTCCTGATCGGCCGGTCGTCGAACTGTGACGCCGAGCTGATCTGCTTGCATCTGCAACAACATGTTCATCACCGAGGCGCCACCATCGACACGGAGGTCGTGCAACGCTGTGCCGGACGCGGCCGTCATGGCATCGACGGCATCGCGCACGAGATAGGCGATGGACTCCACCACCGCCCGAGCGATGTGGGCCCGTCCGGTGCCGCGGGTGATGCCCACAATGGTGCCACGTGCGTAGGGGTCCCACCACGGGCTGCCGAGGCCAGTGAACGCCGGCACGAGATAGACACCGTCTGTATCGTCGACGCTCTCGGCGAGCGGCCCGATCTCCGCGCTGGTGGAGATGATCTGCAGTCCATCGCGCAGCCACTGCACGGCGGCACCCGTGACGAAGATCGCGCCCTCGAGCGCGTAGGTCGTGGTGCCATCGGCCAGGGTCCAGGCCACGGTTGTGAGCATTCCCTCAGCGGGCGGGGGACAGGTGTCGCCTACGTTGAGTAGCACGAAACTGCCGGTGCCGTAGGTGTTCTTGGCCATTCCCGGGGTGAAGCAGGCCTGCCCGAACAGCGCGCTCTGCTGATCGCCGGCGATGCCCGATACCGGGATTCCTGCTGGCAGTCCGAAGTGGGCACCGGTGAGTCCGAAGCGACCGCTCGATGGCATCACCTGCGGAAGGGATGACATCGGTACGTGTAGCAGGTCACAGAGTTCGCTGTCCCAGGCGAGCGCGCGGATGTCGAACAACATCGTACGACTCGCGTTCGATGGGTCGGTGGCGTGCACCGCGCCACCCGTGAGGTTCCACAACAGCCACGAGTCGATGGTTCCGAGGGCGAGGTCGTCATCGGCGGGGATGCCGCCCTCGTGGAGCATCCATTCGAACTTCGTTCCGCTGAAGTATGGATCGAGCACGAGCCCGGTTCGTTCGCGCACGAGTGCGAGCGCGCCCTGCTCGGTGAGTTGATCACATCGCGGCGCGGTGCGTCGATCCTGCCAGACGATGGCTCGATGCAGTGGTAGGCCGGTGCTGCGACTCCAAGCCACCGCGGTCTCGCGTTGGTTGGTGATACCGATTGCGACGGGCAGCTGCTGGAGTTGCGTCACGACGTCGCGCAGGGTTTCCTGAGCGGCTTGCCAGATCTCGAGCGCGTCGTGCTCGACCCACCCGGGTTGGGGGAAGTACTGCGGGAACTCACGATACGACGAGATCGGCGGCCGTCCGTCGGCGAACACCGCGCGGGCGCGCACACCGGTGGTGCCGGCATCGAGGGCGAGGACGCATGTGTTGTCGGCGGTCATCGCTGCAACACCGTAGCGGCACTGGCCGGTCGTCAACGACGCTTGGGCTTGGAGCCCTTGCGCTGCTGGGACGGTCCCGTGGAGGTGCGTTTGGTCGGTGCGGGTCGCGTGCGTGCGTTGGCTGAACCCGGGGTCGACGCGCTCGCTGCCGCGGACTTCGCCGCAGCAGAGCGTTCGCGTTCCGCGCGCAGGTCCTTGTAGTTCTTTCGTGCATAGCCGAACTTGGCGAGCACCGCGCCGAACAGCAGATACATCGGACCGCTAGCAAAGAGACCAATGAAGATCGACGCGTTCAAACGGTCGCGAAGGATGATCAGAAACGCCACGCTGGCAATCGCGATGTAGATCAGCCATTCACGAAACAACCGGCGCCACGGTACCGGTCTGGAGGAGTCCCACGCCATGCACAGTTCCTACCATGCCAGTACGTCGCAGCGCACGTTCGCGCCTATCGTCTGGGGTCATGAGAGTTGGTCTGCTTACCGGTGGTGGCGATTGCCCTGGGCTGAATGCGGTGATCCGCGCCGTGGTTCGCAAGGGCGAGATGGAGCACGGCGACGAGCTGATCGGCTTCCTCGATGCGTGGGACGGTGTCATGGACCGGCGGATGATGCCGCTCGACGTGCGGTCGATGCGCGGCATGCTGCCCAAGGGAGGCACACTCCTGGGCACCCGGCGGGGGAGTCCCTACGACCGGCCCGATGGTCTCGAGACCGTGGTCGCCACGTTCCACGATCTGGGCCTCGACGCACTCATCGTGGTCGGCGGCAACGGATCACTGACCGTCGCGCACAACCTGTATCGCGACCTTGGCCTGCCCATCATCGGGGTGCCCAAGACCATCGACAACGATGTCGTCGGCACCGACACCACGTTTGGTTTCAACACCGCAGTGCAGACTGCGACCGACGCGATCGATCGATTGCACACCACCGCGGAGAGCCATGACCGGGTGATCGTGGTCGAGGTCATGGGGCGAGACTCCGGTTGGATCGCCACACACGCTGGGATTGCGGGGGGCGCCACGGTTATCTTGATACCCGAGCAACCATTCGATATCGCCGAGGTGTGCACCATCCTCAAGGCACGCCACCAACGGGGGCGCTATGCATCCATCGTCGTTGTAGCCGAGGGTGCCGAGCCGGTGGAAGGCACGATGGCGAGCCAGGAAAAGGTATACGACCTCTTCGGCCATGTGCGCCGACGTGGCGTTGCCGATCGACTTGCGCCCGAGATCGAGGGTCGTACCGGCTTCGAGACGCGGGTGGTGTTGCTCGGCCACATCCAGCGTGGGGGTACACCATCGGCGTTCGATCGTGTGCTCGCCACCCGATACGGTCTCGCCGCCATCGACGCCGTCCACGCGGGTGCATGGGGACATATGGCCGTACTTCGTGGCGACGACGTGATGCTCATCCCATTGGCCGAGACAGCGAACAAGACGCGTCCCGTCGATCTCAACCTGTACCGCAACGTTGCGTCGGTGTTCTTCGGCTGACCAGCGCGTTCACCGACCATGCTGGGCTACAGGGCTGGACGGCAGGGCTGGGCGGCAGGGCTGGGCGGCAGGGTCACGCGGCCGGTGACGGCACAGCGGGGAAATCGGGTTGCGTGGTCTCGACGAAATTGGGGAAGTCGTACACCGTGAGCGGTGCCGTGCGCAACGAACCGTCGCCGCCCGGCCATTGATGTGCGGCGCCATCGACGAGGAGTTCCACGCGCTGCACGTTGCGTACCTCTGTTGACGTGAACACGATCTGGGCAACTGCATCGATGAGCGCGGTGCTGGTGAGCGAGAGAATCGGATCGGTGACGTCGACGATGAGGGTGCCGTTGGTCTGCAGCGTTGCGGCGCGAAGCGCGAGCTTTTCGGGAATCGAGGTGCGAAGTCGGGCCTGTACCTCGGCTGCACTCAGTGCGCCGAACAGCGACGTGAGACGGAGTTCGCCAGATGCACCGACGTCGCGTGGTGCCGCGCGCAGCCGCAGGGGTTGGTTGGGGAGCTCGGGAGCGATGAGGTAGATCCGATCGGTGCCGGCCGATGTACCGGTTGCCGGGACGGCTGCGCCAATGAACGGTGAGCGATTGGCCTCGGGGATATCGCGGGGGACCGAATCGTTGGAGATGCCGCAGGCCGAAAGCGCCAAGGTCCCCACGAGCAGCGCGATCACGCTTCGGTACCGTTGTCTCGCGCTCATGTGCCCAACTCCTCAGCGGGGAGCTCGATGACAAAGCGGGCGCCTGGTTCACCATCGAGACGATCCTCGACCCACACATTGCCACCGTGGAGGCGCACATGCTCGTCGACCAGCGCCAGGCCGAGACCTGCGCCGTCGCTGGAACTCCGGCGGCCGGCGACGGCACCTCGGGCAAAGCGTTCGAAGATGAGGTGCCGCTCGTCGATGGGCACGCCGGTTCCATGATCCTGCACGGCGATCCATACGTGCCCGATGGGCTCGCCTTCGTTGTCGGCCTCGCACACGATGGCCTCGGGTTCGCCACCGCCGTGGAGGCGAGCGTTGTCGATGAGGTTGGCGATCACGCGGGCAAGGCGCCGCCGGTCGACGTGCATGAGCAGGCGCTCGGCGCGCTCGGTGACGGTGAGTGGCGTCTGCGGCAGGCTGCTGACGCCGATGGCCTGCCGCACGAACTCGGCGACGAGGAGATCCTCACGATGGAGGCGAATCGCGCCGGCATCGAAGCGGGAGATCTCGAGCAGATCCTCCACGAGACCCTGAAACCGGGTCACGTCGCCGACGAGCAGATCGAGCGCGGCTTGGGCCCGTTCGGGCATCTCGTCACGTCGGGCCTGCATCACCTCGACCGACGCGGCGAGCGTCATCAAGGGCGAGCGCAGTTCGTGGCTCACGTCGCTGGCGAAACGCGCATCGCGTTCGACGCGTTGCTGGAGCGCGGAGGCCATGTCGTTGAACGAGTTGGCGAGCAGTTTCAGATCCGGGTCGTCGGTGGTCTCGAGCCGGGTGTCGAGTCGGCCGCCGGCGATTGCCTTGGCTGCCTGCGCGGCGTTACCGAGGGGCTTGACGGCGCGACGCGACGCAACGGCGCCGAGCACGACACCGAACAGTGTCGTGATGAAGCCCGCGAACATCAACGACAGGCCCACGCTGCGCAGGGTGGAAGCGACATCGGACATACTCGCAAATTCGAAGTAGGCGGCACCCACCTCGGGCAGCGGAATTCCGACGACAAGCATTCGCTCGCCGCTGACTGTGGTGATCATGCGCGATGGCACGCCGTCGATGAGCACGCGGTCCTTGAGCGCGCTCGGTACTGCCTCGGGGCCGAACCGTGCCGAGCCAGCGGTCCACACGTCGCGATAGTTCAGCAATGGGTACCCGATGCCGAGCCGGGAGAGGTTGTCGATGACGGGCTGCGCGGAGGGCGGCGACTGTCGGAGGTCGCTCAACGCGATTCCTGCATTGCGGTATGCCTGTTCGACAATGGCCCGGTCGCGCTGGTTCACGAGCGTGCTCCGAGTGAAGCCGTAGGTGATCGTCGCAAGGAAGACCGACAGGATCAGAAAGCCCATCGTGAAGATCAGCAGGATACGCGTGCGCAGACCCACCCGCTGCGGCCTGAACCGCGCCAGTTTGCGGCCCACCCGGACCCAGAACGAATCAGGCGGTGGGGCTTGTTCGACTTCGGTCACGACTGCAGTCGGTAACCCAACCCTCGAACCGTCACCACGTGACGGGGGTTGGCTGCGTCGGACTCGACTTTGGTGCGCAGACGCCTGATGTGCACATCGACGAGCCGGCCATCACCGAAGTAGTCGTAGCCCCACACCTTGTCGAGCAGCGACTCGCGACTGAAGACACGGCCAGGGCTCTGCCCGAGTTCGACGAGCAGGCGGAATTCGGTCTTGGTGAGATGCAATTCGACACCGGCTCGCGTGACCTTGCCCTCTTCGGGAATGATCTCGAGATCACCGAAGACGAGCTTGGCGTGCCCCGGACTCATCGGCCGGATGCGGCGCAGGAGCGCCCGAATGCGTGCGGAGAGCTCCTTGGGCGCGAACGGTTTGGTGAGGTAATCATCGGCGCCAGCTTCGAGACCGGCCACCACGTCGTGGGTGTCGGCGCGCGCGGTGACCATGACGATCGGGACATCGCTGGTCTTGCGGAGATGACGACACAGTTCGAATCCGTCGATGCCGGGGAGCATGATGTCGATCAGCACCACATCGGGTGCTGCGCGATGGAACAGATCGATTGCTTCCTCGCCACTCCCGGCCTCGTCGACGGTCCAGCCTTCGTCCTCGAGCGCGAGTTTCACTGCGGTACGGATGCGCTCGTCGTCCTCAACGGTCAGGATTCGTGTTCCCACGTCTGCCATGATGCCGTATCCACAGACATCTCGGTGCGATATCGACGAAAATCGGTGTATTCCTTCAGGTCGCCTCGGCGCAGAGGGCGTCGGCGTGGTTGATGAGCGCGCGTATCGGTTCGAACAACATGGCGTTGGTGACGAGCACCTCACCGGGCCGCACGGCGTGGCCGCGTAGGTCGCCGCTCACACATCCGGCCTCGCGGGCGATCAGCTCGCCCGCCGCGAGATCCCACGGACCGAGGTGTTCTTCGAAATAGGCGTCGACCCGGCCGGACGCCACGTTGCAGAGGTCCACCGCAGCAGCCCCACATCGGCGAATGTCGCGTACCTCGCCGATGATGTGCTGCAGGCGGCGCATCTGGCGGCGGCGCACGTCGGCCGAGTAACTGAACCCGGTGGCGAGCAGCGTGTTCGACACCGAGTTCGTGGATGAACAGTGGATCGCCGCATCGTTGAGTGTGGCGCCCTCGCCTCGTGCGGCGCTGAACAATTCGTGAGTGGCCGGTACGTACACGGCCCCAGCCAGCGTTCCTTCGTGATCGGCGGCCGCAATCGACACGGCGTAGCCAGGGAGGTCGTAGAAGAAATTGGTGGTGCCATCGATGGGATCGATGAGCCAGCGCACGCCGCTCGTGCCTGCATCAGCGGTGCCCTCCTCGCCGATGATCGCGTCGTCGGGGCGTTGCTCTCGGAGCGCGTGCACGATGAGCGCCTCAGAGGCGCGGTCGAATGCGGTGACCATGTCGGTCGTCGACGATTTGGTGTCGACGTTGCCGATCCCGCTGCGGCGTCCGGTTCGGATCAACTCGCCGGCGCGCAGCGCGAGGTCGCAGGCGAGGACGCGCAGTTGCGATTGGAGCGAGTCGGCCATCAGCTCTGGCCCGATTGGCGGCGGCGATCCTCGAGGTCGCGCCACTCGCCGAGCGCACGGAGTACCAGCACAGCGACCACGCTCATGCCAATACCCGCAACGGCGGTACCCACGAATGCGCCAAGGCCACGCCCAACTGCGCACTGCCCGCTGCATTGCACGCGGACAAGGCTGTAACCGATGAGTCCGCCGGCCAGGCCGCCGAGGAGGATGGCGGCAAACGCAGCGGCACGGGCAGCCGGAGACGGAAGCGCAGAGAGCGGACGCGGGTCTGAACGATCTGACACGCCCACATCGTAGGGGGTTGCTGTGCCGAACCGATGCCCCCATTAGGCTGACCGCCGTGCGTTCTGTGGCCATCGTGCCCACCTTCAACGAGGCCGACAACATCGAAGCGCTGTGTCGATCTATTCGTGAGCACGCGCCTGCGGTCGGGATTCTCGTGGTCGACGACAACAGCCCCGATGGCACGGCCGACATTGCTGCTCGCCTGGCCGATTCGCTCGGCGACATCAGCGTGCTCCGGCGTCCTGGCAAGCACGGTCTCGGTGCTGCGTACCGGGCGGGTATCCGCGCCGCGATCGATGCCGGCGCCGAAATCTGCGTCCAGATCGATGCTGACTTCTCCCATGACCCTGTAGAGATTCCCGCGCTCATCTCGGCCGTGGAACATGGGGTCGATCTCGCCGTCGGCAGCCGATATGTGCCGGGTGGAATCACCGAGAACTGGCCACGGAAGCGGCGCATGCTCTCGCGTTGGGGCAACCGGTATGCATCGGGCGTTCTCGGCCTGGCCATCAACGACGCGACTGCTGGATACCGCGCCTATCGCTCGTCGTCGCTCGATGACAAAATGCATTTCGAGACAGTGCGCGCCGATGGCTATGGCTTCCAGATCGAAATGACGCACCGCCTCGTTCGCGCCGGCGGCAAGATCGTGGAGATCCCGATTACGTTCCGCGACCGCACTCTCGGTCAGTCGAAGATGTCGCAGAACATCGTCAAGGAAGCCCTCGTGCTCGTGCTCACGCTGTGGGTCGACGACCGGCGCGGACGACGTCAGCGGCGCATCCAGGGTGGCTGAGTAGCCGAACTGCCACCGTGCGCCGTTGCGTGGCGCGGTCGCGCAATGAGTTCGGGTCGCGTGCGTGCGAGAATCGAGCCGTGCGTTCTTTTCAAGTGGGCGGTGGTCTCATTCTCGTCGACAATCAACTGCTGCTTGCGGCGAACCGTCGTCGACAGGGCACCTTGGAGTGGACACCTCCCGGTGGCGTGATCGACGACGGCGAGTCGGTGATCAGCGGGATCACGCGCGAGGTTCGCGAAGAGACTGGTCTGCACGTGCCCGAGTGGACTGGCTGCCACTACATGGTCACCGTCGATGCGCCCGACATGGGTTGGCAGATGTCGGTCCAGTCATGGTTCGCCACCCGGACGCACGGTGAGATCGCTCTCGACGATCCCGACGGCATCGTGGAACAGGCGCTCTTCGTCGATCTCGTCGACGTGGCCGAACTGCTCGCCGACTCACCGCTGTGGGTGCGTGTGCCGGTTCTGGCGTGGATCGAGAACGGACTGCGCCCCATCGAACCGTTTGCCTTCGTAGTGACCGGATCTGATCGTTCCACATCGCACGTGGAGCAAGTACTGCAATGACTGACCGTGCTCCGCGGCGGACGATCCTGCACGTGGACATGGATGCGTTCTACGTCTCGGTCGAGCTGCTCAGTCGGCCCGAACTCGTCGGTCAGCCAGTGGTGGTGGGCGGTACCGGCCCCCGTGGGGTAGTGGCCGCGGCGTCGTACGAGGCGCGGCGATTCGGGGTGTACTCGGCGATGCCGGGTTCCACCGCGCGCCGCCTCTGCCCCAACGCGGTTTTCCTGCCCGGAAATCACGACCTGTACGCGCAGGTCAGTAAGCAGGTCCACGAGATCTTTCGCGAGGCCACGCCGTTCATCGAGCCACTGTCGCTCGACGAGGCCTTCCTCGATGTGACCGGAGCGCGTCGGCTGCTTGGCGATGGCGCGACGATCGGACGTCAGATCCGTGAGCGTGTCGGATCGGTACTCGGGCTCTCGTGCTCGGTCGGCGTGGCACCGAACAAGTTCCTCGCCAAACTGGCATCTGTCGCAGCCAAGCCCCGCGTGACGCCAGACCGAGTGCTGGCGGGCTTCGGTGTGTTCGAGGTCGTGCCCGGACGGGAGATCGAATTCCTCCACCCGCTTGCGGTCCAGGCGCTCTGGGGTGTGGGACCTGCAACACTCGAACGTCTGCAGCGACTCGGCGTGAAGACCGTCGGTGACCTCAACGCACTTGGCGAGGCGTCGCTGGTGTCGGCGCTCGGCCGGGCGAGCGGGCGGCATCTCTTTGCACTGTCCTGCGCTCGTGACGACCGTCCGGTGGAAACCGATCGGGCGATGAAATCGATCGGTCACGAGGAGACGTTCGCTCGCGACCTGCACGAGTTGAGCGAACTGCGCACCGAACTCGTGCGCTTGAGCGACGGGGTCGCTTCGCGACTTCGCGGCGCTGGTGTGGGGGCGCGAACACTCACCCTCAAGGTTCGCTTTGCCGGGTTTGCCACGATCACGCGCTCCACTACGTTGGCGTCCCCTGTAGCGACAGCGACGGCCATCATCGCCGCGGTCGATCCACTGTTGTCGAACGTGGATCCGACGCCTGGGGTACGCCTCATCGGCGTGCACGCGTCGAATTTCGGCGAACCCGTGGAGCAACTTCGTTTCGACGACCTGCTTTCGGACGCGCCAGACCACCAGGCCGCCCAACCGCCGAGTACCGACTGGACCGAGGCAACGGCGGCCATCGACGCGATTCGGCAGCGATTCGGTGACACCGCAATCGGGCCAGCGAGCACGGTGAGCGCGCGCGGGCTGCGCCTCGTGCGACGCGGGGCGCAGCAATGGGGGCCCGACCACGACCGCCCGGACCGTGACCGCCCGGACCACGACCGCCCGGACCGTGACCGCCCGGACCGTGAGTCAGGTGCACCGAACGGGCAGAAATAGCCGGGTCTGCCCCGACAGTCTCGTACGCGTTGTCAGACGGCTCAGAACGTGTGAGACTACGAACAGACCCGCATCCGCGGATTGGCTCGACAAGGAGACTCACGATGCCGCTCTCCGAAGAAGAACAGCGCATCCTTCGTCAAATCGAGGAACAACTCCAAGCCGATCCCTCGTTCGCGCTCAAGATCAACCAGCGCAGCAACTCGGGTGGGTCTCAGCGTCATCTGGTCTGGTCGGCCATATCACTGGTGCTCGCCCTTGCGGTCGCCATTGCTGCGCTGCAAATCAGCGCGTGGCTGTCGTTCGTCGCCTTCATCGGCATGGTCGTGGCCGGCGTAATCCTCGAGCGCGAGATCACCGCCCGCGGACGTGATCAGTTGAGTCGCATACCCGACGAACTCCGTCGCCGCTCTGGGCGGCCCATGGGTGGACCAAAAGCTCACTGAGCTCTTGTGTCATCGATCGTTACGACGTCGGCGATTGTTACGGCGATGCCAGCAGACCAGCACGTCTCGGATCGAACCACGACAGCACACGGTCCCGGCCACCGAGGAGATCCTTCACCGATTGCACGATCTCCGCGGACATCTCGCCACATCGGGCGACCGTGGCATCGTCGCCGAGTCCCCCGTAGGTCGCCGCAGTTGCATACTCGGCGTATTCGTGCAGGCATCGTCGATCGATGCCTGCAGCGGCACCAGCACGGTGCGCGTACTCGAGCGGTGTTTCATCAGGGAGTCGTGAGAGCCCGACGAGCCCGAGTGCCTGTGTCGTGCGTTGCCAGCTCCCTTCGATCTCCTCGATCGGCGTATGGCCCGAGCGTGTGCGCCGAAGCTGCCTGACCAGCGCGGGCATCGCGAGAACCCAGATCAGCGCAAGCGCAGCGGCGATGCCGACCACGAGTGCCAGAACGGACGTGGCGCCGCTGGAGCCGGCGCCGCGACGCACGGGTGGAGGCGCCACTGTTGTGGACGGCGCACTCGGAGTCGTTGTTGGTGCCGTCGTCGTGACCGCCCCGTCGGCGACCGTGGTGGCCGTGGGCGCCGGCACCGTGCCGGGAGCGACGCCTCCTGGTGAGGTGGCACTCGCCTGCAGCGGCGGCACGCCGGTGTATTGCTGCGAGCCCGGCTGGCCGCGCCCTGGCGTGGGTTCGAAGGCCACCCATCCGACACCGTCGAACCACACCTCGGGCCATGCGTGGGCATTTCGACCATAGACGTGATACCGCCCGTCGGGGCCGAGATCGCCGGGAGTGAAGCCAACCGCCACGCGGGCCGGTATCCCGAGCGAGCGCGCCATCGATGCGAACGCTCCCGAGAATTGTTCGCAATAGCCTCGGCGGGTCCTCAGGAAATTGACGAGTGCGTCGTCGCTATGGCCGCGCTGCACGGTGAGGTCATAGGTGAACTGTGTGCGGAACCAGTCCTGCAATGCCAGCGCCTTGGCGTAGGTGGTATCGGCTCCTGCGGTCACGTCGATCGCAGCCTGGGTGACCAATTGTGGGAAGTCTGCCGGCAGTTCCGTCATCGACGCACCCGGTGCACGAGCGGAGCTTGCCGCGCTGAGTTCGTCGGCGTTGATGTCGAGTACCGACGACACGATGGTGTAGTTGACGGCGCGCTGCAGGCCGTCGTTGGGAACCACGAGCGTGCCGCTGTCGCTCACCCAGTACACGCTGCCGTCCTCGATGCGCACCGGGCTGTAGGCGGCCGGGAGCAGGCTGCCCGCGAGGCCGGCGATGTGGATCTGCTGGGTCACCTCGTGAGAGTTCGACGGCGATGCGGCGAAGCTGCCCGAGACCGCGGCGAGATCGCCGTCGGGGAGTTTCCACGTGGACCCGTCGAACATCGAGAGTCCGGTAGCGCGCCAGTACGCGGGCTCGGCGGCGGCGACAGTGAACAACTCGGTGTCTGAGAGATTCACCAGCCTGCTGCGAATGTCGACGAGTGGACTGAGGACCTCGGTGACATCGTTGTGCGGGCGAGTATCGACGAGCCCCTTCTGACCTGCGCCGGGCAGGCGCGGGCCGAGCCAAGCGCCGGTGGCGGCGGCGGACCCGGCCAGCAGCGCGGCAACAGGAATCACACTCACGAGCACTCGTCGGCCTGACCCGATCCATGTGTGCTCCGCTTGCGCGTGGGTGATGCGCAGCACGGCCACCGCGGCAAACGCACAGCCCAACCACGCCGCCGTCACGACCACTCGGTTGCGGTCTGCCCCCAGCGCTGCGGCGAAGAGGAAGAGCACGGCAGTAGGAACCACGGCTTCGGCGCGACCGTACGCACGAAACGCGAATGCATCCGACAGCAGCGCGGCAAACGCCGCTGCCGCACATGCAACCACGGCGAATCCGCCGACCGCGGCGACGGGGGCGACTGCGCTCGGGAACTGCCCGCGCGCGAGGCGCAGGTCGGACACGAGTTGGGTCCACGTCCCTGTGCTCGGGAACGGGCCATTCAAGGTTGCGGGGTAGTACTTCCACGAGATGACTACGAACAACACCACGACGCACGCCGGGACAGCCACGTACCCAGGGGCGCCGATGGCACGCATGAGCCACGCCACGACATGTACGCAAACGACGACCGTCAGCATCGGGACTAGAAAGTCCCAATTTGAAAACAACCGACAGAAACTGATGACGGTGATGGCGCTGAGCGAGCTCAGCAGAAGCGTCGCAGGAATCGATCGCGCCGCCTCGGCCGCGCCGCCGGAAGGAGTCAGCTCGTCAGGCGCCGCCGACGCAGTCGCCAGCGAGGCGGTAACGCTGCTCATGCGCTCACCGTTGCGGCGCGTGGATTCGTCGGCCACGTAGATGCTCCGTGGCCGGTGAGCGTGACCCACGACCCGGCGAGGCTGTCGGGTCCTGTGGCGTCGACGACGAAACCCCGGGTTGCGTCGGCGACCGATGAACACGCAATGATCACGAGCACGTCGGCGGGTGTCAGAGCACGACGCGCCGCCGCCACGCTCGGCGACTGCGGACTGCCGGTCACGATGACGCTCAGGCCCAGACCGTCGCCAGTGGGAGCGGTGAACGGCATTGCTTGCGCGTCGCGCATGCTGGAGCAGTTGGCGAGGGCGAGCATTGCTGCTGAGGAGGTGGTGTTACGAAGGTCGGTCTCGGCGCCGATCAACAATCGCAGGTGCAAGCCCGCCGCCGACGCTGCGTAGACCGCGCCTGCGGCTGCGGACACCGCACGTTCGAAGCCCTCGGGGGAGTACTCGGCGCTGTCGTTGTCGAGGGCAACGGTGCAGCGCCGCAGACCCTCGGGTTCAACCTCGCGAACTTTCAACGTTTCGCCACGTGCTGAGGCGCGCCACGAAATCTGGCGGAGGTCATCGCCGTCGACGTATTCGCGCAGCGAGTGAAACTCGTTGCCGCTCCGACCGAGTGCCCGCACCCGAAGGTGATCACCCAGCGGACCGGAGCCCCCCATGCCCACCGGCATGGTGAGCTGCAGATGGGCCGGCAGGACAACGATCTCGTGGGTGCCAGCCACGACTCGTCGTTGTGCGCACAAACCGAACGGATCGCGACGCTCGACGGTGAGCGGGCCGAACACGACGGTGCCGCGTCGGGTCACGGGCAGACGGTAGTTTGCCGCCGCGCGTTCATTGCGATGAAGAGGTGCGAGTCGCAAGGTGGCGCCGCCCATGCCCGACACCGGTTCCCACAGCGTGAGCGGTGGTGTACCCCAGAGTGATGTGTTTGCGATTCGCAACTCCACGCGGCCGACGTCGCCAGCATGTAACGAATCGGGGGTGACCCGCCGGTCCACGGTGAGCGAGATGCGCCGCGCGTGGACCCACAGCACCGATGCAATTACGAGCGCGAGTAGGCCGCTGCCGAACACGAACAACTCGAGCACGCCGAACAGGCGACCGACCACGGCAGATGTCGCGGCCAGCAGGACGGCGCCGAGACCGTGGCGGGTCAGCATGGTCAGCCCCCGGCGGTGACAGGCACGCTGGCGAGCACCTCGGTGACCGCTCGCTCGGGCGTGAGCCCCCGGGCTGCGGCCTCGGCTCGCAACACGAGGCGGTGGCAGAGCACAGCGTGGGCGACGGATTTCACGTCGTCAGGCGTGGCGTAGTTGCGACCACGGGCCGCGGCCTGCGCGCGGGTGGCGCGGGCCAGTTGCAGCGTGGCGCGAGGAGACATGCCGAGTGTGATGCCCGGATGGGTGCGGCTCGCCTCGGCGAGATCGACGAGGTATCCCTTGAGTGCCGGGGCGAGGTGCACGCCGCGTACGGCATCGATCATCGCGAGGATCTCTGCAACGGTGACCACCGGACCGAGATTGGCCATGGCCTCGTTGGCCCCGTGCGCGTCGAGGATCGAGAGCTCGGCGTCTCGGCCCGGGTAGCCCAGGGAGAGGCGCAGCAGGAACCGGTCGAGTTGGCTCTCGGGGAGGCGGTAGGTGCCCTCCTGCTCGACGGGGTTCTGTGTGGCGATCACCATGAACGGAGGGCTCAACGGATGGCTGCGCCCCTCGACGGAAATCTGTCGTTCCTCCATCGCCTCGAGGAGTGCTGACTGCGTCTTGGGTGAGGCTCGATTGATCTCGTCGGCGAGCACGATGTTCGCGAACAACGGGCCGGGTCGAAAATCGAACGTCTCGTTGGATCGCTGCCAGATGCTGACGCCGATGAGATCGGTGGGCAACAGATCGGGTGTGAACTGCACCCGCTTCCATGTGCATTCGAGCGACGTGGCCAATGCCTTGGCAAGGCTTGTCTTGCCGACGCCGGGCACATCCTCGATGAGGAGATGTCCCTCTGCGAGCAGGCACACGACGGCCAACTCGATCTCGGGGCGCTTACCGTGCACCACACGCGCGACGTTGTCGGTGATTGCCTCGAACAGTGACGCGAACGTCGGGACAGGAGTTGTGGGGGCAGCCGTCACCCGCACAAGGGTAGACGCCGTGGCCGGAGAAACAATGGCAGTGGCGCTACGGTGAAGATGTGGAGACCATGTATCTCGCCGTCGACATCGGCGGAACCAAGCTTGCCGCCGGGGTGGTCGGAGACGACGGTCGGGTGATCGTGCGTGATCGCGTTGCGACGCCGCCCCGCGACGTGTGGGTGGCGATCGAGCGACTCATCAAACGTGTCATCGCTGCTGCTCCCATGCCACTGCAGGCTGTCGGTGCCGGTTGCGGCGGCCCGATGGACCCTGTGGCTGGCACGGTGTCGCCGTTGCACATCCCGTCGCTCGTCAACTTCGAACTGCAGAGCGCGTTGGCCGAGACCACGGGTCTCGCGAGCTTCGTCGACAACGACGCGAAGGCGTTGACCCTGGGCGAGGCGTGGTGCGGTGCGGGCCGCGGCGAGATGAACATGGTCGGTGTCGTCGTCGGCACTGGTGTGGGAGGCGGCATTCTCAGCAACGGCCGACTGCTCGGTGGCCGCTTGGGGAACGCGGGTCACATTGGCCACATGATCGTCGAACCCGAGGGTCGACCCTGTGCGTGTGGTGGTGTCGGGTGCCTCGAGGCCTACGCGTGCGGGCCTGCGATCGAGGCTGAGACAGGTCGTCCACCGCAACGCGCGCCGCAGGCGATCATTGAACGAACCGGGCTGTTGGTGGGTCGTGCGCTCGCATCGTTGGCCGCCGTGGTCGACTTCAATGTTGCCGTGATCGGTGGTTCTGTGGCGCTCGGTTTCGGCGAACCGTTCTTCGCCGCTGCACAACAAGAGATCGGCCAGCGCGCCAAACTCTCCTTCACCGAGGGCCTCGAGGTCCGACGCGCGGCACTTGGCGAACTCGCGCCCCTCGTCGGCGCCGCCGCACTCGCCCGCCGAGGCCTGCTCGGACTGACATGACCGCGCGGTAACATTTCCCCATGCAGCCCACGTATACGCCAGAGGCAGAGTCGTACCGAGAAAAGGTGCAGGCCTTTCTCGCTGAGAAGCTCCCCACCAACTGGTTGGGAATCGGCCAACTCGAGGGCGATGAATTGCACGAATTCGTCACACAGTGGCGCGTCACCCTGCACGAGGGTCGCTACCTTGCGCCGGGTTGGCCGGTGGAGTACGGCGGCGCCGGTCTCTCAGCACTCGAGCAGGTGATCACTGCCGAGGAGTTCGCCCGTGCAGGTGTGCCCACTGGTGGCCCCAACGACGTGTTCGGCATCCAGATGCTGGGCAACACCCTGCTGCAGTGGGGCACCGACGAGCAAAAGGCGTATTACCTGCCGCGGATTCTCTCCAACGCGGACGTGTGGTGTCAGGGCTACAGCGAACCCAATGCCGGCTCTGACCTGTCGAACATCAGCCTTCGCGGCGAGCTCGACGGCGATCAATGGATCCTCAACGGTCAGAAGATCTGGACGTCGGCGGGTCACCTCGCCGACCACATCTTTACCCTCGCCCGCACCGATCCCGACTTGCCAAGACACAAGGGCATTTCTTTCCTGCTGGTCGACATGCGCCAGCCAGGTGTCGAGGTGCGCCCGATTCGGATGATCTCGGGCGAGAGCGAGTTCAACGAGGTTTTCTATACCGACGCAACCTGCCCCAAGGACAACGTCATCGGTGGCGTGAACAATGGTTGGGCGGTGGCGATGACGCTGCTCGGTTACGAGCGCGGCGAGGCTGCCGCCACGCTGCCGATCCGGTTTCAGGCCGAGCTCGACCGATTGATGATCATGGCCAAGGATCGCGGAGTGGCCAGCGACCCGATCATTCGTCAGCGCCTCGCGTGGTGCTACACGAAAGTGCAGATGATGCGTTATCTCGGGATGCGCACCCTCACCAAGTTCATGCAAGGACATCATCCCGGTCCCGATGGCGCGATCTTCAAGCTGTACTGGAGCGAATACCACAAGGTGGTCACCGAACTCTCGATGGACATCATGGGTCTCGATGGACTCACTCCCACGGGCCGTGGTCCATCGAGCGCATTCCAGACCGACGATGCCGGCGCGCCGAACTCCACGGCATCGTGGGCTGGGGTGTTCCTCAACTCGCGGGCCGGCACCATCTACGCAGGTTCCAGTCAGATCCAGCGCAACATCATCGGCGAGATGGTTCTCGGACTTCCCAAAGAGCCGAAGTAGTCGGACTTGCATCGATGGCTTGGCTGCGTATCGTGTTGGCTGTCGTGCGCCGTCCCCGACTGTGGCCAACAGCGTTTCGTCAGATGAGGCGTACTGCTGCACCCGGTTGGTACCGGCGGCCCCCGTTCTTGCCGGTGCCCGGTGGCGACTACCTCCGGTTTCGTCTCGTGACGCAATACGGAGACGCACATCATCGACCCGAGGCGGCAGATGTGGTGAACTACTTGTCGTGGTGCCGACAATGGAACAGCGACAACCACTGATGCGACCCGATCCGGCTCGTCCCTCTGAGGCCATAAACCCTCTGTTCATCAACCGACCCGATCGCTAGGGTCGATCTTCATGCGCAGAGCTCTCGTGTTAAATGCAACCTACGAGCCGCTGAGCGTGGTACCTGCCCGTCGGGCGGCCTGTCTGGTGTTAGCCGACAAAGCCGATCTCGTCGAGGACGATGGCACCGAGATTCGCTCGGAGAGTCTCTCCCTGCGCAACCCCTTGGTCATCCGTTTGCGTTACGTGGTCAAGGTGCCGTACCACCGCCGCACCGCGCTGTCGCGCCGTGCCGTGTTCGTGCGTGACAATCATCTCTGTCAGTACTGCGGCGGGCACGCCGACTCGATCGACCACGTGATGCCGCGCTCGCGTGGCGGCCGGAACGAATGGGAGAACGTTGCCGCCGCATGCCGGCCGTGCAATCTACACAAGCGCGATCGCACCCCCGACGAGGCCAACATGCGCCTTGCCCAAGTGCCGCGCGCGCCGCGCGAGCAAGCGTGGGTGGTCGTTAGCGTGGGTCGAGTGCCCGAAGCATGGAAACCGTATCTGGCGGTTGCGTCGTAAAACTTGTGTGCCCGGGGCATGCTGACCACGTGTGGCAGGTGAGTATCGATCGAGGCCTGGCGGCCGACTTCCACAGCCGCGCCATGACTGAGCCCATCGCGGCCACGCTCAGTTGGTTCGAAGTCGAACGGTCCGCTCTCGTACTCGGCTCCGCACAACCCATCGCTCTGATCGATGCAGCGGCATGCGCTGCTCGCGGTGTCGACATCGTGCGCCGCCGCAGCGGTGGCGGGGCGGTCCTACTCGAACCGGGCGATGTGTTGTGGGCCGATGTCCTGATTCCCGTTGGGCATCCGCATTGGACACCCGACGTCAGTTCGTCGGCCTGGTGGCTGGGCGAGGCGTGGCTGCGCGCGCTGGCATCGTTGGGGATGTCGGGACTCGGTGTGCACCGTGGCCCGATGGTTCGTAACGACTGGTCATCGCGCGTCTGCTTCGCAGGTGTCGGCGGGGGAGAAGTGATGCTCGGCGACCGCAAGGTCGTGGGCATCAGCCAGCGGCGCACCCGTGCCGGGGCGCGCTTTCAGTGTGCGGTGTATCACCACTGGCGCCCGGAAGAGCACGTGCCCTTGTTCGCCGCACCCGGACCGAGTGCCGCCGATCTCACCGACCTCGTCGCCACGGTTCCGATGTCGTTCGCGCAGATACGTCGGGCGTTGCTCGAAGCTCTCGCCGGTCCCACCTGAACCGAGCACCTGCCGCCACCGCCGCCGCGGCTTCAGCAGCGGCCGCCACCGCAATATCTGACTCGGCGTCAACAACGGACTCGGCGTCAATAACTGACTCGGATTCGGAATTTGGCCGATTTCCTCGGCCAAACGGTTGAGCACCGGCGATGTGGCGTGTGGTAGTTGAGGGGTAGCTGGAGTCTCCCCACTGTCTATTCGCGCGCTACGCGCGAATAGACAGCGAGATATACAGGTACTTCGCGCGCTTCATCACTATTTGTCGATGGCTGTGGGCGAAGAAATCGCCAAAAGTGGGGAGAATTAATTGACAGTAGGCATGAAGTGGGGCATAGTGGGGAGACGTGGGATCCCGACCCACGTGAGGCACCGATCGGGAAGAAATCAAGGGCGAACGCAGCGCAATGCAGAAGTTCCTCGGCGTTTTCGAACGTCAACTCGACATCAAGGGTCGGTTGGCGCTTCCTGCGACGTATCGAGCGCGCCTGGGCACGAGCTGCTATCTGACCTTGGGAACCAGCAACAGCATCGAGGTCTTCACGACTGAGAAGTTCGACGAGGAAGCAGACCGAATGCAAGCACTTCAGGCAGCAGGTCAGATCAGCATGGATCGCCTGCGCACGTTCTCGGCCCGGGCCACGTCCATCGAGCCCGACGCACAAGGGCGGATCTATCTCGATGACCGCCTCCGCACGCACGCCCGCCTCGATGTGAAGGGTCCCGTCATCGTGATGGGTCGGCTCGACCGCATCGAGATCTGCTCCGTCGAGCGTTACGACCGCAGCATGACCAACGGCGAGCAGGAGTTCTCCGAAACGCTCCCGTGACTCGCCGGACCGTTGCAGGTACTGCTCGCCCGAACGAACACGACATTCGACACGAAAGGGGGCCGAGGCCCGAAGCACGACGACAGCACGAACAATCAGGTCCGCACATGTGCAGAACAACTCGAGGAACCCCGTGGATACAACCAACTCAGCGAGTGATGACGTGACGAGCGACAACGCCACCGAGTTTCATCACCTGCCGGTGATGGCACGTGAGATCGTCGAGGCGTTTGCCTCGGTCCCAAGCGGCGTGGTGCTCGACGCCACGCTTGGCGGGGGAGGCCACGCCGAGTTGATCCTCGAGACGTATCCGCACCTGAGCATCCTCGGTATCGATCGAGACCTGAGCGCATTGGCCGCAGCAACCCAGCGGCTGGTGCGATTCGGAGATCGCCTCCAAACCGTGCACTGTCGCTTCGATCGCCTTGCTACAGCCATGACCACCGCACACGTTGTCAGCCTCAGCGGGGCGCTGTTCGACCTCGGCGTCTCATCGCCGCAGTTGGACCGCGCCGACCGTGGATTCTCTTACCGCCACGACGCACCACTCGACATGCGCATGGACTCTTCGGAGCCCTGGAGCGCCGCCGACGTCGTCAACGGTTTCTCCGAGCAGGAACTCACCCGGATCCTGTTTGAGTTTGGCGACGAGCGATTCGCCCCCCGAATCGCTCGCGCCATCATCGCCCACCGCCCGATCGAGTTGACTGCGGAACTCGCCGAGGTCATCGTGTCGGCCATTCCGGCAGCGGCGCGTCGCCGGGGTGGCCACCCCGCGAAGCGCTCGTTCCAGGCGATTCGTATCGCCGTGAACCGCGAGCTCGAGATTCTTCCCGGTGCTATCGACGCTGCGATCACTGCGACCGATGTCGGGGGTCGAATTGCTGTGCTCTCGTATCACTCCGGCGAGGATCGCATCGTGAAGGAACGCTTTCGTTCGGCAGAGACCGGCGACTGCACCTGCCCCACAGCACTTCCGTGTGTGTGCGGAGCCGTTCGCACCGTGCGCTTGGTGCGGCGCGTCCCGCGCACGCCATCGGATGCTGAGGTTGCCGGCAATCGCCGTGCCGCCTCGGCGCGATTGCGCGTTGTCGAAAGGATCGCGGTCAAATCGACCGCATTCGACGAGCCGATTGTGGGGGCCCTGACGTGAGCGCAGTCGCGCCACTGCGCGATCAGCCTGAGCGTTCTTCGCCTCGTCCCTCCAACAGCCGGGTGGAGCGGCGGCCGATGAGCCGCATCACCGACGCCGAGGCGCTCCCGGCCACAGGTAAGGCGACTGCACGACCAGTGCTGCAGGTCGTGCCGCGTCGACGTCGCGCCGCAAGCATCGTGGCGACCTGCAGTGTTGTGCTCTTCGGTCTGCTGCTCGGCGCTGTGGCGTTCCAGACCCGGATCGCCCAGAATCAACTCGCGCTCGACACGACCGAGCGAGCGGTCAAGGATGCACGCGAGCGCTACGACGTCCTGCGGCGCGCCCGGGCCGAACTGCGCTCACCCAATCGGCTCGCTGTCGAAGCCACGCGCCTCGGCATGGTGCCAGCAGACAACGGCGCGTTCATGACGATCTCGCCAGAAACGGTGGCGCGCATGACGGCGACTGCCGGTTGGTTGGCCGGCAACGTGGCCGAGAACACGGTGTCGTCATTCGATCAGTTCGGCGCGGTGAAGGCCGTGGCCGGGGACGCACCATGACCGAGCACCGTCGCCCAGCAGTGTCCACGCGTGGCGCTCGAACTCATGGCCGTATCGATCATCGTTCAGCGCCAACGACGGCCAAGCCAGCGGTCGGCGCACCGCGAGCGGTGCCACGCGGATCGCGTCACGCCCAGCGCCCGACCCCCGGAACAAACAGGTCCGCGACGAACAGGTCGGGGCAGGCCGCATCCACTCCAAGCAGGTCGCATCGGGCCGTTTCTCCTGCGCCGGTGCCCGCGAAGGATCGCGCCAATCGGGCGGCCAAGCGCAGCGTCAAGCGTCCAGCCGATCGCCCGTTGCAACGTCGGGCTGTTCGCTCGCGTGCCCACGTGTCCCGCGTGTTCCGGGCCGGCCAGCCGCATCGTCGACTGATCACGTTCTTCGTACTGACGGTGCTCGTCTTCGGCACAGTGCTGACACGCGTCACCATTTTGCAGACAGCGGACGCAGGCTCGTACACGCTTGCGGGTACACACCAGCGCACGCAAGAAACGGTCCTCCGTGCGAGCCGTGGAGTGATCTTCGATCGCAACGGTGACGAACTTGCACTCTCGGTGCCGGCCACAACGATTTTCGTCAATCCGAAACTGGTCGGTGACCCTGACGCCACAGCTGGCGCACTTGCCACGATGTTGCAACTCACGCCCACCAAGCAGCAGGCATTGGCCGACGCAATGAGCAACAAGGACAAGAGCTTCGTGTACGTGGCTCGTCAGATCGACGACAAGACGGCGTCGTCGGTGATGGCCCTCAAGCTCGCTGGAGTCGACTCGTATCGTGAAAGCACGCGGGTGATTCCCGGCGGCGATCTAGCCCGCGGTGTGATTGGTCGCACCGATACCGACGGACGCGGTACGGCTGGACTCGAACAGCAATACGACGCGATCCTCACCGGTGTCGATGGCGAACTGGTCCGCCAGCACGATCGTGCCGGACGCTCGATCCCCGGATCTGGCACGGTCACAGTTCCAGCAGTGCCCGGCAAGGACGTTGTATCGACCATCGATCGTTCGATCCAGTTCACGCTCGAGCAGGCCCTGCTTGCGCGAGCCAGTGAACTCGGTGCACGTGGCGGCACGGCCGTCGTGGAGGAAACCGGTACAGGCAACATCTTGGCCATGGCCAGCGTGCGTCGCGACGACCAAGGCGTGTATCACGTGACCACGGCCAATGTCGGGGCCGTCGATTCCTACGAGCCGGGTTCGGTGGCCAAGGTGGTCACCATCGCAGCCGGTCTCAACGAGGGTGTCGTGACGCCGGATAGCACGTTACGTGTGCAAGGCAAGATCGTATACAACAGCGGAACCCCATGGCAGTTCACCATTAGCGATGCCGAAGTGCACGGCACCGAGGTCATGTCGGTCCACCAAATCCTCGTGCATTCCTCGAACATCGGAACGATCGGCGTCTCCGAAAAGCTGGGCCCGGAAAAGCAGTACGACTACATGACGGCGTTCGGTCTCGGCCAGCGTTCGGATCTGAACTTCCCGGGTGAGTCAAAGGGCATCCTCAAGCCATGGCAACAGTGGCAGGGCACCGAGAAGATCACTCCGGCGTACGGCTACGGCGTTGCGGCGACGGCTATCCAGCTGATCGGTGCCGTCAACACGATCGCCAACAACGGCGTGTATGTCGCACCTCGCCTCGTTCAGGCCACCATCGGCAAAGACGGCACGATGCAGCCTGTTGCGCCGTCGGCGACGCACGTCGTGCTCACCCCGCAGACGGCACAGTCGATGAACGAGATCATGCGCGATGTGGTGTGCAACGGCACAGCCACGCGCGCCCAGGTCGATGGCATCACGATCGCCGGTAAGACGGGCACGGGCATCAAAGCCATCGCCGGCCAGTATGCAACGGCGGCCAAGGACAAGGCGTACTACTCATCGTTCGTCGGGTTCTTCCCTGCCGAGGCACCCCGAGTGACGACACTCATCTCCATCGACGAGCCGCCGGCCGGCAACATCGACCGCTTCGGCGGTACCGCTGCTGCTCCGGTGTTCCAGGCAGTCGTCCCCACGATCATGCATCAGCTCGGCATCCAGCCGCCCACCACCACCGGTGGATGCCCGAAGAAATGACAGCACGGCCATGAGTGCGCGTCCAACCGAGTCGCTACCGATTTCACTCTCGAACCTGTTGGCGCGCACGTCGAACCTCGGCTCGTTCACCGTCGTCGGCAACCGCGATGCAATCGTTACCGACTTGGCATTCGACTCTCGGCGGGTCACTCAGGGCTGCGTGTTCTTCTGCCTGCGTGGCACCACCAATGACGGGCATGCGTTTGCTCAGGCGGCGGTCGGCGATGGCGCCGCGGTGATCGTGGTCGATCACCAACTGCCGCCGACGATCGGAGCGGTGACCCAACTGGTGGTCGACGACACGCGCCGGGCGATGGCGTATCTGTCGAGTGCCTTCTTCGGCGATCCCAGCAGTGAACTCACGATCATCGGCATCACGGGTACGAATGGCAAGACCACCACGGCCCACATGATCGCGTGCGCGCTCGACTCGCTCGGCTCGCCGACCGGCGTGATCGGGACACTCTCCGGAGCGCACACCACGCCAGAGTCGCCCGAGCTGCAACAGCGCCTCGCTGGGTTCGTGGAGCAGGGTTGCGCCTCTGTGGCCATGGAGGTTTCGTCGCACGCGCTGGCGCTTGATCGCGTGCTCGGCACCCGGTTTCGTGTTGGCGTGTTCACGAACCTCGGTCGGGATCATCTCGACCTGCATGGGACGCAAGAGCGATATTTCGCGGCGAAGGCACGATTGTTCGAATCTGATCTCACACAGCACGGAGTCGTCAACATCGATGACGTCCATGGCCGGCTGTTGGTGGATGCGGCGAGTATTCCAATGTCGACATTTTCCGCAACCGACGCGACCGACATCGTCGTCCGCGCGTTCGAGCACGAATACACCTGGCGCGGTGAGTTCGTGCGTGTGGGCATCGGCGGGCATTTCAACGTGCTCAACAGCCTGGCCGCAGCCACGACCCTGGAGGTACTCGGTTACACGCCGTCGCAGATCGCGGCTGCTCTGGCAACCACCACGGCGGTGCCGGGGCGGTTCGAACCGGTCGATGCCGGCCAGGAGTTCGTGGTCATCGTCGACTACGCACATACGCCGGATGCATTGACCGAGGTGCTGTCGGCCGCGCGAGCCATCGCTGGGTCGAACCGTGTCATTGCTGTGTTCGGATGCGGTGGCGATCGTGACCAGGAAAAGCGGCCGCTCATGGGTCTTGCGGGCGTGACGCACGCTGACAACATCATCGTGACATCAGACAATCCCCGTTCTGAGGCACCATTGGACATCATCAATGACGTGATCCAGGGGGTGCCCGCCGACTACCGTGAAAAGGCTGTGGTGGAGCCAGGTCGTCTCGAAGCCATCACGGCCGCGCTCCAGGCCGCCGGCCCGGGCGACGTTGTGGTCATTGCTGGAAAAGGCCACGAAACCACTCAAGAGATTCGATCCACGGTGTCGCCCTTTGATGATCGGGCCGTGGCACGAGCAGTGCTGGAGCGCATGTCGTGATCGCCATTATGTTTGCAGGTGCAACTGCAATGGTCGTGTCCATGATCGGTACACGCTTCCTCATCACGTTCTTCCGATCTCGGGGCAAGGGACAGCCGATCCTCGGTAAAGAGGACCACGGACCCGAACACCACATGTTCAAAGCTGGCACGCCGACGATGGGCGGCATCGCGATCGTTGCGGCTGCCTTTGCGGGCTGGATGGTTGCTCATGTTCGCGACCTCGTCTTCTCCAACCAGGCAGAGATCGCATGGGCGGGCATCTTGGTGATGGCGGGAATTGGATTCCTCGACGACTACATCAAGGTGAAGAAGTTCCACAATCGCGGCATCTTCTGGAAGAAGAAGAGCTACATCACGCTCGGCCTCAGCATCCTGTTGGCATGGTGGCTGGTGGCGGCGACGAGCATCAGCGAGACGTTGTCGTTCACCCGCGCCGATCTTCCCGACTGGCATCTGCCGTGGTACGTGTGGGTGCTCTGGGCTGGAACGATGATCTGGGCGACGAGCAACGCCGTCAACGTCACCGATGGCCTTGATGGTCTCGCTGCTGGCTCGGCGATGATCGGCTTTCTGGCGTTCACGATCATTGGCTACGTGGCACTGCGCTATCGCTCGATCTATTCCGAGGTGGTGAACCCGCTTGACCTCGCAGTGATGGCGGCGGCATTCGCCGGCGCGTGTGCGGGCTTTTTGTGGTTCAACGCAGCACCCGCGCGCATCTTCATGGGTGACGTGGGCGCATTGGCGCTCGGTACGGCGTTGTCGCTGTTGGCACTCACGCTCAACACGCACCTGCTCTTGTTGCTCATCTGCGGCATCAATGTGATGGAGGCCGGGTCGGTGGCGGTGCAGATGATCGTGTTCAAGGCCAGCGGCCGAAAGAAGCGTTTGTTCCGGATGTCGCCGATTCACCACCACTTCGAACTCGTCGGCTGGCCCGAGACCACGGTGATCATCCGTTTCTGGCTGATCGCAGGAATTTCGGTGGCCAGCGCCTTGGCGCTGTTCATCGCCGACTTCACCAAGCAGGTCAAGGGCTGATGCCCCGCGTCCTCGTGTACGGCGTAGCGATTGCCGGTCACGCGCTCATCCGCGGATTGGTCCACCGCGGATATCACGTGGTCGCCGCCGACGACGCTGTCACAAGCGACAAGACTCTGCTGACTGCGGAGTTCGGCGTCGACCTCATCGCCTCACCGGATGCGGAAACGATCGCCCGGCTGGTCGATGACTGCGACTTCGTGGCGCCTGCACCTGGTGTGCCAGAGAGCCACGAAGTGGTAGCCGCTGCGTTGGCGAAGGGACGCCCGCTTCGCTCCGAGATCGATGTGGCCTACGAGTGGGAGCAGCAACGCTCCGGTGGTGCACGACCGATGCTCGCGATTACGGGAACCGACGGCAAGACGACGACCACGCTGCTGGCGACAGAAATGTTGCGCGCTGCCGGGTTGCGCGCGGTTGCCGCCGGCAACACCGAGGTCCCGCTCGTGGAAGCCATCGATGACGACAAGCTCGACGCGTTCGTCGTCGAGTGCTCGAGCTTTCGCCTGGCATGGACCACATGCTTTCGGGCTGAGGCTGCGGTGTGGCTGAACCTTGCGCCCGACCATCTCAACTGGCATCGCGACATGGCCAGCTACGAGGCGGCCAAGGCACGCATCTGGGTGCATCAGCGCATCGATGATGTCGCGATCGGATTCGCCAGTGACCCCACGGTGATGCGTCAACTCGCTCACGCTCCCAGTCGCAAGGTCACGTTCGGCCTGCGCAGCGGTGACTATCACTGCGCCACCCTGCCCGGTGTCGGTGGCACGCTGATGGGGCCGAATGGTCCGCTCTGCGGCGTCTCGGAGATGCGTCGATCATTGCCGCACGACATCACCAACGCACTCGCCGCAGCCGCGCTCGTGCAGCAGAGCGGTCTTGCCGGAATCGCCGCGATTGCCAGTGCTGTACGAACCTTCGTCGGGCCTGCGCACCGCATCGAACCAGTCGGTGAGGCCGGCGGTGTTCGGTGGTACAACGATTCCAAGGCCACGACCCCGCACGCTGCGCTCACGGCCATCAGAGCATTCGATTCCGTCGTGCTGATTGCGGGAGGTCGCAACAAGGGACTTGATCTGTCGCTCTTGGCAACCGAGCCGGGCCGCATGCGCGGTGTTGTGGCCATCGGCGAGGCGGCCGACGCGATTGCCGCAGCCTTCAACGACGTCTGCGCTGTGCGCCGCGCCGACACGATGAGTGCAGCCGTCGACACAGCGGCCTCGATGGCACGCTCGGGCGACGCGGTCGTGTTGTCGCCGGCTTGCGCGAGCTTCGACTGGTATCCGGGTGGCGGGTATCCGGCTCGCGGCGATGACTTCCGCGCCTGTGTGCACCTATATCTCGGCGTCGTCAGTACCGCCCAGTCAGGCCACGATGCTTCTGAGCCCGAAACGTCTGCCCCCGGAAGACCTGAAGGAGTGATGCGATGACCACGGCCACAACGCTCATCGGCGACCGTCGCCGTGAGGCCCTCGAGCGCATGTCAAGTCAGCGACGTCACCCGAGTCGTCGGGCCGACACACGTCCCCTCGGCCCCCCTCCGACGGCGTTCTACGTGATTGCACTCGTCGTGACGGTGCTCATCATGCTCGGCCTGGTGATGGTGTTCTCCGCATCGGCGATCACGTCGTTCCATCGGGGCAACTCGCCGTGGCGAATCTTCAACCGGCAGTTGTTGTGGGCTGTGCTCGGTGGTGCAGCGCTGGTCACCACGGCACGCGTGCCATATCACCGGTGGCGTCGGTTCATCCCGTACATTCTTGGCGCTGCCGGCACGCTCATGCTGTTGCCGTTCATACCGGGACTCGGCGCGTCGGTGAACGACGCCAAGGCGTGGGTGTTCATCGGCCCCGTCGGATTTCAGCCGTCGGAGTTCCTCAAGCTCGCCGTATTGCTCTACTGCGCCGACCTGCTCGCACGACGGGAAAAGGAGATGTCGAATCTGCGCCGCACGATGTGGCCGGTGATGGCAGTGGCGGGCGTGGGCGTTGCGTTGTTCCTGGCCCAGGGTGACCTCGGCGGGGCGATCGTGCTGTCAGCGATCGTGTTCGCAGTCGCCTTCATTGCCGGGACGCCCATAGTGCCGATGTTCCTGATGACCGTAGGCGGTGTGCTCTCCACACTGGGGTTCGTCTTCACAAGCCAACGCCGTTACAACCGGTTCACGGCATTTCTCGACATCACCGGCAACAAGGACTACCTCAGCTATCAGGTGTATCAAGCGATGATCGGTATGGCCACCGGCGGCGTCAGCGGAACGGGCGTTGGCAGCGGACCCTCGAAGTGGGGTTATCTCCCATTGGCGCACAGCGACTTCATCTTTGCCGTGATCGGCGAGGAACTCGGTCTCGTCGGAGTCGTCGCGGTCATCGGCGGGTTCCTGTTGCTCACCTACTTCGGTGTCCAGGTGGCGCTCGCTGCACGTGATCGGTTCGGCATGTTGCTTGCGGGAGGCATCATTGCGTGGCTCGCCGTGCAGGCGGTCATCAACGTCGGGGGAGTCAGCGGGTCCATGCCGGTGACCGGCTTGACGCTGCCGTTCGTGTCGTCGGGCGGGAGTTCACTGTTCGTATGCATGACTGCGGCAGGTCTCCTGCTCAACGTTGCA
Organism: Actinomycetota bacterium; assembly: GCA_043753895.1. GTDB lineage: Bacteria > Actinomycetota > Acidimicrobiia > Acidimicrobiales > Ilumatobacteraceae > WLMZ01. The sequence continues at coordinate 62,715 of JAYUWK010000053.1, forward strand.
CGTCACGTCAAGTAGCTCGCTGATGCAGCACACCGCGTTTGCCGTGATCACCGGCGGCGGCACCTCCGGTCACGTGCTTCCCGCGCTGGCCATTGCCGACGGACTCGTCGCACAGGGCCATCGGCCCGATGAAATCGTGTACATCGGTGCCAAGCGTGGCATCGAGACGCGGTTAGTGCCGCCCACTCCGTATCCACATCACTTTCTCGATGTGGTTGGTCTGCAACGTCGGCTCGCCCTGAGCAATCTGGCATTTCCGTTCAAGCTGCTCAGGGCCATCGTCGCCGCGAGTTCGCTGCTGCGCCGGCTGCGACCCGCCGTCGTGGTCTCCGTGGGTGGCTACGCCAGCTTTCCCGCGACGTTTGCAGCGCGACTTCGTCGCATTCCCATCGTGGTCGTCAGCTACGACCGCATTCCGGGTCTTGCCACCCGGGTCAGCGCGCGGTTTGCGACAGCCTGTGCCGTTGCGTTCGAGGGTTCGGCGCTGCGGCGCGCGCGCTTCACCGGCGCTCCGGTTCGGCGCGACCTCATCGTGCTTGATCGAGGCCGTGAACGTGGCGCTGCCCGATCTGTGCTGCAGCTGCCCGATGATCGTTTCGTCGTGGCGGTGTTCGGCGGTTCGCTCGGATCGAAGGTGCTCAACGAGGCCGTCGCAGGTATGGTCGAATTGCTCGTCGATAGGGTCGATATCGCTGTGTGGCATGTGGTGGGTGACCGCTTTCTCGCCGGTGCTGCCAACGAACGTTCGGGCCAACAGGGCATCATGTACACCGTGATTGGCTACGAGGACCACATGGTGCAGGTGTACGCGGCAGCTGACCTGATGATCACCCGTGCCGGTGCGAGCACCATTGCCGAGCTTGCCACCGTGGGCATGCCGGCGGTAATCGTGCCATGGGCGGGCTCTGCCGACGATCACCAAAGTGACAACGCGCGTATTCTCGGCTCGGTCGAGGCCGCCGTCGTGGTGCCAGAGTCGGAGCTGTCGGCGCGGGTCCTTGCTGACCTCGTCGTCGGCTACATCGGTGATCCATCCGCGCTCAGCGCGCTCGCTGCTGCTGCCTTTGCTGCGGGCGAGGCACACCGAAGCGGTCGGCTCACGACCCTGATCGAGAACACTGCGGAGGGCCGATGAGCGCGCCGACGGCACTCCCTGTCGCTGCGCAGGTTGCGCCGCCGGTGGCACCCATCGACCTGCGCGATTCCAAACGGCTCCACGTGGTGGGCGTTGGCGGGCCCGGCATGAGCGCAATCGCAATCGTGCTTGCCGAAATGGGTCACCAGGTTTCTGGTAGCGACATCCGTGACAAACCAGTTCTCGACCGGCTCCGCGCTGCCGGAGTTGCCGTGCAGATCGGACACGAACGCGCGAATGTGCACGGCGTAGATGCGGTCACGGCTTCCACCGCGGTCCCAGAACGAAACATCGAACTCGACGAAGCCCGCGTCCGAGGGACCACTGTTCTGCGTCGCGCCGGGATGCTGGCGGGCATCTGCGCACGAGCACGATCGTTGGCCGTGGCCGGTACCCACGGTAAGACCACGACCACGAGCATGCTGATGCTGGTCCTCGCCGAGGCAGGCTTGAAGCCGAGCTTCGTCATCGGTGGCGATGTGACAGACATGGGCACCGGGGCGCAGTGGACGGGTGGAGAGTGGTTCGTCGTCGAAGCCGACGAGAGTGACGGCACCCATCTCGAGTTGCCGTTGCACGGAACCATACTGACCAACGTCGAGGTCGATCACCTCGATTTCTACGGTTCGTTCGAGGGTATCGTCGACGGCTTCGACCAGTATCTGGCTCAGGTGCCCGGCCCGAAGGTGGTGTGCGTCGACGATCCCATCTGCGCCGAGATCGGTTCGAAGCACGGGGCCATCAGCTACGGGTTCGCCGAGTCGGCGCACTACCGGGCAGTTGATTTGCGCGCCGACAACGGATCAATCCGGTTCAGCATCGAGTACCTGGGTCAGCCCCTTGGCGAGGTGCACCTGCCCCTGCGCGGTCGGCACAACGTGCAGAACGCAACGGGCGTGATCGCGATGGCGATGAGCGTTGGTGTGTCGTTCGAGGTTGCCGCGCGGGCGTTGGGCCGATTCGGTGGAGTCGCACGCCGATTCGACATCCACGGTCAACACCGCGGTGTCACCCTCGTCGATGACTACGCACACCTGCCAACGGAGATTGCCGCTGTCCTTGCCGCGGCGCGTACGAGCGGAGACCCCTGGCAGCGCATCGTCGCGATCTTCCAGCCCAACCGTTTCAATCGCATGGCAGAGCTGTGGCCCGAGTATCGAGATGCATTCGTCGATGCCGATGTGGTGGTGATCACCGACATCTTTGGATCTGGCACGCAGCCCATCCCTGGCGTCACCGGCAAGCTCGTGGTGAACGCGGTACTCGACGCCCACCCGCGTGCCGCTGTCGTGTGGCTGCCACGTCGGCACGAACTCGTCGAGTATCTCGCCCGAACGTTGCGCCCGGGTGACGTCTCGATCTCGATGGGTTGTGGCGATGTTGCGTCGCTTCCCGGCGAGGTCCTCGCCAGGCGGTTGGAACTGGAGTCGTCCCCGCCGTGATCACTGCCGACAGCCGACAACCACACGATGGGGCCATCGAACAGGCAGCGTCGCTACTTGGTGACCTCGCCGAGCGCAACGTCTCGCTGGCCGAGCTCACCACCTATCGCGTCGGCGGAGCCGCAGCGATCATGGTGCGGCCACGTGACCTGCACGATCTGGAAACCCTCGCCGAGGTCCTTGATGCCACCGGTGTGGCGGTGCTCGTGGTGGGTCGCGGCTCGAATCTGCTCGTGGCAGACGAGGGCTTTGCCGGCATCGCTGTGAGTCTTGCCGAGATGTCGGCGGACTGTCGGGTCGAGGGCACGCAGGTGGTGGCTAGCGCGATGGTTGCGCTGCCGCAACTCGCGCGCCGTCTCGTGGCCGCGGGACTCGGCGGATTCGAGTGGGCGGTGGGCGTGCCCGGCAGCATCGGCGGTGCGGTGCGAATGAATGCCGGTGGACATGGCGGCGACATGGCGGCGTGTCTTGTCGAGGTGCACCTGTTCGATCTGCACGCCAGGCGTAACGGTTGGGTACCGGCGCAACGCCTCGGCTTGCGGTTCCGCGGTAGCGATCTCGTCGATCACCAGGTGGTGCTCGAAGCGCGTCTGCAACTCGCTGTGGCTGACCGCGAACGATCCCAACGCGAGCTCGACGACATCGTACGCTGGCGTCGCGAACGTCAGCCGGGCGGGCAGAATGCTGGATCTGTGTTCGTCAATCCGATCCCCGGAGAGCTCGCGGCTGGCCAACTCATCGATCGGGTTGGTCTGCGGGGGCTCACGCTCGGCACGGCATCTGTGTCGAACAAACATGCCAACTTCATTCAGGGATCCGACGGTGGTCGCGCCAGCGACGTACGCGCCTTGATTGACTTGGTGCGCGATCGGGTCGCAGCCGAGACCGGTTTCGTGTTGCGCAGCGAGGTGCGTCTCGTGGGCTTCGACAATGAGGCACCTGACGCTTCCACGGAATCCACAGCGGACGACGCTGTCAATCCGGGAGTCCAGTGGTGACTGATCCCACTCGCTTTGGCGACAGCGCAGTCCCTGACAAGGTGCTCGAGGAGTTGCTGGCTGCGTTCGCGAACGACCCGGTACCTGACGAGGTGATCGACCTCGACGATCCTTCCATCGATGCGCTCCTTGGCTTGACGCCGAGTGTCGCCCCACCCAGCCGAGTCAGCGCCCCCGTACCCGATGCGCCGCCAGCCCTGCTGGTTCTTTCCGAAGATCCCAATGATCTCGACGTGTGGCGGCGCACGAGCGCCACTGTTGAATCGCCGCCTGTCGACCCTGATCCTTTGGTCGCCGGCTCTCTTCCCGAGGTTGACGCGATCACCGATGCGGTTGCGATGGTGGCGTCCGACGTGTCGGCACCCGCCGAGGCCCCATCGCCGACCCCATCGCCAACCGGTGACGTCGTCCCCGCGCCGATTGCGCTACGTCCGCCGATCAAGATAGGTGGCGACGATCTTCCCGATGCCGTGTACCTCAACGAAGAGGGCGAGGAGCGATTGCGTGGCACCTCGGGTCGCGCGACGGAGGCATCGATGCGTGGCGAGCGAACGACGATCTTCATCGGCGACGACGAGATCGAAGGGATGTCGGGTGGTATCCCCATCGTCACCGGGTCTGCAGCTATGGACCCGAGGCTCCGCGCGAGACGTATCGCCGTTCGGCGCGCCGTTGGCCGGAAACGGTTGAAGTGGTTCGTGATCATCGGAGTGGTCGTGCTCGTCCTCGCCGGAGGACTCGCACTGCTCGGCTCATCGATGTTCGCTGTGCGGAGCGACCAGATCGTGGTCAGCGGGGCGCGCCGCATCGACAGCGCGATGCTGTCCGGAGTGGTCGACGATCTCGCCGGGACACCCGTGCTCCTCGTCGACAACCACGCAATGGAGCATCGGCTAGAGGCGAGCCCTTGGGTACAGAAGGCACGCGTGTCGACCCGCTTTCCCCACAGTGCGACGATCGAACTCGTCGAGCGAGTTCCGATCGCCACCTATCGCGGCAGCGACGGTCGCTATCGCATCCTCGCTGCGGACGGAACGGTGGTCGACGCGATTTCTGGCCAGCCGTTGGAGTTCATGCTGATCACGGGCAACGGACCCAACGTCGGGGCAGGCAGTTCGTCCGGCGAGGCCTTCACTCATGCCGCCGAACTGGTCGATGCCCTGAGCGCTCTCGTGCGCACACGAACAGAATTCGTAGAGGTCAGCGACACGGGGGAGCTCTCGCTGCACTTCCGTCCCGGTACGCCAGACAATACAGGGGCAATCGTGATCCTCGGGGGGCCGACCAACCTGCTCGACAAACTCACCCGCCTCGAGGCGTTCCTGCAGCAGAACGGTGCCGATCAGTGCACGTTGATCAATGTCTCGACGTCGGAAATCAGCCAGAAGTGCTGAACGGGTCTCGCCGGCACCCTCCCCGTTTTTCCACCGCAGACGTGGCAGGATGGTCTACATCGAATTCCATGGCAGCTCCTTTGCTGTTATGCCAGTTGTTTGAACAGATGTCGGAGGTTCCCTGATGGCAGGCGCGCCGCAAAATTATCTCGCAATGATCAAGGTCATCGGAGTCGGTGGTGGTGGCGTCAATGCCGTCAACCGGATGATCGATGCCGGGCTGAAGGGCGTCGAGTTCATCGCGGTCAACACCGATGCGCAAGCTCTTCTGATGAGCGACGCCGACGTGAAACTCGACATTGGTCGGGAACTCACTCGCGGCCTCGGTGCGGGTAGCGATCCCGAGGTGGGACGGGCAGCAGGCGAATCGCACGCCGACGAGATCGAAGAGATGATCAAGGGCGCCGACATGGTGTTCATCACCGCTGGTGAGGGCGGCGGCACAGGCACCGGCGCGGCACCGGTGATCGCCGAGATTGCCAAGCGCATGGGCGCACTGACCATCGGCGTCGTCACCCGTCCGTTTGCGTTCGAAGGTCGCCGCCGCTCAGTGCAGGCCGATGCGGGCGTGCAAAAGCTCAAGGAAAAAGTCGACACGCTCATCGTCATCCCCAACGACCGACTGCTTACCGTTGCCAACGAAAAGACCAGCGTGCTGAACGCGTTCAAGATGGCCGACGAGGTGCTCTTGCAGGGCGTCTCCGGCATCACGAACCTGATCACCACGCCCGGGCTCATCAACACCGACTTCGCAGATGTGCGGATGATTCTGTCGAATGCCGGTTCGGCGCTGATGGGCATCGGGCAGGCCAGCGGCGAGAACCGCGCGGTCACCGCCGCGAAGGCCGCGATCAGCAGCCCGCTGCTCGAGGCAGCCATCGACGGCGCCCGCGGCATCCTGCTCAATATCACCGGGCCATCGGCAATGGGCTTGTTCGAGATGAACGCTGCTGCGGAGATCATCCACGGCGTTGCTCATCAAGACGCCAACATCATCTTCGGAACAGTGATCGACGACGAAATGGGTGATGAGATCAAGGTCACGGTCATCGCTGCTGGCTTCGATCGCTGGGATTCCCCACCCTCGGGCCGAGGAACCCTCAAGTCGGTCGACAGTTCCAAGCCGATTTCCACCATCAAGGACCTCTTTGCTGCCGATACGTCAGATCCGCTCAGCGACGATGACGACGACTTCGACGTGCCCTCGTTCCTGAAATAGCTCGGCGCGTGGCTGCGCGGCGCGAGTCAACGGACGCAGTGTGGCGGCGTCGGTGAGCAGTATCGATGCACAGTCCGTTGTCGCAGCGGTAAAAGTGGTGCGGCAACGAATTCGTGCGCACGCGGGCGATCGATATGTGGAGTTGATCGCCGTGACCAAAGGCTTCGGTGTCGAGGCAATCGTGGCCGCCGTCGCTGCTGGATGCACCTCGATCGGTGAGAACTACGCCCAGGAGCTTCGCGACAAGATGGACGCGCTGGCCGAGGTCGACGCCGCACCGAGAGCATCGGGTGATCACGTCGTGGCGCAGGTGCATTTCATCGGACAGTTGCAGACCAACAAGGTCAGGACCATCGCCCATTTCGTCGATGTGTGGCAGAGCGTCGACCGTTGCTCGCTCGCCGATGAGATCGCCCGTCGTGCGCCGGGTGCCACGGTCTTCGTGCAAGTCAACACCACCGATGAAGTATCAAAAGGCGGCTGTCCACCGACGGAAACGGCCGCGCTCGTGTCCCACTGCAACTCACTCGATCTCCACGTCGTTGGTCTGATGACCGTCGGCCCGACGAACGGCGACACCACGCTCACGCGACATGCCTTTCAGCAGTTGCGTGCTCGTGCCGATGATCTGGATCTTGCATTCTGCTCGATGGGAATGAGTGGTGATCTCGAGATTGCGCTGGAGCAGGGTGCCACACACGTCCGACTTGGCAGCGCCCTGTTTGGCGAGCGTCCCCAACGGCGTCCTCGAATGGGATAGCCTCAGCGTAGGAGGAATACGGCAGATGTCAATCATGAAAAGGGCAATGGACTTTCTCGGCCTTGGCCCCGATGATGCGTACGACGACTACGACCCGCCGCCCGAGTCGGCGCGCTCTTCGCGGCCGGCACGCGAGCCCGAGCCCGTCGCCCGGGCGGGTCGCGGTGGCTCCGTCGAGTCAGAGGACGACGCAGTGCGCGGCGCACCTGCGCGCCAGAGCTTCCCGCTGCACACGTCCGAGTCCGCCGCACAACGTCGCCCGCAGGCACCCATGGACGACTCGTCGGTGCAGCCACGGCCCACCAACCCACGTCCTCCCACACCCACCGTTCGCACGGTGCCGGCCGGGACCGGCGAGCCCGCCACGGTCAAGCCGCGACGATTCGATCAGGCCCAGGAGATTGCCGATCGATTCAAAGAGGGCTTGCCGGTGATCATGAATCTCGAAGGCACCGAGCGCGAGGTGTCGCGCCGCCTCATCGACTTCGCAAGTGGGCTGTGCTATGGCCTCAACGGAAGCATGGAAAAGGTCGCAAGCGGTGTGTATCTGCTCAAGCCGCTGCCACGTGTGAACCCCGCTTACGACGAGTAGCGCGACGCGTGCGGTACAGGGCTCGCAGGCGACCTATTATCGGCGCATGGAATTGAGCCCACAGTCTGTTTCGAGCACCACATTCAAGATCGTCAAGAAGGGCTATGACCCTGAACAGGTGAAGTCATACCTGTCCGATCTCGCCGCGTCGATCGAGGTCACCCAGAATCAGGCCTCGGCAATGGAGGCTCGCGCTCGCGCAGCTATCGCGAGGCTGCAAGAACTATCGTCACAAACGTCTGCTGCGCCGGAGCATCCGGCAGAGCCCGCACCCGCGGTTGTGTCGCCCGACGCGGAAAACATCAGTCGCACCCTGCTGCTTGCTCAGCGCACAGCGGACGCCACTGTGAACGATGCGCAGGCCGAGGCAGAGCGCCTCACGGCCGACGCGCAACGCGAGGCGCAGTCCCTCGTCGACGGCGCGCAGGAGATTGTGAACCGGCTCATCGAGGAGTCCAAGGTCGAGGCCCGCCGTGCCGCCGAGGGCCAACGGGTGCAGGTCGAGAGTGAGGTGCAGGCCCTCCTCGCGCGCCGCGACTTTCTCGTCAGCGACGTTGAGCACCTCGAACAGCACATCGTCACCCAGCGCGAACGGCTGCACGACGTTGCGGCCGTACTCACCGACATCGTGGCCAAGGTGCCGGGCGGACTCGGTGATGTTCGCCGCCCACTCATCTCCGCCGTGACCGATGAGTCGTCGCAGGAAGAAACCCCATCTGAAGACACCGCCACCGATACCAGCCAGAACGACATCGGTGCACACGCGACCGGAGCAGCAGACGGCGGTTCTGATCCTGCTCAGGCTGGCGACGACGGCGTCGCTGATGTGGACCTCGCCGACAGGCACGGGTCAGCATCGGCGCAGTTGGGCGCGGGTGAGGACGCGACACTGCCCATGGTGATGCCGCACCAGTCGGACACCCTGGTGCCGATGGTTACGCCCAAACCAGTGGTACTTACCCCGATTGCTGAGCCTGGCATCGACCCGATCTGGGTTGGACGATCTGGCGAACAGGCGGGTGCGGAGCCGTCGTTACTCGACGGTCTCGATGCCATCACCGAGGAACTTCCCACCACACGTGTGGCCCCGACCAAGGATCCCACCATCCTTGGTGACGAACTGGCGTGACGCCGCGCTCGGGGCAGACAGTGGTGCACATCCGCTATTAATAATTCTGTGGTGGCTCGGGGCCGGGCCGCTAGCCTGCTCCCAGCAGCAGTGACGAGGCCATCACCTCTGAGCCTTCGGAAGAACGCACAACGCACCTTTGTCTTGTGTGAGTAGAACCGAACGGGACCAGCCCGTTATTGCTGGCGAAAACGAGCGACCGGTGGCTGCGGCCTACGGTAAGCAGGGTGGTATCGCGGGCTCCGGCTCGTCCCTGAGGACACGAAGATCGACATCGTCGTCAAAGGAGCAGCTGTGACATACCCCGCCGTAGATCCCCAACCGAACCTGCCAGCAATCGAAGAAAGCATCCAGGCGTTCTGGGAGGCTGACCGCACGTTCGAGGCCAGCATCGAGGCGCGCCCTGCAGGCAGCGCGGCTGGCCTGAGCGACAACGAGTACATCTTCTACGACGGGCCGCCATTTGCCAACGGCCTTCCGCACTACGGTCATCTGTTGACCGGCTACGTGAAAGACGCAGTGCCGCGTTATCAGACCATGCGCGGCCGGCGCGTGGAACGGCGCTTCGGCTGGGACTGTCACGGCCTTCCCGCCGAAGTGGAGGCCGAGAAGGAACTCGGCATCAGCGGCCATCCCGAGATCGCCGAGTTCGGCATCGACAAGTTCAACAATGCCTGTCGCACGAGCGTCTTGCGCTACACCGGCGAGTGGGAACGCTACGTCGGTCGACAGGCCCGCTGGGTCGATTTCTCCAACGACTACAAGACACTTGACCTGACGTACATGGAGAGTGTGATGTGGGCGTTCCGCACCCTGTGGGACAAGGGTCTGGTATACGAGGGGTTCAAGGTCCTCGCGTATTGCTGGCGCTGTGAGACGCCGTTGAGCAACACCGAGACACGCATGGACGATGTGTACCGCGATCGTCAGGATCCGGCGCTCACGGTCGCGTTCGAGCTGGACTCGGGGGAGTACCTGCTTGCGTGGACCACGACACCGTGGACGCTTCCCGCCAATCTTGCCCTTGCGGTCGGCCCCGATATCGAATACGCGGTCATGCAGGACGCCGACGGAAAGCGCTATGTCCTCGCCGCGTCGCGGCTCGAGGCGTACGAGCGCGAGCTAGCCGATGCAACACGGGTTGGCAGCCTCACCGGCTCCGAACTGGTCGGGCGCGCGTACACGCCTCTGTTCGACTTCTTCGTCGACACGCCCCACGCGTTCCAGGTGCTGTCGGCCGACTTCGTCAGCGCCGACGACGGTACAGGCGTCGTACACATGGCGCCCGGCTTCGGCGAGGACGACCAGGTCGCGTGTAACGCTGTCGGCATCCCCACGGTGTGTCCAATGGACGAGCACGGTCGCTACACCGCTGAGGTCACGCCGTGGGTGGGCGAGCACGTCTTCGATGCGAACCCGTTGGTGATCCGTGACCTGAAGAGTCGCGGCGTCGTGGTACGCCACGAGAGCTACGACCACAGCTACCCGCACTGCTGGCGCTGCGCTCAACCACTCGTATACCGGGCGATCTCGTCGTGGTTCGTCGAGGTCACCAAGATCCGCGATCGCATGGTCGAGCTCAACCAGCAGATCCACTGGATTCCGGGTCACGTGAAGGACGGCTCGTTTGGCAAGTGGTTGGCGAATGCCCGTGATTGGAGTATCAGTCGCAACCGCTTCTGGGGCTCGCCCATCCCAGTGTGGAAGAGCGACGACCCGAATTTCCCGCGACTCGATGTCTACGGCAGCCTCGCCGAACTCCAGCGCGATTTCGGGGTCGAGGTCACCGACCTGCATCGACCGGCGGTCGACGATCTCGTTCGGCCGAATCCCGACGACCCCACCGGTCAGTCGATGATGCGCCGGGTGCCCGAGGTGCTCGATTGCTGGTTCGAGAGCGGCTCGATGCCGTTTGCCCAGGTGCATTATCCGTTCGAGAACCGCGAGTGGTTCGAATCGCACTACCCGGGCGATTTCATCGTCGAATACATCAACCAGACTCGCGGTTGGTTCTACACGTTGCACGTACTGGCGACAGCGCTCTTCGATCGGCCGGCCTTCCGCAACTGCGTCAGCCACGGCATCCTGCTCGGTGACGATGGCCAGAAGATGTCGAAGAGCCTGCGCAATTATCCCGATCCGTGGAAGGTGTTCGACACCTACGGTGCCGACGCGATGCGTTGGTCGTTGATGTCGTCGGCGATCCTGCGTGGTGGCGATGCGCCGGTCACCGAGAGCGGCATGCGCGAGGCCGTTCGCCAGGTGATCCTTCCATTGTGGAACAGTTGGTATTTCCTCACGCTGTACGCGAACGCGGAGCACAGAAGCGGTTCGTTCGACGTCGCGTCCACAAACGTGCTCGACCGGTACGTGCTGGCCAAGACCCGCGAGTTGGTGGAGCGCGTCACCGCCGCCATGGATGCGTACGATCTCTATCTGGCGTGCGGCGAGGTGCGCACCTTCCTCGATGCACTGACGAACTGGTACATCCGACGGAGCCGCGACCGTTTCTGGGAGGGGGATCAGAATGCGTTGAACACGCTGCACACCGTGCTCAGCGTGCTGTGTACGGTCGTTGCTCCGCTGCTTCCGCTCACCAGTGAGGCCATCTTTCAGGGTCTCACCGGTCGCCGCAGTGTGCACCTCGAGAACTGGCCCGAGGCCGCGTCACTGCCTGCCGACGCGGCACTCGTGGATGTGATGGACCGCGTGCGTGAGGTGTGCTCGGCAACCCTCAGCGTTCGCAAGGCGAACTCGCGTCGCGTTCGCCAACCACTGTCGACGCTGACGATCGCCGATCCGGCATGTGACGACTTTGTCCCGTACCTCGACCTCATCGCCGACGAGGTCAATGTCAAAAGCGTGGTATTGACCAGCGACGTGGCTTCTGTCGCCACCAGTGAATTGCAGGTTGTTCCCGCCGCGCTCGGACCGCGACTGGGCGGCCAGACCCAACAGGTCATCAAGGCGGTCAAACTCGGTGACTGGCACCGCGATGGCGACACAGTGGTGGCCGGAGGCTTCGCCCTCGAGGAGGGTGAGTACTCGCTCAAACTCGTGGCCATTGCGGGAGGCGCGTCCACGGCGCTTCCAGGCGGACGCAGTGTGGTCGTGCTCGACTGCACACTCACCCCCGAACTCGTCGCTGAGGGAGTAGCGCGCGACCTGGTGCGCCTCGTTCAGCAGGCCCGTCGGGAGGCAGGCCTGGACGTGAGCGACCGCATCGCCCTCACCGTGTGGGCCAGCGTACGGATCCGTGACCAACTGCAGCAGCACGTGCCTTTCGTGCAGAGCGAGACGCTGTCGACATCGCTGTCGTGGGGCGATGACGACGCCACTGTCGAGCTCGACGGTGAACTCGATGGTGAGCCCGTGCTGGTGCGGGTCGCCAAGTCGTAGGTCCCGATGCCCCGACATTCTTTGTAGCAAAGTGACCAAGGTCGTTGGTGATGGGCCATCGAGGGCCTACGCTCCGGAAATTGTGGTCGATCGGGAGGTCCTCATGGCCAAGAAGGTTGTAGCCCCAACCAGCAAGTCTGCAGCAGCTGCCAAGAAGGCCGTGCCAACGGCCAAAAAGACCGCACCGGCTGCGGTCAAGTCTGCGCCGGCAAAGAAGGCGGCCCCTGCCAAGAAGGCCGCACCTGCCAAGAAGGCGGCACCAGCACCAGTGAAGAAGGCGGCGCCTGCCAAGAAGGCAGCACCAGCACTAGTGAAGAAGACGGCCCCTGCCAAGAAGGCAGCACCTGCCAAGAAGGCGGCACCAGCACCAGTGAAGAAGGCGGCCCCTGCCAAGAAGGCCGTACCTGCCAAGAAGGCTGCACCTGCCAAGAAGGCAGCACCAGCACCAGTGAAGAAGGCGGCCCCTGCCAAGAAGGCCGTACCTGCCAAGAAGGCGGCACCAGCACCAGTGAAGAAGGCGGCCCCTGCCCAGAAGGCGGCACCAGCACCAGTGAAGAAGGCTGCGACCGCAGCCACACCAATCCCCCCCAAGAAGGCTGTGCCTGTGCCCGTCAAGAAAGCTGCGCCCACAGCGGCACCGGCGAAGGCCGTTGTTCCTCCTACCCTCAACGCCCCCGTGAAAAAGGCCCCCGCCAAGAAGGCCGTTGTGGTTGTCCCGGCGCCAACCTTGCCCCCGGTGAAGGGCGAGACCAAGGATGGCATCAAGTACACGAAGGACTTCGACGTCAAGTTCCTCGGCGCTCAGCGAAAGGCGCTGATCGAGGCGCGAGAATCCCTCACGCGTCAAGCCGTTCGCCTCGAGGATGAAGCGTTCTCGCTCATCGACGACGAGATGGGCGACGTGCAGTTCGACGACGAGTCCGGCGAGGGCGACACCATGGTGGTCGAGCGCGAGCGCGACATCGCGCTGTCGAATCAAGCGCGCCACGACATCGCCGAGATCGATGCGGCGCTCGCACGCATTGCCAACGGTAGCTACGGGTTCTCGTCAATCTCGATGAAGCCGATCCCTCGCGAGCGACTCGAAGCCATTCCGTGGTCGAGCGAGCTCGTCGAAGAGAAGGTCGGCGGGATCGGTCGGCGATGACCGAGCCCGGACGGGACGATGGTCTCACCGAGGCCCGCCCGTCGGACGTGCAGACGCCTGCCACAGCACCTGTCGAATCGCCTATCACCGAAGAGCCCTCGCGGATCCCGTCGCCGGGCTCGTCGCTTCGTCTCAGCATTCTTATCGCTGGTGTTGTCGTGGCCATCGACCAGATCACCAAACACTGGGCATTGAACGCGCTCGCCGACGGGTCGGCGCGCCATGTGATCTGGACGCTGCAGTGGAACCTGTCGTTCAATAGTGGCATGGCGTTCTCGCGCGGTCAGGGCATCGGGCCGATCATCGGAGCGCTCGCGCTCGTGGTTGTGGTGGTGATGTTGATCTCATTACGCAAGAGCGGGAGCCGCACCGCAGCTGTGGCCGTTGGGCTGGTCGTCGGTGGTGCGCTGGGCAACATTGCCGACCGTTTGTTCCGCGAACGAGGCTGGTTGCACGGTCGAGTGATCGACTTCATCGACTTCCAATGGTTTCCTATTTTCAATGTTGCTGATACGGCCATCAACATTGGTGGCGTCTTGTTAGTGCTGACTGCGCTACTCGACTCGAAGGCCCGGGCACGATGATCCGCGAGGAGATCCCTGCGGCCCTCGCCGGCGAACGACTCGATCGCATCGTCGCGCTCCTCACCGATGTCAGCCGTTCTGACGCTGCGGCGCTCGTGGCCAGCGGTGGGGCTCGACTCGACGGCCTCGTGACCACGAGCGGGAAAATTCGGGTTGCGCTCGACCAAGTCGTGGAGATCGATCCGGAGCAGCTCCCCAAGCGGCAACTGCCGGTAGCGGACCCCACTATCAATCTGCCCGTCGTGTTTGCCGACGCCGACGTCATTGTGGTCGACAAGCCGGCCGGACTCGTGGTGCACCCGGGCCACGGCCACCCGGATGGCACGCTCGTGAACGCCGTGCTGGCGTTGTATCCCGACGTTGCAGATGTGGGCGACCCGATGCGTCCCGGCATCGTGCACCGCCTCGACGTCGGTACCAGTGGACTGATGGTTGTCGCGCGAAGCGCCAGAGCTTACGACTCCCTGGTTGCGGCGCTTGCCGCGCGCACGGTCACGCGGGCGTACCACGCGCTGGTATGGGGCCATCTCGAGTCGCCCAACGGCGTGATCGATGCGCCGATCGGACGTGATCACCGCGATCCACTGCGAATGGCAGTTGTCATCGACGGCAAACCCGCCAGGACGCGCTATCGCACGATCACGAACTACCGAGCGCCAGCCGGGGTATCCGAGGTGGAATGCCGGCTCGAAACCGGTCGCACTCATCAGATACGGGTGCACCTCGCCGCAGCAGGGCACCCTGTGGTGGGTGACGGGGGCTACGGCGGCATTCGATCTCTGGTCTCGTCGCCACGGCCGTTCCTGCATGCCGCCGAGTTGGCGTTCGTGCACCCTGGTACCGGCGAGACGATGACCTTCACGTCGCCGTTGCCGCAGGATCTACGCGACGTGTTGAGCACTCTGTCCTGACGGGGGTTACGGCTCAGGCTGTGGTCAAGCTTCAGCGGTGGGTGGCGAGGAGGTCGGGCCACGGTGTTGAGCCCTGTGCGGCCTCGGCTACTTCGGCGAGGGTGAAGCCCTCCATGTGCCGACGCATGAGATCGCCGGACTCTTTCCAGATCGCGAGCAACACGCACTGGCCCTCGTGATCGCAGGCTCCATCTTGATGGGGTTCGCCAAAGTCGCCGAGCGAGATTGGCCCGTCTACTGCGGAGATGATCTCCGAGAGCTTGATCTCCGATGTGGGACGAGCGAGCACGTATCCGCCGCCGACGCCGCGCTTGGATCGCACCAGACCGGCACCCTTCAACGCCAACAGGATCTGCTCGAGATATGGCTGCGGGAGACCGGTGCGGCGGGCAATGTCGGCAACCGAGGTGGGCCCGGGTTCGTCGATGTGTAACGCCAAGGACAGCAGGGCCCGACAGGCATAGTCACCTTTGGTGGAAACGCGCACGAATCCATCGTAGGCCCAAACTGGACGTGACAGCGGATCGTCGCGATAGCACTTCGCTGCGCATGTAGGAATTGCGCTTCGAAGCTGATGGACTAGGGCGGTCGTGAACGAGCAGCCTGTTCTTCCTGAGTACTCCGGAGCGAATGTTCGCGGCATCATTCCTGCGCTGTTGGCGCCTCGCGGTGTGCCGCTACCACGCTGGATGCCCGAGCAGCTCGGATCTGCCCTCACCGTTGTCGTGCTCGTGGTCGATGGCCTCGGGTGGGAACAGTGGCAAGCCCGTCTCCATCTCACACCGGTGATGGCGGCGATGCAGGCCTCACGCATCACTACCGTTGCGCCCACCACGACGGCTACGGCGCTCACCTCGATAACCACAGGGTTGACCCCGGGAGAGCATGGTCTCGTCGGCTACCGGATGGAGGTCGCCGGAGAAGTGATCAATGTGCTGCGCTGGCGCGGCGAGCGCGGCGATGTGCGCCGCTCGCATCAGCCACGCGAGGTGCAACCGTTTGCCCCGTTTCTCGGTGAGGCGCCGCCGGTCATCAGTCGCGCCGAACTCGAGAGTTCAGCGTTCACCGAGGCGCATCTGCGCGGATCGCGCCCGGTGGGTTGGCGCGTGGCGTCGAGCATTGCCGTCGAGGTCGCCAGACAGGTGACGGCCGGCGAGCGGTTCGTCTACGCCTACTACGACGGCATCGACAAGATCGCCCACGAGCGTGGCTTCGGCGACTTCTACGACGCCGAACTCGCGACCGTCGACGCGCTCGTCGGAACCATACTTGCGGCGATGCCTGCCGAAGCGGCGTTGGTCATCACCGCCGACCACGGTCAGGTGATGGTCGGCAAGAACGTCGTGCGGCCGTCATCGGCGCTGTTGTCGATGGTGCGCACGCAGTCGGGCGAGGGTCGGTTCCGATGGCTGCACGCTCGCGCCGGAGCACAACACGACCTGCTCGAGGCCGCTGGTCAGGCTCATGCAGACCGAGCTTGGGTGGTCAGTCGCGGGCAGGTCATCGACGATGGGTGGTTCGGGCCCGTGGTGTCGGCGCCAGTGGCAGCACGTCTGGGCGATGTCGCTCTGGTCGCCCGCGACGACATCACCTTCTTCGACCCCGCAGACTCGGGTCCATTCGAACTGCAGTGTCGCCACGGCAGTCTCACGGCCGCAGAGATGTACGTGCCATTCATCGTTGGCCCAGGTTCCAGATAGACAGGACATGACATGAGCGACAACACGAGCGACCCACATCCAGAACCCGTCCCAGCCGCCGATCAGGCCATCGAGCGCGGTGTGCTGGTGGAAGCGCGCAATCCAGCCGCCGACGACATTCCCTCAGAAACGGTCACGGCACCGGCGAAAGTGATGCGCATCGGATCAATGGTGAAGCAACTGCTCGACGAGGTGAAGGGCGCTGAGTTCGACGAAGCGAGTCGCGAGCGCCTTGCGGAGATCTATGAGCGTTCGATTGTGGAACTGTGCGATGCGCTCTCGCCCGACCTGCAGGCGGAATTGCGCATGCTGGCGCTGCCCTTCAAAGACGGTGAGCCGCCATCGATCGGCGAAATCCGTGTCGCAAAGGCCCAACTCGTTGGTTGGCTCGAAGGCCTGTTCCACGGTATTCAGGCCACTCTGTTCGCGCAACAGATAGCTGCTCGCCAGCAGTTCGAGCAAATCCGCGGTATCCCCCAAGGTGGGGCGGACGCTGGCATGATCGATCCTCGCTTGGCCGGTGGCCCCGGCGCGGCCGGAAACCCCAATCAGCAGCAGATTCCCGATCGACCTGGTACCTATCTGTAGTTGGTTTGCCTTGCCGAACACGGCTCACCACGGCCTTCTCGCGCTCGGCGACGGGGCTGCTAGAGTCGCTCGAATCACAGCGGTGTAGTTCGCTCGTTGTGTTGGTCCATTCGAGTCATGCGACGTGATGTGAGAAGGGGTGCAGATGGCTGATTCGTTCACGCATCTCCATGTGCACACCGAGTTCTCCATGCTCGATGGCGCAGCGCGTCTCGACGAACTCGTGGCCAAGGCAGCCGCAGATGGTCAGCCGGCGTTGGGCATGACCGACCACGGCAACATGTACGGGGTGCTCGATTTCTACAAGGAGTGCCAGGATCACGGCGTGAAGCCGGTCATCGGCACCGAGGCCTATATGGCCTATGAGTCGCGCACCGAGCGCTTCGCCCGGCGTGGGCGCGTCGATGATTCAGGTGGCGAGGCCGAGGGCGGCAAGAAGCAGTACTACCACCTCACCCTGCTCGCCGAGACCAACGAGGGCTACCGCAATCTCATCCAGCTGAGCAGCCTCGCGTTTCTCGAGGGGTACTACTACAAGCCGCGCATGGACTGGGAGCTGCTCGAGAAGTACAGCAGCGGACTCATCGCCACCACGGGTTGCCTCGGCGGCCACGTGCTCCAGTCCCTGCTGAACGGCGACGACAAGGGCGCACTCGCCAAAGCCGGTCGGCTGCAGGACATCTTCGGCAAGAACAATCTGTTCGTCGAGCTGCAAGATCACGGTCTACCCGCACAGCTGGAGACCAACCCGAAGCTCATCGAGATCGCGCGCAAGATCGGCGCACCACTCATCGCCACCAACGACAGCCACTACACACATCGCGAGGACCACGAGTCGCACGACGCGCTGCTGTGCGTGCAAACCGGGGCGATGCTCAGCGATCCCAAGCGCTTCAAGTTCGAGGGTCAGGAGCACTATCTCAAGACTGCCGACGAGATGCGCTTCCTCTTCCGGCAGTATCCAGAGGCGTGTGACAACACGTTGTGGGTGGCCGAGCGAGCCGATGTCACCATCGAATTCGGTAACCCGCAGTTGCCCAACTTCCCGATCCCAGCGGGCTTCGTGAATGACACCGAGTACCTCAACCACATCGCGTGGGAGGGCGCTCGCATGCGTTGGGGCGATGGCACCCCCGATGGGCCGCTCCCCAACGATGTCCTTGAACGCATGTCCTACGAGCTGAAAGTCATTGCCGATATGGGCTTCAGCAGCTACTTCCTGATCGTGTGGGACCTCATCAAGTACGCCAAGGACAAGGGCATCCGCGTCGGACCCGGGCGCGGTTCGGCTGCGGGTTGTGCGGTTGCGTACTGCCTGCGTATCACCGAACTCGACCCCATCAAGTACGACCTACTTTTCGAACGCTTTCTCAACCCCAGCCGTGTGTCGATGCCCGACATCGACATGGACTTCGACTCGCGTTATCGCGACGAGATGATCCGCTACGCGACCGACACCTATGGGCGCGATCACGTCGCACAGATCATCACGTTCGGAACGATCAAGGCGCGCAACGCGGTTCGCGATGCGGCGCGTGTGCTCGGTTATCCCTACGGCATGGGCGACAAGATAGCCAAGGCGATGCCGCCGCTTGTGATGGGGCGCGACACACCACTGAAGTACTGCTTCGAGCCGAACCCGAAATACACCGATGGGTTCAAGGCCGCCTCTGAGCTGCGTGCCATGTACGAGACCGATCCCGATATCAAGCGGGTGGTCGATGTCGCGAAGGGGCTCGAAGGCCTGAAGCGCAGCGATGGCATTCACGCCGCCGCGGTCGTGATCACCAAGGATCCGCTCACCACGTATCTGCCGGTGCAGCGCAAACCAGAGCCAGGCGGCGACCCCTCTAAAGCCCCTGTGGTCACACAGTATGAAATGCACGGTGTCGAGGCGCTCGGGTTGTTGAAGATGGACTTCCTCGGTCTGCGTAACCTCGACGTGATCACCGATGCCGTGGCGATGGTGCGGGCTCGCAAGGATCCCGCATTCGACATCGATGACATTTCCCTCGACGACCAGGACACGTTCGCGTTGCTCAGTCGTGGCGACACCATTGGCGTGTTCCAGTTGGAGTCGCCGCCGATGCGAGCGTTGCTCAAGTCGCTGGCGCCCAACAGCTTCGAGGACGTGTCTGCTGTGCTCGCGTTGTATCGACCGGGGCCGATGAGTGTCAACATGCACTACGACTATGCCGATCGTAAGAATGGCCGCAAGCCAGTCGAGTACTTCCACGCGGACGCTGAAGAGGTCCTTGCCGACACGTTTGGCCTGATGATCTATCAGGAAAGCGTGATGCGGGTGGCCCAGCGCTTCGCCGGGTACTCGTTGGCCGAGGCCGACAACCTGCGCAAGGCCTGCGGTAAGAAAGACCGCGCGATCATGGCCAAAGAGCGCGCCACTTTCGAGTCTGGCTGCCAACGCAGCGGATATGGCGATTTGTTGGGCAAGCAGTTGTTCGACATCATCGAGAAATTCGCTGACTACGCGTTCAACAAGAGCCATACATTTGGCTATGGCCTCGTCACGTACCAGACCGGTTACCTCAAGGCTCATTATCCGGTGGAGTTTTTCTCGTGTTTGCTCACGAGCGTGAAGAGCAACCTCGACAAGGCAGCGGTGTACCTGTCCGACGCGCGGACCATGGGTATCAAAGTGCTCACGCCCGATATCAACCGGTCGGTGACCGACTTTGTCGCCCTGTCGCTCAGCGAAGTGCCCGCTGGGGTCGAACTGCCGGTCGGCAGCCCTGGCGCCATCGCCTTCGGTCTCTCAGCGGTACGCAATGTGGGCGCGGGGCTCGTCGAGCACCTTGTTGCAGAACGCGATGCGAATGGTTCCTACGCCACGTTCTACGACTTCGTCGAGCGCGTGCCCGAGACCGTGCTGAACAAGCGCACCATCGAGTCGCTCATCAAGGCCGGTGCCTTCGACGGCCTCGGTCATGCACGACGCGGGTTGCTGATGGTGTTCGAGACGCTCATCGATGCAGCCGTCGTGCGCCGCCGCGAACGCGATCAGGGTGTGATGAGCCTGTTCGGCGACATCGGCTCCGATGAGCCCAGTGGGTTCGACGAGCGGGTGGCCATCCCCGACACCGAGTTCGACAAGGCCGACCGTCTGAAGTTCGAAAAAGAAATGCTCGGCCTGTACATCAGCGATCATCCACTGCTCGGCGTCGAGGCCGCGCTCCGTCGCAAAGTGGACTGCACCATTGCCGAGGCGGTCGAACGCGACGATGGAGCGGTGCTCACCATCGGGGGTGTCATCACTGGGCTGGCGCGCAAGTTCACCAAGAAGGGTGATCAGATGGCGGTGTTCACGCTCGAGGATCTTGATTCCTCGATCGAGGTCACGGTCTTTCCGCGCATGCTTTCAGAGCAAGGCCACAAACTCACCGACGATGCCATCGTTACGGTGAAGGGGCGACTCGACCGCAAGGACGAGACCCGCGTTGGTTTCATGGCTCAAGACATCGCTGTGCTCGAGGGTCTCGACACCGGCAATGCGCCGCCGCTACGGCTTCGGCTGCCGGCGAGCATGCTCAACGAGGTCAAGATTCAGCAGCTCAAGCGCATTCTTCGTGATCACCCCGGCGATTCCCAGGTATTCGTACAGTTGGGTGCCGGCAAGACGCTTCGGCTGGCCGATGACTTCTGCGTCGACCTCGATCGCGCCGTGGGCGAGCTGCGCGTCGCGTTCGGTCACGACGCAGTCATCCTCTGAGGAATGATTCTCGCGACCTGATTTCGGCTCGTTTCCGAAAAGAGCGAGATTTGGTGGCAGAATAGACGCCTGTTTGGAATCGCACTGCACTCTTGCAGTGCCACGACGACGACGGGGAGCATGTAGGGCAATGGCAATCCAGGTTGACACCAGGGACTGCGCGGCGCTCAGTGACGCCGACCTCGATGAGATGGCGTCGATGGGTGGCGCGTTCGATATCGGGAATGTCTCGAAAGCGAAAGAGGACTGGGTGCTCAGCACCTGTGCCCGCATCGATGGGACCCTGCACGGCATCATGTTCGCCACGCTGGAACGTATTGGCGGCACGCCGTGCGTCCTGCTCGGCCTGCTCAGCGTCAAGCGCACGGCCAAGCGCGACCAAGTCCTCAAGGGCCTGATGGGTGAGGCCTATCACCGGGCGCTGATGGCGTTCCCTGATGAAGATGTCGTGGTTGGCACCCGCTTCGTGAGGCCCGATGCGCTAGAGGCGTTCAAGTCCCTCACCGAACTCATTCCTCGTCCTGGTCACCGCGCCGTGGGCGAGGAGCGTGCATGGGGACGCCGCCTCGCCAAGCGTTTTGCCGTCGATAGCACCTATGACGAACAGACCTTTGTCGCCAAGGCAAACGGACAGAGTGGGTTTCTCGATCACGAATCGCTCAAACCCGAGAAGATTTCTGCTGACGTCGCAGCCCAATTCGCCACGGTCAACGTGAAAAAGGGTGGCGTGCTCATCGTGCATGGCTGGACAATGGCCGAGAACCTCGTGAAGCTCGGGGCCCGCTGAGCCATTCATTCGAGTCCGTCGTCCGCTCGCGACGGATGACCCGGTCATTCGATGGCAGGCCCGTTTCCACCGAGACGCTGCACGGGCTCGTCGCCTTGGCGTCGCGCGCCCCCAGCGCAGGCAAGACGCAGGGCTGGCACCTCGTGGTGCTCGAGGGTGCCGAGACCTCCAGATTCTGGGACATCACGCTGCCGAAGGAGCGTCGCGACGGGTTCCGCTGGCCGGGACTGCTGACTGCGCCGGTGATTGCTCTACCGCTCGCCGACCCGCAGGCCTATCTCGACCGCTACAGCGAGCCGGACAAGGCGCGCTCCGGTCTCGGCAGTGCTACAGAGGCCTGGTCTGCGCCCTACTGGACCATCGACGCCGCAATGGCGGTGAACACGCTGCTGCTCGCCGCACAGGACGTGGGACTCGGAGCACTGCTGTTCGGTGTGTTCAACGGTGAGACCGAACTCCGCTCGGCCTTGGGCATTCCCTCACATCTGCAGCTCCTCGGTGCGATCGCGCTCGGTTGGCCCGATCGGTCGGGCCAACCAGAGCGTGCAGGTCGCAGCGCGAGCCGGGTCCGACGCCAAGCGTCGGACATCGCTCACCACGGGAGTTGGTGACAGGTCAGATCACTTGTTGGGGCACTGCTTGTCCATGTAGTCGCTCACGCGGGTGGACGCCTCGGTGAAGCTGCTGTCGCTGAACAACTTCGTCGCCTCGGGGTCGGTGGCGATCTTGGTGAAGTCGTTGTTGTACTTCTTGTAGAGCGCAGCAAGGGCGGCATAGCCCTTGGCCATCGTCTTGAAGTCGCCCTGCAGTTCGGAAGGGGCCTTGGCGGCAATCTTGTCGAGTGCTGCGGGGAGTCCGTCGAGCGAGCCAGTGCCCTGGCCGGTGAAAGCGCCTGCCATCGCTTGTACCAGCGCCATGCAGTCGCCGGAGACGCCCGCGATGTTGGGGATCGTGCCTCCCGGAATCGTGCCGAGGCTACGCGGCAATGTGTCGCTCGAGGATGATCCACTCGTGGTCTTGGTCGGCAGGCTGATCTTCGCGGTGCTGCCGCAGGCGCTGAGGCCGAGCAGCGCGACGACGCCGACGACGGTGAGGAGATACTTAGGTGTCATGGTGATCCTTTGCGTTGCGGGTTGCACGTATGCGGCTGGTGATGAATCCCAGTCATCGCCCTCTGAGCAATGATTGCAGATCCGCAGTGCCGGAGACAGGCAGCTCACACGCGAAGTTGCGGCAGACAAACGCGAGGCCGTCTGGTCGGTCGACCCAGAGTGGTGAGTCGTACGGCTCGCCCCACGCCAACACGGCATTGGGCAACCAGTGGTGCTGGGCGATGCCCACGAGATCGAGGCGGTCACCAGTGATGAGTACCTCGGTGAGGCCGGTGGTGCGCATGTCGACCGCGGCCAATGCGTTGCCGCAGGCCGTGGGCGCTTGGGCGATGATGCGACCGAGGAGCTGCATCGTCTGATCGGCATGGTTGGTGAATCGTGCCTCGCCGGTGAGCGCGCCGAGTCGGTACAACGCCACGGCGGTCACCGAGTTGGCCGACGGGCTGGCGTTGTCGATGAGATCCTTCTGGCGCACGATCAAAGCCTCTGCGTCGTCGGCGGTGGTGAACACCCCGCCTGAGTCGGTGTCCCAGAAATGGTCGAGCAGTGTGTCGGCGACCTCGGTCGCAGCCGCGATCCAACGTGCCTGCCCTGTTGCCTCGGAGAGGCGCGTGAAGCCGTCGATGAGGTTGGCGTGATCGGCGGCGAGCGCGTCGTGTCTGGCGTGCGGCGTGCCAGCGGCCTGCCAGGAGCGGTGCCAGCGACCATCCGCACGGCGGAGCTCGCGCAACAGGAACTCGCCGTTGCGCACGGCTGCGTCGAGCCAGTCGGAGCGGTCCATCGCGACCGCAGCCTCGGCCAACGTGGCGAGGAAGAGCCCGTTCCATTCGGTCAACACCTTGTCGTCCAAGCCCGGGCGCAGACGGTTCCCCCGTGCGGCGAACAGCAGTTGACGGGCGTACTCGATCCGATCGGGCCGGATCAGATCGCCGCGATGGTGCACGCGGCACAGGATGCTGCGGCCCTCGAAGTTGCCGTCGGGCGCGACTTCCCACCAATCACTGGCCTCGGCGGCGAGATCGGCGCCGAGCACCTCCACGAGTTCGTCGGGCGTCCACGTGTAGAACAGACCCTCATGACTGTGGCCGTGCTCGTCGGGGGAGTCGGCATCCTCGGCCGAATACCAGCCCCCATCCGAGTGCGACATCTCAGCGAGCACGTAGCCTACGGTCTCCTCGACCACCTGCTTCCAGTGGTCGTGCCCGAATACCAGCCAGCCATGTACGTATGCCCGTACCAGCAACGCCTGGTCGTAGAGCATCTTCTCGAAGTGCGGCACCAGCCACTCACGGTCCACGCTGTAGCGGGCGAAGCCGCCACCGATGTGATCGTACATCCCGCCGCTGGCCATCGCGTCGAGGGTGGTGGTGATCACGGTCTCGGCGGCGTCGCTAGGGCGCAGCAGATACGACCGCAACACGAGATCGAGGTTCATCGTCGACGGAAATTTTGGCGCACCGCCAAACCCGCCCCACTCGGCATCGAAGCTCTGGCCGAGTTGTGCAAGAGCAGCGTTGAAGGCCTCGGTGCCGGGCAGATCAGCAGCGGGTTCGATGATTGCGGTACGACCCAGTGCTTCCATCAGCGCAGCCACGTTCTGCTGGACATCGTCGTGCTTGTTGTGCCACACGTCGTTGATGGTCGCCAGCAGTTGGAGGAAGTGCGGCTTGGGGAAGTAGGTGCCGCCATAGAACGGCTTGCCCTCTGGCGTAAGGAACACCGTCATCGGCCAGCCACCCCGGCCGGTGAGTGCCTGAACCGCGTCCATGTAGATTGCGTCCACGTCAGGGCGTTCCTCACGGTCGACTTTCACGTTCACGAACAGGCGGTTCATCTCGGCGGCTACCTCGACGTCCTCGAAGCACTCGTGCGCCATCACGTGACACCAGTGGCAGGCGCTGTAGCCCACGCTCAACAGGATCGGGACGTTGCGCTCGGCTGCAGCATCGAAGGCCTCAGGCCCCCACGCAAACCAATCAACCGGGTTCGCAGCGTGCTGGCGCAGGTAGGGACTGGTTTCCGCTGCAAGCCGATTGAAGTGAGCCATCAGGCCACGGTACCGGCGGGGACCTCGACAGCGCACTGATGTTCAATGGCGCAGCGGCGGCCCGTAGCCGTTATTCGGTTCGACGCTCGGCGGCGACGGCTGCCAGCGCCGTTGCGTCCTTCGATTCCGACTCTGCTTCAGCGCGGCGGTCGGCGAGCTGTGACCAGGCGGTGGCTCTGCGGCGTGATCGTGCAGGTAGTTGTTCAGGAAGGTTGTCTGACCTCGGTTGTGGTCGTCGTGTGACCCTTTCGCTCGGGATGCTCGAGTTGCTCGGGCTGTTTGACGTCGCACGGTGATCCCAGAACCACCCTCGCTTGGACGTTGTCGGTGTCGAGGTGTTCGTTGTCGGTGGCGAGCGGCCCGTTGGGGCCCGCGCGCTTGTTGGCCGCGTCGGTGCCACGTCGATCAACGGGACGGTTCGTGTCATTGCACATGTAATCGTGTACCCGTTTCTTGCACCGGTTAACCGACCGGCTCTCCATCCACGTCAGCAGAACGCCTGTCCAGCAGATTGCGCGATTTTTGTTGAACGGGCGACGAATTTCGTCTGCATCATGACAGGTAGCGATCAACGAGCGCGCCCATGAAGACTCGGCCGATTGCCGTGGTATCTCGTGCCCATCGTCGGAAGAGACGCCTCGGCTCGTGCAGTACGCGATGCACCCACTCCAGCCCAAGCCGCTGCACCAGATGTGGTGTACGTGTTGCCTTTTCGACGACGAAATCGAGCGTGCGGCCGATACCGATTAGGACCGGCGTGGTCGGCGACGACGACCACGGCAACCTACCACTGCGACCGTCACCCGGCCCGTCGCTCAATGGTTCGCCATGTTCGGTCACACCCAGTCGACGTCAAGCAGTTCCGCGACGCGATCGATGGTGCGAGCCGAACCGAGTTGAGCGCGGAACAAGCCCGCTTCACCGAGTCCTGCGCGTTCGAGAATGCCCTTTTCATTCAATGCCCATCGACCTGATGAAGCGAGTCGCGCTTGCGCTGCGCAAGGACTGCCTGGTCGATGTTGGCAGACGCAGCGACGAGGTCGCCCCGAGCGAGGTGAAGGCGTGTGAAGGCATCGCTCCGCGCGCAAGTCGCCCCGACCATCCGAGGGCAAGGGGTCGCATCTCCACGGTTCAGCCTGGATCGATTGCTCGCGCGTGAGCGTTCTGCGAGGTGAGTTCGAGTCGAGCCTCGATCTCGGTACCGTCGACGATCCCCGTCGGCACGAAGCCCAGGCGCTCGTAGAACGGTCGTGGACCGCCAAGGCCTTCCTCCCACGACACGAGCAGCAAGTTGTGGCCCTTTCCCCGCCATTCGTCGGCTAACAGTTGGATCGCGCGCCGCCCCACGCCGCGAAGTTGGTGGCGACGATCAATCAGGAAGCGCCAGAGAAACGGCACGGGTTCGCCCGGTGAAGGCGCCGAGACCATCATGAACCCGACGATCTCATTGTCGGCCCGCACCGCGCGTATCCAGGGCACGACAGGGTGATCGTCGTGCAACGGTGGCACCAGCGCCTGCGACAACGATCGCGCCATCGGGGCAACGAACTTCTCTTGGTAGCAATGCGTTGCCAGGGCCGACACCGCAAGAAGGTTGTCAGGGGTGATCTCGACGAGTTCAACGTTCTGACATGTCGTGGTGCGTGCAAGCCAATCTGTGCGATCATCGCGCAGCAAGGCGAATCGCATGTCGTCGACCCATTGGCCTCCGACGAATGCGGCCCGACGTGCCGTGCCCTCATACCGGAAGCCGAGTTGTTCAAGCACACGCATCGACGCCGCGTTGGCCGGATCGATCAAGGCGACAATGCGGTGAATTGCGGTTCGCGCGAACACCTCGTCGACCATCTCGCCAGCGGCCTCGGTTGCGAAACCCTGGCCGTGATGCGCCGGAGCCATCGTGAAACAGATCTCTGCAACGGATGCGTCGGCCATGATGATGTCGGCCAGGTGGCAAACGACCGTGCCGTGGGCTCGCGCGTCAACGTTGGTCATCATCCGCAGCGTGAGCCGCTCGGCCTGCACGGGGAAGTCTGGCACGCGCCAAGTTAACCACGGTCGGCGACTCCTGCTGCGCAAACGCTGCACTGATCGGACAAGTTAGTGACGTGCCCACTACCTCCTGGCCGATCGCGCCCATGAAGGCGTCCAGCGCTCGACTGCCGTGCGGGGACGACTGGGTCTACGAACCAAAATGGGACGGACACCGAGCCTTGGTCCGAGTGCGTTCAGGCATCGTCGACGTGGTCAGCTCCACCGGCAAGCCACGCTTGAACAGTTGGCCGTGGTTGGCAGAGATCGCGCCACAGATCGACTATCCCGGAACCCGCTATTGGGTATTCGACGGTGAGGTGGTGGCGATGGACGATGACCGCAAGCACGGCTTCCAGTACGTAGGCTGGTCCGACAGGCCACACGCATTCGTTGTCTTCGACCTCCTCGTCGCTAGCGGGGTCGACCTGCGCGGTACGCCTTGGCATCAAGGCCGCAAACGCTTGGTCTCCGCCTCACGGCCGTCACCACAGATCTTCGTCACACCCGTCACCGACGACGCAAACGCGCTGATGGAGCCAACGCGGGCCAACGGTTTCGAAGGGTGATCGCCAAGCGATGCAACTCGATCTACCAACCCGGGAGCCGCTTGCCGTCATGGGTGAAGGTCAAGCATCGCTGCGAACAGGAAGTGGTGATCGGCGGCTATCAGATCGGCCATGGCAACAGATCGTCGTCGTTCGGCAGTCTGCTCGTGGGTGTGTGCGAAGGTGCCAGCCTTCGCTTCGCTGGCGGTGTCAGCACGGGCTTCACGGATCAGTCGCTTCACGAGATCCGATCGCGACTCGCTGCGTTGGCCACCTCAAGCTGCCCCTTCGACCCTGAGCTGAAGTTGCCACGCAGTCAGGCGATGTGGGTGCGCCCCGAACTCGTTGCCCAGGTGGCGTTCATGGAGTGGACCGAGGTCGGCCGACTTCGTCATCCGGTATTCCACGGGCTACGGGACGACAAGCCAGCCAACGTGGTGGTGCGCGAGGGCTGAGCCGGAACGCCCACCGCACCGTCGCTCGCTGTTAGTCAGGCCGACTTGCGAGTTCGCGTTGTGTCGGCGGGCTTGGCTGCCGGCCCTGCGCCAGATTGTTTCGACGTGGAGCGTTTGGCGGGCGCTACCTTTTCGCCTTGGCCCTGCGAGGGCTTGTCGCAGACGAATGGTTTGCCCGAGCCTGCTTCGCGTTGCGAAGGCTCGCTTCCAGAGCCGAGGCAAGGTCGATGACAGTTGCCCGCGCAGGTGGGGCTTGAGCGGCCACTGGAGTCTTTCCGGAGGCCTTCTTTTCGATGATCGCTTCCACAGAGAGGCGATACTCGTCGACATAATGCGACGGATCGAAGCGTTCGCTGAATGCTTCGACGAGTGACTTGGCCATCGCCAGTTCCTTGCTGGAGATCGCGACATCGTCAAGCGTCTCGTATCCATTGACGGTGGCGACATCTACCAACTCGTCGGGGAACACCAATGTTGACAGCGCGAGATGCACGCCGTCGCTCCGAATTGCGGCCAAGTATTCGGAGTCGAATGTGAGGCCCTTGCCCACGACGCAAATGGCGGGGGCGTCGGTGAACTGGGCACCGTATTCCATGATGATGGATCGCGGCGGGCTGTCGGAGCCCTTGCCAACGGCGATGATGCCGCCGAAGCCTTCCGCTACGAGACGGTCCTCGTCAAAGACGGTAATGGAAATACTCGGCATCCGTTCGCCCAATGTGATGGCCTGATCGGCGAGCAGCGGCGGTGTCTTGCGGTCCGGTGGACAGTTGACGAGATCTCGGGCGAGGCAGGTGGCCCGGCCGATGACCGAACCAGCCTCGACGCCGGCCGCGATGGCTGCGGTGTCACCGCAGACAACGATGGCCACGGAGGCAACCTCGAATGTTTCGTCGGCGGGCATGCCCGTTTAGTGCAACAGGTATCTGTAATCGCCCAGCAACAGACCCTCCAGTACTCGCTTGGCCGCAACCGCGCCGTTCGGATAGACGAGCGCGGTCTGGTTGGCCTTGCCGGTGAAGTCGGCGCCCTCGATCAGCCCGGCGACGGCGTCGGGGAGACCCTCGTCGACGAAACCGAACACCGCCGCCAAATCCGACGGGTCCTGCAGTGCATCTCCGGATCGAACGACGATGTCGATGGTGTAGCTGCCCTCGCACAGCACGATGAATCAGTCCGACACTAGCGATCGCTTGCGTGCCGATGCCACACCATTTTCCGGTGAAGTAAGCGGGTATTTTTCAGGCGCCGATCGCGTGGAACCCGCCATCGACGTGAATGATCTCGCCGGTGGTGGCGGGGAACCAATCGCTGAGCAGCGCAACCACGGCTTTGGCCACCGCTGATGAATCGAACACATCCCAACCGAGCGGGGCGCGGTCGTCCCAGATGTCCTCGAACTTCTTGAAGCCGGGGATGCTCTTGGCCGCCATCGTCTTGACAGGTCCGGCAGCGACGAGGTTGCTGCGGATTCCCTTCGGGCCGAGTTCCTTGGCGAGATAGCGATTCACCGATTCGAGCGCTGACTTGGCGACGCCCATCCAGTTGTACGCCGGCCAGGCAACGGTGTTGTCGAAGTCGAGGCCCACGAACGAACCGCCGCGCGTCATGAGCGGTACGAAGGCATCGGCCAGCGTCTTCAGTGAATAGGCCGAGATGTTCATTGCGACGGATACGTCGTCCCACGTTGCCGCCATGAAATCGTCGCCCAGGCACACCGCAGGCGCAAAGCCGATCGCGTGCAGCACGCCGTCGACGTGATCCCAGATCTCGCCGACGGCGTTGCGCACTGACTCGAGATGCGCGGGCACCGTGACATCGAGCTCAAAAACGGGTGCTGGGGCAGGCAACTTGCGGGCGACGCGTTCGGTGAGACTGAGCGCCCGCCCGGCACCGGTGAGCACCACGCTGGCCCCTTCCTCTTGGGCGAGTTTGGCCACGCCGAACGCGAGCGATGCGTCGGTGAGCACCCCGGTGATCACGATGTTCTTGCCAGTGAGCAGACCCATGGATTCGACCCTAGCTGCGATCCGGTGGGGCGCAGGGCGCTCGTTGTGGCAGGCTGAGCGGATGCGTATCGGAATCTTGGGTGGTACAGGTCCGGCGGGCAGTGCTCTGGCAGCCCGCCTCGCCTCGGTGGGTTACACGTGCATCATTGGGTCGCGTTCCAAGTACCGATCCATGGAAGTTCGCGACCAGCTCATCGCGAAATGGCCCGATCTCGCCGACCGCCTCGAGTGCGCCGACAACCCCGGCGCAGCAGCGGGCGACCTCGTGGTGATTGCCACACCGTGGGACTCAGCGGCCACAACGGCGCAGGAGTACGAAGAACTGCTCGCGGGCAAGGTCGTGATCAGTATGGCCAACGCGTTGGTGCGCGTCGGCCACGAGTTCCAGCCGCTGGTGCCGCCTCGCGGCAGTGTGGCGGCGCATGTGCAGGCGGCGGTGCCCCGTTGTCGCGTCGTCGCCGCATTCCATCACCTACCGGCCACCGAATTGGGCCATCTCGGTTCGCCGATCGACTCCGACGTACTGATCTGCAGCGACGATCCAAAGGCCATTCTCGAAGTAGCCGAGATCGTTGCGAAGATCCCCGGCTGCCGTCCGCTCGACGCCGGCGAACTGTCGAACGCCACAGCGATCGAGGCGTTCACTGCGGTGCTGCTGCAGTTGAACGTGCGCTACAAGACCCGCGTCGCTCCCAAGCTCACGGGTATTCGCTCCGATCCGCGCGACGCGAAGAAGAACACCCCGAAGGTCGAAGGATCACCGTCTTGACCATGCGTTTGTACGACACGGCCCGCCAGGTCGTCGTGCCATTCGAACCGGGACCAACGGTGTTGATGTACACCTGTGGTATCACGCCCTACGACGCGACTCACCTTGGGCATGCCGCCACCTTCGTCACCTACGACGTACTGCAGCGACGTCTCATCGATCTCGGTCACGAGGTGAAGTGCGTCCGCAACGTCACCGATGTCGACGACCCGTTGTTCGCGAAGGCCCGTCAACTCGGCGTGCATTACCTCGACCTCGCGGCCGGCGAGGAAGCGCGGTTCGAACGCGACATGACTGCGCTCAATATGTTGCCGATGTACAGCACGCCGCGTGCGTCGTCGGCCATCAGCGACATTCGCGGGTTCATCGGCATCGTGCTCGAACGTGGGTTTGCGTATCAGGCAGGCGGTTCGGTGTACTTCGATGTGTCAAAGTTTCCCAGCTTTGGTTCCGTCTCGCACTACACGCGCGAGCAGATGATCGACTTGGCACGCGAGCGTGGTGGCCACATCGACGATCCGAACAAGCGCGATCCACTCGACTTCGTGCTCTGGCACCCAGCGCTTCCCGACGAACCGTCGTGGGACACGCTGTGGGGCCCGGGCCGCCCCGGTTGGCATATCGAGTGCAGCGCGCTCGCCTTGCGCGAACTCGGTGCAACCATCGATCTGCACGGCGGAGGGTCCGACCTCATCTTTCCCCACCATGAATGCGAGCGCGCGCAGAGCGAGGCAGCGACGGGTGAGCAGTTCGTGAAGCATTGGCTGCACGGTCCAATGGTGTACATGCACGGCCAGAAGATGTCGAAGAGCCAGGGCAATCTGGTGTTCATCGACAAACTCCGCGAGACCTGGGACCCCCGGTCGATCCGGCTCGCGATCATCGAACATCACTACCGTCACGATTGGAGTTGGGACGACGACCTCATGCCACGCGCGCTTGCCCGACTCGAACGGTGGCAGGCGGGTGTCGGGGAAGCGCCGTCGTTCGTGATCGATCAGGTGCGTGCCTGTCTCGACAATGATCTCGATTCGGCATCGGCGGTATTGGCCATCGACGCCGAGGCAGCAGCAGGCCGCGACGTACGCGCGGCCGCCGCGCTGCTCGGCGTCGTACTCTGACCATCGGGCCAGCGTCACCGAGTGTTCACACACGTGAAATCCCGCGTACCCGCAGCGGGTGCCGAGTCGTTTACAGTGTCGGCATGTGCGATGCAGGTGAGGGTGGGTGACGGCGGTGGCTGACGCGCATGCAGCTATCGGCGCCGGCAAGACACAGGAGCGCACGCGCAAGGTCTTCGGCCCGCTTGCCAAGCGGTTGTGGCGGTTCAACCTCGAGGGCTTCGAGCGGTTGCCCGCTGACGGTCCGGCGATCTTGTGCCCGAATCACATCAGCTTCCTCGACAGCGGCTTTCTGATGCTGCACGTCGGCCGCAACATCAGCTTCGTCGGCAAGGCCGAGTACATGGACTCGTGGAAGACGAAGTACGTCTTTCCGGCCATGGGCATGATCCCCATCGACCGCAGCGGTGGCGACAAGAGTACCAGCGCGCTCGATGCCGCCGAGGCCGTCTTGCGTCGGGGCGAACTGTTCGGCATCTTCCCAGAGGGCACGCGCAGTCGTGACGGCTATCTCTACAAGGGCCACACCGGTGCGGCACGGCTGGCGTTGAAAGTGGGTTGCCCCATTTTTCCGGTGGGCATTATCGGTACCGCCGCCATCCAGCCCCCCGACGCCAAACTGCCCAAACTGCGCAAGGAATGCACCATCAAGATCGGGCGCGCCATCAAGGTCGAGCGCTACCGCTCACGAGCCGACGATCACCTGGTGCTGCGCCAGATCACTGACGAATTGATGTTCGAGATCTGCGAGCTCACCGATCAGCAGTACCGAAACACCTACGCGACCAAGAAGGCCGAGAGCCTGCCGGCACACAAGGCCATGATCGCCCACGTGCACGAGGAAGCCGATCGCACCAGCGAGCCCACGTTGAGCCTCGCCGGAGTCGAGTAGCAGCGGCGCGGTTGAGGACCACTCGGCGCGCGCATTATTCGCCCTCGCTCGGCACGGAGCACCCGTAGAATGCACGGTGTTATGGCCGAGATACTCATCACCCTTCCCGACGGTTCGCAACGCTCATTTTCCGAGGGCAGCACTGCGGGCGATGTGGCGGCCTCCATCGGCTCGCGGCTTGCCAAGGCAGCGGTAGCCGCCGTCGTCGACGGCCAGGAGGCAGACCTCCACGAACCGTTACACAATGGCGCATCGGTAGCCATCATCACCGGCGACTCTGATGAGGGACGTCACGTCTTGCGCCATAGCACCTCGCATGTCATGGCCCAAGCGGTCACTCAGCTGTTCCCGGGCGCGAAGTTCTCCATCGGTCCGGCGATCAACGATGGCTTCTACTACGACTTCGATCTGCCCGACAGCAAGACCTTCAGTGAGGACGACTTGGTCGCCGTCGAAGCCCGTATGCGCGAGATCGTTGCCGCGAATCAGCCGTTCGTACGAAGCGAGATGAGCATCGACGACGCCCTCGTGCTGTTCGCCGATCAGCCCTACAAATGCGAGATCATCGAACGGGTTCGTGCGCTCGCGGGTGCGCCCATAGATCCCGACGACGACGACGTGAAGGTCGACGCGGCCGAGGTGGATCCGGGTGGAACGGTGAGCGTGTACCGCAACACCGAGGCCTTCGTCGACATGTGCCGCGGGCCGCACGTGCCGACAACCGGCAGGCTTGGCCACTTCAGGTTGATGAAGGTGGCCGGCGCGTATTGGCGCGGCAACGAAAAGGGTCCGATGCTGCAACGCATCTACGGAACGGCATGGGACACCAAGGCCGCCCTCGATGAGCATCTGCACCGTCTTGTCGAAGCCGAAAAGCGCGATCATCGTAAGCTCGCGACCGAACTCGACCTGCTCAGCTTCCCGCAGGAACTCGGCGGTGGTTTGGCCGTGTGGCACCCCAAGGGCGCCATCGTGCGCAAACAGATGGAGGACTACAGCCGCGAGCGTCACGAGAACGGCGGCTACCAGTTCGTCTTCACGCCGCACCTCGCGAACGCAAACCTGTTCCAGACCAGCGGCCATCTCGACTTCTACAAAGACGGCATGTATCCGCCGATGGAGATGGACAACGGCACGTACTACATGAAGCCGATGAACTGCCCGATGCACTGTCTCATCTTCCGGTCGCGCCAGCGGTCGTACCGCGAGCTCCCATTGCGGCTCTTCGAGCTCGGCACGGTGTACCGCTACGAGCGCGCTGGCACGCTGCACGGACTCATGCGTATCCGTGGTTTCACGCAAGACGACAGCCACATCTATTGCACCGAGGACCAGTTGCTCGACGAGATTGCGTCGCTGCTCGACTTCGTGCTCTCGGTATTGCGCGCTTTTGGCTTCAACGATTTCACGGCGAACCTCAGTACCCGCGATCCCAAGAAGTCGGTCGGTTCCGATGAGATCTGGGATAAGGCGACCGAGGCGCTGCGCCAAGCGCTCCATCGTCATGAACTCCCGTACAAGGTGAAGAGCGGCGACGCCGCATTCTACGGCCCGAAAATCGACATCGACGTGCGCGATGCGATCGGGCGTACCTGGCAGCTCAGCACGATTCAACTTGACTTCAACCTGCCCGAACGCTTCAACCTGGAGTACGTGGGTGCAGACAACAGTCGCCACCAACCGATCATGTTGCATCGCGCCCTGTTTGGTTCCGTCGAGCGGTTCTTCGGTGTGTTGCTCGAGCACTATGCGGGCGCGTTTCCGGCATGGCTTGCGCCGGTGCAGGTACGCATCCTGCCCGTGGCGACGGCGCACGAGGAGTATGCCCATGCGACTGCGGCAACGTTGCGCGCTGCGGGGTTTCGTGTCGACGTGATCGAGGCCAACGATCAGCTCGGCAAGCGCATTCGTGCCGCGAAACTCGAGAAACTGCCATACGTGCTCGTGGTCGGCGATGACGACGTCGCTGCCGGCACCTTCGGTGTGAACCCGCGGGGCGGCGATGTGGAACGTGGCGTGCCGGTGGAGACCTTCATCGAGCGGCTCAGCGACGAGGTCGCTCAAGCAGCGCCGCCCCAGCAGCCCGAACCTGCGCGGTAGGACCGATGACTCCGCTCGAACAGCTCTGGAATGGATGGCGCGCCACGTACGTGCAATCCATCGGTGAACCCAGTGATCGGGACGCCGACGACACCTCGAGCGTCTTCACACGGATTCTGCAATCCGGGCTCGACGACGAGGATGCGCACATCGTGTACCGCGACAATCTCACCTTCGCCGTGATGAACGCGTTTCCCTACAGCGTCGGGCACGTGTTGGTACTTCCGTATCGTCAGGTCCCCGACATCGAAGACCTGCACCCGGGCGAGTTCGCGGAGCTGTGGGATACGGTGGCGGGCGCAGTGCGGGCGGTCAAGATCGCGATGCGTCCAGGTGGCATCAACGTCGGCATCAATCTGGGCGAACCAGCCGGCGGCAGCGTGCGTGAGCACCTGCATGTGCACGTCGTGCCGCGCTGGAGCGGTGATGCCAACTTCATGACGGTCACGGCCAACACCCGCACGCTTCCCGAGGCGCTCCCTGTGACAGCCGCGAAACTTCGCGTCGCGTGGCCCGAGCGCCGTAGCCTGATCACCGATGTCTGACGCGTCCACCTCTCCGAGCGACACCGAATCAGCGAGTCCGGAAGAGATCCGTGACACGCTTCCCGACGATCTCAACGCGAGCGAGTTTGTCGGTCCGTATCAGTTCCCAGACAACAGCCGTCGGCGCATCCCCGGCGCGATCTACCTGGCGCTCGCCGTGTTCTGCTTCGTGCTCTGGCTCACCCATCGCGACGGCGATGCGGTGTTGGTGAACAGGGGTTTCGTCGGAGCTGCGATCCTGTTGGGCGCGTTCGGGCTCTACTGCATCACGTCCGGATGGAGAATGCAGGTCGACGAGAAGCAGGCCCTCGTCGCGGCGACGGGTGCGGTCGGGTTTGCTGTCGGACATGCCTCCGCCCAGCAGGTGTGGCGCGGGCTGCGTAGTCGGCCGACATGGCGTGTGCTGTGTTACTCGAGCGAGAACCCGCCTCGCCAGCGCGGTCTCGTGCTCGTCGACGCTGTCGACGGCAGCGTGCTCGAGCACATGGTGCAAGACAACCCCGAGACCGACTGGCGCGAACCCACCGACTGAAAGGTTCGACAGCGGCGATCTACCGAGCGCGGTCGGCGAGATCGTGCATGACGCGAATGGCAGTGCCGGCCGCACGCGCGTTGTCCTGCAGTGAGTCGATGTCGCCGGCCTTCCAGTCATCGAGATGACGTTGTTCAATCGTTGACGCAATCGACTCGGCGCTCGCGCTACACCCCAGAAGTCGGGCCGCGGCGCTCATCGCCGATTCGACCGCCGACGTTGCCGTCGTGCTTGCGTCGGGGCCGACATCGAGGATCGACGCCTCGCGAAGTCGGCGGGGGAGCGAGCGAAAGGCAATTGCGAGGTCTGCAGGTGTTGACGTGCTCATGCCACGAGTGTGTCACGCCGAGGCCGGCTGCCGTTTGCAGCGGCCTCGGGTAGCCTACGGTTCAATGTTCGACGGCAAGTTCCGAGCTCCGGTGGATTCCGCAGTGCGTCCCATCGGCGCGCTGCTCCGTAAGACCGGATTGTCGCCCGATCACCTGACGATCTTGGGTGTGCTCGTTGCTCTCGGTGCCGGCGTCGCCATTGGCGGCGGTGAAATGCTGCTCGGCTTCTTCCTGGTCATCCTCGCTGCACTTCCCGATCTGCTCGACGGCGCGCTCGCCAAGGCGTCGAACCAGGTCAGCCAGCGTGGCGCATTCTTTGATTCGGTCATCGATCGCGTCACAGACGCAATCCTGTTCGCCGGCTTGGCCTACTACTACGCAGCCGGTTCCTCACCCCGGGTCGCCATGGTGCCCTTCGGCATCATGGCCGTCTCGGCGGTCATTTCCTACGAACGGGCCAAGGCCGAATCGCTGGGTCTCGAAGCGAAAGGCGGACTCATGGAGCGCGCCGAGCGCATCATCTTGCTGTTGCTCGGTCTGCTGATCCCACCTCTGCTCGTGCCGATCCTGTGGGTGATGTTGGCGCTGTGCGTGGTCACCGCGGTGCAACGTTTCATCAAGGTATGGAAGCAGGCAGGTGTGACACCGCGCACGGCGGCGAAGATGGAGATTCGTCGCACGCGTCGGCAATCGCGGCGCGGCATGAGCGCCGAACGACTCCGTACGCGCGTGCCTCGTCGGCGCCCGGATCCATAGGCCGTGGTCACCGAGCGCAGGCCCCGCGACCGTTTGACCGACAGCGTCACGGTGAACAGCTACAAGTTCGGCTCGCTGGCAGCGCGAGCGATGCCCGGACCGGTGGCAGGGCTCGCCGCAACCATGGTGGGACTCACGTTTGCGGGCGGCATGCGCGACAAGCGATCCATGATCGAACGCCATCTCAAGCGCGTCAAGCCATCCCTGCGCGGCCTGGCCCTGCGTCAAGCGGTGCAGGCCGCGTTCGACTCGTACGCCACCTACTACGTCGAGAGTTTCCGCCTCCCGACGCTCTCGAAGCGTGCGGTCAATGCGGGCTTCACCGTGGAGGGATTCGAGCATATTCCCGAAGCGCTCAAGTTGGGCAATGGCGTGATTCTTGCGTTGCCGCATCTCGGCGGCTGGGAATGGGCAGGGCGCTGGCTCACCGATCAGGGCTACAAGATGACCGTCGTCGTCGAGCCGATCGAGCCGCCTGAACTCTTCGAGTGGTTCGTCGACCTGCGCCAGAAGCTGGGTATGACCGTGGTCCCGCTCGGAGCCCAGGCAGCCACTGCGGTGATCAAGGCGCTGCGCGACAACGAGGTGGTGTGCCTGTTGTGCGATCGTGACATCGATCGTGGGGGAGTAGCGGTGGAGTTCTTCGGGGAGATGACGACCCTTCCCGCAGGGCCGGCGATGCTGGGTCTGCGCACCGGGGCCCCCGTTCTCCCGACGGGGTGCTATTTCACGCAGCGCTACAACGGTCACCATGCGATCGTTCGACCGCCCCTACCACTCGAGCGACTCGGGGGACTTCGCGAAGACGTCGCCCGCGGCACTCAGTTGCTCGCGCACGAGCTGGAATGGCTGATCCGTAGGGCTCCCGAGCAATGGCACTTGTTCCAGCCGAACTGGCCGAGTGACCCCGGATACGGCGATTAGTGCAGGTCAGAGGCTATGCAAGGCTCTCAGCTTCGACCGTTGGACACGAAAAAGACACAACTTGTGAAAGACCCGCGTCGAGAGCCTTGCGCGTGTTGTCCTCTCCGTCAGGCCAGAGGTGTGCGTAGCAATCGAGCGTCGTCGTCGCTGACGCGTGCCCGAGCTGCTTCTGCACGGTCTTGACGCTCGCCCCCATATGGATCAACACCGACGCCGCGTAGTGCCTTAAATCGTGCGGTGTGCGGTCGACGATCACCGGAGGCAGCTTCTTCGCCGCGGCGTCGTCGTTCACCTTGATCGCAGCTCGCCGCCAGATATGACCAAGCGCGCTTCGGCGAATGCCGTCACCCTTGGAGTCAGTGAAGATCAGTCCGAGTGGTCCGGGGGAGTACCGGTCAAGGTGAGCAGCCAGCGCGTCGATGACGACCTGCGGCACCGGGATCGTGCGAACGCTGCTCTCCGTCTTGGTCGGCCCATGCGCCGGCTCCACGCCAGGCACCGTTACGAGTTGACGGTCGACGCGGATAGTCCGACGAAGGAAGTCGACTCGATCAACGGTCAACCCGAGGGCCTCGCCGGGTCGCAACCCACTGCCGGCCAACAGCAGCAGCAGCGCTCGGTACCGATCCTGCACGGCATCCACCATTGCCCGAATTTCGACGGGAGTCATCGGCGTCACTTCGGAGCCCACGGTGCGCG
Organism: Actinomycetota bacterium; assembly: GCA_043753895.1. Classification (GTDB taxonomy): domain Bacteria; phylum Actinomycetota; class Acidimicrobiia; order Acidimicrobiales; family Ilumatobacteraceae; genus WLMZ01. The sequence goes on from JAYUWK010000053.1 coordinate 101,096, forward strand.
GTAGGCGAATGCCCCGCGTGCATGGAGTCTTGATAATCACGTTGTCATCCACGGCCGCACGGAACACTGCGGACACCTTGCCGTATGCCACCGCAGCGGTTGACGGTGCCAGCTTCAGCCCCGAAACCCACGCCTGAATCTGGCTCGGTCTGATCGCTGCGATCTTGAGATCACCGAGCACTGGAAAGGCATGCACGCGCAGAATCGACTCGACAGATACGGCAGTAGTGACACGGTGAGGCTGACTCGCTGCCCACTTCAACGCATAGGACCGGAACGTGATCCTGCCGGCCTTCGCGTCAACGTAGGCACCCTGCGCTGACGTGGTCGTCACGTTCGCGAGAAACTGCTCGGCGTCGATCTTCTTCGGAAAGACCTTCGATCGGCTCGCACCGTCCGGCGTCCGATATCGGGCTCGGTATGACAGCGCCCGCCCCGACTTGTCGCGTTTGTTCACAACGATGCTGCTCATTTTGTGGCCTCCGATTCGAGTAGGTCTATTGCTTTCTGTGTCAGCTCGCCGCCGGCCTTGCCCTGCCCGAAGCCAGTGAGTAACCCTTTGTCGCGTGCCTTGAAGATCAGGTTCCGCGCTTGCGATACCGCCATATTTTGATCGGCTGCCATTCGCTCTACGGGCTTCGGCTTGTCGAGCAGGGATACATAGAGTGCGGCCGCCTTCGCATAGACAACCTCATCGGTGCCCCGACGTCCCGTGCGGCTGACTTCAATCTGTAGCAACTGGACACGACGCGCTGCCTCAATCGCCGCCGGCGAACCCGGTCCGGCCCCTTGAAAGAGCGGCGTACGCCCAACGACCTGTCCGGTCGGCCCCATGATGGTGATTTCGGCTTCGGCGTCGGCCCGGTCGGCCTCGAGCCGCTCGCGTAGGAACTTGCGAGCTGCGCGCTCGATTGGGGCAAGCTGGATTGTTCGCATTTTCTCTACCGTCAGTCCGCTCCCCTGCGTCGGCGCTATCACCTGTCCCTTCGACTGGCCGCGAGGTGCCATACGAAACCCTGCGAGGCGGCCTGCCGAATCGAGGTACACGCCCGCTTCCCACACGCCCGCTTCCCACACGCCTGCTTTTGACACGCCGGCTTTCCACTTCGGATGTTGGGGAAGCACGACGACGACCCATCGTCCGCCGAATGGGTCAGTTTCGGAGATGAATTCCAACTCGAGCTCGGATGGCGGGTTCTCCTTGATCCGGTCGGCGAACCGCGCGCTCTCCACTTCCGAGTGGAAAAGTGACTCTGGCTTGCCCTGATTTGATGACATGTATGCAGAATAGTTGATAGTCCGACGTACTGTCAAGTCATGACAACGAGAGAGACGCGGCAAACCCTTATTGAGTCGGGAGTGTCGCCGCTGTGGGACTCACCCACGACTGCGGCATACCTTGGCGTTCCACCCGCCACACTCGACCAGTGGGCCTACAGAGGAGTCGGCCCCGCCTACTCAAAGGTGGGCAGGCATCGGCGCTACCGCTCGATAGACGTCGATGTTTTCGTCGACGCCCACCGCCGGGGCGGTGATTCCGCGTGACCCCGGACATGAAAGCGTCGCCCCGGTCAGGGCGACGCTCCAATCACATCACATTAGGAAGTTATCAGATTACCACGACTCGCTCGGATGTGGTCGAGCACCGGGCACCGTTCGTGGTGCACTACCACTACCAGTTGGCGAGAACCACCGCCGACGCCTGTCGTGAAGGTGTCGAGCTGACGGCGCTTTGTGGGTTCCGGCGAGTGCCAGTGCTGCCACTACCAGCCTGTCGGATCAGGTGCCCGCAGTGCAAGCGCATCGCTGTCGAAATGAATCTCACCGAGGTGGCCCGATGACCGCCACCGCTTACCCTGCTAGCCCCGTAAAACGATCACGGCGAACGTGCGCCGAGATTGACGACCTCGATACTGCGATCATCGCTGCGGTTGCGGCCGATAGCCCGGTCACGTTGCGCGGCGTGTTCTACCGCGTCATGTCGGCCGGAGCGTGCGCGCAGGATGAGCGTGCCATCCTGCGCAACCTCATCGGCCGCGAGGTCGCATCGTGAGCGCCGACATGCTTGCCGCTGCACTCGGCTACGCCGCCCGATGTTGGCCCGTGGTCCCGTTGCACTCACCGTCGGCGAGCAAGGCGACAGGTTGCACATGCAGCGACGCCGATTGCACATCGCCAGCGAAACACCCGCGCACGTTGCACGGCCTCCACGACGCAACGACCGATCCCGACGTGATCCGGTCGTGGTGGAGGCAGTGGCCGCATGCGAACGTCGGACTCCGCACAGGGGTCGCGTTCGACGTGCTCGACATCGACGACCCGACAGGCGGCCAACGCCTCGCCCAGATCGCCGATGAAGCCGGCCTCGACACCTCGACGTGCTGGCTCCAAGGCCCGATGTCGATGACAGCGAAGGGCACGCATCTGCTTTATCTCCCGACAGGGCGCCCCAACCGCACAGGGTTCGTACCGCGGGTGGACTGGCGCGGCTCAGGTGGCTACATCGTCGCACCGCCGTCGATTCACGCATCTGGCATTGTCTACCGCTGGCATGAGAACTGCCCGCCAGATGCCCCTCTAGGGGTCGCTCCGGCCTTCCTGGTTGCGCTGCTCGACAAGCCCGAACGGCCCCCGTCGCCTGCTCGAATCGGAACACCGCTACGTGCATCGTCGGGGCCGTCGGGATGGTCGCCGTCCGGTCTGATTGCTTCGCTCGCTACCGCCGTCGAAGGCACCCGCAATGACGTGTTGCACTGGGCAGCATGCAAGGTCGGCTCCGACGAGCGCGAGCACAAGGCCAGCAACGCTGCCGCCCTCGACGCTCTCGAGCAGCTCGCAACCGTCGCCGAACGGATCGGGCTCGGCACCACCGAGATCGATAAGACGATCCGCAGTGGCTACACCGCCGGCCTCAACGGGAAGGCCGCAGCATGAACCGATTCGCCGACCTCGCACAAGAGGTGCCAGACATCGACGCCCTAGTCGAACCGTCGACATGGCTGCCCGTCGACCTCACGGACGCTCTTGACGGCATCGACGTGCCACCGCCGACGATCCTCGCCCGCACAGACGGAATCAATCTGCTGTACGCAGGCCGAACCCACGGATTCGCAGGCGAGTCGGAATCGCTGAAGTCATGGGCCGCACTCGTCGCCGCGGTGCAAGAACTCACCGCCGGCCACAACGTGTTGTGGATCGACTTCGAGGACGACGCCCGAGGCGTTATCGCCCGACTGCTGTCGATGATGTGCCCACGCGAGACCATCGCCGAACGGTTCGTGTACCTGCACCCGGAGGAACCGTTACGCAACCGGGCAGGCGCCTGGACTGTCGGAGGGGTCGACTTCGATGCCCTGCTCGCATCCCGCCAGTGGTCGCTTATCGTGATCGACGGCGTTACCGAAGCGATGGTCACCGAAGACCTCAACCTTATGGATAACACCGACATCGCCAAATGGTCGCGCCTCCTGCCGAAACGATGCGCGAAGACCGGAGCGGCTGTCGTCATGGTCGACCACGTCACGAAGTCCACCGACAACCGAGGCCGCTACGCCATCGGTGGACAACACAAGCTGGCCGGCCTCACCGGATGCCAGTACGTGTTCGAGGTGGAGCGCAAGTTCAGCCGTGCCGTATCTGAGGCGATCACCGGAATCGTCAAGATCACCGTCACGAAGGATCGCCCAGGCCATGTTCGCACGTTCGCACGCGATGAAGTCGTGGCACGGATGCAACTCACCTCGTACCCCGACGGTGGAGTTACGGCCGCACTCGTCAGGCCCGACGACGGCGCCGCGCCACTCGACCTCGAACTGGCGATGCGGATCGCTGAGCAGCTGGGAATTTACCCAGGGTCATCGAAGAATGCCATCGAGCAGGCGATCAAGGGCAACGCCTCGAACATGCGGCAAACGCTCACGGCGATGGTTGCGGCTGGCTGGGTCAGCGTCGAGCAGAAGGGCCAAAGCCACCGGCACACCCTGACCGCTGACGGGCAGGAGTACTTCAGCGCATGATCCTCGTCCCCTCGTCCCTACCTCGTCCAGACCTCGTCCAGACGAACCAAATACCTACCTCGTCCCCTCGTCCAACCTCGTATATAGGACGAGGTAACGAGGGGAGGAGTAGCGAGGCAAACAACAAGAATGCAGACCTCGTCCTCGTCCAGCGCCCGCCAGAGAACCGACCCACCGCCCAACACGAGAGGCCTCGCTGATGTTGGACTCTGAACTACTCGAAATGCTGCACTCTGGCGCGCCACTGTGGCATCGAGATGCTGCGTGTAGAGAAAATCCTGACGTGACCTTCGTGCCTGCACGTGGCGAGTCAGTCGGCCCCGCCTTGCAGGTATGTGGTCGATGCCTCGTGCGTGCTGAGTGCTTGGCCGTGGCGCTGGCCGACCCCGACCTCGTGGGCGTGTGGGGCGGGACGACGACGACTGCGAGGGCCGCGATGCGTCGTGCTGCTCGACAACTCACCACTCAACCCACCAACCCTACGAAAGGACCATTGCCATGCCCCGAAAGATAGGTAACACACCACGACCCACGAAGGCTGCACGACGTCGAGCTGCTCAGCGTGTGGCCGTGAAGGCTGCCCGCCATGCCGCGGCCGACAGACCTGACTGGTTCTATCGACAACGCTCGGATGCGAGGAGTTGAGGGCGATGGCGATCATCCCTCGTCTCTTTAAGAATTCGGCATGGAACTCGGCGATCCTTGTGGATAACTCTGTGGATAGTTTTAAAGGCGACCCACAGAAACGCAAGACCACGGCCTCTAGCTCTCTGGCCGACGACAATCGGGGGGACCCGTCGTGACTGACCCGCGATCGACGATCCGCTGGCAGAAAGCCAGACGGCGAGTGCTCGCCGAAGAGGTTGAGTGCTGGATCTGTCATAACACCGAATTCACATCGATGCCACGGCACCCGCGATCGCGCTCGGTCGACCACGTCGTTGCGTTGCATCGTGGCGGTTCACTCACCGACCGATCGAATCTGCGCCTTGCGTGCTACGGCTGTAACGCAGCGCGGTCTGATGGGCCAGCGGCCGTCTCTCTCCCGACAAGGTCCGAGTCATGGTGACCGCCAGAAAGCCGTCAACGAACCGCTCAGCAGTGCAGGCATGCGTGGACTCCCTACGTCACGAAGTTGCACTCGACGCCTACGACGAAGCCCTCGCACGGCTGGCACTCACACTGGCCGATTATCTCGACGAAGGGGCCGGCATGGCGACCGCCGCCGTCTCAAAAGAGTTGCGCGCCACCTTGGCCGCACTGACCGCAAAGGAAGTAATCGACAATGACGACGACATATTCAGCTCTGACGTGCCCGCCACGATTCGGCACAGCTCGCACTGACCGCCCCACCCTCGGCGCTCGTGCCGGCGAAGTCGCGAAGGCGCTCGGAACGAATCTGATGCCGTGGCAGCAACACGTCTGCGACGTTGCGCTCGAGACCGATCCCGACACCGGTTTACTCCGGTATTCCCAGGTGGTATTGACCGTTCCGAGGCAGTCAGGCAAGACGACGCTGCTCCTCGCTCTGATGGTGTTGCGCTGTACCCGTTTTGGCCCGTCGCAGACCGTGACGTACACAGCGCAAACACGTAACGCGGCACGCAAAAAATGGGAAGACGAACACATAAAAGCGCTCGATCGATCGGCGTTCGGACGTCGCAACGCGTACTCGGTGCGCCGCTCGAACGGCTCAGAGTCGATCCTGTTCAAGAACGGCTCGCGCTGGGGAGTCGACGCACCATCGAAGAAGGCCGGCCACGGCGACACGCTCGACCTCGGAGTCATTGATGAAGGATTTGCCCATGAGGACGACAGAGTCGAGCAGGCAATGGCCCCAGCGATGATCACACGCCCCTCGAAGCAACTCTGGGTCTGTTCGACGGCTGGCGATGCATCGTCTCGATACTTGTACGCCAAGGTGGTAGCGGGACGCGCCAACATCGGCGACAGCGATGGGCCTACAGCATATTTCGAGTGGAGTGCACCTGATGACGCTGACCCCGAAGACCCCGCGGTGTGGGCTGCCACGATGCCAGCGCTCGGGAGCACGATCGAGACTGCTGCGATTCGTGCCGAACTCGACAAAGCCAAGCGACAGGGTGAGTTGGACTTGTTCGCTCGCGCCTATCTCAATCGTTGGGTCGAGGTCCCGATCTTGGACGGCTCCACCCCGAAGGTGCTGCCGCTCGAATGGTTCGATGACTGCGTTGACAAGCGCTCGAAGATCGAAGGCGAGCGGGTGTTCGCTGTCGACTTGACCCCCGATCGTGCAACGGCTGCGATTGTCGCTGTCGGCACCTCGACGCGAGGCGGCACCCATGTTGAGGTTGTCGACCACCGCCCTGGGGCCGGTGCTGAGTGGGTCGTGCCTCGCCTCACCGAACTCATCGACAAGTGGCCGACGAAATTCGTCACGGCGCACACTTCCGGGCCGATCGGATCACTCGAGGGTGCGTTGCAGACCGCCATCGGTGCCCGCTTCCGGGCGACAACGGACGTAGAACTCACCCGTAGTTGCGGACTGATCTTCGACGGCATCCGCGACAAGTCGCTCGTGCACATCGGTGAGCCCACCCTTCGCGCCGCCCTCGACGGTGCGGCTAAGACCGCGGCCGGTGACGCATGGCGCTGGTCGCGCAAATCATCTTCTGTCGATATTTCGCCGCTGATGGCAGCCACGATTGGATGGTTCGCTCACGTGCAGCTCGGCCCCGTCGGCCCCGAACTCTCGACGTTCGTGTACTGACCGATGACCCGCGACCCGCTGATATCGGAACCCTTCGTGATGGTCACACAGACCGTCGCGAACATGATCGCATCCCCGCTCAATGACTTACTGCGCAAGTTCCACCGCGATGGTGGACGCCCGCACGCAGAACTCGTAACGACAGTCGACGCGATCGGCAAACTCGCCCGCCTCGCCCGCAACACCGCACCTTCCGCAGCCGGAACACCCGGCATTCCGCCCGACGACGACGAAGACACACTCGGGACCGTGAGTACAACCGCAGCAGCCGAACACTTCGGAATCACAGACCGCGCCGTTCGCGGCCGTTGTGAGCGTGGTTCCCTCGCCGCCACCAAGATCGCCGGCACATGGCGAATCTGGCTCGACCCCGAAAGGCACGCAGCATGACCGCACTCCTCGAAATACTCGAACACCGATCGACAACCGCGCTACGACGAGCGGACGACCTCGCAGCTCATTTGGACAGCGTTGATAGTCGTGATGTACAGACCCAGCTCGACCTCGAACTCGCCCTCGATGACGCCGAACGATATGCACGCCTACGCGATCGCCTTGCCCCATCGGAACGCCTCGGTGGTGGTGGTGGACCGTACACACGTAATTCCCCACACTCTGTGCTGCGCGACCTCATGAACGAAAAATCCGGAGACCCCGAGACGCGTAGTCGCCTCAGCGCGCAACGCCGCGACACGGTCCGTAAGGAGCAACGCTCTGGCATGGCGGGGTTCGCTGGCCTCGTGGTGCCGCAATACCTTCTCGATGACGCTGCGACCTCGGTGAAACCGCTCCGCCCGTTGCTCGACTGGATCGGCACGAAACCAATCCCTGAAAGCGGTGGCACCGTCGAGTTGTCGCGCTACACGACGGGGGCCGTCGGTTCCGCACAGGTCGCCGATAACACCGCACTGACCCAGGTCGACCCTGTCGCTGCTGCGTTGTCGGTCCCGGTACGCACCCCGAACGTGTCGATCAAGACGTCCTGGCAGGTGCTCGACCGGCTCTCTGTGGCATCGCAAGCCGAGATCATCCTCGAAATGATGGAGGCCCTGGCGACCATCGTCGATACGTTCGTTGTCAGCGGTTCCGGTGTATCAGGTCAGCCCACAGGGCTCGCCACGCAGGCGGGATCGACCTCGGTGACTTACGTGTCCGGCACGCCGACCGTGGCAGCGCTCATGCTCAAACTCGGTGCACTCGCGACTCAGACATCGCTCGCACGCAAGCGACCGGTGGACACTTTCGTTATGCATTCTCGGCGGTGGTTCTGGATCGTCGCGAACGTCGACGCGGCCGTGTCGCATCAAGTCGGCCCGGGCCAGACCCTGTTCGGTCTCCCGGTGATCATCGACGACAACATCACAACCACCGGCGGTGGAGGAAACGAAGACGTCGTGATCGCGTTCCGCGCGTCAGACCTACGCATCTACGAATCTGAGCCGCACGTGTTCGTTGACACCCAGTCCGGCGCGGGCACCGGCTCAGCGAACCTGATCGTGTATCAGTATCTCGCCGTCGCCGCAGGACGATACCCCGCTGGCATCGGCCTGTTGACCGGCACCGGCCTCGGTGGGGCGGTGCTGTCGTGAGCACCCCCTACAAGCCCCTACCAAGGTCCGCAGCACCACGTGCCGATCGACGCACCGCAGCCCAACGGGAAGCCGACCTCGCGCCCCTACGGTCAGTGCTCGCAGCGTCACGGCAACGTGCTGCAGAGAACGATCGTAAAGACGCGGAGGGTCGAGCTAAGAAAGCTGCAGCGAAGGCTGCCGCCGATGACCGCGACTCCGCAGCGACCGCCCGCCTACAACGCATCGGCATCGCCTAACTAATCTGCGTCGGGAGTTGCGCGCCCCCTCCTACAAAAAGTGCCGCAGCAACTCCCGACGCCGTTCACCACCGCAATGCCTCTTCGAGGAACCCGATGCCTTTCGCGCCGCTAACTGTCGCCCTTTCGACACGTCAGGTCTTGTACCTGAAGGTTCCTGCAGGCCGACTTCGCTGAGAGCGACGGTCAGCGGAGGTGCTCCGTTGATTGTCACTTGCAGGCGGTCCGGGTAGACGATCACAGCTTCGAGCGGTTCACCTGGCGATGTCGCTTCCATGCCCAGAGAGTGGCTTTCCGTCGGACGCAGGTGTTGCGCGGAGGCGTCTATCACCGAGCCAGTACATGCTCGTTACGACGAACAGGACGGCAACCACGAGTATGGCGTTAACGACGACGCGGCCATAGCCGTGGGTGATGACGTCAACGAACGGGTACGGATACCACTTGGTGATTCGGCCGTAGATCAGGATGTAGGTGAACCATGCGATTGGCCACAGCATCGCCAACGCAATTGTTCGACCATTGATGCGACGGCGAGGGCCGAACAGCAGCCAGCCGACGACCATCATGACCGGCACGATGTAGTGGAACACTGTATTGGTGGTCGTCTCCTGCCAACCGTGCGGCTCATGGACCTTCGACAATACAGTCCCGTAGACGATGCCGGTAACCGTGATCCCGAACAGCGCGGCGAGGCGTACCGCTCGCCATATTCGGCCGTCCCGGTTGGGGCTGCGGACCAGATGAGCGGACGTCACGCCGCTGAGGATGTTGCTTTGAATCGTGAAGAAGCTCAAGACACGCAGAACTCTGTTGGCCGTCGGCGTTCCACGTAGCGTGCCCACGGCGTGGCCTGGCGGAATCGCGCTGACGCGAATCGCTATCCATAGCTGCACGAGAAGCGCCACTGCCACGAGCACCGCGATCGTCAGGTTCCAGCTAGCCGCCAACCGATTGCGCATTGCCAGGTCCCTTCGTTAGGCAAACGGTACGAGAGACTTTCGCATCCAGTTGTCACCACGCACCACCCGGGTAGGTTGCCCGCTCTGGCGCTGTTATGCAAGTCCTTCATGCGGCTGTCTTGAATCTACGAGTCGCCAATGGCCGGTATGAGAATCGGTGGTTCCCCCCACCGTTGGCGCTCATAGCGTCCGTCGTTGTCGCCGCACTGTGGCTGACCCATCTCGCGCGATTGCGTCGCTCTACGGGCAACAGAGAGGCGCTAAATGACGTTGCATCGAGTTCGGCACGTCGCCCCGTCAACATGCTCATGATGCCGCCGATGCTGAGCGTCGGGCTGCCAGCTCATCCGTGACGCCAGGGCGACCGCCGCCGGCGATCTGAGATACCACTTCGGCTCCGTCTGTCGGTGTCCATGAGATGTAGCCCATCGTGGTCTGGGTAGAGCCGTGGCCCATCAGACCGCCAACGAGCACCACGTTTCCGTTGGACCATCGTGCGGCCTCGGTCCCGAAGTAATGGCGGAGTTGGTGAGCGGTGATGCGTTGGCCTTCCGCTGCAACGGTAAGTGCCCTGCTGACCCTGATACCGACCGACGATGCCGGGATGTGGTCGCGGTCGGATCGGCGTGATGGGAACAACCAGCCCGACCGAACATTGCGCAGCCTCTCCACGAGCACCGGGTGAAGTGGCACGATGCGATCCTTGCCGCCCTTGCCTTGACGGACCATGAGCAGCGGGGGTTCATGCTCGATGTGGATGTCCTCAGATGCCACGGCCGCGATCTCTGCAATACGCAGGCCGGCCAGCGAGCCGAGCAGGATCATCAGTTGCACCGACCCGTCCGACATCGCAACCGCTGTGGCGATCACTGACGCGCGTACCGGCTTCGGGAGATGCTTCGGCCGTCTCGGTGCGTCAGTCATCACCATCGGGTCGACGTCGAGGAGTGCCCGGCGTACCGCCCAGCGGTAGAACGACTTCAAATCCGAATAGTACGCCTTACGCGTGCCATCGGACACCAACTTGGCCAACCACTCATCGATGTCACCGCCCTGTACCGCAGTGACCGACCGGGGCGTCATGAACGCAGCGAACCGTCGCAGGCTGGCCGTGCGCCGCCGACGTGTGCAAAGCGACAACCCACGACCGGCCTGGTACATGTCGAACGCGTCGAACAGTTCCTGATCGGTCACGATGCCACCGTCGCTACCGAAGCAATGCCACGGCGAGCCAAAGTCTCCGCCACGCGCAACCGGCGGTCGACCAGGTCTGAGGCGACCATCTCTGCCGCATCCTCGGCGCTGAACACACCATCGGCCACGAACCTGGCATTGCGCACCTCGTCGGCTGCTAACTGCTCCGGGTCGAGGTCGTCGAACAGCATCCCGACGTCACCCGACGAGTCGAACAGGTCGGACACCATCCGGTTGAGCGTGTCATCAAGTTCCCAGCAGCCACCATGCTCGGCGCCGGACTGCACGACCTGCGCGGCCATGTAGTCGCCGTCAGCCACGTACCTGCGCACCGTGTCGAACTGGCCGTCTGCCATTGCCTCGATCATCGGCTGCACGAGCGCCCCGTAGTGCTCACGGATCGTGTCAAGCACCGACAGCAGCCGTTCGGTCAACTCGACCGCCACCGCTGACGGTGCGGGCCTCACGTAAGGCACCGTGGTGGATGTGTGGTTCTTTGTGTGGCTCATTGCTATTCCTCCATTGTTGTGAATGGACAACATCCTTACTCGCAATGTTGCGAATAGTCAACTACGATTCTCGGCCGTGGCACCAAAGATCGACCCCGACGACCTCATCGACTCCGCCGAAGTCGCAGCGATCCTCAACCTCGAAAACCGCAACGCCGTCTCGGTTTACCGCCAGCGATACAACGACTTTCCCGCCCCAGCGATCGAGAAGGGCCGATGCGTCCTTTGGGCTCGCGATGCGGTCGTGGCCTGGGCAACAGATCACCCGCCTCGCCAACGAGCCTGAACACCCCCGGCCATAATCTCAGCCAGGCCCCCTGCAAGTGTTCGCGACTCTGTGCGCGCATAAGCACAGAGTCGCGCCAGAGTCCACCGATCAACCGCTCGAGCCGCTCTTGTGGCAACCAGAGGCCAACCCACGGCCACTACCGGGTAGGGGAGGCCGACTTTCCGCGGGCGATGACCTCATGTCACCTGAGCGTTGCCGCTCATCGCAGGGCCGCATCTTTCCTGGCGACGACTAGACACCCAGCGCAAATAGCGAAGCCAGCCAGACACGCGTACAGCCCATAGCCAACCGACGCTCGCGCGTATTCGGAATTAACCGACGAGACCTTGCTACCGACATTCACGAAGTCATAGATGGCAACTCCGAGGCCCACCAACGCAGCGACAAGGGCGGCGAGCACCTGTCGATTGTCGCGCGTGGTGAGGCCGAGGTATCCCAACAGGCCCGCAGCCAAAGCCGCTCCGGCCGTAATCTTCCCGTCACCGGCATCGAACCCGCCGACATCGATGCTACCGAAGGCCGAGATCACGCTTACCCACGGCAGGAATGACCCTGCAAGCGCCACAGCCGCACCGACGAGAGCACCCACCCCAATCTGCGGTAGTGCGGCACGTGCCGCGACGGGCGGCAAGACCAGCGATGGCGTAGGTGTTTCGCGTAGTGCGTCGAAGCTGGTCGGTGGGGGAAGTGGGGGGCCAGCCGGCGCAGTGTGCACCGTCCAGTGTTCGCCGTCCCAATAACGAATCTGACCTGCCACGGTGTCGGGATACCAGCCGGCCGGCGTGGGATTCGGTGTCATGGGAAATACTACCCCGCACACAGAACGTCTCCGAGCGGGAGTGCAAGCTTGCCATGGCTACCGTTACCCAGATGACGCCCGACGAATATGCGAAGCGTGCACGACTGCAGGCTCGCCGCATCCTCCGCGATGAGGCCGCACTCCGCAGCTACATCGCGGATGGCTGGCCGCTCTGGAAGATCGCCGAGCGCCACGGCCTCAAACCGTTCGAGGTGAACCGGGCGCTGGCGAAGTTCGGCATCGAGGTGCCGGACGGCTAGCCGCGGCCGTCGTCACTCGCGCGCGCTGCGACGCTCGCAAGCCGCGCGGCCAGCTCGGCCCTCACAACCGCAGGGGTCGGCTTCGACCGAACCGGCGTCACCTCGAACGGTTTGAGGCCGTGACGAATCCACTCGGTGATCGCCTCGTTAGCAGCCCTCGCAGCCGCCACCGGATCATCCACGTCGCTCATCGGGTGCAGATGGTAGTGGTTGGCGCTGAGTCGGCGGGTCGATGAAATCCGGCCACCATTCGCGACACGAAAAAGACACAGAATGTCGGGAAACCCTGCAAAGTGGTGAGAACTGTTGAGACATGAAACCGCAGGTAGACGACCATTTCGGCACATCACCGCAGGTCACAGCGACCCCCTTGTCACTTCCAGCCGAACTGGCCGAGCGACCCCGGGTACGGCGACTGATCGCTTGCTTCGGGAGGGCGGATCGTCGGGCCCTATGATCGGATCGTGATCTTCATTACCGCCAAGTTCCGTGTCCTTCCCGACCACGCTGACCATTGGGCCGAGATCACCCAGGACTTCACCCAGGCAACCCGGGATGAGTCGGGCAACCTGTGGTTCGATTGGTCGCGTAGCCTCGATGACCCCACTGAGTACGTGCTCGTCGAAGCCTTCCGCGACGGCGCCGCAGGAGCAACGCACGTGCAGTCCGATCACTTCAAGACGGCGATCGCTGCACTTCCCAAGTACCTCGTCGAGACACCGCGCATCATCAGTCAGATGATTGACCAAAACGACTGGTCTGAGCTCGGTGAGATGAAGGTCAGCTGAAACCTTTCGCAACGAGGTCTACCGCTCGACAAAGAACAACGAGGCCGGCAACGCGACAGACGGTTGGGAATTTGGGTTCGAGGATCTGCCAGACTCGCGGCTGAGCGAATCGGCTCTGAGGGATGAGGGGATTTTCATGTCCACGAATAAGGAAATTGTTGAGGGTGTGTATGCCAATTTTGCGTCGGGCGACGTACCGGCTGTGCTCGGTGCGATGGCTGAGAGCATCACATGGGCAGAGGCCGATGGCTTCCCGCTTGCGGGCACGTACGTCGGCTCTCAGGCAGTGTTGGAAGGCGTGTTCATGCGTCTGGGTGAGGTCGGCGATGAGTTCGCGGCTGTGCCGGAGCAGATCATCGCCGAGGGTGACACCGTCGTTGCTCTGGGCAACTACACCTGGAAGCACAAAACCTCTGGAGCACCCGCCACGGTGAAGATGGTCCATGTCTGGACCGTGGCCGATGGAAAGCTCGCAACGTTCCAACAGCACGTCGATACCGTCAGGGTGCGCGAACTCAGTTGATGAACACCGGCGATTCGCCTTCGTTACTTGCAGGCGACGCAACCCGCCTGATGTCCGGGTTATCTACAGGTCGGAGCTATCTGGCGGCCGCCGCTTTGAGGGGGAGCACGATGGGTCCGCGCAAGGCGAAGGATCGCTTCCAGGTCGTTCGATCGAGGCTGATGGTGTAGTCGCCCAGCGCATCGAGCAGTCGGGGGACGGTGTGACGCATCTCCATCCGAGCCAGTGCAGCACCGAGACAATGGTGGACCCCGAAGCCGAAGGAGATCGGCCGAGGATCCGGCCGTTCGAGTCGGAGCTCGTCCGCGTCGGTCCAGCGACGCTTGTCGCGATTCGCTGCGCCAATCATCAGTCCGATGTTGTCGCCCTTTCGTATTGTGGCACCACCAACGCGGAAGTCGGCGGTCGCCTGTCGGCCGCTGACTTGTGCGGGCGAGTCGAAGCGCAGCAGCTCCTCGACTGCATTGTCGATGAGACCCGGAGCGTTACGAAGGAGCGTGCGCTGTTCCGGATGACACCCAAGTGCGACAAGGGCGTTGCCGAGCAGCCCGGTGACGGTCTCGTGTCCGGCGAAGAGCAGAAAGACGATCATGCTGACGATCTCGTCGTCGTCGAGTGCGTGCTCGTCGTCGCTGCCCGCTAGCGCAGAGATCAGATCGTGACCCGGTTCACGGCGGCGTTGAGCGATGACCGCCCGGAAGTAGGTGTCGAGCTCATCGAAGCGTTCGCTCATCGATGTTGGGTCGAATGGGGTCAGGGGCTCGAGCATCCCTCCGATTTCCCTCGAAGCACTCAGGAGCCACGGTCGCCGATCGCCGGGCAGCCCGAGCAGTGTCGCGATTGCCTCGATCGGCAGTCTGCTCGTGAATGCCTCGACAATGTCGATCTCGCGAGTCGTGTCCAGCGTGCTCAGCAAGTCGTCGATAACCCGCTCGACCAATGGCTCGTATAGCGCGATCTGGTGTGGGGTAAATGCCCTGCTCACCGCGAAACGCAAGCGGGTGTGGTTCGGCGCGTCGTTGGCGAGCAGCCATCGGGAGAAGTTCGATCGAGCGAGAACCGACAGCCTGCGGTAGCGCGCCGTCGACATGAGCAGCTGGCCAACCGGGGCCGTTGCGGTGTGCGGTGAACGCAAGATCTCCTGCACTTCGTCATAGCCGAAGATGAACCACTGGCGATACAGCCGACCGTACGCGACCGGCCCGTCCGAGCGCATCCGGTCGTACATCGGATACGGCCAGGAGAAACGTTCCTCAGCGAACGGGTTCCCCCATTTGGTGAACCGGAACAAGGCGTTCGACAGCGCCGGGCGGCGTCCAACCGCAGCAACACTCGACATCGCCACTTGCTCGATACCCACTTGACGCTCCGTTTCGCAGAGACGCAGATTGCCCTTGATTGAGGCTGGAATGCAAGCGCGTCCGCGACAACAGAACGTTCAGTTTCAAGCGGAAGGTCCGGAGTCTCTCCCGGATCAGCACTTACGTGCCGGGCGTTGTGTCCAGGTTCAGCTCTACGAGAACCTTGCGGACGAGCCGCACTGCGTGGAACGCGATGACCGCCGAGACCAGAAGGGCAACAGACGGATCCATCCAGTACGTGCCGCCCGTCGCGAGAATGACCGCTCCTACGACGGCGACGGCACCGGCGGCAACGGAGTCCGCCGCGGTGTCGAGCAGGACGGCGTGCATGTTGAGGTTCCCTCCTTCATCCTCCTCCTCGTCGTCGTCGCCCCTCAGGATCAGCGCGCCAACCAACATGAAGACGGCAGCAACTCCACCGACTACCAACACAGGCAACCCATGAACCTCATGAGTTCCGGAAAGGAGTCGCCGAAAGGACGCCACGATCACAATGACGGAGAGTACGAGCAGCCAACCGGCGTTCACCAGTGCGGCCCACGTCGTTGCCCGTGGGTAACCGTACGGGCGCGCTGGCGTCGCCGGCCGGGTCGATAATCGTATTGCGACGAGCGACACGCCGATGGCGCCAGCATCAGCGAGGTAGTCCGCTCCCGCCGCCAAGACCCCGATTGAGTGCGCCGCGATTCCCACGAGGACTAACGCGACGATCAGGACGAGGTTGAGCACCAGTACGAGCGAGAGTCTTTTGGTGCGGCTCATCGCGGCTCAGTATCCCCTCGCAGCCGTCCCACACGCAAACGCCGCTGTCGAATGGCCAGACCGAGATGCCGTAGCCAGACTGGCTCCGCTCACGCATCTGCTGCGTGGCGCGACCTCTGAGAAGAAGGCGGGTGCGCGGCTACTTGCGATCGAAGTGCAGCGTGACCGATGGTGTGCTGAACGTGAGGGCAAGATCCGGAGAGCCTCCACACGTGAAGTTCGCGTGGCCCGAGAATCCGAACGTGTCGGCGAGGCCCAGATCAGCGAGTGAGCCCGACCGTGTGATCGACATACCCCCGACGCTGCCCGTGAACGTACCGGTGCCGGTGATGTGACCAGCAGTGAAGTCGATTGAGTCGGGCGAGGTCTTGGTCCAGGAACCGTCGGCGTGGACAGTGGCGGTCAGGGTGCCATCGAGTGCGCCGAACGGCGATTGACCACTGACGGACAGGGCCTGCGAGCCGGTGAGCGTCCAGGCTGCGGCGGTGACATCGAGCACGAGCTGATCGCCGGCAAGCGTGGCAACGTGAGCCTGACCAAATGGGGTAGGCAGCACGACATCGAGTGCCTGGGCGCTGAACGCGTAGTGGCCTTCGGGACAGGGCGGTGGTGTTGCGTTGTCGGCGGCTTGCATAGGGAGCTGCGTGCACGAGGCGAGCAGCACGAGCGCGCCCAGAGCGCCGATAAGGCGGGCAACGGTAGGAAGCAGTGTTCTCATCGCGAACTCCTCGACGTGGTTGACACGCTCGTGTACTGCGATGCACCGAGCGTGAGACGACAATTAGTCTTGCACATCCGTGCAGGCGGCGCGTTGGTGAGGTGCATGTGGGCCAGACTGTGGTGATGCTTGGTCGTCTGTCTCCATGGCGTCACGTCGTGGTCGCTGTTGTGGTGCTCGGTTGTTCGCTACTTGCGCTAATCGGCGTGATTGGTGGAGGTCTGCGTCCTGAGCGATTCGATGCGAAGCAGGTGACCGTTCAGCCCGATGGTGTCGACGGTGTGCGTATCCGCGAGGTCGTTGATCAGGACTCTGGAACGTCGAAGCGTCACGGGCTCGAACGCATCATCCCGAACGATTTCGGGGTGCCCACCGATGTGACGGCGTCGTCGCCGGATGCCAATGCGGAGATCAATGTCGCCCCGGTCGCAAAGGGCACCCGAATTCGCCTCGGCGACCCGTCGTCCACGGTGACCGGACAGCACCGATACGTGCTCACGTACACGCTGCCGGGGGCCCAACTGTCGAGCAATCGCCTAGCGCTCGACATCATCGCTACGACAGAGAAGTTCGAGACCGGTCGCTTCGAGGTCATCGTCACGGGGATGGCGCTCGCCGAACCGACTTGCAACGTCGGCTCCGCGGGGACAGTTGGCGGTTGCACGTTGAAGCAGAGTGGCACCGACTACACCGTGGTGTTCGAGCCTCTGCAGGCTGGGCAGGGAATCACGATCGGCGGCACGATCACCGACCGCACCGCTGTCTCTGAGCCGGCGCTGCCCGAACTGCCGCCACGAAAGAGTGACCATCGCGTCGCCCTGGCGCTCGCCCTGTTACCGATCGGCTTCGCAGGAGCGACTGCCGTGTTCCTGCTCGACCGCCGTCGAGGCCGCAACGAGGTGTTCAGCGGGGGTGCAGCCGAGGCTGCATATGGCTCGTTACCGGCACCGAGCGCCGATGGGGTGCCGTCGGCCGTACCCGTTTCACTGGTCAGCGACAATCAGATGGCTGCGATGGCGACGATCGAGTTCGTTCCACCCAAGGGTGTCGAGCCGTGGCAGGGAGCGGTGCTGCTGAGGGAACGTATCGACAACGACACGGTGACGGCGTGGTTCTCGGCGCTCGCTGCCCGAGAGGTGATCACGCTCGACAAGCGCGACGACACGCTCGTGATGGGTATCGGTTCCAAGCGCGCGTCCGCATCGGCAGCCGATGTCGCACATATCGATCGCATGCTCGACGGCAAACCCAGCTTCGAATTCGGCACCTACGACAAGAACTTCGCAGACACCTGGCGCTTGATCAAGGTCGAACAGGACGAAGTGATCAAGGCATCCGGTTGGTGGAAACGCCTGGCGCCGAACTCCTCAGCGGGTGGCGGGTTGTCATCGGCACTGGTTGTGGCCATCTTCGCGTTGGTGTTCCTGGGCGGAGCATCAGTGCTGTCGGCGGCACTCGGCGTCTTCAGATGGTTGCCCATGGCTGTGTTGTTCGGCCTTGCCGTGCCGATGCTGGCGGCTTTGGCCGTGTACCGCACGATGCTGCCAGCACTCAGTGCCACGGGGTCTGCGCTGGCGTTGCGCACCGAATCGTTCCGTCGGTTCCTCATCGCCAGCGAGGGCCAACACGTCGAGTGGGCGTGGACGCAGGGCCTGCTGCGTGAATACAGCGCGTGGGCGGTGTCTCTCGGCGCTGCAGAGGCGTGGGGTCGGGCATTGGCGCACAGCAACGTTCCGACGACCGACATCGCATCCGGTAATCCCTTGCTGTTCTACACAATGGCGTCTGCGTTCTCGCACAGCTACACGGTGCCGTCGAGTTCGGGCTCCGGTGGCAGCGGATTCTCGGGTGGGTTCTCCGGCGGCAGCGTCGGCGGCGGCGGGGGTGGCGGTAGTTCGGGCTCGTGGTGATTCGCGCCACAGTGCCGCCACGGGCCCCATCGCGACGGTTGAGGCAGAGAACGAATATCGTTGAGTCGTGAATACCAGTGACGAACCCTGCGGCTTTGCCGAACTCGGACTTCGGCCAGAGCTGTTGGGTGCGCTCGCATCGCTCGGTTACGAGGAGCCCACGCCAATCCAGCGCGAGACCATCCCGCCGCTGCTCGAAGGCCGTGATCTCGTTGGCCAGGCAGCAACGGGCACCGGCAAGACCGCCGCATTCGCGCTGCCCATCCTGCAGCGCATCCCCGCACGTGGCGGTCGAGCAGAGCCCATTGCACTGATTCTCGTGCCCACGCGCGAGCTTGCCGTGCAGGTCTCCGAAGCGATCTACAAATATGGTCGCGACCTCGGCGCGCGGGTCGTGCCCATCTATGGAGGCCAACCCATCGGCCGTCAGTTGCAGGCACTCAGCCAGGGCGTACACGTCGTCGTGGCCACGCCGGGTCGCGCTATGGATCACATCGCGCGCGGCACGCTTCCTCTGGCAAATATTCAGATCGTGGTGCTCGACGAAGCCGACGAGATGCTCGACATGGGTTTCGCCGAAGACATCGAGGAGATTCTCAAGTCCACACCCGACAGCCGCCAGACGGTGATGTTCTCGGCCACCTTGCCGCCTCGGATCAATGGCATTGCCAAGCGGCACCTGCGCGATCCACTGAAGATCCAGATCGGGCTCGGTGACACCAAGCCCGGTAAGGCGCCACTGGTTCGCCAGACGGCCTACATCGTGCAACGTTCGCACAAACCCGCTGCCCTCGGACGAATTCTCGACATCGAGGCCCCTACCGCAGCGATCATCTTCTGCCGCACACGAACCGAGGTCGATCAGCTCACCGAGACCATGAATGGCAGGGGATATCGGGCAGAGGCGTTGCACGGTGGCCTCACTCAGGAGTCACGCGACAGGGTGATGGGTCGCCTTCGTGCCGGCACCACTGAGTTGTTGGTTGCCACCGACGTCGCAGCACGTGGGCTCGATATCGATCAACTCACCCATGTGGTGAACTACGACGTACCGTCGGCACCCGAGTCGTACGTGCATCGCATCGGCCGAGTCGGCAGGGCTGGCCGCGAGGGAACGGCCATCACTTTGGCCGAGCCCCGTGAGCAGCGACTGCTCGGCAATATCGAACGTCTCACGAAACAGAAGATCGCAATCGAGAAGGTTCCCACCGTTGCCGATCTACGTGCTCGTCAGATCGAGTTGACCCTGGAGACGTTGCGCGAGTCGTTGCAGTCCGATGACCTCGAGAACTATCACGGCGTGGTCGATGCCCTCGCCAACGAGTTCGACATTCGCGATGTCGCGCTCGCTGCGATCAAGTTGGCGCATGCCGCCACCGGCGCGGTCATCGACGAAAGGGAGATCCCCGACGCGTCACAGCGCATGGATCGCGATCGCGACAAGGGTCGTCCTGACAAGGGTCGTCCCGACAAAGGCGGTTTCGACAAGGGCCGGCCAGCACGAGGTGAGATGCGCGATTCAGGTCGATTCGAGGGTGGCGATACGGCCCGCCTCTACGTCGGTGCTGGTCGCAAAGATGGCGTCCGGCCAGGCGATCTCGTGGGCGCAATCGCCAACGAGACCAATCTCAGCGGGCGCGAGATCGGCCCGATCAAGGTCTCGGAGCACTTCGCCATCGTCGGTGTACCCGAGAGCGCGATCGACACGGTGATCGAAGCGCTCAAGCGCACCACCATCAAAGGTAAGAAAGCAACGGTCCGGCGTTACACCGAATAGCGCACACAGCTTGCGTTGAGCGCGCGGCACAGTCGCGTGCAAGTCAGCCGTTGCACACCGTCACTGCACTCGCACTTGAGCGCTTGGGCGCGTATTGCGCTAGCTGTTGGCGCGTAGCGCGCCCAACGGTGAAGGGTGACGGTCATGGGTGACGGTGAAGGGTGACGGCCGTTGGCGCGCTGGGTGGGCGCTGATCCGAACCGCGGAGCGTCTACAGCCGTTCGATGATGGTGGCGGTGCCCATGCCGCCGCCGGTGCACATCGTCACCAGTCCGGTGGAAAGATCACGTCGTTCGAGCTCGTCGAGCAAGGTGCCGATGAGCATGCCGCCGGTGGCGCCGATCGGGTGACCCAGAGCCA
>JAYUWK010000054.1:0-47695 GCA_043753895.1 Actinomycetota bacterium
CATGATGTTTGCCGAGGTGCTCTCTCAGGCTCGTAGCGCTGCGGGTCTCACACAGGCCGAGGTGTCGGCACTGAGTGGCGTAGCACGCCCGAACATCGCCGCGTTCGAGGCTGGCCGACGAGAACCACGCTGGCACACGGCAGTACTCACCCTCGAGGCGACCGGCGCCACCATCGACATCGAGCAGCCCGTCACCTGGTCGTGGACGAACGGGCGACGCCCGTACGCCGTTCCCTCCAGATTGTGGCGGTTACCGCTCCTCGATGCCTTCCAGGTGTTGACACCTGGGTTCCATCTGTGGTGGAGCGGCCCCACCCCGCAATTCGACCTCGCCGACCGCAGCGAACGGTCCCGCACATACGAACTCGTCCTTCGCGAAGGCACCCCGAATGACATCGCATCAGTCGTTGACTGCGCCCTGCTGGTCGACGCGTGGCCCGACCTCATCCTGCCGACAGAGCTGCGCCGAGCATGGCAACACCTGATCGACCGTGCCCACACGAAACTCGCCCAAGCATCATGAGCGATTTACTACCCGTCCAGCGCGACCTCGCCCGCCTGCTGTTCTCGCTCCCCGAGGCCACTGGCTACGCGCTCGCCGGCGGTGCTGCGTTGGTCGTGCAGCGGATCGTCGACCGCGATACGCGGGACCTCGACGCGTTCATCGCCGCCACACCAGGACCGACACCTGGCACCGTCGACCTGCTCGCCGATGCATTCACCGAAGCAGCACAGCGAGCGGGATGGACACTCCAGACCATCCGGCGCCATCCCACATTCTGTCGATTCATCCTCGACCGCGACGACGACACCGTCGAGCTTGACCTCGCCGTCGACTCACCCCTCCTCGAACCCCCAACCGCAATCGACGGCATCCCGGTACTTACACCCCTCGACCTCGCCGCACGTAAGGTGCTGGCGATCGTCGATCGACTCGAAGCCCGCGACTACACCGACCTGTATGCACTCGCTCATCTCGTCGGGCAACAGACCTGCATCGACTCAGCGCTCACGATGGACGCCGGCCTCACCGCCAGCGCCATTGCTGAGGCCTTTGAACGAATCGACCGCATCCCTGACGACCGATACCCGGAGCGCGCCACCGACGCAGCGACCACTCGCCGCTACTTCACGACGTGGGCGCACGAGCTACTCGACGATCACTGATCGAGCAACCGGGAGCCACGGCGGCTGGCCCTCCGGCCACCCGGCCGTACAAACGAACGCTCGATCAACCGAGGCGATCACATCAAGGTGGTCACCGCGATGGGGAGCGGTGTCAACAGAGTCTCGTTGCCACTCCGTTGCCACGATTCAGTGGCAACGAGCGGTCAACGGCGGTTCCTGCCGGTGACTGCCGGACAGTTGCCCAACCCGCAGCTTCGACACGTTGCCCCAGCTCAACCCGTGCGTCGAGGCCCGCAGGCTGCTAGTTTACGTTCCGTGTACGACCTTCCCAGTACGGCGCACGCAGATCCTTCTTCAGGACTTTGCCGCTGGGGTTGCGCGGCAGGACATCGGTCCATTCCACCGTCGTTGGACATTTGAAGCGAGCCAGGTGTTCGCGCGCGTACGCGATGATCTCAGCTTCGGTGACATCGACTCCCGGGGCGCGCACCACGATGGCTTTGGCGGTCTCGCCCCACTTCTCGTCGGGCACACCGATGACAGCTACGTCGGCAATCGCAGGGTGGGCCATCAGCACGTTCTCGACCTCGGCCGGATACACGTTCTCGCCTCCCGACACGATCATGTCTTTGACGCGGTCGTGGATGAACACGTAACCATCGGCATCAATGAAGCCGGCATCGCCGCTGCGGAACCAGCCGTCGGACGTGATCGACTTCTCGGTCTCGTCGGGCATGTTCCAGTAGCCCTTCATCACCTGCGCGCTGCGGATCCAGATCTCGCCGACCTCGCCAGCCGCAAGTTCGTCGCCGGTGTCGTTGTCGATGATCTTGACCTCCACGCCCGGGCCGGGCAAACCGCAGCTGCGTAAACGATGCCGGTTCGGTCCGGAGGGATCGTGGTCGGCCGGTGGGAGATGAACTACCGCACCTGTGGTCTCGGTGAGACCGTAGGCCTGCCAGAACTTGCACTGGAAGACGGCGACACTGCGCGCCAGAACTTCTTCACTGATCGGCGACGCGCCGTAGACGAACACTTCGAGGCTGCTGTAGTCGGCGTCGGTCGCGCCGGGCACCATCAGCATGAACTGCAACACCGCGGGAACTAGGAACGCATGCGTGATGCGCTCGGCAGCGATGAGGTCGATGAGCGCAGCCGGATCCATCTCGCGCAGGATCACGCTGGCGCAACCGAGGTACATGCCCGCCACCGCCCATCCCCCACCGCCGATGTGAAACAGCGGCATCGCGACCAGGTTCACGCTGTCGGACGTGAGCTCCCACATGTCCTTGGCCATCGGCAACAGACCGAAGAAGTTCGCATTGGTCAGCATCACGCCCTTCGGTCGGCCGGTGGTGCCCGACGAATACAACTGGAACGCGATGTCATCCGAGGTAGCGGGCGTACCGGGGTCTATCGCGGCGTGGCGGGAGACCCAATCGGCGTAGTTCTCGTAGTCAGGGTGCTCGCCGATGACGAGGATCTTGGTGACCGTGGTCAGCCGCGTCGCTATGGCGTCGAGAACCGGGACGAAGTCGGCCCCGACCACCAACACCTTGGCCGTGGAGTCGTTGACGATGTACTCCACCTCGGGTGGAGCAAGACGCCAGTTCACGTCGACGCAGACAGCGTTCAGCATCGAGGCACCGAAGAACACCTCGAAGTGCTCGATGCCGTTCTTGTCGAGAAACGCGACGCGGTCCTGATTGCCGACTCCCTCGGCGACGAGGCCCTGAGCCACCTGTGCGCTGCGGTGGTGGAGCTGGCCCCAGCTGAGCCGCCGGTCTCCCTGCACGAGCGCGAGGTGTTCGGCGCGTTCGACGCCGTGGGTGCGAATGATGTCTGGAACCGTGTCGATCGCCATGTCGCGAGACGTTAGTGGCTCTGCGGCGTACCTCCTTACGTGCCCGAGAGACGTTCGACCACCGGAGCGAACGCGTCCATCGCCGAATCGTTGATGGTGATGTAGCTGATGCCGTAGACGTCCCGGCGGCGACACAATTCGTCGGCGATCGCGTCGGGTGTGCCGAAGAGCGCATGCGGATGTTGCAGCATCTCGTCGGCTGAGAGCCCGAACAACTTGGCGAAGCCTTCCGCGGTCTGGCGGGCTGCATCCGTGGCGCCTTGTTTGGAGACGAACGTGAAGTATGCGCCGATCTCCAACTCGATGTCGGAGATGTCGCGACCTACCGCTGCAGCTGCGTCGCGCACCCAGGCGACCTTGGTGGCCGTGCCATCGGCTGTTCCGCTGTGCACGCCCGCCGCACCGATCGTGCCACTGGCGTTGTTGAAGTTGAAACTGACGATGTCGGCCTGCTCGGCGGCGAGCGAGACCACGCGCTTCGACCCGCCACCGATCATGATCGGTGGATGCGGGCGTTGCACGGTCTCAGGCACCTGCGCGAACCCGTGCAGATGGATGTGCTCGCCGTCGATGTGCACCTCCCGACCAGAGAACAGTTCCTTGATCGCAGCAACAGCCTCACCGAGGCGGGCTACACGCTGGGGCGCGGGGTCCATGGTGAGTCCGATCGCCTCGTACTCGCCCTGCAACCAACCTGCGCCCAGTCCCAACTCGAGCCGACCATCGCTGAAGAAGTCGAGGGTCGCGGCCTCCTTGGCCAGCACTGCGAGCGGGCGGTAGTCGATGCAGAACACCCGGCAGCCAATGCGCAGGGTCGATGTGGCCTCGGCCGCGACCGCCATGGCCGGCACGGCGGCGAGCCCCTGCAACGGATGACCCGTTGCCTTCAGGGCCGGCCCGGGTCCGATGTAGTGATCGGCGAGGTGCAGCGCCGAGTAGCCGAGCGCCTCGGCGTGGCGGGCCTTGTCGCGCCACTCGCGCGGTGTGTCTGCGCTGAAGGCCTGAATCGCGAACCGAAAGGACTTCACCGTGCATCGAATCCGAGCTGGAAGCTGCGTACGGCGCGCGCAAAGATGTTCGATTCGACATCGGGTTCGGTGATGGGTCGCAGATTCGTGACGCGCGCCGACAGCTGCGTGAACAGCGACTGCAACGTGGCGCGGGCCAGGTTGTTGCCCAGGCACAGGTGCGTGCCGAAGCCGAACGCGATCTGCGGATTCGGGTTCCGGTGAATGTCGAACGTGAATGGATTATCGAACACGTCTTCGTCGCGATTGGCAGATGGATAGAGCAGCACGATGCGGTCACCGCGTGCGATCTGTGTGCCGTTCAGTTCCGCATCGGCGCCGGCGCGGCGGAACATGTTGTTGAGCGGAGTCACCCAACGCAGCACCTCTTCCACTGCCAGCGGCACGAGCGACGGGTCTGCGGCCATTGCGTCCCACTGCTCGTGCAGATTGCAGAACTCCCGTACGCCATGGCTGATCGCTGTGCGCGTGGTCTCGGCACCACCGGAGATGAACAGGCCGACCTCGTGAACGATGGCCGCCGGTTGCAACGGCTGGCCATCGAGGGTGCCGTGCAACCACAGCGAGATCAAGTCGTTGCCAGGGTTGGCAAGCTTGTCCTTGGCGATCTCGCCGAGCGCGCCGACGAACTCCATGTTCGCGCTGATGAACTCGGTGAACGTGTGCCCGTCGCGCTCGCGCATGTCGATACGCATCAGCCGCTCGCTCCAACTCTTCAGCTGTGGCCACATCGACTCGGGATAGCCGAGCAGCCGGCAGGTGAGTCGGGCCGGAAGTTGGCCGGAGATGGCGTCGATGAGTTCGCATTCGCCATCGGCGATCACGTTGTCGATCAGTTCGGCCACGAGTGCATCGATCTCACTGCGACGGTCGGCGACTGCCGCGCGGGTGAACTGGTACTGCACGAGCATGCGTTGCTGACGGTGCTGCGGATCGTCCTGCGCAATCATGTTGACCTCGTCGGGGTTCCAGATCGCGCGATACCCCTGGCCGCTGAGGAACACGCTGCTGCGTCGTTCAACCTCCATGAGATCGGCGTGGCGGGTGATGCCCCACAGCCCGTTGCGGTGATCGCGATAGACGGGTTCGTTGGCACGCATCCACGTCCACGCCTGGTGGGGGTTGCTGCGATAGAACTCGGGATCGAGCAGGTCCACGACCAGACGCTCCCCACTCTGTCCGGGCTGGCTGTCTGTCGTCATCGTGGTCATGGCGCGACCTTGCCACGTCCGGCCCCTCGCTCGCCACGCCGGGGAGCCAGTCGGGATACTCAGCTGTTCGGCGGCGGGAATTCGGGTGTGTAGCCGGGATTGTCCGGATTGATCTGTCGGGAGTTGTCGCGACCGAACAGCTTCACCGCCGCCGCCCACGTGTCGGCCACCAGATCCCAGCCGGCACTGTTGGTCTCCTCGTAATGACCGGGTGGTTCGCCCAACTCGCGCCCGAGTGCCTGCCCGTAACGGCAGGAGTCGGAGACCACCTTGGCCACCTCGGCCGAGAACGAGTCGAGCGCGGTCGGGTCGTCGGTGATGGCCTTACACACCGGCCCACTCACACCGTCGGGAGCCTTGATCGCGCCGGCCTCCAACGCCCGCTGACACCCGCCAGCGGGGCCGATGATGTCGGCTGCGCAGCGGAGCTTCACCTCGTTGAGCGGCACCCAGTAACCGAGTTCGTCGCCACCCAGCCCGATGGTGAACGTGGTCGGCTCGCTGACGAGGTCGAGCAGGTACCCGGGGATCGTATAGTCGGCCCCTCGAGCATGGTCTTCGGTGGTGTCGCGGTAGAAGCGATCGTTCGCGGTGAGGAAGTCAGCGGGCAGGCCGATGACCAACTCGGGTGGTAGCTCGCCGGGCATGAACAAGAAGCCGACCGACCCGAGCGAGACGTGCACGAGACGGGTCTCGAGCACATCGCCGACGCGAATCTGGCTGCCGGTGAGCGGAGTGAGCACCGGGTCGTCGACCGTCTTGCCACCATCGGAGACGCACGTCGCATCACTCAACGGCAGCGTGCAGTTGTAGGCCGTGGGTGTTTGCCAGCCGAGCGATTTGTCGGCGAGCAGCACCCGGAATCCGATGTTGGTGAGACGCGTGTAGAACGGTTGCTCGCGCCATACGAGAGACGAAACGGCGAGCGGTTTGGCCGACGCGACCAACTGCAGCACGTGCTCACCCAACTGTGTGCCGATGGCTTCGGTCTTGGCGAAGCTCTGGCCGAGATAGTCAGTGGTGCCGGGCACCGGTTGCGCGCCGGCAGGCACAGTCCACCCATTGCCCACCGGGTGTTCGGCATCGACCACCCACGTCGGCGCCTGGCCCGGGCCGATCTGACTGCCGAGTGGACCATTGAAGTACAGCACCTCGCCGCCGATCTCGGCGCTCACGACATCTCGCAGCACACCCGGATAGTCGGCGGTGAAGTAACGCCCATCGGCCTTGCAGTTGTCGCCGGTCCACCCCTTGGCCGCACACGCCGCTGAGATGTCGAAGTTCTTCGAGGGCTCGAAACCCAACGTGGTCTCGGGATGACTCGTCCATTGCACGATGGTCGCAATTACATCGTTCGTCGCAGTGCTCGTCGCGACGAGCACGATGAGCGCCGGGTCGATCACGATCGGGTCGCGAGCGTCGTTCACTCCGAAGCGGTGCTCGCCCGAAGCAACCGCGAGGGTCGCCGGTTCGAGCGCGAGCACGGCATCGTTGATGGTGGCAGAGGTCTGATCGGCCATGGCGTCGTACCACTTCGCGTTCACGCTGAAGGCGGTGTCGGGGCCGTGATGGTTGTGCGTCGCCGAAATGATGATCTTCGCTGTGTCTCGCCATTCGGTAGGCAGCATCTTGCGGGCCCGCGCTTCGATCTCTGCTGCGTCGGCGGCGAAGATCATGTAGACATCGGCGGTCACGAGCACGATCAGCGAGTCACCCTCACGGATCGCCACCGCCGTGGCCTTCACATCGTCATGCACCCACGCTGCATCGTCGTTACCGTTGCCGACATCGACCGCACCCTGATCGAACGCAGGAACAAACAGACCCGGACTCCACGGATCGACATTGCTCCAACCGGGTGCCGACGAGACGTAGTCGCTGGTGCCGCCAACCGTGGGCAGTACCGAACGGCTGGAAGCACCGACCTGCAGACCGCTCCCGGTTGCGGTCGTGGTGGGCACGCTCGCCGATGTGGGCGCCGGCGCGCTCGCCGGTGTGGTCGCCAATGTGTTCGCAGATCCAGAACTGGTACACCCGACCAGCAGGGCCGTGACGGCGAGAGTGGCACATCGTCGTAGGGCGCGTGGCGGCATGCCGCGAATCTACGCGACCGGCATCGGTGCGGTGTGCGCCGATCACGTGAAGATGATCTGGCCTCCGGCGGCGATGTCGTAGAACTCACCGACGGTGATGATCTCTCGCACTTGGGGAACGAAGTCGTCCTTGCTCAGACCGAATAGATCGACCGAGGCCTTACAGGCGTACATACCGGCGCCTGTGTCGGCGATCATCTCGATGAACTCAGGGATCGGTGGGATGTCGAGCGCCTCCATCTTCTTTTCCATCATGTGCGTCACGAGCGCCGACATTCCGGGCAATCTGCCAGCGAGTGTGGGCACATGGAGGCCGGGGTTGCCCACGGTGGAAATCTTGATGTGGTCGATGCGCTTGCTGTGAATCGCGTCGAGGCCGAAGAACGTGAAGAACAGGTTCGCGTCGATGCCCTCGGCGCGTGCCCCGTTGGCCATGATCAACGCCGGATAAATGCCGTCGAGCGAACCCTTCGAAACGATGATCGACACCTTTGTTATCGGACGAGCAATTGTGTCGCTCACGGCAACACCCCTTTCTGGGAGAACGATTTCTCGGTTAGATACAGCCCTTGGGCTTGGGGATACCGGATGCTCGAAGAAGCCCTCAGCGTTCAGATCCACGGCGATGCCGGCGATAGTGGTAGTTGTCATGACACGTGCTCCTTGTCGTGTTCAGTGGCGGGGTGTTCAGTGGCGCCATGTTGGGCCGCTTCGTGTTTGCCGTAAGCGGGCATGTGCGACCCGATACCGGGGATGTCTCGTCCGGGCAGCAGACCGTGCCAGTAGAACCACTGGAACATCAGCTTGCCGAGATGATTCATGTGGCTCTGCTTGAGCAGCGGTAGTCCGACTGCCGTCGGGAAGTGACCCGGCAGCGGCTCGGTCTCGTAGTTGAAGTCGATGAGCAGCGCCTTGTCGAAGCCGGTCTCGATGAAGCAGTTGGCATGACCGTCGAAGCATGCGTCGAGCGTTTCACCGGCGATGAATCACTTCACGTTCTCGACGAGCACCTCGCCCTCGAAGTGGGTGACCGAACCCGCCTTCGACGCCGGCACGTTGGTGGCATCTCCGATCACGAACACATTTGGCTTGGCCAGCGACTGCAACGTGTGCGCATCGGTTGGCACGAAGTTGAGTTCGTCGCCCAGCCCAAGCGAGCTGGCGATGTATGCCGCGCCGCTGTGCACCGGGATGACGACCGCGAGGTCGAAGGGCACTTCACGTCCGTCGTAACCAACGAGGTGGTGAGCGGCCCCATCGACACTGCCGGTGTTGAATTCGGTGATGAGGCCGATGTTCTTCTCGGCGAGCAAACCACTGAGGGTTGCGGACGCAACGGGCTTGGTGAACGCGCCATCGAGCGGGGTCACGTAGGTGATCTCCACGTGCTCGCGGATGCCGCGCTCGTGGAAGTACCAGTCTGCGAGGAAGCAAAACTCAAGCGGTGCAACGGGGCACTTGATCGGCATGTCGACCACGTTCACCACGATGCGTCCGCCCTCGAAGCGGGCGAGCGCCGACTCCAGCGCCTCTGCACCCGCAAGCGTGTAGAAGTGATGGGCGACGTCGATGGCCATTGCGTCCTCGAGCCCCTCGGTCTCCTCTGGCGCCAACACCGCACCCGTGGCAACAATGAGCACGTCGTAAGGCAATTCGCGGCCACCATCGAGCGTGACAGTGTTCTGTTCGATATCGACGTGATCGATGGCTTGTTGGATGTAATTGATGCCACTGCGCAGTTGGCGGTGTCGTGGCCGCACGATGTCGTGCGAACTAGCGAGGCCGAAGGGCATGAACAGCAGGCCCGGTTGATACACGTGGACGTCGTCGAGGTCAACGACGGTGATGTCGGGATGGCTGTGCTTCAACTCGCGGTGCAACCTGTTGGCTGCCAAGGTTCCACCTGTGCCTGCGCCGAGAATGACGATCCGAGTGCTCATGTGCCCCTCCTTGACACCACCCATGGTCGTGGAGGGTCACCGAGGAGTGTTAGGCCACAAAGACCCCGATTTCATTCCCCAGGAGTTGGAGGCGATGCGATCTCGCAAAGGCGCTCGCGATACGTGGTGATGTTGGCGAGTTTGATCGACTCGTAGCCACGCACGATGTCTGGCAGCCCGACGAGTTCAGCAACAGAGACGGGCGAAGCGCCTCGGGCGGCTTGGGCCATGACAGCATTGACGTACTCGGCGGCGAGTGATCGCTCGATCCGGCGCAGTCGCGACCAGCCGGCAACATCGAGCGGTGTGCCACGGAGCCGGCGCGCTGAGCGGAGACCCGCCAGCAACGGTGTTGCCCATCGGCCGAGGGTGATCTTGCGGTGCATACCGAGCGAACGCAGCAGTGGCGGGTGCAGCTGCCATTTCACGCTGGCGCCACGACCGCCAACCGCCTCGGCAGCGGCACGAGCCTCGGGCGCAAGGAGCAAGCGCGCGACCTCGTATTCGTCCTTGTATGCCATCAGCTTGTGCAGGTTCGTCGCAAACGACTCAACCACCGCCGAGTCGGCGCCCGTGGTGCGAAACGTTTCGACGCGAGCGAGAAAGAGTCGCGAGTATCGCTGCGACTGATACGCAACGAGATCGTCGGCGCACATCGTGATGGGATCGATGTCGTCAGAACTGCTCGTTGCGTGGGTGAGACCCGCGGCTGCGACTACGGCAGCTGAATCGATTACCCAGTGCCGGCCCCACTCGAATGCGGCGAGATTGCGTTCCACGGCGACACCGTTCAGTTCGATCGCCCGGCGCAGATTGGCACCGGACACCGGCAGCACCCCGGATTGATGGGCGACACCAACGAGGAACACGTTCGCCGTCATCGCATCGCCGAAGAGGCCCGTCACGAGATCGACGACGGGCACATACCGGTTGAACTCGGATCGACTGCACGAGTCGAGGCGCTGCTCGAGCGCGCCGAGCGGGGGATACGGCACCGAGGGGTTCAACACCATGCTGCCGGTGGGCGTGGACGACGACGAGCCGATGACGATGGTGCGCTCGGTGGACGCACCACGCAGTTGGGTGTCGGTCGCTGCACCAAGCAGATCGAAGGCAAGCAAGACATCGACCTCACCAGCGGCAGCTTTGTTCGAGCCGAGTTGCTCGTGGTGGCTGATGCACAGATCACTCACCACGGGGCCCGCCTTCTGCGACAGGCCGGTCTGATCGAGGCCGCGCACCTGAAAGCCGTCGAGCATCGCCGCCGTACCGAGGATTTGGCTCACCGTCACCACACCCGTTCCGCCGATGCCCGGCATCCTGATGATGAAGCCGTCGCCCGGATCCACCATCAATGCGTCGGCAAGGTCGCCCACGGGCGCGATGCTGCGGTGCTTGTCCTCGGCCGGCCGCCGCGCCTGGCGTCTGGCTGCCCACTTCGACGGTGTGACCATGGCAAAGCTCGGGCAGTCGCCGCGTATGCACGAGAGATCGAGGTTGCACGAGCTCTGATCGATCATCGTTTTACGACCGAAGGGCGTGTCCACTGGCTGCACCGATAGGCAGTTGCTCTGCTGACCGCAGTCGCCGCAACCCTCACAGACACGCTCGTTGATCAACACCCGCGCCGTTGGAGTCGGAAGGCGATCACGCTTGCGCAGTCGGCGTTTCTCGGCCGCGCACACCTGATCGTGCAGCAACACGGTGACGCCCGCAATCGCGGCGAGCTGTTCTTGAGCCTCGACCACGCGCGTGCGGTCGAGCACCTCGACCCCGGCCGGCAGACTGACGCCGCCGTACTTGTCGACATCGTCGGTGGTGATCAGCACCCGCTTCACGCCTTGCAGTAAGAGGATTCGCGCCATCGTGGGCACGTCTACCGCGCCCGTTGGGTCCTGCCCGCCGGTCATGGCAACCACACCGTTCACGAGGATCTTGTAGGTGATGTTCACCCCCGCAGCGACTGCCCAACGCACGGCAAGTTGGCCACTGTGCGCATAGGTACCATCGCCGAGGTTCTGGATGAGATGCGGTGTGTCGACGAACGGCGCCATGCCCACCCACTGCGCACCCTCGTTGCCCATGCATGTGAGACCGACGATCTCCCCGACTCGTGGATGGTCCATCATCGCCACCATCGAATGGCAACCAATGCCACCGCCCACGAGTGAACCTTCGGGCACCTCGGTACTCACGTTGTGTGGGCATCCACTGCAGAAGTACGGCGTTCGGTTCACCGTGAGCGTGATGAAGGCGCGTTGTGCGGTTACCGAGCGCAGCGGTGCGAGCCGGTCGTCGCCAAGGCGCTGGGTGAGCCGCGCTCGCAACGGACCCACAATGGCATCGGCATCGAGCGCGCCGTTTGACGGCAGCAGCCGTTGGCCGCGCTCGTCGGCTTTGCCCGTGATCAGCGGGTGATCGGGTGCCGACCACAACGCATCTTTGAGGAGGCCCTCAAGCGTGGGGTTCTTGTCCTCGACCACCAGTATCTCGGCCAGCCCCGAAGCAAAGCGCCGCAACAAACCGTGGTCGATCGGTGAGGGCATGCGCAGGTGGAGCAGGCGGACACCGGCCGCCGCAATCGCCTCGTCCGTATCGAGACCGAGCAGACCCAGCGCGTGGCGAAGTTCGTGGAACGTATGACCACACGCCGCGATACCGATCCACGCTCGCTCGGGTGAGACGTCGATCGTGTTGAGCAGATTGTCGGCGCCGTATCGACGAGCCAGTTCGAGGCGCACCTCGAACATCTCTCGTTCGAGATCGAG
Organism: Actinomycetota bacterium; assembly: GCA_043753895.1. Classification (GTDB taxonomy): domain Bacteria; phylum Actinomycetota; class Acidimicrobiia; order Acidimicrobiales; family Ilumatobacteraceae; genus WLMZ01. Next base: position 12,033 of record JAYUWK010000054.1, read on the forward strand.
CGTGTGCGGAGTGAGTAGCTCGCCATCGGCGTGGGGAACGAACGGGCGACCGTTGTATTCCGTCACGGGAATCACCGGCATGATGCGGTCGAGTCCGAGTTCGATGGTGCCCGTGCCGTCGGCAACCGGCGCGACGATTTTCATCGCACTCCACAAGCCACTAGCCCGAGACATCGCCACCGCATGACGACCGAGGTCGATGGTTTCTTGCACATCGCCCGGCGTGAGGATCGGCATGTGCAGGCCGATGAGCGCTGCATCTGATGAGCTCGGCAGCGTCGACGATTTCGCGGCACCATCGTCACCCACGAATGCGACCGCACCAGAGCGAGCGTGCACTCCGGCGAACATCGCGTGACGCAGCGCATCGCTGGCTCTATCGACACCCGGCGTCTTGCCGTACCAGTACCCAGCAATGCCGTCGTAGCGACAATCGGGTCGCTCGGCGGCCAACTGGCTGCCCATCACTGCAGTGGCCGCGAGTTCTTCGTTCAGCGCCGCCTGATGCACATACGAGAACCGACCGGCAAGCCGCGATGCGGCATCGGCCTCGCGATCGAAACCCGCCAGCGGCGAGCCCGGATAACCCGACACGAACGCCGCCGTGTTCAGCCCGTGCAGGCGATCGACACGCATTTGTTCGAGCGGCAGGCGGGCCAGGGCCTGCACCCCCGAGAGGAAGACACGGCCTGAATCGCGCTCGTACCTATCGCTGAGTCGGTACGCCTGCAGCGCCGGTTCGACGGTGTCGGTCACCGCCCTATGTTGCCCTACTTCGACGAGGCGCGCTGCGCTTCTGCCCAACTCATGCCGACCTGCACGTCGACGTCGTGAGGAAGGCCGAGCACGCGCTCGGCAACGATGTTGCGCTGCACGTCGCCGGTGCCGCCGCCGATCGTGAGTGCCTGGCTGAACATGTAGCCGTCGTACCAGCCGGGGTGGCCGAGGTTGTTCGGTGGTCGACCCGGTCCGAGACCCTTGGTGTCAGTACCGGGCACGAACAGATCGAGACCCTCTCCGCCGGTGAGCATGCCCGCGGCTCCGAGCAGATCACGCGCCGCGGCCATCACGTGTTGGCCATGTTCATCCGCCATGATCTTGCGGATGCTCGCTTCGGGCCCGGGCTGCTCGCCGCGCAGGCGGGCCGACAGGGTGCGCAGGCGGATGAGGTCGAGGACAGTGTGTTCGATATAGATGTCGGCCAGTCGTTGGCGCATGTGCACATCGGTCACGGGCCCGTTGGCCCGCACGGCATCGAGCATCTCGAGTGCAGTGGGGCCGTTGCCCCACAGCACGCCGCCGGTGGACAGCGAGACGCGCTCGTTACCAAGCGTGACCTTGGCTAGACGCCAACCGTCGTTGAGGTTGCCGACGAGGTTCGCGGCAGGGATACGCACATCGGTGAAGAAGACCTCGTTGAACGTGTGACCCCCGGTCATTTCTGTGATCGGGCGGATCTCGATGCCGGGCACATCCATGGGGCACACGAAGTACGACATGCCCTTGTGCTTTGGAAGGTCGGGATCGGTACGCGCAATGAGGATGCCGAACTTTGCGTGCTGCGCACCGCTCGTCCAGATCTTTTGGCCATTGACGATGAACTCGTCACCATCGCGCACGGCGCGTGTACCGAGACTGGCAAGGTCACTGCCACTTCCCGGCTCACTGAACAGCTGGCACCAGAACTCCTCGCCACTCAAGAGCGGCGCCAGGTAGCGCTGCTTTTGCTCATCGGTACCGGCGTACAAGATGGTGGGTCCGGCCCAACCAATGCCGATGGGGTTTGTCGGTCGACGAATCTCGGCGCGGCTGAGTTCTTCGTCGATGATCAACTGATGGATCGGGTCGGCACCCAGCCCCCACGGTGCCGGCCAGTGCGGTGCCACGTATCCGGCAGCCGCCAACGTGGCGCCAGACGGCTTGGGGTTCAGCCGGATCCAGTCGCGCACAACGATTCGCCTCGGGTCTTCGGCGGCGGGCATCTGAAAGTCCATTCCACCACGTTATGCACGCAGAGCAGCGCCCAGTTGCGTCAGCCGCCCGCCGGTACCAAGATGAGCGGATGGACTTCGGTTTCGTCGTGCCTTGGGGTGACGCTGCCGACATCGCCGCGATGGCGGTTGTCGCCGAGCAGCACGGCTGGGATGGCCTCTTCGTGTGGGAGGGCATCTACGGGGTCGATGCGTGGGTGTCGCTGGCGGCAGCGGCGGTCGGTACGTCCACGGTGCGCTTGGGCACCATGCTCACACCGGTATCCCGTCGCAAGCCATGGGAGTTGGCCGGACAGGTCGCCACGCTCGATCGCCTGTCGAATGGCCGCGTCACGCTGTCGATCGGATTGGGCGCACCCGATACTGGCTTTGCAAACTTCGGCGAACAGACCGACCGACGCACACGCGCCGAACTCCTCGACGAGGGCATGTCCGTCATGTGCGCGCTGTGGACCGGGCAGCCAGTCAGCTTCGCTGGTCGGCACTATCACGTCACGCCATCGGACTTCCCTGCGATCACGCACGTGGTGCAGCAACCCCGGCCGCCGGTGTGGTGCGTCGGCGCCCTGTCGTCGGACAAGTCGATGCATCGAGCACTCGGTTGGGATGGCCTTCTGCCCCAGGTGGTCGACAACGGTGCGGCGCGTCAGGCCACGCTCGAGGAGTTTGCGGCGGCGATGCCAGCAATCCGATCCACTGTTGGCGATCGCCACTTCGACATCATCGTGGAGGGCAGTATGCAGGAGCACTCGCCGGCTGCTTGGGCCAACACCGGAGCCACGTGGTGGATCGAAAGCCTGTGGGATGCGATGCACGGACCCGACGCCGTCGCCGCGTCGTTCGACCGCCTGCGCGAGGGTCCGCCGCGTCTGGCATGAAACGGTCCGGCTTGATGCGCGGCGCCGGACGCGATCAGATGGCGCATGGCCAACGAGCTCACCGGTGCAACCACTGAATTGCTGCAGACCCTGATCCGCAATCAGTGCGTCAACGACGGCACACCTGATTCCGGGGGCGAGATCCGCAACGCCGAACTGCTCGAGACCTACCTCGAGGGTGCTGGCGTTGGCATCGAGCAGTTCGCTTCACTGCCCGGCCGCGGCTCGATGGTGGCACGCATCGAGGGCTCCGACCCCACCGCACCGACGCTGTGCCTGATGGGTCACACCGACGTGGTCCCCGTAAATGCCGCCGGTTGGTCACGCGATCCCTTCGGTGGCGAGCTGATCAACGGTGAGGTATGGGGCCGCGGTGCGATCGACATGCTCAACATCACTGCGTCGATGGCTGTCGCATTCCGCAGCCTCACAAACAGCGGCTGGCGACCTAAGGGCACACTCATCTACTTCGGTGTGGCCGACGAAGAGGCCGGCGGCAAGTGGGGTGCGCAGTGGATGTGCGACAACCACTGGGATGCCATCCGCAGCGACTTCGTGCTCACCGAGATGGGCGGATGGTCGTCCGTGGGCACCGACAACGTTCGACGCGTGGTCGTGAACACCGGCGAAAAGGGCATCGCATGGCGCACGCTGCGCGTACGTGGTACCCCGGCGCACGGCTCGATGCCGTTCGGCTCCGACAACGCGTTGGTCAAGGCAGCCGAAATCGTGCGCAGACTGTCGCAGTATCGACCTGCCGCGCAGATCAGCGAAGCCTGGAAAGCGCAGGTCGCCACGATGCGTCTCCCCGACGAGCTGAAGGCCGACCTGATCGACCCGGCGCGGATCTGGGATGCCATTGCCACGCTGCCGCCCGCCCTTGCGCGCACGTGCCATGCGCAAACCCACACCACCATCTCCCCGAACGTCGCGCACGGCGGTCAGAAGACGAACATCATCCCCGATCTGGTGGAACTCGAAGTGGACATCCGAACGGTGCCGGGCACCACTCAGGCCGATGTCGATGCGCTGCTGCACGACGCACTCGGCGAGTTGGCGCACCATGTGGAGATCAGTCCCATCCAGCAGCACGACTCCACTGAGTCACCGAGGGGTAACGCGCTCTGGGATGCGTTGTCCACGGCCACACAGGTCGCCTACCCGGGTGCAGAGCTGGACCCCGGTCTCATCGTTGGCGGCACCGACGCGCGATTCTTCCGGGACAAGGGCGCGATCGCGTACGGCACCGGATTGTTCTCGAGCCAGGTCACCTTCGAGACATTCGGTACCAGATTTCACGGCAATGATGAACGCATCGACACCGAATCGCTCGGCCTAGCCGCCGACTTCTGGATCCACATCGCGAAGGAGATCTGCGGCTGATGGATGCTGCCCTGTTCCGCTGGTTCAACCGGCTGGCCGACCGCACGTCGTGGGCGCACGGAATCATGACCACCATCACGCAGTACGCCATCGCGTTCTTTGCTGTGTTGCTCGTGATCGCGTGGTGGAACGCACGCAACGCGGACGACCCGCCCTCCGCCGTCGTCGCCGCGGTGTGGGCTGCGCTGGCCTCGCTCGTCGGCATCGGTTTGGTACAGGTGATCGGTGGTGCCGTCGATCGGGCCCGGCCGTACGTGACGATGCCGGCCACCCACCTGCTCGTGGACCGCACGAGCGACTTCTCATTCCCCAGCGATCACGGCACCGCCTCTGCTGCGATCGCAGTGGGCCTGGTGCTCGCGTGTCGTCATACCGCATCGAAGTGGGTCGGATGGACAGCGATCGCGCTCGCGCTCCTCATCGGGTTCAGTCGCGTCTACGTCGGCGCGCACTATCCGGGTGATGTGCTTGCAGGCTTCGTCCTCGGTGGCATCGTCGCGTGGGCCGGTGCGCCGCTTGCGAAACGTCTCCTTACCCCGCTGGCGAGCCGATTGACAACGACCAAGCTTGGTGTGCTCATCACGACGGCGCCAGCCGATACAGGCTTGACTGCCCCGCAGTCGTAGATTCGCGTCGTGAACACACCGGGTTGGAACTTCGCCGAGATCTGGGAACACCACGCCGATCGGTTCCCCGACGCCGTGGCCCAAATTCAGGGCGATCGTTCGTTCACCTGGGGCCAATTCGATCGTCGCGCCGATGGCATTGCGGCCACGCTGCTCGCACGAGGCGCGCAGCATCAGGACAAGGTGGCGCACTACCTCTACAACTGTCCTGAGTACCTCGAGAGCATGTTCGGTCTCTACAAGGCCGGTCTGGTTCCGGTGAACACGAACTATCGCTACACCGACGACGAACTGAACTACCTCTGGCACAACGCCGACGCCGTCGCTGTCATCTTCCATGGCACGTTCACATCTCGCTGCGACGGACTTCGTGCGCAGATGCCAGCGATCCATACGTGGATCTGGGTCGACGATGGCACCGAAGACTGTCCCGATTGGGCCGTCGCCTACGAGACCGCTGCTGTCTCGGCAACCGCGCGAACCGTCGCGCCGTGGGGTCGCAGTCCCGACGATTTGTACATGCTCTACACCGGCGGAACCACTGGTATGCCCAAGGGCGTGATGTGGCGTCAGGACGACGTGATCGGCAGCCTCGACGCGGCCTCGAGGCAACCACTGCCGCCGGTCCCGGGTTGGGACGCGCTGGAACAGCGGGTGTCGAAACCCGGACCGCGCAACCTGCCCGCCGCACCGTTGATGCACGGAACCGGAGCGTTCAACGCAATGTGGAACCTGTCGCTCGGCGGCTCGGTGGTCACGCTGCAGGGTCGTCACTTCGATCCGGTCGAGTTGCTGCACACCATCGAGCGCGACCGCGTCAACAGTATGTCCATCGTCGGTGATGCCTTCGCCAAACCCCTGCTGCGCGCCCTCGACGCCGAGCCCGGCCGATGGGACATCTCGTCGCTTCGCGTCATCGTGTCGAGTGGCGTGATTTGGGCGTCGGCATCGAAGGCCGGCCTCCTGCGTCACAACGAACGGCTGATCATGATCGACAGCCTCGGCAGTAGCGAGGCCATCGGGATGGCCAACAACACCACCACCGCCGATGGGGCGGGCGAGACCGCCAAGTTCGTACTGTCAGGCCACACCAAGGTGCTCACCGACGATGGCCGCGAGGTGGTCCCCGGTAGCGGCGAGCGCGGTCGAGTCGCGTTGCGCGGTCGCACGCCGGTGGGGTACTACAAGGACCCCGAGAAGTCGGCGTCCACGTTCGTCACCTTCGAAGGGATTCGCTGGAGTATCCCCGGCGACTTCGCCGAGGTCGAGGCCAACGGCACCGTGAAGTTGCTCGGGCGGGGCAGTCAGTGCATCAACACGGGCGGCGAAAAGGTCTACCCCGAGGAAGTCGAAGAGGCGTTGAAGCACCATCCCACAGTCGCCGACGCAGCGGTGGTGGGGTTACCTGACGACCGCTTCGGTGAGGCCATCACTGCGCTCGTCGAACCCCACGACGGAGCAACCATCGACGAGGCCGAGTTGATCGCACACGTGAAGCTGCATCTCGCCGCCTACAAGGCCCCCAAGCGAATCTTCACCATCGACACCATCGGGCGCGCCGCCAACGGCAAGCTCGATTATAAGCGCCTCAAGGCCGAGGCCATCAGCCGCCTCTGAACCGCTAACGGATCATCGCCAAACAGCGAAATGGCAGATTCGAGAGCCGTCTGAGTAGCGTCTGTGCCCATGAGCGACTTGGGATTTGACGGCAAGGTAGCAATCATCACCGGCGCGGGCGGAGGCCTTGGCCGCAAGCACGCGCTGCTCATGGCATCGCGTGGCGCTCTCGTGGTGATCAACGATCTGGGCGGCGCCATCGACGGTACGGGCAGCGACAAAGGCGCAGCCGAGCACGTGGTCGACGAGATCCGCGCTGCGGGCGGCGAGGCCGTTGCCGACACCAACAGTGTGGCCACCCCCGAGGGCGGCGCGGCGATCGTGCAGGTCGCCATCGACGCGTTTGGACGTGTCGATATCGTCATCAACAACGCGGGCATCCTGCGCGACAAGGCGTTCCACAACATGGGGCCCGACCTCGTGAACCCCGTGCTCGATGTGCACCTCAAGGGCGCGTTCAACGTGACCCAGCCCGCGTGGGTGCACATGCGCGCGCAGGGTTACGGACGAATCATCAGCACCTCATCGGCTGCGGGAGTGTTCGGCAACTTCGGTCAGGCCAACTACGGCGCGGCCAAGATGGGCCTGGTGGGCTTCACCCGAGTGCTCGCCGTCGAGGGCGCGAAGTACAACATCAAGGCAAACGCGATCGCTCCGTTGGCGCTCACGCGCATGACCGAGAGCCTGCTCGGACCTCTTGGCGACAAGCTCGACCCGGGTCACATATCACCGTTGGTCACCTACCTCGCCAGCGAGGAATGTGAGCCAACCGGACGCCTGTTCAGCGTCGGTGGCGGCCGTGTCGCCGAGGTCTTCATCGGCGAGACCAATGGGTATCACCACGCAGACCTCAGCCCGGAGAACGTTCGTGACAACTGGGACTCAATCACCAGCCGCGAGGGCTACTCGGTGCCGGCCAACCTCTCCGAGGAGACTGCGTTATTTCTGCCCTTCCTCGCGTAGGGGCCGAAGGCCCCAACGGGCGCCTTGATACAGCACACCCACTCAGGGCGATGGCAGTGTCACGGGTGAGGTATCGACGAGAGCGGTGACATCCGAGTGCACCAACGCCGGCGCACCATTCGCAGTCGTCGCGTATTGCAGAGACCGCAGCGTTGCACCTTCGAGGGAGAAAACGACGTCGATGGGAGCATCGCCCGGTAGCGACAGCGCTGCTGGTGGATAGCTGGCAATGACTTCGGTGGGTGCGCCATTCGCCGATGCGCTCACTACCACCGAGGTGGGTGCGCGCAACGAGCCGATGGGATCCGACACGGGGGCCGGATCGGACAGTTCAGACCATGTGCCGTTCTGGTTCACCCAGGTGCCGTTCGGCGTGACGACATAGTCAATGGTCGCCCCCTTGGACGCCACACTCAGCTTGGTGCCATCGTTCACCCGGTCACCCTCGGCCTGTACGACTACCGCGCTGTTCACGGTTGCCGTCGTCACGAAGTGATAACCACCAGCGATCAGATCGAACGCGTGCTGCAAGATCGCAGCACCATCTGCACCGGGTGCAGACGTCGTCGATGCAGGTGTCGAGCCGGAAGCAGTAGGAATCGACATCTGCACGGCCGAAGCAGCGGGCGCCTGCGTCGAAACAGCACCCGTGACCTTGCCGCTCGAACAGGCCGAGACGAGTACCAGTACGAGCAAGGACCCGGCTCGTGAACGCAGGAGCCGGGTCCGCCGATCGGCCGATTCAGCCATCGCCTTGCTGGTCTCCGGAGTGCTGATCACCGCTGCCGTTTTTCGAGCCGTGGCCATGATGCGCCGAGTCGCTGAACTGCGGAACCGTGGAGGAAACCGGGGTGTTCACGGTGGGCTCCGACGCCTTGCAGTGCAGGTTCACCTTGGCTCCCACGGTGATCGTTGCGTTGTCGTTGTTCACCTTGATCTGGACGCGCTCACCGGTGGCGAAGCGCACCGAGGCGCCGTGGTCGCCGGTCTTCGCGGTGGCGCCAGTGGGCAGCGTGCCCACCACGACTGAGCCATCAGCGGCGACGGTGTAGTCGAACGACGCGATGGTCGAATCGCACAAGGTCCCGGTCCACGTGTGCGGGCCAATTGCCTCGCCGCTGGCAGTCTGAGCTCCCCTGATCTTTGACAGCGAAACACGCAGTTCAGCGGTCGTCGCGCCGTCCTCGTCATGCAGTTTGACTTCGGCTCTGAAGCTACGATTCTGACCGAGGCTGGTGAACTCCACCGACGCCGAGGCATTGGCGCCGCCGCCGCCGTCCCCATCGGCCGGGTGATACACGGTCGCGCCGACCACGTTGCTCAGAGGTGATGTGACCGAGTCGATGGTCACGTCGGGCGAACCATCGGTGAGTGCGCCAACGACGTAGTTCACTATGGTGGATTCGCCGGTGCCGAACACATCGCCCGACCATGAGCCCGGGCCGCTGACATCGAGCAGCGTGGCCGCTCGCGCCGTCACCGACTGGCCGCCGTGCTTGGCGCTGACCTTGAGCTTCATCGTGCCGTCGGTGTTGACGAACACGACCTTGTTCGGCTTCACCATGGTGGCGGTGATGTCCGCCGGCGACGTGGGTGGATTAAGTGCAACATCGACCAAGTTGCCACCGGGATCGGTGGTCACATCGATGATGAGCGGTGCCCCGAGCAGGTTGAGGGTGAACGTGGAATTGTTCACGACCTGCGGTAGTTGTGGCGCTTGGGCACTCGCACCGTGGACCGCGCCGAAGGCAACGATGGATGCAATGCCGAGCATGGCACTCGTAGTGACTCTGGCTCCTCTGTGCATGGAGGACCTCCCATTGATGTATGTCGGTCGTTGATTTCCCCGACGTGCGTGTTCAACCTATGAGAGTCATCGACAGTCCTGGTCCCACCATGATGCAAGACTTTGCCAAGAAACCAACGAGTAGCCACGCAGCGCGATGGTCCTGCCCGATGGATGCCGATTAGCCTTCCGACGATGAGCCACGGCGATGCCCGGATCGAGAACGACCAGATCGACACTGACCCGATCAACAACGACCCGGTCAACAGCGACCCGATCAACAATGCGCGGGTCAACAAGGCGCAGGTCAACAATGCGCAGGTCAACAATGCGCAGGTCAGTGTCGAGGAGTTCAAAGCGTCGGCCAGCACATGGTTGGCAGCCAACCGTTCAACGGCACCGCGCGACTACGGAGCGATCTGCCCACCCGATCTCATCGCTGCGGGCGCGGCGTGGCAGCGACGACTCTTCGAGGCCGGATTTGCCGGCATCCACTGGCCCACAGAACACGGCGGACGTGGCCTCAGTGCGTCGCATCAGGCGGTGTGGATGGAGCAATGCGCGCTGGCAGGTGTGCCGCCGGTGTTGAACATGGTGGGCCTAGTGCTTGCCGGCGGGTCGATCATGAAGTTCGGCACTGCAGCTCAACAGGACCAGCATTTGCTGCCCACACTGCAGGGCGATCGCGTGTGGTGCCAGCTGTTCAGCGAGCCTGGTGCCGGCAGCGACCTCGGGGGGCTGAGTACTCGCGCCGAGCGCGACGGCGACCGGTTCATTATCAACGGTCAGAAGGTGTGGTGCAGTGGCGGTCGATACAGCGATTGGGGCATCCTCATGGCACGCACCAACCCCGACGCGAAAAAGCACGACGGCATCTCGTTCTTGCTGTTTCCGATGAACCTGCCAGGCGTCGAGATCCGCCCGTTGAAACAGATGACGGGGAAAGCCGAGTTCGATGAGGTGTTCTTCACCGATGTCGAGCTTCCCGCCGATCAACTGCTCGGGCCACTGCACGGCGGTTGGGGCGTGGCTATGGCGGTGCTCACCAGCGAACGCGGTCACATCGGTGCCAGCGTCATTGGTCTCGAACGCCGCCTCGAGTCGATGTCCCGGTTGGCAGAGGGTTGCGATCTCGACCCGTCGCAACGGCAAGGGCTCGTCGCGCTGTTGAGCCGCGGCAACGCGTTCAGGGCGATGGGCCAACGACAGGGACCCGTTGCTTCGACGGCGGCGTCGCTGATGAAGCTCGGCATCACCGAAATGATGTTCGACACCGCCATGCTGCGCGGCGATCTCGCGGGCGCCGCAGCAATGCTCGACGGCCCGGATGCGCTCGGTATGTTGGCCGCTCCAGGTGGTCGCATCGCAGGCGGCACGAGCCAGGTGCAGCGCAACATCATCGGCGAACGGTTGCTGGGTCTACCGCGCGAACCGAAGCCCACCGGGGCATGATGACGGCACCGACGCAGGAGGAGATCCACCATGGGTGCGGATGAGACAACCGACAACAACACGGTCGACACCGCGAAGTGGGGTCGCAAACACCAGAGCGCGAAGGGTGGCTCGAGCGGACCGAATACTGCGTTGATCGCAACGGTCGCGATCTTGGCGTACCTGGTGATCTTGTTCGCCAAGAACAATCAGGTCGTGCAGATCAACTTCATCGTGTACCACAAGACGATGACCATGCGTTGGCTGATCATCGTGTCCATCGTCCTCGGCGTTCTCGCCGGCCGCCTCTTCGGTTTCTGGTGGAGGCGCCGGGGCAACAACAAGAACAACAACAACAACAACAACAACAGCGGCGTCACCGATTGAACAGTGCAATGACGAATTCCAACATGACATCCACCACTCTTGGCGTGCACGACCTCGGTGGCAGCGGGACCACAATTCTCTATGCCCACGCCACGGGCTTTCACGCCCGCTGCTGGCAACCAATAGCCGATCGACTCGTTGAGCACCACAACATCGCCTACGACGCGCGCGGTCATGGTGATACCCCGAGCGATCCCGAGTGGCCCGCCGATTGGGAGACCCACGGTGTCGATGCCGCCACGGTGGCGACAACCCTGCAACACGACGGTCCCGTGCTGGGAGTCGGCCATAGCATGGGTGGCGCGGCGCTGTTGATGGCGGCGATTGCAGCGCCGCAGTTGTTCCGCGGACTCATCGTGTACGAGCCGATCGTGATGCCGCCCCAGCTCGAATCGGACGGCAGCACCAGCAACTTCCTTGCCATCGGTGCGCGCAAACGACGCAGCAGCTTCGCCTCCTACGACGAAGCCATTGCGAACTACAGCTCGAAGCCGCCCCTCGACGTGTTCGACCCAGCATGTATGCACGCATACGTGCACGGTGGCTTCGCGCCGGGCGACGATGGACGGGTGCACCTGAAGTGCCGACCCGAACACGAGGCACGCACGTACGAAGCTGGGGGCAACCATCGCACGTGGGAGCGACTCGGTGAACTGCAGGTGCCAGTGTGGGTGTTGTGCGGCCTACCCCAGCCCATGCAACCGTCATCGCGAACGGCGGCCCTTGCCGAGCAGATTCCCGGCGCGAGGTACATCGAACTCGATCATCTCGGCCACTTCGGCCCCATGCAGTCGCCAGTGGAGATCGCTGCGATCATCGCCTCGTTCCCTGCCGAGTAGGCGAGTTTGTCGATCACTGTCACAGGCTCCCTCTACGATCAGTGACATGTATCCCGTGCCCTCCAGCCTGTCGCCCAGTCGGGTGGAGTCATTCCTCTCGTGCCCGATGGCATTTCGGTTTTCGAGCATCGAGAAGATTCCAGAACCGCCGAGTGTGCACACCACACGTGGTTCGCTGGTCCATCGTGCCCTCGAGATCCTGTTCAGCTCCGAGCCGGCGCTGCGCACTGCCGACGCTGCCTTCGCATCGCTCGATGCCGCAATTCACGAATACCGCAGCGACCCCGATTTCACCGACCTCGGCCTCACGTCCGCACAGGCCGAGGTATTCTTCGGCGAGGCACGCGAACTCGTGCGCGGCTATCTGGCGATGGAAGATCCGCGGTCCATCCGCGAGATTGGTCTCGAGATTCGTCTCGAAGCCGCGGTCGGAGATCTCATGCTGCGCGGCATCATCGATCGCCTCGAACTCGATGATGCCGGCGACCTCATCGTCACCGACTACAAGACCGGGCGAGCGCCAGGCGCGCGGTACGAGCAGAGTGCGTTCAACGGCGTGCACTTCTACTCGTTTCTCTGTCAAGCCGTCTTTGGTCGCCGACCCGCAAAGATCCGGCTGATGTATCTCAAGACTGGCGAGGTCATCGAGGCCTCCACGAGCGAACAGTCGGTACGCGCCATCATCACGCGCACCACCGCGGTGTGGAAGGCCGTCGAGAAGGCCTGCCAGACCGGCGACTTCCGCCCCAAAGTCGGACCGTTTTGCGGCAACTGTTCGTTCAAGGCGTGGTGCCCGGCGTTCGGTGGAGATCCCACGAAGGCGGCGGCAGAAGCCCCGCTCGTGCTCGCAGCCGTTGCCCCGGCATGACCCCTGTCGCCAGTTTCGATCAGTGGGCCGATGAACAGCTCGAGCAACTGCGCGGCAGCCCCCTCGCCGATTCGTTGTTCACCAACGCCAGCAACCTCGGTGATTTCAGCGTCATCTGGCACATTCTCGGCATCGCGCGCGGACTCACCAGCGAACAACGTGCGAACCAGGCCATCGTGCTCTCGGCCGTGCTGGGAGCCGAGAGCCTGATCGTGAACCAGGGCGTGAAGCGGCTGTTTCGGCGCAGCCGTCCCACCGAAACTGGCGACGAACGCTTTGAGGTGCGCAAGCCATCCACCAGTAGCTTCCCCAGCGGTCATGCCTCGTCGGCCTTTGTCGCCGCCACCCTGCTCACCGCGTGGGGCGGGCGCCGTACAGCGCCCTTGTGGTTCGGCGTTGCGGCCATCGTGTCAGTGAGCCGGGCCTACGTGCGCATCCATCACGCCAGCGATGTCGTGGGTGGGGCGCTGCTCGGGCTGGTTTTCGGCGGGCTTGCCCGGCGGATCATCCGTTGCGTCGCGCCGACGAAATGACGGCCGGTGGCGTTGCGTCAAACTATGCTTCGGTTCAGGTTCAATCGTTCTCGTACCCTTGCGTTCATGTTGATTCCCATCGTGCTCATTGCTGCGAGTTGTAGCAGCGACTCCACGAACAGCAACGCCGCCGTGCTGGCCGTGAGTGGTGTCACCTACGTCGCTACCGCCATCACCGGGGCAACGAAGGTACCCGGCTCCACGATCGAAGTGGCCTTCGGCACCGACGGCTCGCTCAGCGTGAATGCCGGCTGTAATCAGATGGTCTCAACCTACACGCTCGCGGGAGACACCCTCAAGGTGAAGGCACTGGCCGGCACGAAGAAGGCCTGCGATCCCGCACTGATGGCTCAGGATGACTGGGCAGCGGCGCTGTTGACCTCGTCTCCCACCGTCGCTGCTTCAGGCGCGACCGGCATCATTATCACCGGCAAGTCAGCATCGATGACCCTGCAGGAGTCCAAGACTGCTGGCACCACGACAACGAGTTGAGCGCGGGTGCAGAGATCGCGCGATCGAACAGGGCAACCCGCAGCACGAAGGGCGTAACCTCGGGGACGTATGGCTGATGCGCCCGTGATCGACAACAAGATGTCCGACGCCGAAGGGCTGATGTGGCGGATGGAGAAGGACCCGCACCTGTCCTCCACGTTTGCCAACGTCACCATCCTCGACAAGCGCCCCGACATGGACCGGTTCCTGCGCACGATGGAGCGCGCGACGCGCGTGGTGCCGAGACTTCGTCAGCGCGTGCAGCCCGCCCCCGCCAACCTCACCGCACCGATGTGGGTCGAGGACTCCAACTTCGATCTGCACTACCACGTTCGCCATATCGCTCTACCCAAGCCGGGCACCCTTCGTCAGCTCCTCGATCTGGCCAGCCTGATCACCGCCGATCCATTCGACCGTACGCGTCCGCTGTGGCAGTTCATCGTTGTCGAGGGCCTACGCGGCGGCAAGTGCGCGCTCATCGAGAAGCTGCACCACACCATCACTGATGGAGAAGGCGGTGTGCAGCTGAGCTTGCAGTTCCTCGACTTCGCGGCCGACGTCACCGAGCCAGCGCCCATCGACCCTGACACGATTGCCGAGGCCCAAGAACGCATGCCGCCGAGTAACGCCGAGACATTTCGCGATCTTCTCGCTGGCAGTTTGCGCATGCCGCTCGGCATGATGCGCCAGGTACGCGAGTTGTTGGCCGATCCAACGCAGTTCCCGGACGCGAGCACTGCCGCCGCCGAGACCATCCGCGGGATCATCAGCCAACTCAGCGATGTCGAGCAGGCGCATTCGCCGCTGTGGACCGAACGATCGCTGAAGCGTCGCATCGAGGTACTGCGCGCGCCGTACGCCGAGACACGCTCGGTGGCCACCAAGTTGGGAGGCAAGCTCAACACTGCATTCCTCACCGCTGCGGCCGAGGCTGCGAGTCGCTACCACATCCGGATGGGTTCGCCCGTGGAGACACTTCGCGCATCAATGGCCATCAGTACCCGCAGCGAGTCATCGGGCAACAACGCATTCTCGCTCGTGCGGATGATGGTCCCCACCGGCGAGATGTCGGTGGCGGAACGATTCGTGCGGATCAACGAGGCCACTCAAGCCGCTCGCGAGGGCACGCCGAACGCTTCGCTCGAAACGCTCGCCGCTGTCGCGGCCGCGCTGCCGACATCATTGGTGACCCGGCTTGCCCGCACACAGGCGCATACCATCGACTTCGCCACGAGCAACGTGCGCGGGGCGCCGATGGCGATGTACGTCGCCGGCGCGAAATTATTGGAGAACTATCCGGTCGGACCGCTCGGTGGCGTCGCTTTCAACCTCACGTTGCTCAGCTACCACGGCAGCCTCGACATGGGCGCCAACATCGACACCGCGGCCGTTGCCGACCCGGTGCTGCTTCACCGTTGTCTGGCCGACGCATTCAAATCTCTGCTCGCCGTATAGCTGGTAAACCCGAGAGCTCAGGCAGTTGCGCGACGATCGTTGCGCAGGACCGTCTGCTCACTTCCTTTATTCGCCTCTGCGCGAACGAGAGGCGCACGGGAATCAGTCGCGCCCGGCAGTATTCGAACGTTCGGAGGCCAGGCCGTTTGCGATTGCAAAGAAGGTCGGCGCCCATAGCCCGACAAAAATGCCGAACCTTTCTGCATGGGCAACGTCCTCACCTTTTTTCGCATTCCAGATCGCAATGCTTGCGCCGACAGACGCGAAGCCGAGGACATAGAGCAGATCTTGCGACAAGCCGACTTTTTTGAGGAGTTGAATCATGCGGCGGGTTTAGCATGCCGTTTTCGAAGTCGACCTGTCGGCATGGAAAATGGTGGTCCGCCTTGGCGTGATACACGTCACGCACGGCACGACGTTGCGACTACTTATTCGTGCGGCTTCTACGCAAGCAGTGAGAGGCGCTGCGCTGCGCCCGGGCTTAGGCGCTGGCGGGTGCCGCGGGATGCGTGAGCAACGTGCGCACATCGAGCAGCAAGTCAGCGACCTCTCCGGTGGAGACGAGTTCGCGGCGCAGCATCTCGGCCAACGCCTTGTCGATGACGGCCAAGGCTTCGACAATCACTGCCTCGTTCGTGTCGGTCATCGACGGCTCCTCTCGAATCGGATCAACTTGCGTTGTCTCAGTGGTCACGTTCAGCACCGTAACCCGATGCCGCTCGCTGGAAGAGCATGGTATCTGTGAACAGTTCGTTTCGTCAGTGCACGAGCCGACATTGCGTTGCCTGTCGAACATGTCACAGTCAAGGTCCGTCCAGCCGATCACGGTGCTCACCGTGGCCGACGCCTACCATCTGCGCGATGGACCTTTCTGGCAAGCACGTGGTTGTCACCGGCGCAGCGAACGGAATCGGGCGGGCGCTCGCCGAGCGATTCCACCAAGCCGGAGGGCGCGTCGTCGTCGCCGACCTCGACGGCGTGGGCGCTGAACGGGTTGCTACCGCCCTCAACACGGTGCGCCCCGATTCGTGTCTGGACGTGCATGCCGACGTCGGATCAGAGCAGGGCAACATCGATCTGATCCGCGCCGCGCAGCAGGCGTTCGGACCCATCGATCTGTTCTTTGCCAACGCTGGCGTGGGTATCGGCACCGACCTCGAGACGCCGGAGGACGTGTGGGATACCGCCTTCAACGTGAATGTTCACGCCCATCGCTGGGCGGCCAAGCACCTACTGCCTGACTGGCTCGAACGAGGCGAGGGCTACTTCTGCTCCACGGCCTCGGCCGCCGGGCTGCTCTCGCAAATCGGTTCGGCGCCGTACAGCATGACCAAACACGCGGCAGTCGCGTTCGCCGAATGGCTGAGCCTCACCTACGGCGCCCGCGGCCTGCGGGTGAGTTGCCTGTGCCCACAGGGCGTAAACACGAACATGCTCAATCAAGGCGACGTATCCGGTGCTGGCGCGTCGAGCAGCGTGGTGCGTTCGGCAGGTGCCGTGCTGGAACCGGCCGAGGTCGCAGAGGCCGTGTTGGCCGTCATCGTTGCCGAGACATTCCTGGTCGCTCCGCATCCCGAGGTACTCACGTACTGGGCGCGCAAGGTGAGCGACTACGACCGATGGCTGGCCGGTATGCGCAAGCTGCAGGCCCGTGTCACCGGCGCGTGACCGGTGGTCGATGCGCTCATGCTCGAACAGATCGGTCTGAAAGCAGGCGAGGCCGTGAGGTTTCGCCGAGGCGACAACGGCAGATGGATTCTCGGCCGTGTCGCACGCGTGAACCCCGATGGCAGCATCACCTTGCACGATGTCGACGGCGCCGCCCGTTCGCTTCGACCGGACCGGCTCGAGGTGCGTCGGCCCGGCAGCCGTGGTCGACTCACCTGGCAGAACGTCGAGCATGTGGCGATTACGTGGGAACAGCTCAGCCTGTGGCCCAAGAACGACCTCGGCTGACACGGTGAGCAGCGGCGTCCACGCTTCGGATGATGACATCGTTTCGTCGTAGGGTCAACCAGCATGGGAGTACGCCTCGATCCATCTGACGAATACATGCACGAACTCGGCCCAGAGTCGAACTTCAACGAGAGCATGTACATCAACTGCTTCGATCCGGCCCAACAGGTGGGGGGCTGGTTCCGCATCGGCAACCGTGCCAACGAGGGTTATGCCGAGATGACTGTGTGCCTCTATCTGCCCGACGGCAAGGTCGGCTTCATGTTCAAGCGGCCAGCCATCGACAACAACGACGCCTTCGATGCCGGCGGACTCACATGGACCATGGTGAAGCCGTTCGAGGAATTACGCATCGACTACGTCGGCAAGGTCGTGGTGCTCGACGAGCCACTGCAGATGGCCACTCCGAAAGAGGCCTTCAGCAACAACCCGTATGCCGAGTGCGAAGTGCACATCACCTTCACCGGTCAGGGCAAGCCGAGCATGTTCGGCGGTGAGCCCGATCAGCCCCACGAGACCCCCGGTGAGGAGTTCGCGAAGGGGCACTACGAACAACTCGTGCAGGCTCACGGCACCATTCGTGTCGGCGACCAGGAATGGGACATCGCCGGCTGCGGGCTGCGCGATCACTCATGGGGTCCGCGCTATTGGCAGGCACCGTGGTACTACCGATGGCTCACCGCCAACTTCGGTAAGGATCTCGGCTTCATGGCCAGTCGTGTCGCCAAGAAAGATGGACCGGGCACCCGTGGTGGATTCGTGTGGGACAACGCCGAGATGCACTATTGCGATCATGTCGAGGTCAGTACCGAATTCGAGGGCAACGACACCTACCACCAGCGCATCACCGGCCTACTCAAGTCGTCGCGCAGCGACCGTGAATGGAACTTCACCGGCGAGGTGATGAACCTCATCCCGCTCCGCAATCGCCGCCAGGACCCCGAGGGCAACTGGCTCGTCACGCGCATCAGCGAGGGCATGACGCGCTGGACCATCGCCGACGGCGAACACCAGGGCGCTGTGGGCTACGGGCTGTCGGAATACCTCGACCAGATCATCGACGACAAACCCGTCGGCATCGACGAATAGCAGCGTTCGCATTCGACTCTGGCGTTGCAATCGCCGTCGTTCAGTCGCCGCGCAGGAATTCCAAGATGTCGGGGAACGCGGCGCGGTCCTGCACGAAGAATGCATGGCCACCCTCGTACACGCGGAGTTGCGCGCCGGGGATACGTGAGCCGATTGCCTCGCCGTTGGCAAGGGGCGCGATGCCGTCGTAACGACCAGATGCCACCAAGGTGGGACATGCAATGTTCGACAGGCGGTTCCACACATCGTGATTGCTGCGCGCCTGCAGTTGCAGGGTCTCGCCGCGCAGTACGTCGGCCGGCTTGTCGGTACCGCCGCGTTGTCCCATGATTTCGGCAAACGCACGATCATTCGGATGCTCGGTGAGCCATTCGGGTGTGAACCGCTGATCGAGGATCTGCACGCCGATGGCCGCACGCTCGGAAGCCGGCAGGCCAGCGAGGGTGTGCAGCGGATACGACGAGCCACCTGCGCCACCCGGCGAGGTGCATACCAGCGCAAGTCGCTCGATCCGGTCTGGGAAGGTGACGGCCAGTTCCTGGGCCACCATGCCGCCGAAACTCACACCTACCACCCGGTAGGTACTCCAACCGATGTGTTCGGCAAGCGCTGCGACGTCACCGGCGTATTGAGCCATCGTGTACGGGCCATCGGGAACACTGGTGTGGCCGAGACCGCGTTGGTCGTGAGCGAGGAAATCAAATCCCTTGGCGAACGCACTGACCATCGGCTCGCTACCCTCGAGTGTGGCACCCGACCCGTTGATGAACAGCAGTCGTGGAGCGCCTGATGCCTCGCTGCGCTCGAAGTAGATATCGATTCCGTTGAGATGGGCGGTCGGCACAGCACTACACCGTAATTCGATCTAGCGTCGGTTGCCGTGAACACACGATCGTCCCGACGGATCGAACCGGCTCTCGGCCAAGAGAGCGTATGGGACTATCCGCGCCCACCAGCGGTGGCACCCACGTCGAGCCACATTCGCGTGGTGCATCGCGGCGTCATGATCGCCGAGACGCGTTCGGCCGTTCGCGTGCTCGAGACCAGCCAACCGCCTGCGTTCTACATCCCTCGTGCCGACGTCGCAGCCGAACATCTCCTGCCAGGCAACGGCGCCCGTTCGCTCTGCGAATGGAAGGGTCCGGCCACATATTGGAGCGTCGCGGTTGGTGACGTGATCGTGGTCAATGCGGCTTGGAGCTACGAGCACCCCACCGCCGGGTTCACCACCATCGCCGGACACGTCGCGTTCCACGCCCGACTGATGGACCAGTGTTGGGTCGACGACGAGCAGGTCGTCGCCAACCCCGGATCGTTCTACGGCGGATGGATCACCTCAGCGGTGGTCGGCCCCTTCAAGGGCGACCCCGGCACCGAATACTGGTGAGCCGCACCGGTTCAGTTGAGGTTGGTCGAGGCAAGGAACCGTTTGGCCACGGCGGCGTCACCGACCACATTGATGGTGTCCATCCCGGTGCGGCGCCACAGCGCCAGCAGCAAATTGCTGGCGGGGCCACGCAGCGCACAGTCGCCCTTGGCATGTTCGCGGGTGACCTCGAAGCCGCCGGGCAGCCCAGGAAAGTCGTCATCGGGGATGACCGACTCGCGAATCGTCCACTCGCCGGGCACATCGGTGCAGTGGATGTGCACCGAGCCGGCCACGGGCTGAGCGACTCGGGCGACATCATCGACGAAGTAGGTCAGGAACTCGTCGATGCCGTCACTGGCGAGTGAATCGTCGATGGGTGAGGGCCGGCCTGCTGCGACATCGGCATCCCAGCGGTGCATCGCCGTTTCCTGCGCCATCCGGCGGAGCACGAAGGCCACGTCGTGCTGTTCGGCCCACGTCCACACCTCGTCGGCGGGATCAGCCTCGACCAGCGCCTGCAGCAAGCGGGCGAACTGGGTCTCGTACAAGCCGGCCAACTCGGCGTCGTCGACGGGTCGCGCGAGTTCGACGACATCGGCACCGTTCAGCACGCGCTGCTGCACGATCGCTCCCCAGAAGTAGTGCACCTCGGTGAGGTGCCACAACAGATCGGCCGTCACCCATCCGGGGCACGACGCAACCGGAGCTGCGAGACCGGCCGCGCGCACCGACGATGCGAAGGCGACACCGTCTCGACGGAGGGCGCCAATGTATTCTTCATGCTGCAAAGCGATCATGTCCATGGTGCCGCCCGCTCAGATCGACGGAATCGCGCTGGCGAGTTCGCGCCATTCGGACATCGGCAGAGCTGATCCGTCGGCAGGGAGAACCTGCACGCAGACATGGTTCGCGCCGGCATCGAGATGGTCCCTCACGCGAGCGACGATGGTGTCGAGCGAGCCCCAGACGACGATGGCGTCAACCAGTTTGTCGCTGCCGCCGTTCAGCAGATCGTCATCACCCCAGCCGAGCCGGCGCAGGTTGTTGGTGTAGTTGGGCAGGCCGAGGTACGTGCCCATGGCACGGCGGGCGATCGTGCGCGCCTTGGTGGGATCGGTCTCGAAAACCGCCATCTGCTCAGGGGCCAGCAGTGCAGCGGGACCCATGGCCTCACGGGCGACTGTGGTGTGTTCAACGGGAACGAAATATGGGTGAGCGCCGAGGCCGCGCTCGGCTGCAAGCTTCAGCATCTTCGGACCGAGCGCAGCAAGCACCCGCTGAGGCGGCGTGGTGGGCGGCGACGCGAAGTACATTCCCCGGTCCATCGCGTCGAGATAGTCAACCATGGTGCTGTAGGGCCTGTCGTACGAGTGACCGTGCACGCCTTCGACCATCGGCTGATGGCTCGTACCGATACCGAGCAGGAACCGACCGGGGAACGCCTCGGTGAGTGTCTTCCAGCCCGCTTGCATGGTCATCGCGGTACGCGCATGCATACTCGCGATGCCCGTGCCGACGACCAACGACGTCGCGGCAGACAGCAGCAGCGCTGCATTCGCGAACGGCTCCCGACCGACCGCCTCGGGGATCCACACCGCACCGAAGCCGAGTTCTTCAAGTTCGGCAACTGCCTCCTGCGACCGACTCATCGGTTGCAGATCGAGTTGAAAGGTCCACAGTCCCATGCGTCCAAGATCCATGTCCGCAAAGTTACGGTGCGATCGCGCCGCTACCGTCATCGCGATGAGTGATGACACAAGATCACAGCTCGCCTCGTCCGAAGCGAGTTCTCATGCAGCAATCGCCGAGCGGTTCATCGGCGGGGTCGTTGCGGCAGCCAGCCCTGCGGTGTCCCCAGACGGATCACAGATCGCGTTCGTGGTTGGACGAGTCGACATGGCTGCGAACAGAACGCGCTCCGAGGTCTGGATTGCGCCAGCGGATGCAAGCACGGCTCCCCGGCCACTGACCAAAGGTGAGAAGAACGAAAACCAGCCCACGTGGTCGCCCGATGGCAGCAGCCTCGCCTTCGTGTCCAGCCGCCAAGAGAAGAAGGGGGAGGCAACGCTGCACGTGCTGCCGATGGGTATACCGGGAGAACTCCGCACCATCGCCACGATGAAGGACGGCATCGGCGACCTTGCATGGAGCCCCGACGGTCGCTGGCTTGCCTTCACGAGCCGCACCCGCCACGAACGCTACGAAGCCGAGGACGAGAGCTGGCAGGCGCCGCGCAAGATCGAACGATTCTTCACCCAGCTCAATGGTCAGGGGTGGGTGTACGACCGTCCGTCGCACGTGTATCTCACCGCCGCTGACGGTACCGCGGCACCACGCAACCTCACGCCCGGTGAGTCACAACACAGTGGCGTTGCCTGGCTCAATGACTCGAGCGCGATCATCACCAATGCCGCCCGCCACGATTCGTGGGACTTCGACTTCGCCAGCGACTTGTATCTGGTGGCGCTCAACGGCGAGGTCACCGCGCTCACCCATCAGACCGGCGCGTACTCAGCAGCCAGGGTCTCGCCCGACGGCACCCGTATGGCATTTCTCGGCATCGACGACTCGCGTACCGATCCACAGAACATCCACGTCGGTGTCCTCACCCTCGCCACCGGCGAACGGCAGTGGGTCAGCCGGGGCCTCGACCGCACGTTCTCCTCCGCCAGCGGCGTGGTGGCGCCCATCTGGCTCGACGACACCAGCTTGGCGGCCATCGCCGAGGACCGCGGCACGTCCCACGTGTACCGAGTCGCTGCTGACGGAGCGAACGCGCCGACACCACTCACTGCAGGACCGCGTTATGTGAAGTCGTTCGATTCGCGAGCGGGCAGCACGGCAGTCACCATCAGTTCGGTAGATCGCACCACCGAGCTGTTCGTGATCCGTGACGGCATCGAGACGCAACTCACCCACCTCGGCGAGAGCTATGCAGCGGCTGTAAATCCGCAGACGTGGGAGCGCTTCGTCGTGCCGACGGCCGACGGCACACTCGAGATCGACGCGTGGATCATGCGTCCCGCCGGATTCGACGCCACCAAGACCTACCCCGTGCTGCTCAACGTGCACGGTGGTCCGCACACGCAGTACGGCGAGACATATTTCGACGAGGCGCAGATGCAGGCAGCCGCTGGTTTCGTGGTGCTGATGAGCAACCCGCGCGGCGGCAGCGGGCGCGAGCAATCATGGGGTCAGGCCATCCTCGGACCCAAGCACAAGATTGCGCCGGGCACCGGCTGGGGTGGTGTCGACGTCGACGACGTGATGGCGGTGCTCGACACAGCACTCGCCCGCTTCAGCTTTTGTGATAGCGACCGCGTGGGCATGCTCGGCGGCAGCTACGGCGGCTACATGGCAACCTGGCTGGCCGCCCACCATGGCGACCGCTACGGCGCCATCTGCAGCGAGCGTGCCGTGAACAACCTCATCAGCGAAGAGTGGAGCAGTGACATCGGCAGCGTGTTCCAGGTGGAGCACGGCACCACCCACATCGAGGACCCGGCCGAGTATGCGCGCATGTCGCCGATGACGTATGTGCAGAGCATCCACACACCCATGCTGATCATCCACAGCGAGAACGACCTCCGCTGCCCGATGTCTCAGGCCGAGGAACTCTTCATGGCACTACGCCTCTTGCGGCGCGACGTCACGTTCTATCGATTCCCCGGCGAGACGCACGAGTTGTCGCGCAGTGGATCGCCGATCCATCGCCGTCAACGCGCCGAGATCATCCTCGACTACTTCACGGAGAAACTGGCTACTCGCTGAGCAGCCACGCGTCGATGAGCTTGCGGGCAATGCTGATGCCCGGAGGGATCGCCGGCAGCGCGTCGCGCCGATACCACTGTGCATCCATGATCTCAGCGGGGTCGCACACGATGTCACCACCCGCGTAATCGGCCTGGAAGCCGAGCATCAGGCTGTGCGGGAACGGCCATGGCTGGCTGCCCCAGTAGCGCACGTTGGTGACCTCGACACCGACTTCCTCGCGCACCTCGCGAATGACCGCGCCCTCCAAGGTCTCGCCAGGCTCCACGAAGCCGGCGAGACAGCTGTACATCGGCGCCCGGAACTGCACGCCGCGCGCAAGCAACGCCTCCTGATTCTCTCCCTCGCCGCGGGTGACGAGGGTGATCATCGCGGGAGCCAAACGCGGGAAAGCGAGCAGACCGCAGGCGGGGCATTTCATCGCGCGTTCGCCGGACGCCAACTCGGTCGGCGCGCCGCAACGGCCGCAGAAGCGATGCGTGCGAGCCCACTCGACGATCTGCACGGCACGGCCGGCAATCAGCCAATCAGTCTCGCTCGACCGAACGAAGTAGCTGTAGAGATCAGTCGCCGCACCATCGGCCGGATCGACGCCGCGGGGTACGTCCACACCCCACACCGCGGCGCCATCGAGGAGGCCGAGGAAGTGAACGTCCCATGCCGGGTCGGCCGCCTCGTGATGCACCCACACGTTCGAGCCCACCACGTGCACAAAGTGGTGGGCATGGAAGACCTCATCTGGCGGGTTGACGAGCGGGACGAAGTTCTGGCGGTTCTCTGGCACGAGATCAGCATGACACGGCGAGATAGCGTGATCGCATGACGAACGTTGTGATTGTTGATGCTGTCCGTACCCCCATCGGCCGCCGCGGCGGCGGGCTGTCGTCGGTGCACCCGGCCGAATTGCTCGGCATCGTACAGAAGGCACTCATCGACCGCACCGGCATCGACCCCAACATCGTTGGCCAGGTGGTCACGGGATGTGTGAGCCAGGTCGGCGAGCAGAGCTTCAACATCGGCCGCACTGCATGGTTGTCGGCGGGCCTGCCCATGGGTGTGGCCGCCACCACGGTCGATACCCAGTGCGGCTCGAGCCAGCAGGCCACCGGCCTCGCCGCGGCGCTCATCGGTTCGGGGGTCGTCGACATCGCTATCGCGTGTGGCGTCGAGGTCATGAGCCGTGTCCCCATCGGCAGCAACTCGGGCAAGAAGCTCGGCCTCGGCGTGCCGATCCCGAAGAGCTATTTCGGTCAGTACGAGATGACCTCGCAGTTCGAAGGCGCCGAGCGCATCGCCGACAAGTGGGGCATCACCCGCGCCGACACCGACGCGTTCGGCTTCGAGAGCCAGCAGCGTGCAGCGCGGGCCTGGGCCGAAGATCGCTACGCCGGTCAGTACGTGGAAGTCGATGCGCCTGATGTCGACGAAGAGGGCAAGCCCACCGGCACCACACACCGGGTCAGCCGCGACGAAGGCATCCGCGAGACCTCGCTCGAGAAGCTGGCCACGCTCAAGCCCGTCGCGCGGGAGAACGGCGTGCACACCGCCGGCAACGCATCGCAGATCAGCGACGGCGCAGCAGCGGTGTTGATGATGACCGAAGACAAGGCCGCCGAGCTAGGCCTCACACCACGCGCTCGCATCGTCGACAGCTGCCTCGTGGGCGTGGATCCCGTGCTCATGCTCACCGGTCCCATCGACGCCACGCAGCGACTGTTACAGCGCAACAACTTGAGCATCGACGACATCGACACGTTCGAGATCAACGAAGCCTTTGCCTCCGTGGTACTCGCCTGGGCCAAAGAGGTCGGTGCTGACCTCACCAAGACCAACCCCAACGGCGGCGCGATTGCTCTCGGCCATCCCCTCGGCGCAACCGGCGCGTTCCTCACCACCAAGGCGGTGTACGAACTCGAGCGCACCGGCGGGCGCTACGGCATCATCAGCATGTGCTGCGGTGGCGGTATCGGCACGGGCACGCTGATCGAGCGCATCTGACCTGCACACCCGGCGGTGGGGTTGTCGCACCCCACCGGTAGACATGCATCCATGAGGCGTGGCATGGGGACACTGACGCTTGCCGGGCTTGTCGTGCTGACCGCCGCGTGCACCGGCGCGATGCGCGCCTCAGCACCGGCCGTACCAGACCTCTCGAACGCCACCGTCACGCGCGTGATCGACGGCGACACCATCGATGCCAGCATCGGCGGCCGCCACGAGCGCGTGCGCCTCATCGGCATCGACACACCCGAAACCAAGAAGCCGAACACACCCATCCAGTGTTACGGACCCGAGGCGAGCGACTTCACCAAACACACCCTCGTTCCGGGTACCCGCGTCTCGATCCGGCGCGACGCCGAAGCGCGCGACGACTACGGGAGGCTGCTCGCCTACGTGTACCGCAGTAGCGACGGGCTTTTCGTCAATCTCGAACTCGCTCGGCTGGGGTACGCGAGGCCACTCACGATTGCGCCGAACACCGCCTTTGCCACCGAGTTCGTGCAGGCAGCGCGCGACGCCGAGGCCGCCGATCGGGGCCTGTGGGCCGCTTGCAGCGGATAGCGTCGCGGGTGATGCGCACGCTCGCCGAACGACTGGGGTACAACACCGACGATCGTCTCGTCATCATCTCCTGCGACGACCTCGGTTCGTGCCACGCTGCCAACGAAGGCGTGTTCATTGCACTCCGCGATGGCGTTGCATCGTGCGCCTCGCTGATGGTGCCCGCGCCTTGGGCCCGCGACGCCGCCTTGCGTTACCAGCCCACCGATGACATCGGTGTGCACCTCACCCTCAACTGCGAGCACCCCAGCTATCGGTGGGGTCCCATCACCCATGCGCCCTCATTGCTCAGCGGCGAGGCGGGGTTCCCGCGAACGGTCGACGATCTCTGGGAACACGCCGATCCAGCCGAGGTGCTACGCGAATGTCGCGCCCAGATCGAGCGCGCACTCGCGTGGGGCATCGACGTCACCCACCTCGCCCCGCATCTCACTGCGATCACGTTGCGGCCCGAGTTCTTCGATGTCTATCTCGAGCTCGCTGTCGAGTTCCGGCTGCCCATTCGGCTTCCCTCCACCATCAGTAAGGACCAGGCCGGCTTCCCGTTCCGCGATCTTGCCGCGGCCGAGGGCGTGGTCTTCCCCGATCACTTCGATCACGACTGGCGTGCCGGCAGCCGCGATCGCGTCTACAACGCCATCTCCAATCTCGCGCCTGGCGTCACCGAGATCCATGTGCAACCCAGCATCGACACCCCCGAAGTGCGCGCCATCTCCGATGCCGCCCAGGGTTGGATCGACGACCTCACGTTGGTCACCAGGGACCAGCACCTGCGCGGTCTCCTCGTGTCAACTGGCGCCATCATCGTCGGCTATCGCCAACTGCGCACCGCAATGCGTGCCGGCACCGCGTAGCCGCGAAACCAGTCAGCGCACGCCCAGGTTGGCCAGTGCCGGGGCGGCCTCACCCGAGCGCAACAACTCGAACAACGCTGCGGTGGGCCCCACAGCTTTCAGCTTGCCCTGCATGAACGCGACCGTCGGGTCGATGCCGACGTCGCCCGCTGCAACCGATACCACGAGATCGGCATCGTCGGGCCCAACCACTGCTTCGTCCTTCTTCCCGAACGCGACCCGGTACTGCACTGTGTACTGCTGCCCAGCCGTCACGAGTGCGCCTCAAGCGGCACGCCAGACGCGGGGCCTACACCGATGAACAGATCGTCCTCTGTATCACCCTCGGCCACGTAACCCACGTGAGAATGGGCGAGCACCCAGTCTTCGTACGGATACGCCTCGGCGAGTTCGTCATCGGACAAACCGAACCACCACGATTCATTCGGATCGACCTGTGTCGCATGTGCACGCAACGCACCAGAGCGTGCCCACATGTAACCGCTCACGTCGAGGCGCGTGGTGATGCGTTCGTCTTGTCCCTCACGATCGAGCCACCGTTCGTCGTAGGGACTCTTGCCGCGCAGACGCAACATCGCCTCGTGGATCGCAAGGAGCCGGGCCTTCGACCACAGCGTGTAGTACATCTTCGCCGGTTGATACGGCTCGCCCGCCTCGGGATTCCACTCGGGATCGCCGGCTCGCTCGAACGCGATGATGGAGATGTCGTGCACCTTGACGTGATCGGGATGCGGGTACCCGCTCTGGTCGTCGCTATAGGTGATGATCACCTGCGGACGGGTGCGGCGGATGACGGCCACCAAGCGGCCGACGGCTTCGTCCATGGGCGCCATATGGAAGCAGTCGGGATTGTTGTTGGCTTCGCTGTCGAGCATGCCCGAGTCGCGGTAACCTAACATCACCACTTCTTCGAACCCGATGACCGCGGCAGATTCGGCAAGTTCGATGGGACGAAGTTCGGCCATTTTGACCTTCTCCTGCTCGGGGGTGAGCCCGAAGAACGCTTGGCCCGGCTCGCGCAGCGAGGGGTTCTGCAGGTCGCCTTCCTCGCCGCCGGTGCAACAGACCAGCACCGTGTGTACACCCTGAGCCTTGTACATGGCCAATGTGGGCGCGCCCTTTGAGGCTTCGTCATCGGGATGGGCATGAATGGTGAGGATGCATCGACGCTGTGCAGACACGTCCGCCACGCTACCGGCTGCACGGCGTCGCACTGCTCGACCCCCTAGGCTCAGTTGCTGTGCGAACGTCGCGTGTCACCATTTCCCTGATCGGTTGCTCCCTTGCGCTCGTGGCCTTCAGCGCCTGCCGCAGCGACGGCCGCATGCTACGGCCTGCGCTCCCGAGTCAGAACGGCAGCGTGTTCACCGCGAGCACAACGACCACGATTGTCGACGATGCTCTCCAACCAACGGGCTCCACTGTGTTCCCCGGCGCTGGGTTGCCAGGGGCTGGGTTGCCCGGCGCCACGAACGATATACCGAGCACCGGCCTGGCGTTCACGCTGCGCACGCCGTGGGTCGACGGCGGCATCATCGACAATCGCTATACGTGCAACGGCGAGAACCATTCTCCGGCGATCAGCTGGCTCGGTGCACCCGTGAACGCCGTCGAGGTCGCTCTCGTCGTCACCGACACCGATGCCAGTGACTTTGTGCATTGGGTCATCGCCGGCCTCGATCCGAAGAACCCCTCGATCGCCGAGGGCAACGTCCCGCTGGGGGCCATCGAGGGCACCAACGGTTTCAGTACGGCTACAGCGCCCAGCGTCGGCTGGAACGGGCCATGCCCACCGAAGGGCTCGACCCATCACTATCGGTTCACTCTCTACGCGTTGGATCAACAGATCGAGTTGCCTACGGGTTCGCCGGCGTCGGACCTTATGTCTGCCATCGATTTGTCCTCGATCGAGGCCGCTCAGATCACCGGCGTGTATACAAGTCCTTGACACAAACTTGACCCGTTCGGAACGCAGATCGGCTAGAAATGTCATAGCGCTCGGGAGAACAAGGATTGAACCTTTGATAAACGTACTCCCCGTTGGGATGTTCGAAACCGATCTCAACGGCCGCCTCGTGTCCGCCGACGAATCGTTTCGCGCCCTAGCGCTGAGTGGCGGTGCCGTTCCGATTGGTTCTGCACCCTGGGCGAACGCTCATCCCGGCGATCGAGCCGCTGCTGAACTGGCGTGGTCACGCCTTCGCGAGGCCGGCGAACCGCTCACTACCAGCTTTCGGGTGTGGTCGGCACAGGGCAAGATGGTCTGGCTCCGACTCGATGCCACACCCAAGCGCGACCTGTTCGGTCAGCATCTCGGCTTCACCGGATGCATCAGCGACATCTCCGAGGAGCAGCATCAGCGCCAGTTGAGTGAGCGCCTCACCGGCCTGCTTCGTGTCAGCCCCGATGCCATTCTGATCATCGATCGTCATGGGTCACCCACGTTCACGAACGAGGCCGCGCGCGCGCTTTTCGGGGTCCACGATGCGGTCGATTTGGTGCGCGAACCAGCGATGCGCGGGCTCTTGCAGACGATGCGCGATCAGATCCCCCGCGAGGTGCTCGCCACCCCACGCAGTAGCGACTGGAACGGCGAGGTCGTCTACCGGGGTCCCGACGGGCTCACCCGCACACTCAGCGTCACGGTATACGTACAGCGCGCCGCCGATGGCGCCATCGAGTTCTGGGCCTCACAGATCCGCGATGTCACCACCAGCAAGCATCTCCAGGCCGAACTCGCCCATCAGGCCACCCATGATGCACTCACCGGCCTGCCCAATCGCACGCTGCTGCTACGCACCTTGGCCGAAGCGTTGGACCGCGGCCGTCATCGCCATCAGCAGGTCGCTGTCCTGTTTCTCGATCTCGATCGCCTCAAGGACGTCAACGACAATGCCGGCCACGATGTCGGTGACCTGCTCCTCGCCGCGATCGCCAGTCGGCTTGCGGCCGCGACGCGTCCTGCCGATGTCATCGCCCGAATCGGGGGCGACGAGTTCGTGGTGATGTGCGAGGGCGGCATCGACGAACAGACGGCGCTCGAACTGGCCGACCGGGTTCGTCAAGCCCTCACCGGTCGATTGATGCTCAACGGGGTGGAGGTCGATCTCAGCGTAAGTATCGGCGTCGCGCTGTCGAATCCCCGCAAACCGCTCGAGGGCACGGCTGGCGACGAAGCCATTGCCCTACTCCGTCATGCCGACACCGCGATGTATCGCGCCAAGCGCCGGGGACGTTCGCGTTGCGAGTTGTTCACCGAGGCAATGATGAACGCAGCGCACGAGCGCAAGCAACTGTCGGTGTCGTTGGAGAAAGCCATGGCGTACGACGAGTTGCGCCTGGCGTATCAACCGATCGTCTCCACCCACACCGGACGCATGGTGGGCGCCGAGGCGTTGCTGCGTTGGTACCACCCCGAGCAGGGCCTCTTGATGCCCCGCGACTTCGTGTCGCTCGCCGAGGAAAGCGGCTCTATCGTGCCGATGGGCGACTGGGTCATCCGCCAGGCGTGCAAGGATGCTCGCGCTTGGCTCGACGCCGAGCTCGTCGAGCGCAACTTCAGTGTGCATGTCAATGTCAGCGGTCGCCAGATGTCCGAGGGCGCGTTCGTCGAGCGCGTGATTGCCACGGTGCGTGAACTCGATCTGCTTCCCCAACAGCTCACGCTCGACTTCGACGAGGACACGCTGTACGCCGACCAGCCCACCACGATGCGCGCGCTACAGACACTTCGCCGCTTTGGCGTGAACATCGCCCTCGACAACTTTGGCACCGGCGTGTCGTCACTCACCGCGCTACGCGACTACCACGCCGACATCCTCAAGCTCGACGGCTCGATTGCCTCGAGCGTGGGGGGCGACAGTGACAACGATCCCATTGTTCGCTCCATCATCCAGCTCGCGCACGCACTCGATATGGAAGTCGTCGCCGAGTGGGTCACGGCACCCGATCAGCTGTACCGCCTGAAGATGCTCGGGTGCGACATGGCTCAGGGCTACCTCCTCGGCGAGCCCTGCCCCGCCGATGACTTCGCCGCAACCGCCCGCGCTCGACGCACGTAAGAATGGTCGCCTCATCGGCGGGTACGTCGTTGAATCACCTCGCCACGTTCGCGGTGCTCGGCTTCGTCGGCGTCCGGCTGTTCAACGGTCTTCGCCGGTCACTGGCCAGCGATGGTCGCAACCTGGTGATCTCCATCGTGCGCGGTATTCGCTGGCGCCACATCTGGCCGGTGCCGTTCGTGCTCACCGCAGTCATCGTCGTCGCCACCGCGCTGCTGAAGCTGCCCGTCATGAAGTGGGGCTGGTGGACAGCCCTTGGCGGTCAGGGCAACCCCGTCTTCGGCACCAACGACGCAACCGGTGGCACCGTCTGGGAGTGGCTCGTACCGTTGTTGTTCATGGCCATGCTCGTTCCGGCCCTACCGCTGTTCGCTCTTGCCGAGGAACGACTCTTTCGACAGGGAGCCGAAGTCTGGAATAGCCGACATCGGGCGCTCAAAATCATGCAGTTCGGTCTCGTGCACGCGCTCATCGGCATCCCCATCGGCGTGGCGTTGGCACTCAGCATCGGTGGCACCTACTTCATGTTCACCTACCTTCGCTCGTACCGACGCCATAGCTCTCAACAGGAGGCCACCCTGGAATCCACCCGCGCCCATGCCGCCTACAACGGGCTCATCGTCACGCTGATCATCACCGCCGTGGTATTGGACACGGTGCTCAATGGCTGATCCGACGAGCAGAAACGATACGCACATGGAGCAGCCTCAGGTGGTCGATGTGGTCATCGAACGAGCCAACGAGGTGGTCATCACCTTTGACGATGGCGTGGTCTGCACCATCGACGTGGCCGAACTGCGCGCAGCGTGTCCGTGCGCCACGTGTCGCGGCCTTCGCGAGCGCGGCGGGGTGGCGTGGCCACGCGCCGACCAATCGCGCGACATCAGTATTCGCGACGCCAGCTTCGCCGGCGCGTGGGGTCTCTCGATCACGTGGAGCGACGGCCACGACACCGGTATCTACGCATGGGCTCCGTTGCGCCGCTGGTTCCTTGCCGGGATGAGCGAACCGATCGCGCCAGACGCCTGAAAGCCAGCGCGAGCCACCAGCCGATACCCTGTGGTGAATGTCGCTGCCACCGCCGCCAACGATCGAGCACTGCTACCGCCACCCCGATCGCGAGACCGGCCGGCGTTGCACGCGCTGCGCAAAGGCGGCGTGCAGCGATTGCCTCGTGCAGGCAACGGTGGGTTCACACTGCCTCGATTGTCGCAAGGCCGCGCAGCCCGACATCAAGACGCGGGTGAAGTACGCCAACGCCCGTCAGCCGACATTGGTGACAAGCACCATCATCGCGATCAACGTCGCGATCTTCCTGTGGATGGGCATCAAGGACACCAGTTCGCTCACCGGCAGCGGCACCGTCTCGCAACTACAGTTCGACCTCGGCCTCAATCGGATTCTGCTGCGTCAGGACCACGAGTGGTACCGCCTCGTCACGAGCGGCTTCATTCACTTCGGTATCATCCACATCGCTTTCAACATGTGGATCCTGTGGCAGCTCGGGCAACTGCTCGAGCGCACCCTTGGCCGAACGAAGTTCGCGTTGTTGTATGTGGCCAGTTTGCTTGGTGGCTCGGCCGGCATTCTGCTGCTGACCGATCGAGGCATCAGTGGCGGTGCCTCGGGCGCTGTATTCGGCCTGATGGCTGCGCTCGCCATCTCGATGCATCAGCAGGGCATCAACATCTTGCAGACGGGCGTGGGGCGCCTGCTGATGCTCAACCTGGTGTTCACCTTCGTCATCCCCGGCATCGCGATCGGCGGACACCTCGGAGGCCTGGTGGCAGGAGGCGCCTGCGGGTTCGTCATGCTGGCGCCCGCATGGAAGCCCGTCCCGAATTGGGCCAAAGTTGCGGCACCGATTGCAGTGAGCGTGTTGGCGGTGGCTATCTCTGTCGTCGTCGTTGGATAATCGTCATTTCCGTCGTCGTTGGATGACCGTTGGCTTCATGCGCGGGCCGATCACCCGGTCACTCGACCACTTGGCGGGCGGCGCGACCACCAGCGAACACAGCGTCACCAACACCGAGTCGTAGTTGACGCGCCAACCGCAGTAATCGCGCCATGCCTGATCGAGGTCGGCCTTGAGTGGAATGTCGACCGCGCGCAACTCGACGCACAACAGGTCGAACTCACGGCGCGTCACGCTGATGGGAGTGTCCGGAGCGGGGTCGGGTTCATATGGAAAGCCGAAGAAGTCCGAGATCCGTCGCAGCGCGAACCACCCGGTGCGCAACATCACATCGGCCCTCGAGTCGCGCGGTCGATCGATGGTCGATGCCGTGATGGCCGCAGCATCGAGCACGCATCCAGCCGCAGTGATCCAACTGCGCTCGGGATGCGGCGACCGGAAGAACACCAGGGACGGCTGGCTGGTGTGGGTCTCCTCGACGTCGATAAACCATTCCTCCCACCGGCTGAACAGATCGTCATGGATCCGGTCGAGCCAACCGATGCGGGCGTAGCGGGTGAGCAGTTCGGTCGGACTTGGCGGCAGTCCAGCGCGCACCTCGAGCATGCCCACCAGCGCCTCACGCCGGCTGAACGCGCCGTAGATCGTGGGCAGGTACGAAATCATCAACGACACCAGGCCCAAGCCGATGCCGGCCTCGATGAATGCAAGCGCAACGCGACCAGAGCCGGCGGGCCGATCGAAGCCGAGTGTGAGCAATGATGATCCACTGATGGTGAACGCCTCCGACAGCGGCCTGATACCCGTGCCCCAGAAAATCGCAGTGAAGCCAGCGATGACCAGTGCAACCCACACCGCCGGAAGGGCGAGTAGTCCCACCGGTGCGTACATCGCCAACACACGATCACGAAAGTGAAACGGCCGCTTCGGTGACGCAATGGCATCGAAGACCCTGCGGATGTTGATGAAGCTGGCCCTAGTGAGCAACGACGACGTCGCTCGCGGCAGCACCACTGTCTTGATCGCCGAGGTGATGGTCCAGATCACCAATGCGACACCCAACACACTCACCAGAATCTGCGCCGCAATCACCTGCCAACTCTGGCACAGCGCACCGACGGTGATGCGGCTTCGCCACAGCTTGCATGAGGCAGGAGCGGCACCACGCCCGTAGTCTGTATGGTCGTGGACGCAGCGGTGCTCATTCCTGTCAAGGACTTCCGCCAAGCCAAAGCGCGGCTTGCCCATGTGTTGTCGCCCGACGACCGCATCCGACTCGCACGTTGGACCGCTGACCGCGTCGTCGCCGCCGCGACGCCGCTCCCTGTCTTCATCGCGTGCGACGATGAAACCGTCGCCGAGTGGGCCGAGGCCTCAGGGTGCACCGTTTTGTGGCGACCCGGGATGGGCCTGAACGCAGCTGTTGGCGATGGCATCGGTGCGTTGGGCGAAGCCGGGATCGAACACGTCATCGTTGCACACAGTGATCTCGCGTCACCATCGACGTTGGCCCACTTGGTGATGAACGGCGGAATTGTGCTCGTACCCGACTCGTGCGATGACGGCACCAACGTGGTGGCGGTGCCAACTCGTCTCGGCTTCCAACCGGCCTATGGCTCGCAGTCGTTCCGCCGACACCTGAACCATGCGCTGTCACTCGGGGTGTCGGTGCGGGTGCACCGCGATCCGCACCTCGCGCTCGACATCGATACGCCAGCCGATCTCCACAATCCACTCATCGCAAAGGTGCTGCCCCCATGGCTGCAAACGAACCCGGCCAACCGGCTCTGACCGCTGAATCGCCGCGCAGCGACGCCGCTACCGGCCCATGGACTTCAAATCTGCCCACGCCTCGTTCAGCGCTGGCTATCGGCGCCCATCCCGATGATGTCGAGTTCGGATGCGGGGCCACGCTCGCCAAGTGGGCATCACGCGGCTGTGTGGTGCACCACCTCATCCTCACCGATGGCTCGAAGGGCACCTGGGATCCAAATGCCGACACCCGCACGCTCGCCGCGACCCGTCAGATGGAACAGCGCGAGGCCGCCAACCGTTTGTCCGGTGACAACCGCGGCGACGTGACCTTCTTCGAACAGATCGACGGAGAACTCGAGAGTTCGCTCGCGTTGCGCGGCCAAGTGGCGAGGATCATTCGCAGCGTGCAACCCGCGGTCATCCTCGGTCACGATCCGTGGAAGCATTACCGCCTGCATCCAGACCATCGCCACGCCGGACTGCTCGCGTGCGACGCCGTGGTCGCGGCACGCGACCCACACTTCTTCCGTGAGCACGCATTGGCGGCCCATCGTCCAACCACGCTGCTGTTGTGGGAGGCCGACGCTCCCGATCACTTCGAGGACGTCACCGGTTTTGTCGACACCAAGCTGTACGCGCTCGAAGCGCATGCATCGCAGTTCGAGAGCACGATGAAGGCAACGTCGCACGATCAACTTGGTGCATTCCGAACCCGAATCACCGAACGCTTGGCCGGTCTCGGCGCTGCCAACGGCGTCGGCACCGCCGAGATCTTCAAGCGCATTGCCGACCTGTGACGGCCAGAGCGCAAAACTGCAGCACATCGCGTAAATCAGAACGACGCCCGACACGCACTGACGCAGACCGACGAAAAAGCACGAACGGGAGGCCGTAGCCTCCCGTTCGACACGCTCCACACCGACTGCTCGGTTGGCTACTTCTTCTTGGCGGGTGCTGCCTTCTTCGCAGGAGCTGCCTTCTTGGCCGGAGCCTTCTTCGCAGGAGCTGCCTTCTTCGCAGGAGCTGCCTTCTTCGCAGGAGCTGCCTTCTTCGCAGGAGCTGCCTTCTTCGCAGGAGCTGCC
>JAYUWK010000055.1:0-5815 GCA_043753895.1 Actinomycetota bacterium
AATTGGACTCGGGAACCAACGAGCGGGATGGTCTGGGGACCAATGTCGAACTTGCGCTGCGACCGCGTGAACTTGGGCGGCGGCCCGCGAGAGTCACGCTGCGACGACATGACCTTTCGCTGACGGCTCAATGCTGGCGTCGCTGGGTCACATCAGCGCTCGTAGCTGATCGTCCCACCATTGTTCGAGCCTCGCCGTCACTTCGGGCAGGCGGCTGTCGCGCAGCCAGCCTTCCACCTCGCCAAGCCGGGAAGAGATCAAGGCAAGGTCGGCGGTCGGGGTGATCGAGATCGGTCCATTGAACCCCGCGAGGGCCGCGAGGCCGTCAGCCTTGGCCCGGTAGTAGTCGGACGCTGCAACCAACAGCGTCGGCCGTCCCGCCTCCAGCGCCCAGAGTGCGACATGGTATGAGTGGCAGATCACTGCGTCGGCGCCGGCAAGGACACTGCGCACGACCGCCGGTGAACGGGTGGCTTCGATCACCCTCCACGATGTTCGACGTGGTTGAGCGCGGGACGCCTCGATGACCACTACCGCCTCGGACGGCTCGTTGTCGTTGACGCAGAGGCCGAGCACTGTCGCGCCGCGATCCGCGGCGAGGTCATCGATCGCGCGGATCAGTTGCTCGAACTGGCGACTGCCAACGTAGTCGGCCAGTCGGAGATGCGCGACGAGGTAACGTTCCGTACTGACCCCTGCGTTGCGGAGGGCCGCTTGCGTCTCGTCATGGGTCGCCTTCGGGCATCCGAGGGCGTCGTCGCCGGTGAGCATCATGCGGTCTCGTATGTCTTTCGGGAAGGCCTCGATCGAACCACTGTCGCGACATCCGAACGCGGCGGATGCGCGCACCGCCGAGCTGACCAGATCGATTTCGTCGCGGGTGCACGGCCCGATGCCCTGCCCACTCCACATCACCGGGACACCCTGCGACGCCAGAGCGAGGCACAAGTCAACGCGAGGGCGCAAGAGACCGAGGCCGAAGGCGCTTGCGAGGTTTCCCCCTCCCGCAAAGATCGCGGCATCGAAAACCGCGAGCGAGGTCGCGTCGGCGGTGACGCTCCGTTGGAGCTCGATCACGGTCCCCGCCCACGGTGTCGGTGGACCGCTCAGGATGGGGACGTCTCGATCCGATACCAGCTCGATGCGCGCGTCGGGATAGACGCGGCGAACTCGTCCGATCGCGGCATCAGTGATCGCGTCGTCGCCGACGTTGCCAACGCCGCCGGACACGATCATCAAGATGCGCTGGCCACCACGGACTGGCTCCGATGTCGCGGCGACCACTGGAGTGATGCCGTAGCGATCGACTGCCCCGGCCGATGCCCACAAGACCCCTACATCGGCGTGTGCGCCGACGATCGCGCACCGTTCGAAATCGAGGTCGTCGTACAGGTAAGCCCGAACACGCCGGGCCTCAATCAAGCGCTGATCGGCGACCTGGACGCTATGCCGATAGGGCGAGATCCGATACCTGCCGAGAACGACAGGAACGAAGCTGACCAGTTCACCGCGACGCAGGCAACGCAGCAACAACTCGAAGTCGTCGGCGACCCCTGCCAGTTGGGGGTCGGTCGAATATCCGCCGAGCCGCTCGATGGCATCAACATCGATCACGCACATCGAATCGAAGCAGTGACTCTTGCGCAGGCTTGCGGCCGATGGCGCATAGGCGAACGCCGACCAATCCGTGCCGACGCCGCTGGACGCGATCACGTGCCCCCACGCGATGACCGGATGAAGCCAACGCGCGACGTCGTACGTGGCCCGTGTCCCGCCAGCGAGAAGCCGGTTGTCGGCATCGAGGACCACGGCGTGCCGCGTCGGGCAGATTGACAGCAAAGTGTTACGCGCTCGGGACAATCCGAGGCCGAACGGCGATCGAACGATACGAAACCGAGGGTCGGCAGCCAGCGGCGCCAAAACGCTGGACGTTTCGTCGCTCGACCCGTCGTCGAGGACGAGGACCTGTCCGACGAGACGCGGCGGGAGTGCTGCCAGCGCGGCAAGCGCTGAATCGAGGGCTTCGGGTAGCCAGCCCGCGTGATTCCAGGTGATGACGATCACACTCAAACCATCGGTACGCACGACAGGCGAACCGAGCTCGGTCTGCAACGACCGGAACGCTCTGTCGCGTTCGGCCGTCAATGACGCCTCGATCGAAACGAGGCTCCAGTGGTGGAGCGCTGCCATCCGAGAGCGAAGGTCGTCGCGCGCGTCGTCAATCTGACGTGCCAATTCACCGTGCAACGCCTCCGCACCCCTACCGAGATCTTGCATGGTCGCGGTCAAACGCGTCGAGCGCTCAATCGAGGCGAGTGCGACGATCTCCACTTCGCCCCGCAGCAATGCCGCCTCGGCCGCGGCGCTCAGTGCAACCTGGCCGAGTTGGTGCGTCAGCGCGACGATCGTCTCGTCGATCCGCTCGGTCCTGGCGGGCACCCCTCGGATCCGGGCCAGGTACCGTCGCATTGCGGACCAGGTGCTCGGCGATCGGCTGACCATCAGGTTCCAGCCGACGCGACGTCGTGTTCGAGGCTTCCGGACACAACGAGCTGGACCGCGGAGGACCACACGTGCCTGAGCGCGTCGTCGCTGGGACGACCGTCCTCGATCATCGATTCGGCGAGTATCAAACTGTGGTATCGGCGGTCGAGGTGCGAACGCGCCGCGGTGGCCCGGTCGTCACGCATCACCTGGATCGGAACGCAACCGTGCTCCAGCGCTTCGAACAACTGCACGCCCTCGAGGCGCTCGGCGTCGGACCACCAGCAGCGGACCGCCGCCTGCGTCAACAACCGCGACACGGCCGCCGGGGACGGTCCAATGTCATCCCGATCGACGAGCAGCACGGCCCCGAGCTGCCAGTGCTCGTTCAGGCGCGCGGCGAGCCGAGAGGCGTCCGACCCCATCCGCTCAGCGACGCACCAGCCGAGCGGACGATCAAGCGAGGCAAGTCGACGACACAACGCATGCTGGCGTTCGCGTTCGAGGTGCATCGCAATTGCGCCACGACCCCAACCGATCGGTGTGTCGTTGTCGAGATGCCCGCCAGCGCGACGCCACCTCTCGGCTGGATCGAACCCTGCGAGCCCGCGACGATCGGTGCCATTGGCCGTTCGAGCCTGGAAATCGCGCCACGCATCTCGCAGATCGACCATCTCTGCCGGGATGTCGGCGATGACCTCCGGCAGGGCCCCCGCCGGCGCTGGGGTGAGGCTGCGGATCGCCTCCAACGACAGCGGCGCGTCGAATGCTTCGCTCGGGTTCGGCGCAGCGACACTTGCGAGCGCGGTCATCGTCATCAAGCACTTCACGCATCGCCCGCAATTGCCGCGAACATCTGCCTGCCAGCAGACCTTCAACGTTCGGGCGAGCGCAGGTCGGCGGACAACGATTCTCGCCCGTCCCGTCCGAGTGAGCGACGGATCCGCGGTGATGACCGCCATCCGATCGGTAGCCCAGCACCCATCGAGCTCCGGGGTGCTGCCATGACGTATGGGTTGGCGATCACTGAGCGTCGGGGTGATCACTATCCGCCCCAACAAAGGAGACAGCACCATCGCTGTGCCGAGCAGAACGGCGCCGTGGGTGCGTTCCCATCCGGCGAAACGATCGACCTCGGAACGCAGATTGGTCGACAGCCCAATGAACGGCAACCCGACCGACGCAGCCGCGGTCTCGGTGTCACGCCGAACCTGGGCAGCGACCAATGGCGAGTGGTTAGGTTCCAGGCCATCGATGCTGACCAGGTGCGTCACACGCGGATTATTACCTTCCAGACTACACACCAATGTCGACGTGGAGTCGATCCCACGCGTAAACAACAGACCGGTCGATCCACGGTCACCGAGCGCATCACCCATCGACCTCGGTTCGGGTTGGCCAGTGACCACAGGCGTCGACCATCCCCACCAGTGTTCGAACAGCTTCATCGCCCGACGGCCACCTTCGAGCTGGACCGCCGAAACACGTGAATCAATGAAGAGATCCTCCCCGAGCACCGACGCGATCATCACGGCCGCCGGCACGAACGGGCTCGGACCGGTATCGAGGAGACCCGCCAACACGCTCGACGCGGCGATCCACCACTCGCGGTCCTCGCCACCGACGTGGACGCGGCACTGCACACGCGCCGTTTGACCAGAGAGATGAATCGTGGGGGTGCTGAGATGCATGTTTGATGATCAGGGGTACACGAAGAGGATCCACCTGGAAGAGACGCCAATGCGACGAGGACCAGGGGCTAAACCAAAACTAGCGAACAATTTCCCGCAGAGCGCCGGCGACCCCATCATCCAGACCGAGCTATCAGAGATGGACGTAGTTGCCGTAGCCGGCGTACCGACTTGATGTTCGATCAGGAACATCGTGGCGGAGCCAGGTGGTTGCGGCGGCGTGTCGGCAGTCGTAGGCCCGCGCCGGCATGCCCCTCGCCGAAAACGCCCGACGACTCGGACACAGCGTCGAAACGCTCGTCACCACCTACGTCGGAGCACACGACGACGAAGAACACATCGCCAGCCAACGCGTTGACACCCTCCTCGGCTAGCGAATGGTGGGAAGCCGAAAGTTCATTGCCCTACCGTGACCGTGGGTCTGGTTGAACCCATGGGGGTGGTTGGATGCTGATCGGCGCTCGTTCGACGGGCGCTGCCGGTTGCGACGACCGACAATGATGAGCGACGCGTTGGCGTTCGGCTCAGCGGGTAGCTGTCGGGGCGGTGGATCCCCAGACGTGCACGACTCGGATCTCGGTGCGTGGGGGCTCATCCGGCAGCTGGTCGCCCAAGATCTCACCGAGCAGAGGGTGCACCACAGGGTGGAGCCGTTCCTCGCCGAACCGATCGCATGCCTCCTTCGACTCCCATACGTCGATGTAGCGCAGGCCACCTTCGGGAAGCTCGATGGCGAGATGGACAACCATCCCCGGGGGAACATCGGGGCCTACACCCTCGGTGATGCGTTGGTAGAACGCGGCGTCGATGGGGACGTCCTGGGTGAATGCGTAGGTCATGGGAAAGGCTCCTCTTCTATTTGATCCGAATAGATATCGGATGTAATGTAGACCGGATGAGCGAGCCGGTCAAGAAACGTGCGTACGAGGCTGGCCGCCGCCATGCCGCGTCCGCAGCGACCCGCCAGCGGATCGTCGACGCCGCACGCGAACTGATCCTGTTGCGCGGCTACCGGGCCACGACGATCAGCGCCGTGGCGGAACGAGCCGACGTCAACGTCGACACCGTCTACGAGTTGATCGGGCGCAAGCCGGTGCTGCTACGCGAGTTGATCGAGCAAGCCATCTCAGGTCAGGACCACGGCGTGGTCGCGGAGGAACGGGCTTTCATCGTGGCTATTCGCGAAGAGCCAGACCCGGCGGTCAAAGTCGCGATGTACGCCCGCGTGATTTGCGACACGCGCGGTTGGCGCCGTTGTTCCTCGCCCTGCGCGGCGCAGCGACGACCGAACCCGAAGCGATGGAGGTATGGCGGGAGATCAGCAATCGGCGAGC
Organism: Actinomycetota bacterium; assembly: GCA_043753895.1. GTDB lineage: Bacteria > Actinomycetota > Acidimicrobiia > Acidimicrobiales > Ilumatobacteraceae > WLMZ01. The sequence continues at coordinate 5,510 of JAYUWK010000055.1, forward strand.
GGCCAACATGCGCGAGCTCGTGCAAGAGATCGACGCCCTCGGTGACCTCCGACACGACATCTCGATCGACGACGCGACGGACACGGTCTGGGCCACGAACAGCCCCGAGCTCTCCGCGATGCTCAACGGCGAACGAACAGTGCCTATTCCCAGCACGGTCGTGCCGTGAAAGCGGGCGTTGCGTACGCAAGAGTTTTTCCGCTGTGACCAAACGTTGACCAAAAGGCCCTTTTTCGGAGACGAAGTGGCCTCTGACCTCGGGTTCTTTGGCGGAGGTGGACGGGAATCGAACCCGCCGAACGAGGA
>JAYUWK010000056.1:0-5795 GCA_043753895.1 Actinomycetota bacterium
CCCTCGACAACACCGAATCGAGACCTTGGACCAGACCCGTACCATCCGGCGTCACGGCGCACACTCCGAACAAAATGACCGCGACTGCGAGGACAGTCAACCGGACAAGGATCCGCAGAACTGCCGCCGCACTCCGAGGCGTCAATGGAGTGCCCGGGTCGACACCTCAGCTCGTCGACCGTGGAGATCAATACTCCTCACCACCCATCGCGCCTCGCTTCCATTGGATCGATAGCGACCGTGCGCAGGATGCGCTGAAGCGCCGTTCTGTTCGCTCGGCCAGGCTGGTTCGCTGCGGTGTTCGGTTCGCGCAATCTGCTCGCTTCTGCTCGAGCGACCTTCGGCGGGCTCGGGTCTAATTTAGTCCGATCGGGGTGGACAGTCCTGCCGCAGTGTAGCTACACTCAGATCCACGAAGGTAGCTACATCGACTCGTGTTGAGGTTGGCGTGCGCGATCTCAAAAACAATCTGAGTCGCTACCTCGAACAAGTCGACTCCGGAGTTGAAGTCGTGGTGACCGATCGAGGTCGTCCGATCGCTCGCCTCAGCGGCATCGATGATGTTTCACGAGACAAGCTTGCAGCCCTGATCGCGGCCGGTGTCGTTCGACCACCAACATCGAAGGTGCGTCGGCGGCCTGTACCGCTCTCGTCTAGTGGCCCTGTCAGCGAGTTGGTGGCTGAGCAACGCCAGTGATCACCTACATCGACACGTCAACTCTGATCAAGCTGCTCATCGATGAGGTCGGCACGACAGAGGCCGGATTGATATGGGATGAGCCGGATGTTCTCGTCTCGGCACGAGTTGGTCACGTCGAAGCCCGCGCCGCTCTGGCCGCTGCCAGACGGCAGGGACGGATCACCAACGACGTGTTCACCGGCGCAATCGGTGGGCTCGAAGTCCTGTGGTCTCAGCTTTCGATCGTCGAAATTGATGAAGTCCTCATGCGGTTGGCCGGCGACCTCGCCACCGCACACGGCCTTCGTGGATATGACGCCATCCACCTTGCGGCCGCACACCTCGTCGGCGCTGACGTGTTCAGCAGCGCTAATCGTCGTCTCTGCGCTGCGGCCAGCGCGGACGGATTCCACATCGCCAATCCGATCGACAGAGTCGTGTCGGTGACCGGACCGAACGAAATGAAGATCGTCAACGAAGCCACAGATCGACTGCAGAGCGACTCGGGACCTTTCGGAATTCCCGTCCTCGTGATGCGCGGGCTCTCGACAATGACGGCTTCCGCGTCGGTGGCTACACGATCCAAGAACAACACGAGAGTGACGCGAGAACCGCCATCGCCTCGACTCGACGCAGCACACCTCAGGTAGTTGTACCTGCGGGCTCGGATGCGCGGGATGCGCCGATGCGCCGTTCGGCGCTCTTCGTGGGTGCTGGTCGTGGCGTGGTTCTGCTTGCGCGATATGTGTGGGGCGGCGTTGGGTGACCCGACCGAGCGATCGCTGACCGTTTCGCGCGGACCACACTGTGAGGAGATCTTTCTCAGCGAGAGGATCAGGTCATCGGAGGACGCGGTTGCTCGCCGTGCAGCGCGGACGCGAGGGCGGCTCGGTTCGGTACGCCGATCTTGCTGTAGAGGTGCCCGAGGTGGGTCTTCACGGTCTCGGTGGTGACGAAGAGTGTGCGGGCGATCTCTGCGTTCGAGAGACCGCTCGCGGCCAGTTCGGCGACGCGCCGCTCGGTTGGTGTGACGGCGGCCCATCCGAGCGTGGCCCGGCGTTGAGCGCCTCGGGAACGTCGGGCGTGTGCGATCACCTCGCGTAGCGGTGCTGATTCGCCTTCGACCCATGCTGCGCGGACGTCGGCATCGTCGGCAGCGGCGAGCGCGTGGATGTCATGACGGGTGGCGGTTTGGAGCCCGGTGCGAGTGATCCCGCTTGCGTGTCGCTGTGCGGATGCGGCGCCGGCGAGGCGTGCTGCGTCGATCGGGTCACGCTTGGCGACCTGAACGATTGCGAGCACTTCGAGCGCGTCGATGGCGGCGGAGATGAGACCTGCCTCGACGAGCTCGGTGAGGGCGGTCAGTGTCAACGATTCGGCGCTTCCCCGGTCGCCGCGGCGGAGGGCTACGAGTCCTGCGAGAACGTTGGCGACGGCGCGTGCGGTGCTCCCGTCGGCGGATGTGACGGCGTCTGTGCTGTGCGTTTGGGCGGCGTCGAGGTCTCCGCCTTGGAGGCAGATCAGCGCGCGGGCGTTGCTGAGTCGTGAGCGAGCCGGGGGCATCTCCCGGACGAGGTCGTCGAAGGTTGACTCGACGAGCATTGTGGCGCGGTCCGTCTGCCCTGAGGCAGCGAGCAGTTCGACTTCGGTCGTGGCGAGGAGCGGTGCGGCCTCGCCGGCGCCTTCGTGAGCGCATGAGCGTCTTCCGTGCTCGAGTCGGTCGATCAGCGACATGTCGTCTCCGCCCAGGAAGGAGATCCAGGATTCGGCGACGAGGAGGTTCATCCGGAGGTTCGGATCCGCGCTGCGCGCCGTCTGCTGCCGAGCACTGTGCAGAATGGTGCGGGCGTCGGTGATGCGACCGGCGAACGCGGCGACGAAGGCTCGGCCGATCCCGTCCCAGGCGAGTAGGAGGGGATGGTCGAGCCGTTCGGCGATTGCGCGTGCCCGGTCGAGCATTTCGGCAGCTGGTGCGACGTCGCCGCCGTAGGCGAGTGCGTATGCGGCAACCTGCAGCGCGTCTGCGAGGCACCAGTCGTCGCCGGCGATCTCGGCCGCCTCGATCGCCTGACGCGAACAGGACAGTCCGCTGGCTCTGTCGAAGAACAATGTTGCCGTGGCCAGGGAGTTCAACGCTCGGGCCACGTGCACGGTGTCGCCTGCCTGTTCGGCGAGTGCAAGTGCTGCTTGTGCCGCCGACACACCGAACGCGAAGTCGCCGCCGTACAGGGCGACGTGGGCGGCACCCCAGCGGCCAGAAATCTGGGAGGCGACCGGGGCATCGTGGGAGAGCGCTTCTTCGAACCATTCTCGTGCTTCGCGGAACCGGCCGGTGGTCGACCAGTAGAACGTCAGCGCACCAACGAGTTCCCACAGTCGCGTCGCAGCCTTCGGAGATCGAGCGGCGTCTGTCGCGGTCAGTTCCAACGCGGCGCTGATGTTGTCGTGTTCCGCCGTCAGCACGGACATCCACTGGCCTCGCTGCAGGCCGGTGAGTTCGACGCCGGCATGGATGATGAGCGTCGTCATGTGGTCGAGGAATTGCCGTGAGGCGTCGTCGGGATCTGCTTGCTCGGCGAGTCGTTCGCCGGCGAACACCGCGACGGACTCGAGCATGCGGAAGCGCAGCCCTCCGGGTGTGCCGTCGGTGACGACCAACGACTTCGCCCGCAGCCTGTCGAGCAGGTCGACAGCGGCGATGATCCGATCGGACTCGGACTCCCACGGAACGATCACTGCGGCTGCGCTTTCGAGCGTGCAGCCACCACGGAACAGTGACAAGAGTTCGAAGGCGCGCTGCTCGTCCGGTTCGAGCAGCCGATAGGACCAGTCGATGCACGCCTGGAGGGTGCGATGTCGATCACGTGCGGTCCGGTGTCCCGAGGTCAGCAACCGAAACCGATCGCGCAGACCATCGGCGATCCCCGCCGCACTGAGCACTCCGAGGCGAGCTGCGGCCAACTCGATCGCAAGAGGCAGGCCATCGACGCGGCGACACACATCAGCAATCGCCGCCAGTTCATCCGAGTCATCGACGGCTCTGCGCCACCCTGCCAAGTCCGCCCGATCGATGAACAACCGGACAGCGTCGGACGCCAGCACCTCGGTCAGAGTGGCCCCTCGGGTGGGCGCGACCAGGGGTTGAATGCCGACGATCACCTCGTCGGCGACCGACAGCGCCTCGCGGCTGGTCGTCAACACCCGGAGGTGCGGCCGACTCTCCAGCACGTGCCCGACAAGGCGAGCGACCGCGTCGACGAGGTGCTCGCAATTGTCTAGCACGATCACGAGCGGCCCATCACCGATTTGCTCTGCGACATGATCGAGAACGTCTCCGACCACCTGTTGGCGTGCGCCGAGAGCGACGAGGACGGCGTCTGCAACGTGGCGATCATCGGACACCTGGGAAAGGTCGGTCCACACGATTCGATGACGAGCGCGACTTCGCTGGCACCACTCACGAGCGAGGCGTGTCTTGCCGCATCCCCCCATCCCGGTCAACGTGACCAATCGTCGCAGTGCGAACGCCGCGTCGATTCCGACCAGCTCGGTCTGTCGGCCGACGAAGCCCGATGCTCCGTCCGCCTCCGACGCGTTGTCCTGGTCCACGTCGCCAGCGTAGTAATCCTGCCTGGTGTCGGCGTCGGGTCCAGCCATGGCTCAGCTGGCGACGATGGGCAGCATCTCGGCGATGACCGACCGGATGTCGAGGGCGAGCACATCCGGGAAGTGCGACCAGAACTCGCGGATCGCTCCGCGGTCGCGGTCGAACGTCTGCACGGACGCGTACCGTCCGTCAGGTCCGAGCCGATACAGATACAGCGCGACATTGTCGAACACGTGGCCGTCCTTCTCCCCGACCTCGCGTAGCACTTCGATCACGTGGTCGTCACTCGCACACACGTCGAGCAACTCGTGGCGGAAGGTCCCTTCGAAGAACTCGGCCCACCAAGTCGCGAACACCATCGACTCAGCGAGGCCCTCGAGCCGGCGCCACGGTCCTGCCCCCTCGTCGTTGCACCACACGTAGTCCGGTGATGTCGCCTCCAGCATCGGGGCCATGTCACTGCGCTCCCAGTACGCGTTGAACACGGCACGTCTGCTGGCTGCGTTCGGATGGTCGGGCATGTTGATCCTCCTCATCATTCGCCGATGATCGGCGCATCGGTAGCGTGACAGCGACCACCCGGCAAAGAATCCCCCGGACGGGGGAACTCGGCGACGAATCGGCTCGCCCGGTCGGCGTCAATGATCGACGAGGCCGGCCGTGAGGCCTCGCACGAGTTGCTTTTGGAAGATGATCAGCACGAAGACCAATGGGATCAACGTGAGAACGGCAGCAGCCGAGAGAACGGTGAAGCAGCTGAGTTCGCCGCCGGCCAGCGATTTGAGGCCGATCGGGATGGTACGGCGGTTCGGCTTGTTCGTGACCAGGAGCGGCCACAGATACTGTCCCCACGCTCCGAGAAACGCAACGACGGCGAACGCGCCGATCGCCGGCCTGACTACGGGGATGACGACGTGTCGGAGTGTCTGGAGGTGGCCGCATCCGTCGATCTGAGCGGCTCCGATCAATTCGATGGGTGTGGCACGGAATGCTCGGGAGAGGAGAAGAACTCCGAGCGACGAGGCGAGGAGGCGAGGAGGCGAGGAACGGTACGATCAAGGCCGGGTAGCTGTCGATCCAACGCAGACGCGTGACAGTCCTGTAGTTGCCGACGATGACGGCTTCGATGGGCACGATGCCGGCCCCGATGCAGAACCACATGATGGTGCGCCTCATCGGGAGGTTCATGAAGGTGAATGCGTAGGCCGCAAGGCTGGAAGTCGCGACCTGACCTGCGGTGATCGAGATCGACACGACGGTGCTGTTCACGAAGTAGCGGAGGAGCGAACCTCGTTGGATTGCCAGGGTGGTCCAGCGGCCAGGTCCACCTGACCCATTTACTTAAGGTATCGAAGCCCGCCCGGGTCACGGCGACGTGGTGGTGGTCTGTGCCGGGCACTGTTGCGTTGTTCTGGCGCGTAGCGCTTCTTGGTAGCGGGAGTCCAGGGACCTGGTAGCAGCGTTCCGGGGAAGTGGTAGCGGCCCGGCCGTTGGTGGCCGGGCCGCTGT
>JAYUWK010000057.1:0-5682 GCA_043753895.1 Actinomycetota bacterium
GGAACTCCGGTCGCATCACTCAAAGTGCGAGTATGACTACCAAAGGTGTCGAAGGGGGGACTCGAACAAATGTTTGATCGGTTCTGGCCCGTCCGACCCTGTCCGTGTTTGTCCTGGTCAGAGCCGATTTTCGTTCGTTCGTCGTGCCGTTCCGTATCGCCGAATCCGGCCCGATCCGGAACTTTTCGCTGACAAATCCCTGACAGATGACACACGCTCCTGGCGTTCGTTGGGAACCTGAACATCCGGCTGGACTCTGAAGTGACGATGGCCCTCGGCACTTCACTCGACGGCCGCTCGAGCGACACCGGGGCCGGTCAACGGTGGCAGACTCACGCGCCGGCATCGTGAGACTCGCGACGTCAAGGGAGTGCCCATGGCTGACCGCCCCTTCAACATCAGGCTCTTCCTCCCGGACGGCGACCCGAGTGGCAGACGCATCGCTGTTCGTTCACACCACACCGCTGAGATCTACTGCATCTCTCGCGCGCAGTTCCCTTCCCACTCGAGCGATGAGCGTCTCCTGCGAACCGGCGTGTACGCACTCGTCGGGCCAAGCGAGCACGAGCGGTTTGAACAGAAGCTCTACGTAGGTCAGGGCGGCCGCGTCGGACAGCGGATCAAGACCCACTTGTCCGGTACCAACGCGAAGGACTGGTGGACCGAGGTATTCATTCTCACGAAAACCGATGGCGAGCTGGACCAGGCCGATGTCGATCATCTGGAAGCCAGCTCATCAGCCTCGCGAAGAGCTCTGGACGGATGGAGGCGGACAACACCGTGACGCCGAACCCTGCGTCCCTCGCCGACTACAAGGAGGCTGAGGTCGCAGCGTTTCTTGAAGATGTGCTCCCCATCTACAAGGCGCTTGGGCTGGTCGCATTCGAACCCGGGCCAGAGCAAATTGCACCGACCGGCGTCAAGGCTGACGGCGGAGCCGAGCCCGGCGCGGGACCGACTGAAGGAATACCCCTCTTCCTCAGTGCGTCCGGTGCAAGCGGCGAAGCCCGGTCCACCCGCGAGGGCTTCGTCGTGCTCGCCGGATCCTCCATTCGAAAGGACGAAACGGCGACGATCCCCAAGAACGGGAAACGCAAGAGACAGCAGCTTCTCGACGAGGGTGAGCTGGAGGATCCGAATCCCGGCGGTCAGACCTGGACCCTTCGATCGAATCAGCGGTTCAGCTCGCCCTCCGAGGCCGCCTACGTGCTTACCGGGTCGAGCGTGAGTGGCCCGTCGTACTGGAAAACGGCCGGAGGGAAGTCCTTGGGGGAACTGGAACTTGCTGAGGCGGACGCTGTCGAAGAAGCAAGCGGAGCCCACGAGGTCGAGGGTTCCGACCAAGCGCCCGGTGCCGATGACGGCGAGATGCCTGTTGGCGACTTGGAGAGGGAGAACGAACCGAACGGGTAGCGCCAGTGGTCGAGCTTGGAAGGGAGCAGTTGCGAGGGCTGCTGGCTGCCGAACACGGCGTGCCGCGGCGCAGCGTGGTCGTTCGAGCGAACATCGGCGGATGGCAACGAAACACCAGTTCGGATTCGTGATCATGCTCGAGGACCAGCCCCGGCACCCCGCCTACGACGACCCGAGTCGACGTCCGACGCGGCCTGGGGTTCGCTCGCCAACTTGGACATTGACAACCTTTGCGCCGTGTACACCAAGATCGAGAAGGTCGATGCCGGCGAGTCGTTGTCGCCGTGCGCCGAAGTCCGCGTAGCCGAGTCGAGCTGCCCGTCGGTGCTCCGCGTCGCGCATTCCTATGAACTTCCGCGCGCGCAAAAGAGCCGAGTGCTCGACGAACGCTCGGCTCCGCTTGCGTGTCGATCAGCAGTCTTCGTACTGCGTCTGCTGGCCTTTGCCGCAGCTTCCGCACGGCGGCAACCGGTCACCTTCATCGTCGAGGACGACCGACCACTTGCAGTTTGTGCAGCAGTAGCGGCCCTTGCCGGGTTTTTCACCTATGTCATGAGTAGCCATGTCCAGAGTATGACCGGGGGGTGTGACACGGAAGGACGGGCCGGATCATCGAACTCTCGATGGGGGGACTCGGCCACGGGCCGCGCCTTCCCGCACGCCGACGTTCAGGCATAGGTCGACGAGCACCGTAACGTCCGATCGAACGTCCTCATCGGCCACCAACACCTGGGTTCGCCACGACCGGAAGAAGTCGGGCCTTCGCGACCTCGTTCGCGCGACGAAGCGTGAGATCTGCATGAAAGCGGTTGCGCGCGTTCCCTTGAAGGTTGAGCGGGAGATCAAGCGTCCCGATTAAGTGATCCTCGACTTCCCACGGTTCGTCGTGCACGACCCAGCTCACGAGAGCGTTCGCGCCCATCCATTTCGACAACGCCTGTTCCCCCGCGACAAAGGTCATGCGCTTGCCCGACCCGACACGGCGAAGCTCGATGCCGAGCTCATCGGCGAGCAGGCATCCGAGCGTCTTGCGGAGAGTTGAGCCCTCGGCGTTGCCTGTGAAGTGCGTCTTGATCCGCTTCTGGAGGTTCTCTTTGCTCGGAGCGCGCCCGTTCGTCGGCGGGCGTTTCGGGCTGATCCCGGTATAGAGCAGCGTCAAGCCATCTCGGCAAGAACAGTCGCTCACATCGAGCTCGGCTGGCAGCTTGCGGAACCACCATCCGTAGAGACCCGGCTTGGCAGGAACCGGACACGGCAGTCGCAGGACGCGCTCCCGGTCGTACGGAACGGATGATGACACGAAGCTCTCTGCGACGGCTTCCAGCGACCCAGTCATCACGCCACTGTACGCGAAGTGCTTGTCGCGATCGCTCGACGGCTATCGGACTCGAGCGCCCGAGCGTCGGAACTGCTCCACGTGATCGGCAGCGCCGTTCACAGCTTCGTGTTCCCAGCCCCGCAAGACGAATCACATCGATCTCGGCCACAAGGCCTCGCTCCCGTCAACCTTCGCCGGTGGCTGGCGCGACTCTCAACTCACGCCACGGCGCCCGGAGGTCGCGCTTCCGATACCTTCAACGCCCAGATGTTCGGCTTTCTCACCATCGATCCACACGACTGGATCGCCAGCAACGACTTGGCCTTCGCGGTTCGCGATCGGTTTCCGGTAAGCAGAGGACATGCGCTGGTCATCCCGAGGCGGGCGGTCGAGGCATGGTGGGAGGCGACGGCTGACGAGAAGCACGCACTGCTCGATCTCGTCGATGTCGTGAAGCGCCGGCTCGATGTCGAGCATTCACCTGATGGATACAACGTCGGTTTCAACAGCGGGACCGCCGCAGGACAGACCATCGGCCATCTCCACGTGCACGTGATCCCCCGGTACGAGGGCGATGTCGACGACCCTCGGGGCGGTGTCCGTCATGTCATCCCAGGATTGGCGAACTATCTCACCAACAGCCCGGCGCCGACGTCGGCACCCCCGGTGCTCGTCACACCGTTCGATGGACGGCTCAAGCTGGAGCTCCTGCGGTGTCGGATCCGACCCGACCTGGACCGCATCGACCTGGTCGTCAGCTTCGTGATGAGGTCCGGAGTCAACCTCATCGCGCGGCATCTCGATGACGCGTTGCAACGGGGCGCCACCATCCGGCTCCTCACCACCGACTACCTCCAGATCACGGACCCGAGCGCGCTGGGATTCTTCCTGGACCGGATCGGCGGCCACGGTTCTGGCCAGCTCGATGCCCGGGTCTTCAGCGACCCGTCCACGAGCTTCCACCCGAAGGCCTACATCTTCTCGTCATCGTCGTCGGCAGCAGGTGTCGCCTTCGTCGGCAGCAGCAACCTGAGCCGCTCGGGCATCACCGCCGGCGTCGAGTGGAACATCGAGACGCGTCATCTCACGGGGCTCCTCGGCGAATTCGACAAGCTCTGGGCCGACCCCCGCTCCCTTCCGCTCACCCCGAGCTGGCTGGCCCCCTACGACCAGATCCGGCGAGAGCGAGCGGTCGAGCGAGCGCCGGGTCATCCAGACGACGTGCACGTCAACGATCCGGATGATCTTGGCGCCGCCGAGGAGATGGAGTCCGCTCCGACACCGTGGAGCGTTCAGGCTGACGCGCTCACCGCCCTCGAGGCCACCCGCATCGATGGTCACGAGGCAGGCCTGGTCGTGATGGCAACCGGTCTGGGCAAGACCTGGCTGGCTGCGTTCGATTCCACTCGACCAGAGTTTCGGCGGGTGCTCTTCGTCGCCCACCGCGAGGAGATCCTGCAGCAGTCGCGTGACGTGTACCGCCAGGTCCGCCCGGGCGGGTCGCTCACGATGTTCACGGGATCTGATCGTGATCCCGATGGTGAGGTCGTCTTCGCCAGCGTGCAGTCGCTCCATCGGAATCTCGACCGATTCTCACCTGAACATTTCGACTACATCGTCGTCGACGAGTTCCACCATGCCGCGGCCACCACCTATCGGCGGGTCCTCGCGCACTTCCGGCCCCGCTTCGTTCTCGGCCTCACCGCCACCCCGGACCGGGCTGACGCCGCCGATCTGCTCGCACTGTGCTCCGACAACCTCGTGTACGACTGCGGTTTGGCCGAAGGCGTCGGTCGCGGGCTCCTCTGTCCGTTCACCTACCACGCGATCGCGGACGTGGCGGACTACGAGCACATCCCGTGGCGCAACGGTCGATTCGACCTCGAGCAGCTGACTTCCGAGCTCGCCACCATCGGCCGCGCCCAGCAGGTGCTTGACGAATGGCATCGGCTCGGCGGCCACGCCCGCCGGACGATCGGCTTCTGCTGCACGATCGCTCACGCCGACTTCATGGCTGAGCACTTCCGACAGCATGGCGTCGCCGCTGTCGCGGTCCACTCCGGTTCGGGCTCGGCACCGCGCGCCGAATCGCTGGAACGACTAGCCGGCGGCGCGATCGACGTCATCTTCACGGTCGACCTCTTCAACGAAGGTGTCGACCTTCCTGGCATCGACCTCGTACTCCTGCTGCGCCCCACCGAGTCACCGATCGTGTTCTTTCAACAGCTCGGCCGCGGCCTCCGCCGCGCTGAGGGGAAGCAGCGCCTCGACGCGCTGGACCTCGTCGGCAACCACCGGAGCTTCCTGCTCAAGGCACGGCTGCTCGCGTCGCTCGCCGGACGCAACCACCTCACCGACCGCGAGGCCGTGGGTTTCCTGAACGCCTCGCGGCACGCCCTCGCGGATGGATCGTCGGACCTGCCTGACGGCTGCTCGATCATCGTCGATCCAACCGTGATCGATCTGCTCGACCAGCTGGCCGGCCCAGAACGAGAAGAGGACCGGCTGCTCGAGCTCGCCCGCCTCTGGATCAGCGACCACGAGCAACGCCGGCCGAGCGCTCTCGAGCTCGCGCTTGTCAACGGCAAAGCGTTCACCTTGAAGCGCGCCGGCGGCTGGTTCGGGTTTCTCGGGCGACACCGACTGCTCGCACCCGACGAGGCCACCGCCATCGACCTCGCCGCCGACTTCCTGCTCTGGATCGAGCACGGCAACTACACCAAGAGCTACAAGCTCGTGACGCTCGCCGTCCTCGCTCGATCAGGCAGCCTGCGGACAGGGATGGCGATCAGCGAGCTGGCGGCGGCCTGCCGTTGGGATGTCCTCCGCGAGCCCGACCTCCGCGCGGACCTCAGCGACGCCACCGGTTCCTTCGCCGACGTCACCTCACCGACATCGACGGAGTGGCAGCACTACTGGCGAAAGAACCCGATCAACGCGCTCACGAACGC
>JAYUWK010000058.1:0-46096 GCA_043753895.1 Actinomycetota bacterium
AGGTACAGGCTGAAACCGACCAGCCCGAGCGCAAAACCGCCCAGCGCGCGGCTGGTCGTGGCCGCCTGCGCCGCGGTGAGGTTTCCGTGCTGCAGGATCCCGCCGATGATCGCGCGGCGAAGTACGAACAGGCCGAGTCCGGCGGGCAGGGTGAGTAGCGCGACCATGCGAATACCGAGCGAGGCCCGCTCGATGAAGGCCGCCTTGTCGCGACGAGTGACGAAGCGAGCGAGTTCGGGCACGAATGTGGTGGCGATCGAGACTGCCAGCAGGCCGTGGGGGAGCAGGAAGAACGTGAAAGCGGCGGTGTACGCGGCCTGATGACCCTCGCCCGAACCGAGCGCGAGGTTCTTCACCACGATCACAGCGATCTGATTCGCGACCACGAAACCCAGCGTCCATCCGGAGAGCTGCATCAGCTTCTTCACGGCCGGATGGCGGAAGTTGCTGTTGAAGCGCAGCGGCACATTCGCCGACTTCAATGCAGGCCAGAGCGCAAGAGCCATCACGGCAATACCGAGGGTTGCGCCGAGGCCGAGCGTATAGCGGAGACGGTCGTTGGTGAGTACCTCACCGAGTTGCAACGTCTGGTGACCCACCATGGTCGGCACGAGGAGCAGGCTCGCGATGATGACCACGTTCGACAACACCGGCGCCCAGGCCGCTGCAAAGAATCGGCGGCGTGCGTTCAACAACGCAGCACCCACGGCAGAGAGGCCGTAGAAGAAGATCTGGATCAGGAAGATCCGAGCCAAGGCGGTGCCCACGGTGCGGTACTGCCCGGCATCTACCGTGCTGGGTGGGTGGATCGAGAAGAGATGGAAGATCCACGGAGCGGCAAGGATCGCGAGCGCCGTGATCGCGGTGAGTGCCAGGACGGCAACGGTTACCACGGCTGTGGTGGCGTCGTCATCGTCTTCTTCGACGTGCTTGGTGAACAGCGGTACCAAGCTGGCAGACAGCACCCCGCCGAGGAGCAATTCGTAGATGGCATTGGGGCTGTTGTTCGCGCCGTCGTACGCATCGGCCAGCGCCGTCTGACCGATGATCACGCTGAACACGACCACGCGGATCAGCCCGGTGAGTCGAGACAGTGCGGTGCCGACGGCAACGGTGATGTTGGATCGCAACATTCCCGAACTGGCTGGCGGAGCCGTTGTGCGCGCTGGCCCCTCATCCACGAACCGCATCGTAGGGCTTCGCCAGCTGCGGTGTTGCTGATGGACATGGTGTTGTGGATGGCGAGAGAGCAACTCGATTGATATCCGAGCGGGCGCTGCCAGTAGGGTGCGGTGCGTATGGGAACCCGCTTTGAATCCGTTCAGTCGGTACGCGAAGGACTTCGCGACGAGAACTACCTTGCCGATGAAGGGATCGCTGGCGTTGTCTTTCTCGCCGATCGCCTCGGCAAACCGGTGCTCGTCGAAGGCCCTGCCGGAACCGGCAAGACCCAGTTGGCCAAGAGCGTCGCCGACATGACCGGCGCGCGGCTGATCCGTCTGCAGTGCTACGAGGGCCTCGACGAATCCAAGGCGCTCTACGAGTGGAACTACAAAAAGCAGCTGCTGCGCATCCAGGCCGACAAGAACAGCGACTCATGGAGCGATGTCCACGACGACATTTTCTCCGACGAGTTCCTGCTCACCCGTCCGCTGCTCGAGGCCATCACCGCCGAGGATCCCGTGGTGTTGCTCATCGACGAAGTCGATCGCGTCGAGGTCGAGACCGAGGCGTTGCTGCTCGAGATACTGTCCGAGTATCAGGTATCCATCCCCGAGCTCGGAACCATCACGGCCAAGCAGATACCGCTGGTATTCCTCACCTCGAACAACACCCGCGAGCTGTCCGAAGCGCTCAAGCGGCGCTGTCTCTATCTCCACGTCGATTACCCCGATCTCGAGCGCGAGAAGCTCATCGTGCTCACGCGGGTTCCCGGCGTGACCGAGAACCTCGCCGATCAGATTGCGCGCATCGTGCGTAGTCTCCGCCAGCTCGATCTCAAAAAGGCACCGAGCGTGAGCGAAACCATCGATTGGGCTCGCACGCTCGTCCTGTTGGGCGTGTCCAACATCGACGCACAACAGGCCAAGGAAACTCTGCACGTTCTGCTCAAGTACCAGACCGACATCGCGAAGGCAGCCAAAGAGCTTTCTACCGAGTCCATCAAGTAACTGCGCAACAAGGCCGCCGTCCATGATCGATCTTCTCGCCGGATTCGTCACCGAGCTTCGCAGTGCGGGGCTGCCTGTGTCGTTGACCGAGAACCTCGACGCGATGGAGGCCGTGCAGCACATCCCCATCGAGGATCGAGAGGCCTTCAAGTACGCGCTCGGTGCAACACTCGTCAAGAACAACAGCCACTGGCGTGCGTTCGAGACCGTGTTCGAGGTGTATTTCAGCCTGCGTGGCCCCGAGTACAAGCTGGTCGATGGAGACGACAGCGAACTCGACGCGATGTGGCGCGAGATGCAAGAGCAACAGGGCCAGGGCGAGGGCCGTGGTGCTGGCGGCGGTGGCATGGAGGCGCTCACTCCCGAGGAGATGATGAATCTGCTCATGAAGGCGCTGATGAAGGGCGACCAAGGCCTGATGCGCGCCCTGGCCAAGCAGTCGGTGCAGCGTTTTGCCGGTATGGAGCCCGGTCGTCCCGTGGGTGGCACCTATTACCTGTACCGCACCCTTCGCAATCTCGATCTCGAGGGCATGCTCGACAAGTTGATGGAGGCCAGCCGCCAAGAAGTGGGCGGCGAACTCACTCCTTTGGAGGAGCGCCTCGAGAAGGACGAATACGACAGCCGTATCGATCAGTTCAAAAAAGAGATCGAAGCAGAGATCCGGCGGCGGCTCGTGGCCGATCGTGGCGCCGAGGCAATGGCCAAGACACTGCGCAAGCCGCTGCCCGAAGACGTCGAGTTCATGCACGCGTCACGCGACGAAATGCAGAATCTCAAGAAGTCGCTGTATCCGCTGACCCGCAAACTGGCAGCACGGCTGGCTCGAAAGCGTCGTCATGGTCGCAAGGGTCCGCTCGACTTTCGCAACACCGTGCGTCACTCACTGTCCTACGGTGGCGTGCCCGCCGAGCCCAAGTTCAAGTACCCTCGCCCGGCCAAGCCCGAGCTGATGGTGGTCGCCGATATCAGTGGCTCAGTTGCGGCGTTCGCGCGCTTCACCCTGATGCTCGTGTACGCGATCCAGGGACAGTTCTCCAAGGTGCGTTCGTTCGTGTTCATCGATGGCATCGACGAGGTCACCGATTACTTCAAAGGTGTCGAGGACATCAGCGAGGCGATCCATCGGGTCAACACTGAAGCCGACGTGGTGTGGGTCGATGGTCACAGCGACTACGGCCACGCGTTCGAAGTCTTCTGGGAGCGCTACGGAAAAGACATCGGCCCCAAAACCACCGTGTTGCTCCTCGGCGATGCGCGCAACAACTATCACGCCAGTCAGGCATGGGTCGTGAAGAACATTCGCCAGAAGGCCCGGCACGTGTATTGGCTCAACCCAGAGCCGCGCAGCTACTGGAATACGGGCGACTCCATTGTTGGTGACTACGGCACCCACACCGATGGTGTGTACGAATGTCGCAACCTGCGCCAGCTCGAAGCCTTCGTCGAAAAACTCGCCTGAGCCACCCGCGCAGGTTTTGTCTGAGCGAACAGGTTGAAGTTCGACACTTTCCCTCGGGCAAACCTGGCGGAGGGCGGGCCGGAGCGCAGCGCACCCAACCGAAGTCGTTTTCGGAATCTGTCATCTGGTATTGACAACAGTGTCAACCACAGATGACGGATCTGCTTGCACGACACGTGTGTGGACGTCGAGACCGACCAGCCTCCACGACGTTTGTCTCGATCTGTTGACCTATTCGAAAGCGGAATCGAAATGCGACGTCGCTTCACTGATGTGTCGCCAAACCCCACGCGCGATGACCTCGGTCGTCGCCATCTTCGAACGCCAGGCAGACGTGTGCCCTGATCACCCCGCCATCAATCACGTGACGACTGTAGGCCGGTAGCGCCACTTGAGATCGACGGAAATTGCTGACGCCGAATGACCAGAGGGCGGTTCGGCGTCAGAGTCAGCTGCGTTGGTAGTTGGGGGCTTCTTTGGTGATGGTCACATCGTGGGGATGCGACTCCTCGCGGCCGGCCGTGGTGACCTTCATGAAGCGGGCAGTGTCGCGCAATGCCTGCAACGTGCCCGACCCTGCATAGCCCATGCCACTGCGCAGGCCGCCGATGAGCTGATAGGCCACATCGCCAAGACCGCCGGCGTAGGGGACCCGACCCTCGATGCCCTCGGGCACCAGCTTGCGGGTACCGCTGGGTGCCTGACCGCTGGCGTAGCGATCGGCGCCGTGGCCCGACATCGCGCCGAGCGAGCCCATACCGCGGTAGCTCTTGTAGCGGCGACCCTCGAACAACTCGAGCTCACCGGGTGCTTCCTCGGTACCGGCCAGCAACGATCCGAGCATCACCGTCTCTGCGCCGGCGGCAATGGCCTTCACGACGTCGCCACTGTAGGTAATGCCGCCATCGGCGATCACTGGCACACCGAGTTTTCGGGCCTGCAGGCACGTGAAATAGATGGCCGACAGCTGCGGCATCCCGGCACCCGACACCACGCGCGTGGTGCAGATGGAGCCCGCGCCAACACCGACCTTTACTGCATCGGCGCCGGCGGCCACGAGGGCCTCGACACCTTCTTCGGTAACGACGTTGCCACCGACGATGGCGATCGAGGGCCAGCCGGCACGAAGTCGTTCGATGGTCTTGATCACCCCGGCCGAGTGACCATGGGCTGTATCGATGACGAAGGCGTCGACACCCATGACGGCCAGGGCCTCGGCGCGTTCTTCGACATCGGGGCCGACGCCGAGCGCAGCGGCGCAGGCAAGACGGCCTTTGGAGTCACGCGTGCCGTTGGGGAACTCCTGACGCTTGAGGATGTCCTTCACGGTAATGAGACCACGCAGGATGCCCTGATCGTCGACGAGGGGAAGCTTCTCGATGCGGTACTTCTGCAGCGTGGCCCGGGCCTCTTCGAGTGTGGTCCCCACCTCGGCCGTGACGAGTCGTTCGCCGGTCATGAAATCGGTGACGGGTCGGTCGAAATCGCTGCCCGCGCAGAAGCGGATGTCGCGGTTGGTGAGGATGCCGAGCAGACGTCCGTCCTGATCGGTGATCGGCACGCCGCTGAACTTGAAGCGGTTCATCAACGCCTCGGCGTCGTGCAGCGTGGCGGTGGGGGGCAGGGTCACCGGATCGGTGATCATGCCGCTCTGACTGCGCTTCACCTTCTGCACCTCGGCTGCCTGATCGAGGATCGACAGGTTGCGATGAATGACACCGATGCCGCCCTCGCGCGCCATGGCCACGGCCATCGGCGCCTCGGTGACCTTGTCCATGGCAGCCGAGACGAGTGGCAGGGCCAGTCGGATGTCACGGGCGAACACGGCCGAGGTGTCCACCGAATCGGGGAGCACCTCGCTGTATCCGGGGACGATGACGACATCGTCGAATGTCAGTGCCTCGAAACGATCGAAGAATGTGTCGCGGTCGTTGCGGCCGGCGGGACGAGTAGACGAAGGGCTGGGCATGGTGGGCCTCCTTCGGGCGCAGCAGAGTGTTGCAAACTGACCCTACGTGCGGGCGAGCGTGCATACCGAGCGCTTGAACGAAAAGTCAGCGAATTGGTGGGGTTGCGTCAGCGAAATGGTGGGCCTGGGCAGGTCGGGTCGCAGCAGTTGGTTCCCGACCGCGTACCCTTCAGATCCTGTGACACGTTTGATCCTTGTTCGCCACGGCGAATCGAATACCACCGTTGCCCGGCGAATTGGCGGCTTCCGCACCTGCTCGGGATTGTCAGCGCTCGGCCGCGAACAATCCGAGCGGCTTCGGGATCGACTTGCGTCGACCAGGGAGATCTCGGCCGATGTGCTGATCAGTAGCCAATTCGCGCGTGCCCGTGAGACAGCGGAAATCATTGCTCCCGCGCTTGGCGACCTGCCGATCGAGATTGTCGAGGGCTTCGGCGAGCACGATCCCGGCGACGAGTGCGATGGCCTCACGTTCGATGAGTACGTCGAACGTTTCGGCAGTCACGACTGGGAGTCCGATCCGTTCACCGTTGGCTTTCCGGGAGGCGAGACCTTGGCAGCGTTCCACCTGCGCGTCGGCGAGGCCATCGCGCACACGGTGCGTCGCTACGAAGCCAAGACGATCGTGGTCGCGTGCCATGGTGGCGTCGTCGACGCGGCGCTGCGACAAGCGTTGCGCACTGCGCAATTGGGTGTGTTCGAGATCAACACGTTGAACACCTCTATGACCGAGATGCATCTGGTGAAGCCGGGGCGTTGGAAGCTGATGCGCTACAACGATCACGCGCACTTGGCGGGTCTCCCGAAGGAGTCCCCCAGAAGCCGCTGATGTCAGGTGGTGCGCGTCAGCTTGGCGCGAGCTGTGACTCGAGCGTGTCGAGCGCGGTGCCCAACTCGCTAGGCAACGCGGAGCCGAACTGTGCGTAGTGGTCGCGAATCTGCGGAATCGCAGCGGCCCATCCCTGTGCATCCACGGACAACAGCGTGGTCAGATCGGCCTGATCCACGTCGAGGCCGTCGACGTCGAGGCCGTCGGCAGTGGGCAGGTAGCCGATGGCGGTCTCGATGGCATCGGCCGTGCCAGTGATACGTTCGAACACCCATTTGAGGACGCGGCTGTTTTCGCCGTAACCGGGCCACAGGAAGCGGCCGTCTTCGTCGCGACGGAACCAGTTGACGAAGAAAATCTTGGGCAGCTTGTCGGTGTCAGTCTGCAGACCGACGTCGAGCCAATGTGCGAAGTAGTCGCCCATGTTGTAACCGCAGAACGGCAGCATTGCCATGGGGTCAAAGCGCAGTTGACCCACAGCGCCCGCCGCCGCCGCGGTGGTCTCGGAAGCCATGATCGACCCGAGGAAGACGCCGTGTTCCCAGTCGAACGCCTGCGTCACCAGAGGAACGGTCGTACGGCGGCGACCGCCGAACAAGATGGCCGAGATCGGCACGCCGGCAGGGTCTTCCCACTCGCTCGCAATCGACGGGCACTGTGCGGCAGGGGCCGTGAATCGTGCGTTCGGATGAGCAGCGGGCGTGTCGGACTCGGGCGTCCAGACGTTGCCGCGCCAGTCGATGGCGCGCACCGGGGATTCGTTGCTCATACCCTCCCACCACACATCGCCATCCGGCGTGAACGCGGTGTTGGTGAAAATGCTGTTGCCCCACAGTGTTTCCATGGCATTGGCATTCGTGTCGTAGCCCGTGCCCGGAGCCACGCCGAAGAAACCCGCCTCGGGGTTGATTGCGTGCAGGCGTCCGTCGGCGCCGTACTTCATCCAGCAGATGTCGTCGCCAATGGTCTCGGCCTTCCAGCCTGGGATCGTGGGTACGAGCATCGCGAGGTTTGTCTTGCCGCACGCAGACGGGAACGCGGCAGCGATGTACTTGAATTCGCCATCGGGATTCGTGAGCTTGAGGATGAGCATGTGTTCGGCCAGCCAGCCGGCGTCGCGCGCCATCACCGAGGCGATACGCAGCGCGAAACACTTCTTGCCGAGCAGGGCGTTGCCGCCATAGCCGGAACCGTAGGACCAGATCTCTCGGGTCTCGGGGAAATGCACGATGAACTTATTGTCCGGATTGCACGGCCACGGGGAATCGGTCTGACCCGGTGCAAGCGGTGCGCCGACGGAATGCAGGCACGGCACCCAATCGCTGTCTCCGAGCGCATCGAGAGCGTTCTGGCCCATACGGGTCATGATGCGCATGTTCGCAGCCACATACGCCGAGTCGCTGAGTTGCACACCGATGTGGGCAATAGGCGATCCGAGCGGTCCCATACTGAATGGCACCACGTACATGGTGCGGCCCTTCATGGCTCCGGTGTACAGCGATGTCATCTCGGCGCGCATCTCGGCGGGGTCACGCCAGTTATTCGTGGGGCCGGCATCGGCCACATTCGCAGAGCAGATATACGTGCGGTCCTCGACACGAGCGACGTCGCCCGGATCGCTGCGCGCCCAATAGCTGTTGGGCCGCTTTGCCTCATCGAGTTTGGTGAACGTGCCCGAGTCCACGAGCGCCTGGCAGAGGCTCTCGTACTCGTCGGCACTTCCGTCGCACCAGTAGACGTTGTCGGGCTGCATGATGCCCGCCCATTCGTTGACCCACTGCTGAAGGCGCTTGTTGGTGGTCGTACCGCTCATGGAAACAGTCTCCTCGGTGGCGCGCCGCTGCGCCAAAGTCGTCAGCGAGAAAAATGGAAAATGCCCGGTCAGTGATGACCGGGCGTACCCATATCGATCTCGCTTCCGAGGTGGAGGCCACTAGCTCGCCCTTCGGAGTCGAGAGAAAAGACAACTCGTTGCCCCTGACGGAGCATTCGAAAAATGGAACCCTGCAACGCGTTGGCGGCGAGATCGTAATCGGTGAGGTTCGTGTCGCAGATGACGACACCATCGCCACTGTCGGGATCGTAGGACTTGATGACACCCTGCATGACCGTTGGGGCCTCAGCCCGCCTTGACGATCTTGCCCGACTTGATGCAGCCGGTACAGACGTTCATACGTGTGGGGGTCTTGCCGACAAGGGCACGCACCCGCTGAATATTCGGATTCCAACGTCGCTTGGTACGACGGTGCGAGTGCGACACGGACATACCCCACGATGGGCCCTTGCCACACACTTCACATACTGCTGCCATGAGCGTTTCTCTTTCCCGGAAGGGGTCGAACGAGTCGTCAAAGGCTATCAGCGCGTTCTGATTCTCCAACGCGCACGCGGGTCAGGTATCGGGCCAGCAATCCGAGGGTTCCCTTCGGGGTTCGCTACGATGCGCACGTGCCCACCCTTGAGTTGCTCTCGGCAGACGCGCTGCGCGACACCGTCATCACGTTCAGAGACACGATGAAGGCTCACGCGGCCGAGATCAACCGTCTCAATGTCTACCCGGTGCCCGATGGTGACACCGGAACCAACATGGCTCGCACGCTCGATGCCGTTGTTGCCGAGTTGGAATTGAGTGATCCGGCGCTCGAGACCACGTGCACCGCAATCAGTCACGGTTCACTGATGGGAGCCAGAGGGAACAGCGGGGTCATTCTCAGCCAGATCTTGCGAGGCATCGCCAACACGCTGAAAGAGGCCACCGACGGCACCGCCACGAAGGTCGCGGAGTCGTTGAAGAACGCCTCTGTGGCCGCATACCAGGCCGTACTGAAACCGATCGAAGGAACCATTCTCACGGTCGTGCGTGAATCCGCCGACGCCGCTCAGGTGTCCGCCGCAGGTGGCGCTTCGCTGGCTGTCATGCTGCGTGCGGCCAAAGCGGCGGGGCGATCTGCCCTGGATCGCACACCCGACATGTTGCCGGTACTCAAAGAGGCCGGCGTTGTCGACGCCGGCGGTGCAGGATTTTTGTTGTTGCTCGACTCGGCGCTGTTCGTCGTCGATGGTGAACCCCTGCCGATTCCGGTGGAAACCGAGGACGGAGCATTTGATCCCTTTGAGGTTGTCGCTCATCGCGGTGCGGGCGATGTGGGCGAATTGCGCTACGAGGTCATGTATTTCATCGACCTTCCCGACGCGAACATCGAGTCGTTCAAGCAGGCGTGGGGCGAGATCGGTGACTCCATCGTGGTCGTCGGTGGCGACGGCCTGTGGAACTGTCACGTGCACACCAACGACATCGGTGCGGCCATTGAGGCTGCCCTCGACAATGAGGGTCGCCCGCACCAGATTCGGGTGACCGACCTGTTCGAGGAAGTCGCCGAGCAACACGCCCACCGTGAGGCCGCGCTTCGTGAGGACACGCCTCCCGCGCTCGTGCCGCGAGGCCCGAGTGCAGCGGGCATGCCACCAGTCACGTGCGCCGTTGTGGCGGTGTGCAGTGGCGACGGACTGTCCGAGTTGTTCGATCAGTTGGGCGTGCAGGGTGTCGTCACAGGTGGTCAGACGCTGAACCCGTCGACCGCCGAACTGTTGGCCGCGGTCGAGGCAGTGAACGCCCATCAGGTGATTGTGTTGCCGAACAACAAGAACATCATTCCCGTCGCCGAACAGCTCAATGCGCTCACTGCGAAAAAGGTCGTGGTGGTACCTACGCGCAGTATGCCCGCGGCGCTCGCGGCGCTGGTCGTGTACGACCCCGAGGCCTCTGCCGATCACAACGGCGAGGAAATGGGAGAGGCCGCCGAATCGGTTGCCACGGGCGAGGTGACCCAAGCGGTGCGCGACACCAGCAGTGAGGTCGGCCAGATCACCACTGGCGACTGGATCGGCATCGTGCGCGGCGATGGCATCGTGTGCATCGACAGCACTGTTGTCGGTGCCTCCACGGCGCTGCTCGAGCATCTCATCACCCCCGGGCGAGAGATCGTCACGATCATCGAGGGATCCCAGGCAACTGCGTCGGCAACGGAGGCGCTGGCAGCGTGGCTGGCCGACGAGCATGACGATGTGCAGGTGGAAATACATCGCGGTGGTCAGCCGCTGTATCCGTACCTGTTCGGCGTGGAGTGACCGAACCGGTGGCCGATCCGATCACACTCGGTGAACTCGGCGAGATACCGGTCGAGCGATTGAAGGGCGTCGGCGACAAGAAGCAGGCTGCGCTCAAAGAGGTGGGGGTCACCTCGGTGCTCGACCTGCTGACCACGTATCCGCGTCGGTTCGTCGACCGTACCGACGAGGCGCGCATCAGCGATCTCGTCGCGGGTCGTGAGTCGTTGGTGCTCGTCACTGTTCGTTCCGTGGGCAAGCGCGCGATGCGGAACCGACGCACGATGGTCGAGGCCCGCGTCGGCGACGGATCGGGCGGGCTGCACGTGGTGTTTTTCAATCAGCCGTGGCGCGAGAAGCAGCTGCGCGAGGGGCTGCAGGTCGCGCTGTTCGGCAAGGCCGAGGTGTATCGAGGCGGGCTGCAGATGACGAACCCGATTGTCGATCTGATCGGCGACCGCACCGGCAAGATCGTGCCAATCTATCCGCAGAGCGAGAAGGCGCAGCTGAACACGTGGGAGATCGCGGGGTGGGTCGAGAACGCGCTCGAGCGTTGCGCCGCGCGCGGATTCGCGGATCCCATTCCGTTGGCCATCCGACGTCAGCTCGGGTTGATCGATCGCGGTCGTGCAATGCACCAGATCCATCTCCCCGAAACAATGGGCGAGAAGGAACAGGCCCGCCGCCGGCTTGCGTTTGACGAACTGCTTCGCGTGCAGATGGTGTTGGTCATGCGCAAGCGAGCCGTGGAACGAGAACAGCGCGGCATCCGTCACGACATGAGCGGTGAGCTCGTGCGTCGTTTTCATTCCGTACTCCCGTATCCGCTCACGGGCGCTCAGCAGCGCACGATCGCAGAGATCGAATCCGATCTTGCCGGTCCGCACCCGATGCATCGATTGCTGCAGGGCGACGTTGGTTCCGGTAAGACCGTCGTGGCCGTGTCGGCATTGTTGTGCGCCGTGCAGGGTGGACATCAGGGTGCGTTGATGGCCCCGACCGAGGTATTGGCCGAGCAGCACGCCGCTGGCGTGCGACAACTGCTCGATGGTCTGCGCGTGCCCGACGTGAACAATCTGTTCGGCGAACGTCAGGTGAGGGTGGCGCTGCTCACCAATCGCATTACTGGGCAGGATCGTCGGGACGTGATGGCTGGCCTCGCCGACGGCAGCATCGACATCGTGATCGGTACCCATGCGCTCATTCAGGAAGGCGTGGCCTTCCACAGTCTCGGCGTCGTGGTCGTCGACGAACAGCATCGTTTCGGGGTGGAGCAACGCGCTGCGCTGCGCACAAAGGGTTCCCACGATGCTGTTCCCGATGTGTTGGTGATGACGGCGACCCCAATTCCTCGAACTGCCGCGATGACGGTGTATGGCGATCTCGACGTGAGCGTGCTCGACGAGATGCCGCCGGGTCGCACGCCGATCAAGACGTACTGGGCCAACGGCCCGCTGATGGAGTTGGCAGCGTGGGGCGATGTTCGCGACGCCGCTGCAGCGGGGAGGCAGGCCTATGTGGTGTGTCCCCTCATCGACGAGAGCGAAAAGCTCGAGGTGGCGTCCGCGCAGGTGACACTCGAACGTCTTGTGCATCAGGACCTCAAGGGCCTTCGCATCGGTCTACTGCACGGACGCTTGCCGTCGGCCGAGAAGGAAGAGGTGATGAACGCCTTCCGTTCGGGCGAACTGCAGGTCCTCGTCGCGACCACCGTCATCGAGGTGGGCGTCGATGTCCCGAACGCCACCGTGATGGTGATCCTCGACGCCGATCGGTTCGGTATTGCCCAGCTGCATCAACTGCGCGGTCGCGTCGGTCGTGGTGCACATGCATCGGTGTGCTGGTTGGTCACTGGCGATGTCGAAGACAAGAGCCCCCGCGTCGAGGCACTGGTCGGGTCCACGGATGGCTTCGAGTTGGCCGAGGTCGATCTCGACCTGCGTGGCGAGGGAACGCTGATGAACACCATGCAGAAAGGACGCAACGACCTGAAGCTTGCGTCCATACGGCGAGATCGCGAACTGGTGGGTCTGGCACGACAGGCTGCTTTTGACATCGTCGACTCCGACACCATGCTGGTGAACCATCAGGTCTTACTGAACGAAGTGCGCCTTTTGCTCAGCGCCGAAGACGAAGAGTTCCTGCTCAAGAGCTGATATCGGGCACTTGGCCAAATAATCAGTCGGGTCGGGAGTCGGGTGCGTCGGGCAGCACGAGATCCCATCGGTCGCAGCAGTCTTGGCAGCGGTACGACACGAAATCACCCGGGTACCAGACATCGTCCTCGGGCGGCTGTGTGAGCAGAAAGCAACGCCCACCGCAGTCGACACACACGATTTCGGCTTCGGGCGACAGATCGTGAGACATCGGAGAATCTGGCATCACCCGTAGTCTTGCGTAGATGCGAGTGATTTCGGGCGAATTGGGTGGCCGCAAGCTGGTGACACCAGACGGGCTGGCGACGCGGCCCACCACCGACAAGGTTCGTCAAGCGGTGTTCAATTCGCTCGGCAGTATGGGCGTGCTCGAGGGTGCGACGGTGGCCGACCTCTACGCCGGCTGCGGCGCGCTCGGCATCGAGGCGTTGTCACGCGGTGCCGAGTCATGTGTGTTCGTCGAACATGATCGCAGCGCGCTGGCAGCACTGAAGGCCAACCTGAAGGCGTTGGATCTCGAGGCGAGATCGCATGTCACCGCCACGGACGTAATGACCTATGCGCCTGCCATGGCGCCCGTCGATATTGCCTTTGCGGATCCGCCGTACACCTTCACCAACTGGGATGGTTTGTTGTTGTTCCTGCGCGCCGGGTTGGTAGTGGCCGAGTCCGATCGCGAGGTCGATGCGATCGAAGGTTGGGAGCTCGTACGCGCCAAGCGATACGGGCGCACCGTCATCACTATGCTGGAGCGGTTACCGTAAGCCCTGATGAACGCATCAACAACCACGGTCTTGTACCCCGGCAGCTTCGACCCGCTGCACCTGGGTCATGTCGATGTCGTCGAGCAGGGCATCGAATTGTTCGGACGAGTGGTCGTCGTAGCGCTGCACAACCCGTCGAAACCAACCGGGGTGTTCACGATCGACGAGCGCGTCGCGATGCTCACGGCGAGCCTTGCCCATTTGCCCGGCGTGCGTGTCGAGCGCTTTCATGGGCTGGCAATCGACGCCGCAGACGAGTTCGATACCGACTTCATTCTCAAGGGATTGCGTAACAGTGGCGACTTCGAGATCGAGCAGCAAATGGCGCACACCAACCACTCGGTTTCGGGCGTACGTACTGTCTACGTGCCCTGTCGCCCCGATCAGGTCTTCTTGAGCAGCCGTTTCATTCGCGAGATCGCACAGTACGGTGGGGATGTTTCGCACCTCGTTCCCGCGCCCGTCGCCAGTGAACTTGCCCGCATCTTCCCATCCGCGCAGCGTCCCACAGGGAGCAGTTCATGAGCTACGACGACCGCTACGAAGAACGATTCGAAGACATCGACGACGACACCGACGGGTACTCCCGCGTCGGTCAAGTGGGCGATGCCGAGACTCTCGTGCGCCGAGCCGCCGACATCATTGCCACTGCGCCCACGATGCCGCTGTCGTCGTCGCCGCGCATCGATCGCGACGAGATCAACGAGTTGCTCGAATCAGCTCTCGAGCGTCTCCCCGACGAACTTCGTCAGGCTCGCTGGATGCTCAAGGAGCGCCAGGAGTTCGTGGCCAAGACCCGTCGTGAGGCAGACGAACTGCTCGAGTCCGCCCGAGTGCAGGCCGAGCGGATGGTTCAGCGCACAGAGGTGGTCCGCGCCGCAGAACAGCGTGCCCGCCAGATCATCGAGGCCGCCGAAACCGATTCGCGCCGCCTGCGTCATGAGACCGAGGACTTTCTCGATCAGCGCCTCGGGAGCTTCGAGATCCTGCTCGACAAGCTCGGCAAGACCGTGCACGCCGGTCGTTCGCGCTTGTCGATCGGAGCCCACAAGGACCAGCCGGTCCTCGACGAGGAAGATCCCACCAAGGGGTTCTTCGATCAGGACCGCTGATCATGGCCCGCCCTCTTGCGGTGAACGCCGCCGAATTGCTGCGCCGGCCGGGTACCGAACGTCTGCTCGACATTTCTCTCGCTCCCACTGACCTCGGCTTGGCCGATTCGCGTTTCGGAATCGACGATCAGATCGACGTGCACCTCCGTCTGGAAAGTCTGACGGACGGCATCGTGGTGGTCGGTTCCATCGACGTGCCCTGGCACGGTGCGTGCCGTCGGTGCCTGCGACCCCTCAACGAGGTGGCGGTGTGCGATGTTGACGAGCTGTACCAGAGCACCGTCACGAATCCTGAGGCATTCGAGATCGTCGACAATCAGCTTGATCTGCTGCCGATGGTGCGTGAGTTGGCGCTGCTCGATGCGCCCGAAGCGCCGCTGTGCCGCCCCGACTGCGCCGGGCTCTGTCCGGTGTGCGGTGCGGACCTCAACGACGTTGTTTGTGGTTGCGTTGCCCCTGTGATCGAGTCGCAATGGGCCGTTCTCGACCAACTCAAAGAGCAGCTTGGCGGAAATGGCGTATGAGCCGCTAACATTCGGCGGCTGATTTAAGTGAGTGGAGACCTGCGATGGCCGTTCCCAAGAAGAAAAAATCGAAGATGAAGACCCACAGCCATCGTGCTGGTTCATGGCGTCTCAGCGCACCTTCTCGCAGCGTGTGCCCACGTTGCGCTGCGGCCAAGCTGCCGCATACGGTGTGCCCATCGTGTGGTTGGTACAAGAACCGCGTCGTCGTCGACGTCGGCTGATCACCGACACCGCTGAAATCGCCTCGTTGTAGATCTCATGCCCGCTTCTGTACTGCCCATCGCCATAGATGCCATGGGCGGCGACAAAGCGCCGAGCGAGATCGTGGCCGGTGCGCTGCAAGCCGCTGAACTCGGGTATCCCGTTGTCTTGGTCGGGCCTGCAGATCTCGAAGGCCACGGTGACATCCCGCTGATCGTTGCCAGCGAGGTCATCGAGATGCATGACGACCCTGCTTCGGGCGTGCGTCGGAAGAAGGATTCCACGCTGGTTCGTGCCGCAGAGGCCGTGCGCGATGGCAAGGCGAGCGCAATGATCTCCGCTGGCAACACCGGGGCCACAATGGCATCGGCACTGTTGCGTATGGGCCGCATCAAGGGCGTGAACCGTCCTGCCATTGCCACACCGATTCCGGTTCCTGGTTCGATCCCAACGGTCTTGCTCGATGCGGGCGCCAACTCCGAGGTGCAGGCCGATTGGCTGGTGCAGTTCGCACAGATGGGCTCTGTCTACAGCCGCCACCGCTTCGGCGTGCAGAACCCCAAGGTTGGTCTGCTCTCGATCGGCGAGGAGCCCGGTAAGGGCGACACCCTGCGCAAAGAAGCCTTCGGTCTGTTGTCCGTTGCGCCCGGTATCAACTTCATCGGCAATGTCGAAGGTCGCGACATCATGACCGATGCGGTCGATGTGGTGGTCACCGATGGGTTCACCGGCAATGTGGTGTTGAAGACGCTCGAGGGAGCACTCAAGACGGTGGTCAAGGCATTATTTGCCGCGTTTGCGAGCGACGAGTCCTACAAACCTCATGCCGACGCACTGCTGCCCGCGCTCTTACCCCTGTATGCATCGCTCGACCCCGAGACCTACGGCGGGGCAATCCTGTTGGGTGTCGATGGAGTGTGCATCATCTCCCACGGCTCCACTAGTGCAAAGGCCATGGTGAACGCGATCAAGGTCGCCCACGAGATGGTCGCTGCAGGCATGGTCGACGAGATACGCGCCGCCATTGCCGCCAACGCCTAGTCTCTGGCCATCACGCTCTGCACGCCCACCACGCGACCTGCAAGCACACCAAGCCGGGGAGAACAAACACCGTGTCCGCTGAATCCACCGCGCCAGGCCCACTCGACCGTGCAGCCGTGTTCGCCATCGTGCGCGACAACCTCGCAGAAATTCTCGAGCGTGAGCCCGGCACCATCAGCGAGGGTCAGTCCTTCGGTGATGACCTCGAGGCCGACTCGCTTGCGCTGATCGAACTGGTCGAAGCGCTCGAAGAGGAATTGGGCGAGCTCGGCGTCGAGCTACGCATCGAGGACGAAGATCTCGAAGACCTCAAGACGGTGCGCGATGCGGTCGACTACGTGTACTCACGCGTCCAGCAGAACTGACTCTGGCCGCCGTGACCGATCGAATCGGGCCGGGCGCCGTGGAGGACCGATTCGCCGCCGCCCTTGAGTCGTTGAGCGAGCGACTCGGCCACTCCTTTGTTGATCAAGGGTTGCTGCGCCAGTCGATGGCGCACCGATCGTGGTGTGCGGAGCTCGGAAGCGGGGAGCCTTCGAATGAGCGACTCGAATTCCTCGGTGATGCCGTGCTCGGCTGGGTCGTCGCCGACATTGCGTACCGGCACTTCGAGGATCTCCCCGAGGGCAAGCTGACGAATCTGCGCAAGAGCGTAGTGAACGCATCGGCCCTGGCCGATGTCGCCGTCGAGCTCGACATCGGTCCCTGCCTGCTGCTCGGCAAGGGCGAGGCGGCAACGGGTGGCCGGTCGAAACCATCGATCCTCAGTGACGCCTTCGAAGCCGTGCTGGGAGCCATCTATCTCGATGCGGGCACTGCCGCTGCCTATGCCTTTGTCGAGCGGGTCATCGGGGAGCGCATGCGTCAGGCCGTTCAGCAACTCCATCGGCTCGACTACAAGACGTTGTTGCAGGAACTCGCCGTGCGCGAGTTCGACTCGGCCCCGGTGTATGTGCTGCGCGAGGAGGGTCCTGACCACGCGCCGCACTTCTACGCGACGGTTCTCATCGGCGGAACAGCCTGGGGTGCTGGTGAGGGCGGCACGAAGAAACAGGCCGAGCAGGTCGCAGCCATGGCGGCGTGCGACCGACTCGCCGAGGACCGCAGCTGATGCCCGAGTTGCCCGAGGTGGAGACCGTCCGCCGTGGTCTGGAGCAACGTTTTGTGGGTCGGCGTATCGAACGGGTTGAGGTGGGGCGCGAGCGCAGCGTTCGGCGTACGTCTCGTCTGGCGGTGATCGACGGACTCACCGGTGCGACCGCTGTGGCGGCGCAACGCAGGGGCAAGTACCTGATCCTGCCGCTCGACACGGGCGATGCACTGATGATCCATCTGCGTATGAGCGGGCGTGTGCTCATCGAGCCGGAGGCATCGGCGCGGTTGCCACATACGCATGTGGTGTTGCACCTCAGTGGTGTGCCATCGGAAGAACTTCGTTTTGTCGATCCGCGCACTTTTGGTGAGGTCGTGGTGTACGCGCCGGAGAATGCCGAGGTGGAGATGCCCGAACTCGCCCGCCTGGGCATCGATCCGATCGCCGACGGACTCAGCCGGGCGCAGCTTGCATCATTGGTGCGTGGGAGGTCGCGTCAGCTGAAGGCGATACTGCTCGACCAGAGCGTGGTTGCCGGTATCGGCAACATCTACGCCGATGAGATTCTGCACGCATCGCGCCTTCGTCACGACCGTCTGAGCGACTCGCTGAAACCCGCCGAGATCACTCGCCTGCACGGAGCGATCGGCGACATCCTGCGGGCTGCCATCGAGGCCGGTGGGTCCACGCTGCGTGACACCCAATACGTGGACACGGCTGGTCAGGGCGGCTGGTTCCAGGTGTCACACCGCGTCTACGACCGAGAGGGACAGCCCTGCATCACATGTGGGCGCGCCGTGATTCGCAAGGTCGTTGCGGCGGGGCGGTCCACCTCGTTCTGTCCACGTTGTCAGAAGTAGCGGCTCGACCGAACGGGTGTGTGGCATGGGGGAGAACCCTGCGCCGGTCGACTAGCCTCTCGATGCCGTGTTCCTCAAAGCATTGACCCTCAAAGGCTTCAAGTCGTTTGCCGATACCACCGTGATGCAGCTCGAACCGGGCGTCACGGTTGTTGTCGGACCCAACGGCTCGGGCAAATCCAACGTTGTCGACGCCGTTGCCTGGGTGCTCGGGGCACAGGCCCCCAGCGCTGTGCGCAGCCAGAAGATGGACGATGTGATCTTCGCCGGCACGGCCAAGCGACCCGCGCTTGGTCGCGCCGAGGTGATGCTCACGCTCGACAACTCCGCAGGTCTGCTGCCGATCGAGTTCACCGAGGTCACCATCAGTCGCACCCTGTTTCGCACCGGCGAGAGCGAGTATGCGATCAACGGCATCACCTGCCGGTTGCTCGATGTGCAGGAGCTGCTCAGCGACGCTGGCGTCGGTCGTCAGCAGCACGTCATCGTCAGTCAGGGCCAGATCGATGCCGTGCTCAATGCCCGACCCGAGGACCGGCGCGCGATCATCGAGGAGGCCGCAGGTGTGTTGAAGTACCGGCGGCGTAAGGAGAAGGCCGAGCGTCGCCTCGACGCCACAGAAGCCAGCCTGCTCCGCGTGCAGGACCTGTTGCGCGAGGTGCGACGTCAATTGCGTCCACTCGAACGACAAGCCGAGGCGGCGCGTCGTCATGGCGATCTGGTCGGCGAGTTGCAGGCGCTGAAGCTGTTCCTCGCGGGGCGCGAGATCGCTTCTCTACGAACGCGCCTCACCACGCTCGCCCGCGACAAGATCTCCAGCGGCGACGCCGAGAGACAGCTCCGTGGAGAGCTGACCCGGCTCGACACCGACGTGTTGTCGGCCGAGTCCGAACTCACCGCTCGCGGCGATACCGATATCAGCGATGAACTTGTTCGGGTCGAACAGCTCCGCGAACGTGCTCGTGGCCTGTCGGCCGTGCTCGTCGAGCGCCGTCGTTCGATGGAGCGAGATCGCGGTCAGCTCATGGACGCCGGCGTCGTTGCGAACCTCGAGAACGATGCGGCACGCTTCACCGCCGAGCTCCACGCGGTCACCGTCGAACTCGCCGAGCTGGCGCCCGCAGCGGAGTCGCTCGCGGCAGAAGAAGAACGCTTCCAGTCCGAGCGTCGAGAAACCATGAACGTGTTGCACGGGGCATCGACATCGGCAACGGCAGCGAGTGCCGCAGCCGAGGTGCGCGGCGAATTGCGTTCGTTGCGCGCTGGCCTTGATCGGGGCGAGAGTGAGGTTCGTCGCCAGAGTGCTCGGCTCGACAGCTTGCGTCAGCGACTCGACCGTCTCGAGGTAGATGCAGATCGGCTCAAGGCCGATTGCGAACAGTCGCAAGAGGTCGAGGCTCCATTGGTCGCCGAGGTCGAGACGGCCGAGAGCCGCCGTCTCGCGGCCGACGCCGCATCCGAGGCGATGACCGCCAGTCGACAGGCGGCTGCGGAAGATCTCTCACGGTGGCGTGCCCGCGCCGATGCCCTGCAGATGGCGCTCGACAGTGCTCGAGCACGTGCTGGTGCCGAGCGTCTCGCCGGCCTCGACGGCGTGGTGGGAACGCTGCTCGAACTCGTGGAGATCGACGCCGGGTGGGAAGCCGCTGCAGAGGCTGCGATGGGCGAGGCCCACCTGTCGGTGGTCGTGGCCGACCCGAACGCTGCGCGTCGTGCGCTCGAATCTCTTCGCAACTCCAAGACGTCGGGTGCTGTTATTGCGCTCGGTGGACCTGGCGTCACGGTCGTGACTCCCGCGGCCGGCGAGCCAATTCGTTCGCACGTTCGGGCGCACGCATCTGGCAATCGGGCCGAGATCGAAACGTTGCTCGACACGCTGCTCGGGGGCGCAGTGCGCGTGAGTGAATGGTCCGACGCCTTCGATGTCGCGCTCGCACATCCCACCGCAACCGTCGTCACCAACGACGGCGACCGTTTTGGTCGCGCCGGCTGGCGGCTCGGTACATCCGGCGGCGGCGCAACCGCGGCAGCACTCGAGGAAGCCATCGAGCGGGCCAGCCAGGCGGCAGCTGAACTCGAACGTTGCGATGCCGCGTTGCGTGCCGCAAAGGCAGAACAGCAGGCGGCGCGCCAGGCCGAGGCCGATCTGACACGCCGTCTCGACGCCAACGACGCGCGCTTTACGGCGGCATCCGAGGGGCTGGTCCGCGTGCAGAGCGATCGACGCGAGGCCGCCACGGAGATCGATGCCGTTACGCGTGTCATCGACGAAGCCTCCGAGCGATTGGACCGCGAGCGCAGCCGTATTGCGGAACTCGAGTCGCTCGTGCCGGCGTTGGAGGCCGACGAGCAGGCTGAGGCAGACGCCGCCCGTGCCCGCGGTGAGGCCCGTGCCCGTATCGAGTCGGGCACTGCGCTGTTGGCTTCGCGTCGCAAGGACCTCGAGGTCCGCAACGCCGGTTTGCACGAACGCCAGCAGTTCCTTGAGCGCCGTATCGAGGAAACCGAGCGCCGCCTCGTCGCTGATGCCGATGCTCGGGCGCAAGCAGCGCAGCACCGCGTTGCCGTCGAGCGCAGTCTCCAAGCAGCCGCGTTGCTGAGCCAACTGGTCGACACGCACCGCCATGCCATCGAGTCGCGTCTTGCCGAACTGCAGTTGCAGCGTCGTCGTCAGAGCGACGAAGTGCGATCGCTGGTTGGTCGTCTCGACGATCTCCGTCGAGCGCGGGCCACAGCCGAGCGCCAACTCGACGAGACTCGCGAGCGCGCCCGCCGGGTGGAGATCGAAGAAGCTGAGGCGCGCATGCGCCTCGAGGCTGCGGGGGAGTCGTTGCGTCGCGAACTTGATCTCGAGCCCGAAGCTGCCGAGGCCGCAGAGATGCCGTCATTGCCCGAAGGCACCACGGCCGCCGCTCGGGTACGCGATCTGGAACGCGAACTACGCCTGTTGGGTCCCATCAACCCGCTTGCCTTGGAAGAGTTCAACGAATTGCAGGAACGTCATCGCTTCCTCGAAGAGCAACTCGAGGATGTGCGCAATACGCGACGCGAACTCTCGCGGGTCATCAAGGCTGTCGACCTGGAGATCCAGACGGTGTTCGCCGCAGCATTTGCCGACGTCAGCACGAACTTCACAGCCTTGTTCAGCATGCTGTTCCCAGGTGGCACGGGCGCGTTGTTGCTGACCAACCCCGACGATCTGCTGAATACGGGCATCGAGGTGGAAGCCAAGCCGAGCGGCAAGAACGTGAAGAAGTTGTCGCTGTTGTCGGGTGGCGAACGTTCGCTCACGGCACTTGCTTATCTGTTCGCAGTGTTCCGCAGTCGACCCTCGCCGTTCTACGTGATGGACGAGGTCGAGGCGGCCCTCGACGACGTGAACCTGCACCGCTTCCTCGGCCTCGTCGCCGAGTTCCGACGTGATGCTCAGCTGCTCATCGTCAGCCATCAGAAGCGCACCATGGAAGCCGGCGACTGTCTGCTCGGCGTGAGTATGCAGCCTGGGGGCTCGTCGAAGGTGGTCACCGAACGCCAGTCGGCGAGGGTGTCGTGAGCGATTCGCCAGCGATCCAACTCGTTCGCCTGCGCAAGACATTCGGCGACGTCGTGGCCGTGAACGATGTGAGCCTCGAGATCGCCGAGGGGGAGTTCTTCTCGCTCCTCGGTCCCTCGGGTTCCGGCAAGACCACGGTGTTGCGGATGATCGCCGGTTTCGAGATGCCTACTGGCGGCGCTGTGTTGCTGCGGGGCCAAGACGTCACTCGACTGGCGCCCTACGACCGCGACGTCAACACCGTCTTTCAGGACTACGCGCTCTTTCCACACATGTCCGTGCAGCACAACGTCGAGTACGGCCTGAAGGTCAAAGGTGTGAGCAAGGCAGAGCGTCGCCGTCGCGCCGGCGAGATGCTCGAATCGGTGCGGCTGGGGGAGTACGGCACGCGCCAACCGAGCCAACTGTCGGGTGGGCAGCGCCAGCGCGTCGCCCTGGCGAGGGCGCTGGTGAATCGGCCGAAGGTGTTACTTCTCGACGAACCGCTGGGCGCGCTCGACCTGAAGTTGCGCGAGGAGATGCAGGTGGAGCTGAAGAACATTCAGCACGCGGTCGGCATCACCTTCGTGTTCGTCACACACGATCAGGGTGAGGCGCTCAGCATGAGCAGTCGAGTCGCCGTGTTCAACCACGGCAGCATCGAACAAGTCGGGGCCCCGCGTGAGATCTACGAGCATCCTGCAACGTCGTTCGTCGCCGGTTTCGTCGGCACCTCGAATCTGCTCTCAGCCGATCTTTCGCACCGTTTGCTCGGAGTGGAGCAGGCCCACACCGTTCGTCCCGAGCGCATCCGTTTGCTCGGGGCTCAACCCGACTTCGCGAACGATGTTGCCGTTGGTGACATCGTGGTCGATGGATCGGTCACGGATGTCCAGTATCTCGGCGCTGAGTGTCGCGTACGTGTGCGCCTCGACGACGCCACCGTGCTGGTCTGCAGCTTGCCCAGCGATGGACTTGCTGGCGTCGACATTGCCCAGACCGTGCATCTGGCGTGGCCGCGCGAGGCCGCGTTCGCTGTCGTCAGCAACGACTCGACCGACCACAACATCTCAACCAACAACATCACAACCAACAACATCACAAACGGGGAGAAACCATGAGAACAACACGCATTGCGGCTGGCTGCGGTATCGCCGCTGCCCTCCTGCTCAGCGCCTGCGGGAGCAGCAGCTCCAGCAGTCCGGGCGGCGCAGCACCCACGAAACTGGGCCAAGGCGAAGGATCACTCAAGATCATTGCCTGGGCCGGGTATGCCGAGAACGGCAGTACCGATCCCAAAGTGGATTGGGTGAGCAGCTTCGAAAAGGACAGTGGCTGCAAGGTCGATGTCAAGGTCGGCAACACCTCCGATGAGATGTTCCAGCTGATGCAGACCGGAGAGTACGACGGTGTGTCGGCATCAGGTGACGCCAGCGTGCGTCTCATCGATGCGGGCCTCGTAGCGCCGGTGAACACCGCCCTCGTGCCGCACTATGGCGATCTCTCGGCGTTCCTGAAGGATCAGACCTACAACACCAGCGATGGCAAGAACTACGGCATCCCCCACGGTTGGGGCGCGAACTATCTGATGTACAACACCGATGTCGTCACGACCGCCCCCGATTCGTGGAGCGTTGTGTTCGACAAGGCGTCGCCGTACAAGGGCAAGGTCACCGCTTACGACGCCCCCATCTACATCGCCGACGCGGCGTTGTATCTCAAGTCGTCCAAGCCCGACCTCGGCATCAAGGATCCTTACTCGCTCACCCAGAAGCAGTTCGACGCTGCGGTAGCCCTGCTCAAGAACCAGCGCACGATCGTCGGTGAGTACTGGAACAATTATGCGCTGTCCCAGACAGCATTCGTCCAAGGGTCGATTGTGTTGGGAACGACGTGGCAGGTGATCGCAAATGGCGCCCAGGGTGCCGGCGCGAAAGTCGCGACGGTTCTGCCCAAGGAGGGTGCCACCGGCTGGAGCGACACCTGGATGGTGTCCTCGAAAGCCAAGCACCCGAATTGCATGTACAAATGGATGGATTACGTGACCAGTCCCGAGGTGCAGGCCCAGGTTGCCTACTACTTCGGCGAGGCCCCTGCCAACCCCAATGCGTGCGCGTTGATCGCCGACGACCCAAAGCACTGCGACGTGTTCAAGGCCACCGATGCCGCCTTCTACAAGGGCATTAGCTTCTGGGCCACCCCGCGCAAGAAGTGCCTCGATGGATCGGGCGACAACTGTGTTCCGTTCTCCGAGTGGGTCAAGGCCTGGACAGAGATCAAGGGCTGACCCTCGCCGTCGTGTGGCGCCATCACCTCACCCTGATTGCGCCACACGAGTGGTAGGACTTTCATGACCCCCCTTCACCGATGAGCACAGCACTCGACAGCCCAGCCAGCGACGACACAGCACGTGACGCCTCGCCGACCCGCGATTCGCGCCCTGGCCGACGCCTGTCGCGCGTGCTCGACCGGCGCCCGCAACTTCGGCTCGCAGGTCTGCTCTCGGGCCCGGCGCTCTGGCTCGTGGTGTTGTACCTCGGGTCGTTGGTCGCGTTGTTCGTCACATCGTTTTATCGACTGAACGAAGACGCCACGGGTATCACCGAGCAGTTGGGCCTCTCGAACTATCGAGAACTGCTCACCACCTCTGTGTATCGCGACATCGTGTTTCGCACCATCAGCATCGCCGCGCTCGTCACCGTCATCGACATCGTGCTTGCGTTGCCGATCGCTTTCTTCATCGCCAAGATCGCCCGGCCGCGCGTGCGGACGTTGCTGATCACTGCGGTGCTCGTACCGCTGTGGGGGAGCTATCTCGTCAAGGCGTTCGCATGGCGGGCGATTTTGGGTTCGCCCGGTGGTGTGCTCGACAAGACCTTCGGTGCCAGCCCCGGTTACGGCCTACCGGCAGTGGTGATCGTGCTCGCGTACCTGTGGTTGCCGTACATGATCGTGCCCATCTATGCCGGCCTCGACCGACTTCCAGACTCGTTACTCGAGGCATCGAACGATCTCGGTGCTGGCTTCTGGCTCACCTTCCGTACCGTCGTGATCCCCATGTTGATTCCGGCGATCGTGGCAGGCTCGGTGTTTACGTTCTCGCTCTCGATGGGCGACTACATTGCGGTTGCGTTGGTGGGCGGGCCGACCCAGATGATCGGCTCGGTGGTCTACGCCAACTTTGCATCCAACCTGCCGTTCGCGGCAGCATTTGCGACGATGCCCGTGCTCGTGATGGTGCTCTACCTGCTCGGCATCCGCCGCACGGGTGCATTGGACAACCTATGACACACGTGAACCGCCCCACCCGCGTCGGCTTCCGCTTGTGGACCGCTGTCGTCATTGCGTTTCTCTGGGTGCCGCTCGGCATCGTCGCCATGCTGTCGTTCAATACCTCGAGCTCGTTGGCGTGGCCTCCTAAGGGCTTCACGCTGAAGTGGTGGGGCAAGGCGATACAGAACCAAGGCGCACGTGACGCGCTACTGATGAGCGTCAAGACGGCTATCTGCGCTACGGCTATTGCCCTGCTACTCGGTACAGCGGCAGCATTCGCGGTGCAGCGCTACCGATTCTTCGGACGCGAACCACTCAGCCTGCTCATCGTGTTACCTATCGCGCTGCCGGGCATCGTCACCGGTATCGCGCTCAATGCCGCCTTCCGTCAGGTCGGTATCGACCTCGGCATCATCACGCTCGTGATCGCGCATGCCACCTTCTGCGTGGTCGTGGTCTACAACAACGTGCTTGCCCGACTGCGGCGGATGGCGCCCAACCTCGAGGAGGCCTCTGCAGACCTCGGCGCCGACATGTTCCAGACGTTCCGTATGGTGACCTTTCCGTTGCTCCGCTCGGCGTTGTTGGCAGGTGGATTGCTTGCGTTCGGATTGAGCTTCGACGAGATTGTCGTCACCACATTCACCAACGGTGCCGGCACGGATCTGCAGACGCTGCCGCAGTGGATCTTGAGCAATCTCAGTCGTGGCGACCAGCAGCCCATCGTCAATGTGATGGCCACCGCAGTGATGTTGTTCTCGCTGGTACCGGTGTGGGCCGCGCAGCACCTCACCGGCGAACAGTCGGAGCTTGCTGGCAGGTGACCCGGCGGTAGCGTTTCGACGTGCCTTCGATCTATCTCATCTTGATTGCCGTCGTCATCGTCTTCGGCGTGTCCGTGCTGGCCGTCAGTCGGCGTCGGGTTGTGGGGCGACCCGCCACACTCACCCCGGCTCCCCGAAGGCCGGCCATCGACAAGCCAGCACTCGACACGCCGGGCATCGAACCGATCGAGGTCGAGCCGCCAGTCGAAGATGGTGCAGGCGCCGACGTCGACACCGAGCCGGGTGTCGACGTGTTCGAACGCCCCCGTTTCCGCGATCGGATGTCGAAGTCGCGTGCTGCGTTGGTGGGTGTGTTCACGGGCGTGCGTGGTCGGGCTGGTATCACCAACGAGACATGGGACGACCTCGAAGAAGCGTTACTCCGTGCTGATGTAGGTGTTCGAGTCACCGGCGAACTACTCGATGGCCTCCGTGCTCGGGTGAAGTCGAAGGAGATCGTCGACCCCGATGCCCTGCTCAACGCGTTGCAAGCCGACATGATCGAGCGCCTGTCGGCCAACGAGCGCGCCCTGCGTTTCGAGCCGGGCGAGCCCGGCGAACCGAACGTATGGTTGTTCGTCGGGGTCAACGGCGTGGGCAAGACCACCACCATCGGCAAGGTCGGTGCCCAGCAGCGCCAACTGGGCCGCAGTGTGCTGATGGCAGCCGGCGATACGTTTCGTGCTGCAGCGGCCGAGCAGTTGGGAACGTGGGCGCAACGCTCGGGGAGCGAGCTCGTGCGCGGTAGCGAAGGTGGAGACCCGAGTGCGGTCATATTCGACGGTATTCAGGCGGCCAGCGCGCGTCATATCGATCTGGTGTTGGCCGACACTGCCGGACGTCTCCACAACAAGACGAACCTGATGGAAGAACTTCGCAAAGTACGTCGAGTCGCAGCGAAGGGCAGCGGTCGGGTCACCGAGGTGTTGCTGGTCATCGACGCCACCACCGGTCAGAACGGTCTGGCTCAGGCCCGCCACTTCGGAGAGGCCACCGAAGTGACAGGCGTGGTCCTGACCAAACTCGATGGTTCGGCGAAGGGCGGCATCGTGTTTGCGATCGAGACCGAACTCGGCTTGCCGGTGAAGCTGGTCGGTCTGGGCGAGACCATTGGTGATCTCGTGGAGTTCGATCCCACCGAGTTCATCGAAGCCCTGTTTTCGGAGTGATCGCGTTCGGAGTGACGGTTCTCCGAGGAAGACAATCGCAGCCGCTAACCTAATTCCCGCATGTTCGACACCCTGTCCGATCGTTTTGATGGCATTTTCAAGAAGCTGCGCGGCAAGGGCCGTCTGACCGACGGCGATGTCGATGAGGTCCTGCGCGAGATCCGCACAGCGCTGCTCGAGGCTGACGTCAACGTGGTCGTCGCGCGACGCGTGGTCGAGCGCATCCGCGAGCAGGCCATCGGCGCCAAGCTGTCACAGGCTCTCGATCCCAGCCAACAGGTCATCAAGATCGTGAGCAACGAACTCACCAACATCTTGGGTGGGCAGACGCTGAAGATCACCTACGCCAGTCGCCCGCCAACAGTGGTGCTCATGGCAGGTCTGCAGGGTTCTGGTAAGACCACGAACTCGGCCAAGCTGGCGCGTTGGTTCAAGAGCCAGGGCCGCCAGCCTTTACTGGTCGGCGCCGACCTACAGCGACCGGCTGCTGTCGAGCAGCTGCGTGTGCTCGGTCGTCAGATCGACGTACCCGTATTCAGCGAACCGGGTGACCCCGTCACCACAGCGGCTCGTGGTCTTGCCGAGGCGCGCCGGCTCGGGCGAGACGTCCTCATCGTCGACACCGCCGGCCGGTTGGCCATCGATGCCGACATGATGCAGCAGGTCCGCCAGATCAGCGAGGCGATCCAACCCAACTACACGTTCCTGGTCATCGACGCGATGACCGGCCAGGACGCCGTGGGTGTTGCCGAGGCGTTCCACGAGACCCTTGCGATCGACGGCGTGATCCTGAGCAAGCTCGACGGCGATGCTCGCGGTGGTGCTGCGCTGAGCGTGAAAGAGGTCATCGGTCGACCGATCGCGTTCGCGTCCACCGGCGAGAAACTCGATGCCTTCGAGCAGTTCCACCCTGACCGCATGGCAGGGCGAATCCTGGGTATGGGCGACGTGCTCAC
Organism: Actinomycetota bacterium; assembly: GCA_043753895.1. Classification (GTDB taxonomy): domain Bacteria; phylum Actinomycetota; class Acidimicrobiia; order Acidimicrobiales; family Ilumatobacteraceae; genus WLMZ01. Next base: position 28,047 of record JAYUWK010000058.1, read on the forward strand.
CCTTATCGAGCAGGCCGAGCAGGCCTTTGAAACAGACACTGCAGCCGAGGCCGCGCAGCGGATGATGGACGGCGAGTTCACGCTCGATGACTTCCTCGACCAGATGCAGCAGCTCAAGAAGATGGGCCCCCTGTCGGGACTGTTGGGCATGATGCCGGGTATGCCCAAAGAGCTCAAGGGCGCCAAGATCGACGATGACGACCTCAAGCCCGTCGAGGCCATCATCCGCGCGATGACCCCACAGGAGCGCCGTAAGCCCGAGATCATCAACGGCAGCCGCCGCAATCGCATCGCGGCCGGCAGCGGTACCTCGGTCGGTGAGATTAATCGTCTTGTCAAGCAGTTCAGCGAGATGCAAAAGATGATGAAGCGCATGGGTGGCATGACGATGGGCAAGAAGGGCAAGAAGAAGATGCCCGGCGGACTCGGCGCGCTGAAGGGCGCAATGCCCGGCGGATTTCCCGGCGCTGGGCCCGATGGAATGCCGGCGGGTTTCCCCGATATGCCGTTCAACAAGCGCTAGGCCGCTGCCCGGCCCCGCTACACAACCGCGTGATTCTGGCCCTTGGTTCTGGCCGCGGCGGGTGTGTAGCCGCCAGAGTGCCGCTAACATTTCCAAGTTCTGTAGACCAATCAGGAGTCTGTATCTAATGTCAGTGAAGCTGCGCCTCACCCGAGTCGGTAAGACCAAGCAGCCGCAATATCGCATTGTTGCCACCGATAGCCGGTCGCCGCGCGATGGTCGGTTCATCGAAATTGTCGGCCAGTACAACCCCCGCGCCGAGCCGAGTGTCATCACCATCGACAACGCGAAGGCCGTGAAATGGCTGATGGAGGGCGCGCAGCCCACTGATCGAGTTCGCAAACTGCTCGAGATTTCCGGCGCCTGGACCGAGTTCGGTGCAGCACGGGCCGCGAAGTGAGCGACTCCCCCGACAGCGCCCCGGCAGAGGGTGCAGTAGGCGGCAACGCATTATCGGCGCCGACCGCCACAGCAGTGCTCACCCACGTCGTGAGGTCCATTGTCGATGACGCCGAGGCCGTGCGCGTCGAAGCCATTCCATCGAAGGGCCGTATCAAGTTGCAGGTCAAGGTGGGCCCAGGCGATCTCGGCCGTGTGATCGGCCGTCGTGGTCGTACCGCACAGAGCATTCGTACCGTCGTGCGCGCCGCCGGCACCCGTGATGGTGCTGATGTCGACGTCGACTTTGTCGATGACTGATCACGCAGATTCCGCCGTCGGAGGCACGATTCCTGCCGGTCTGTTGGAAGTCGGAGCCATTCGCCGCCCACACGGCGTGAAGGGCGATACATACGTCGATCTGTTGACCGACCGCGAGGATCGCCTTGCCGTTGGTTCGCGTGTCTGGGCCAAGGGTGGCTGGCGCACCGTGAGTTCGTCGAAGCGCCTGCCGCAGCGCTGGCTGGTTCACCTGCAGGGTTTCGACGATCGCACCGCGATCGAATCGCTAACAAATGCTGCGATCTTTGCCGAGCCGATTGATGATCCCGAAGCGCTCTGGGTGCATCAACTCCTCGGCACGCACGTCGTCGAGGTGAGTGGAGTCCACCGGGGCACCTGTGTGGGCGTTTTGGCCAATCCCGCCCACGATCTGCTGGAGCTCGACTCCCATGCCCTCGTGCCCGTCACGTTCGTGGTGAGCTGCGTCGATGGGGTCACAACCATCGACCCTCCCGATGGACTGTTCGATCTGAACAACTGATCGGTCAGGGCAACGCCATGCGTATCGACGTCTTCACGATCTTCCCGGGTCTCGTCGATGGATTCTGCAGCGAGAGCCTCCTCGGCAAGTGCCGTACGAATGGACTGCTCGATCTGCGTTGCCACGATCTGCGCGAGCACACCACCGACGTGCATCGCACCGTCGACGATTCGCCTTTTGGTGGGGGAGCGGGCATGGTGATGCAACCCGGCCCCATCTTTGCCTCGGTCGAAGCCGCTGATCCGCCGCGCCCGTTGTTCCTGCTCGGCCCTGGTGGGCGCCGATTTGACCAGCAACTCGCCAACGAATTGGCGACGGGCGGCGGTTTCAGCCTGCTCTGCGGTCGCTATGAGGGCATCGATCATCGTGTCCGTGAGCACCTCGTCGACGACGAACTGTCCATCGGCGACGTGGTGCTCTCGGGGGGCGAGGTCGCTGCATGTCTGGTCGTGGAGGCGGTGGCGCGGCTGATACCCGGCGCGATGGGTAACGATGCCAGCCCGATCACCGAGAGTTTCGGTGAGGCGGGTCTGCTCGAGGAGCCCCAGTTCACTCGCCCGAGTGAGTTCCGCGGCTGGGTGGTCCCCGAGGTGTTGCGCAGCGGCGATCACGCAAGGGTTGCTCGCTGGCGCCATGCGCAGGCGTTGCACCGCACGCTGCGGGATCGCCCCGACCTCATCGAGCGCCTCGGTGGACTTTCAGATGATGATCGGCGTTTGTTGGAAGAGTTCCCTCCGACGGCCTATCCTTGAGCGTTCGCCATTCAGGCTCCCCGGGCTGTTCTGCCCGGACTGTTACGAAAGATCGCGTCATGAAGTCCACCGACCTTGTAGACAACCAGTACATCCGCACCGACATCCCGGCCTTCGGTCCCGGCGACGAGGTAAAGGTGCACGTCAAGGTCATCGAGGGTAACAAAGAGCGGATCCAGATCTTTCAGGGCAACGTCATCGGCATCCATGGCAGCGGCGTCGCCGAGACGTACAAGGTGCGCAAGGTGAGCTACGGCGTCGGTGTCGAGCGCACGTTCCCGATGCATACACCCACGGTGGCCAAGGTCGAGGTGGTGCGTCGTGGCGACGTGCGCCGCGCCAAGCTGTACTACCTGCGTGACCGCACAGGTAAGGCTGCCAAGATCAAGGAAAAGCGCGACCGCTGACCGTCAGGTCGGTAGCCGTTTAATCGGTGAGAGCACCCTCCATTGAGTTCTGACGATCTCGAGAACTACGAGGCCGAACGAGAGCTTCAACTCGCGCAGGAATACCAAGACGTCGCGGCCATGTTCCGTTTCGCCGTGGAGACCGAGCGCCGGTTCTACCTGGCCAACGCCGTGCAGATCACTCAGGTTGCTGACGCGGCGAGGCCCCTCATAGAGGTGGTGCTCACTGACGCATGGGTATGGGACATGTACCGCAAGACCCGCTTCGTCCCGAAGGTGCGGGTCCTCACGTTCAAGGACGTGAACGTCGAGGAACTTCCTCCGACCGATCTGTAGATCTCTCCAGGGTGGCTCGCGGCCGCTGGGGGGAGGACCAAGCGGCGCGTTGGTACCGCCGGGAGGGTTATGAGGTCATCGATCGCAACTGGCGCGCGCCGGGAGGCGAACTCGACCTTGTCGTGAGACTGGGGCGACTCGTCGTGTTCGTCGAGGTCAAGACTCGGGCGAGCGACATGTACGGCGATCCGTCATTGGCGGTGACCACCCGAAAACAGTTGCGTCTGCGGCGCTTGGCCGCGTCGTGGCTGGCCGCCCACGATGTGCACGGCGTCGACGTTCGCTTCGATGTGGTCGCCGTGCTCGGTGTGAGTGTGCGCGTGATCGCGAATGCGTTCTGACCCCACAGCGTTCGGGCTTGAGCAGGAGCGTTAGCCCGAAAGTGCCCACACCACGAGTGCCAGAGCGATGGCGATTGCAAGGATCACCATCGCAAGGTCGCCGCGCTTGGGAACGAACTTTCGGTGCGGGTTATAGCCCATCCCATCAGTATCGTCGCCTGACATGGAAACTATCGAGGTCACCCGTCACGAGGGCGTCGTGACGGTCACGCTCAACCGCCCGGCGAAGAAGAACGCTGCGACCCAACAGATGTGGGACGAATTGCTCGACACCTTCCGCGACATCTCCGGGCGCGCCGACGATCGCGTCGTGGTGATCACCGGGGCCGGCGGCGAGTTCTGTTCGGGTGCCGATCTGTGGGCGGCGCCGGGCGACGGTCCGCCGCGCCATCAACTCAGCGCGATGCGCCATATCACCGACGTGGCGCTGGCGTTGCACCGCATGCCCCAGCCCACCATCGCCAAAGTGCGGGGCGTCGCTGTTGGCGCCGGATGCAATCTCGCCTTTGGCTGCGATCTCGTGGTTGCGGGTGAGACGGCGCGGTTCTCGGAAATCTTCTCGCGCCGCGGCCTGTCGCTCGACTTTGGAGGCTCGTGGGTGTTGCCGAGGCGAGTCGGTCTTCACGTCGCCAAAGAGCTCGCCTTCTTCGGCGACATCCTCAACGCGTCCGAAGCCCAGAGCTACGGACTCGTGAACCGGGTGCTCCCCGATGCCGAGCTCGACATCTTCGTCGACACGTGGGCGGCGCGCCTGGTTGCTTCTCCGCCCATTGCGCTCGCACAATCGAAGCGGCTCCTCAACAACTCCATGAACGTCACCATGCAAGAGGCTCTCGACGACGAGGGCGCGGCGCAGACGGTGAACTTCGGTACCCGCGACACACCCGAAGCAATTGTCGCCTTCATGGAAAAGCGCGAACCGAACTTCCAGGGGCGCTGAACGTTGCTGAACGATTCGCCAGCGCACACCGCGCTGGCGGGAGTCCGATGAACCACTAGCTTGTCGCGGGTGAAGTGGCTGGCAGCAACGTGCGTTCTTGTCGGCTCCCTGTTGGTGAGCCCGCACGTTGGTGCATCTGCGCCGGCGACCCCGGCGCCGCCCGACACCGTTCCGGCCGACAGTACTCCGGCTGAGGGCGCCCCAACTGCGAGCACGCCGGCTGCAGATCAGAGCGCTCAACCGCTCGTGGTGGTGCCCGCCGGGTGCGACGTTCCACCTCCGGCCACCGTGGTGTTCGTCGGAACGCTGATTGCCAAGGACACCCGAACGGCACGGTTCCGACTGGAGCAGGTTCGCGCGGGCAGCGCCGACGGCTTCGCGGTCACTGACCTGATCGACATTCGCTACGACGACGACGTGCGGTTCTTGTCGACCAACCAGCGTTACCTGGTGGGGGCCGGGCCGAGGGAGGGTCTCAATGGCCTGGCATCGAAGGTCCGCGACTCCGAGGCCCTCTTCGGAGGTAACGCGGTGATCGGTATCAACGACAAGACGCTGGAATGTCCACGGCTCGACGATCCGGTGCGCACCCTGCAGGTCAACGGCAGTGAGATCAAGAGTGGCGTCTTCGCGAGTCTTCGCTCGTCGCAACGCGATCTGCTGCTCGCGGTGGTGAAACCCGTGATCTGGGCGTTCGGCATTCTTCTCGCGCTGGTTCTGCTGCGCTGGCTGTTCTCGGCGATGTTTCTCGTGGTCCGGCGAGCCGCAGAAGGGGTACCCTCAGAGCGAACTCGTCGCGAACGGCGGCACCATTCAGCGCCCTGAGCCAGCCGTCGGGCTAGGTGCTGAATATGCGGCCATTGCCCGGGTGCGGATGTCATCGACGGCGTGGCTCAGCCCGAGGGGATCGCGAAACAGCGCGCTGCCGGCGACGAGCACGTTCGCGCCAGCGGCGGCCGCACCGGCCACCGTGACGCCGGAGATGCCGCCGTCGACTTCGATATCGATGGTGTCGCTAAGGCCGGCGGCGGCGATCATCTCGCGCACTTCGCGGATCTTGGGCTCCATCGTGGCGATGTAGGACTGCCCACCGAAGCCCGGGTTTACGGTCATCACGAGAACCATGTCGATGAGGTCGAGCACGTGGGCGACTGCGCAAGCTGGGGTGGCTGGATTCAGCGCTACAGCGGCCTTGGCGCCGAGTGAGCGAATGTTGCCAAGCGTTCGGTGGAGGTGGGTGCACGCTTCGGCGTGGACGATGAGTCGCTCGCAGCCGGCCTGCACGTATTGGGCCGCCATGACGTCGGGAGTGAGCACCATCAGATGCGCCTCGAACGGGAGCGATGTATGCCGCCGCGCGCTCGCGATGACATCGGGTCCGAACGTGAGGTTCGGGACGAATTGACCGTCCATGACATCCCACTGGATGCGGTCTACGCCGGCGGCCTCGAGGTCGGCCACCGCCTGGCCGAGCATCGACAGGTCAACGGGTAGGACGGAAGGTGCAATTTCAATCGGCCGGGTCATCACATACGACGCTACAGAACCAGAGCGATCCGAACACGGTACGGCCTACGATCCATCCGTGGAATACGGCGAACTACGTCCCTCGCACATGGTGGTCGGCGGGGCGGCGCTGGCCCGCGATGGCGACGGACGCGTGGTCTTCATCTTCGGTGCGTTGCCTGGCGAACTGGTTTCGGTGCGCTATCGCTCCGTCAAAAAGGATTTCGCAACGGCGGACGTGATGGAAGTACTCGAAGCATCACCAGACCGGGTGGATCCACCGTGTGCGGGATGGCATCGTGGATGTGGTGGGTGCGATTGGTTGCACGTTGAACCAACAGCACAGCTGGGGCTCAAGTGCGAGATCGTCAGGGAGGCGTTGTTGCGCACCGCTCGCGTGGAAGCACCCGTGGTCGTGCAGGGTGCCTCGATCGCTCCGTGGGGTTACCGCACCACAATGCGAGTGGCCGTTGCTCCGAACGGTCGAGTCGGGCTTCGTTCGCGTCGTTCGCACGACGTGGTCACCATCGACCGCTGCCCTGTGGCCCACCCCGCGATCGACGAACTGCTGTCGACCGTGTCAGCCTCCGGAACCGATGAGCTCACCCTGCGCGTCGGCGTTGCCAACAACGACAGGGTCGTGTGGGGCGACGCCGGAGCAGTCGTCTCCGGACTGATGCGCAACGTCGAGGTCGGAATCGGTACTGCTGTGCACGAAGACATCGCGGGCCACCGATTTCGCGTGTCAGCGGGCTCGTTCTTCCAATCGTCGCCGCAAGCCGCCGAACTCCTGGTCGACGCCGTGGCGAGAACGCTCGCCGACATGGACCTCGCTGATTGCACCGTGATCGATGCGTACGGTGGCGTGGGTTTGTTCGCTGCGACCGTCGCTCGAACCGCTCCGCGCGTCGTCCTCGTGGAGGCGTCCACCTCGGCGTGTGCCGATGCGCGCCACAACCTGCGCGGTCAGCGCGCCGACATCGTCGAGACCCGGCTCGAGAAATGGCAGCCCATTGACGCCGATGTCGTGATCGCGGATCCGGCAAGAAGTGGCCTCGACAAGGTCGCTGCGGCTCTGCTCGGGGCCACCGGCGCGAGGCGCATCGTGCTGGTCAGTTGCGACATCGGCTCGCTGGCACGTGACACCCGTTTGCTGCGTGAACACGGCTTCGCGCATCGAGGTACCGAGGTACTCGACCTGTTCCCCAACACATCACATATCGAAGCAGTCACTCGGTTCGATCGGTTTGCCGACAGCCGTCTGGCGCTCGACGAGAAACGTTCGCGAGCCATCATCCAGCCTTCCCGCCGCTCCGTAGAACCAGCATGATGAGTGGCACTCGCGACGATTTCGGCTCGGCATCAGATGCCGCGCTCGTGATGGCCATCGCCCGATACCGCCAAAGTGCGCTGGCCGAGGCGTACCGCCGCCATTCCGGGTCGGTGTTCGGCTTGTCGAAACGACTGCTCGGCGACCACGCCCAAGCCGAGGAAGTCGTTCAAGAAGTGTTCCTTCGGCTGTGGAATACGCCAGACCGCTTCGATCCCGAGCGCGGTTCGCTGCGCAGCTTTCTTCTCGCTCACGCGCATGGGCGCTCGGTTGATGTGTTGAGGTCGAACTCGTCTCGTCGCCGTCGAGAAGACCGTAATGCGCGAAGCGCAGCCGAGTCTGGATACGACGTCGATCGCGAGGTGTGGGACCTCATGCTGGCCGCGCAGGTGCGCGAGGCGCTCGCCGATCTCCACGAGGGCGAGCGGGCCGCGATCGAATTGGCCTACTTCGGCGGGCTCACATACCGCGAGGTCGCCGAGCAACTCGGCGAGGCAGAAGGAACCGTGAAGAGTCGCATCCGCGTCGGACTCAAACGGCTTCGTGGTTCGTTACAAGACGCTGGCGTCGCGATAGGAGATCAGTGATGGCGACCGTACCGTTCGAGATCGAGGAACTGCTCGGGGCGTACGCTCTCGATGCGGTCGACGACGACGAGCGTCGGGCTGTCGACGATTACCTCTTGGCAAGTCCCCGCGCCCGTCTCGAGGTGCAGAATCATCGTGAGGTCGCGACCATGCTGGCATGGTCGGGCATGGACGCCCCTGATGGTCTGTGGGAGCGCATCGCTGGGTCGCTCGAAGGCACCGAGGAAGCACCTGTCGAGGAACTGGGCACTGTCCTTGCGCTGCGTCCGAGCACGTCGAGTCGGCGTTGGCGCACGGTTGGCGCATGGGTTGGGGCGTCTGCTGCGGCGGCGTTGATCGCCATCGTTGCCGTGCGGGTGTCGGGCTCGACACCAAACACGTCAGCGGCGAACGGCATCGAACGCGCCGTGGCAGTTGCGATGGCTGACCCTGCATCGGTGGAGGCGCAACTCACATCGGAGACGGCGGCTGGTGTGAAGGTACGTGCTGTCGTGGATCCCCGCGGGCACGGCTTTCTGCTCGCCGACAGCCTGCCCACGCTCGATGCGTCACGCACCTATCAGTTGTGGGGCCAGATCAATGGTCAGCTCATCTCGCTCGGCGTTCTGGGCTCGCGCCCGGGCACGGAACTGTTCACCGTGTCAGGAGATGTCACCCTGCTCGCCATCACCGACGAGGTGCAGGGCGGCGTGTCGGTGTCGAAGCAACCGGTCGTCGTGGCAGGAGCACCTTCCTGAATAAGTATTTCCGAGTAAGTAAGCCGGTTCGCGCACCAGCGCGTGGACGGCTTGCTTGTCAACGCATCGCGGCAGCGATCTGCGCCGTGTCGAGGTACTCCTCGAGCCGGGTGATACGGCCGTTGCTCACGTAGACGCGCAGTATTGCCGGCAGATCGAGTTCACCGTTCTTGCCGGTGCCACGCAGCACGTGCTGCTGATAGAAACCATCGTCGACAACGGTGCGACGGATGTCGTCATAGCGAATATTCGTGAGCATGCGATGCATGCCGGCCAGCGTCGCCAGATTCTCGGCCCTGGTCTGATCGACCTTGTCGAAGTTGTGCCAAATGGTCGCGTCGTTGGCGTAGATGGCCTCCACGGTGGCGGTGTCGCCGGCGGCAACTGCAGTAACGAACCGGTGGGCAAGGTCGTTGATCTCGTCGTGTGTCATGGCCACGTCTTAGCGCATCACGAACACTCGCTGGCACACTGGACGAGTGCTTCATCCCGCATTGTCTCCCGAAGTCGCCAGAGCCCTCGCAAATGGCGAGCCGGTGGTCGCGATGGAGTCGACCATCTTCTCGAACCTCGGACTGCCGTCGCCCTACAACAACGAAGCGCTGCTCCGTTGTATTGCGGCCGTTCGTAACGCGGGAGCAGTGCCAGCCGTAACGGCAGTGCTCGATGGCGTGGCCAGGGTGGGCATCGAAGCATCTGAGTACCCGCGCATCCTTGGTGTTGCTCGCAAGGTCGCCGAACGCGATCTCGCAGTGGCCGTCGGGCAGTCGTGGGAGTTCGGTGCCACCACGGTGTCGGCCTCTGTCGCGCTCGCCGCAGCAGCGGGTGTGCAGGTCTTCGCCACGGGGGGCATCGGCGGTGTGCATCGCGGTGCGGAACTCACGGGTGACGTCTCGGCTGATCTCGATGCATTGGCACATCAGCCGGTCATCACCGTGTGCGCCGGCGCGAAGGCATTCCTCGATCTGTCCAAGACCCTCGAATACCTCGAGACCGTCGGCGTAGCGGTTTTGGGTTGGCAGCACGATTGGTTTCCCGCCTTCTACACACGCTCTAGCGGTTTTCGCGTCGCACATCGCGTCGATACCGCCGATGAGGTCGCGGCGATCTTCGTGGCGCGCAGTCGTGCGCAGAGCGGCATCCTGCTCACGGCCCCCATTCCGCACACCGACGAACTCGACGCCACCGTGCTCGATGGCGTGTTGCAACGGGCGTTGGCCGAGTGTGCCGCTGCTGGAGTCACCGGCGCGGAGGTCACTCCGTTCGTGCTGGCACGCATCAGCGAGGCAACAGCCGGGCGGAGTATTCCCGCCAACCTGGCCCTTGCCGAGAACAACGCCGGCGTCGCTGCTGAGGTGGCGGTCGCTATCGCGCGAGACGCTCGGTCACGCGCTTCATGAAGTCGTTGCGCTGATCCGGCGTCGATCGATCGATGTTGTACAGCGCAAGCCATCGCGTGCGACATAGCGGATGGCACAACACGCGTAAGCTGCGTGTCACCGTTCGTTTGCCACCTTCGCCCTCTAGCGCGTTGACCAACTTAGACGACCCGTGTGTGGTCACCACCGTGAGGCGGCGCACATTGCGCAGCAGTGGACGGATTCGATGGGTACCATCGGGCATTTCCCATGCCACACCGTTCGACCAGACGCGATCGATCCAGCCCTTCAGCATCGCCGGTTGCCCGGCCCACCAGGTTGGGTACACGAGTACGAGCGACTCGCACCAGCGCAGGTTGTCGGCGTAGTCGGCAATGCCCAATGCGCCTGTGGGATTCTCGCGATGTCGGGCGTGTTCCTCGGCCGAGACAAGTGGGTCGAAGCCCTCTGCGTAGAGGTCGGTGAGGCGCACCTCGTGGCCGGCGCTACGCAGGGCGGCCACCGTGACATCGCGCATGTTCGCAGTGAAAGACTTCGGCTCGGGATGGCAGTAGATGACGAGCGTCTTCACAGTGCTGCCACTTTCTGCTCGACCTTGGCGATGAACGCCTCACGTTGGGTGATCGTCGAACCGTCGATGTCGTAGAACGCCAGCCAGGTGGTGCGGGTGAGCGGGCCGGTGTTCAATCGGAGCGCCCGCAACAGCGTCCGACGCCCGTTGTCATTGATGGCCTTGATGTACATTCGCGGCGATCCGTAGCTGCTGATACCGACGATGCGACGAATGTTCGTGAGGCCCGGGCGCACACGGTGATCCGCGTTGAAGACGAAGGCGACACCCGGCACCATTGTCTTTTCGAGCCAACCCTTGAGCATCGCGGGCAGCCCGCTCCACCATGTGGGGTAAACGAACACCAGGATCTCGGCCTGACGAATCGCTGCGACCGACTGAGCAACGAGTGGGTCGATCACGGGTTCGTCACCGTGATATGCGATGCGTTCGCTATTGGTCATCGCCGGCTGGAAGCCCATGCCATACAGATCGAGCACGGTGACGACGTGACCAGCCCGGGTGAGTCCGCGCACCGCGGCCGCGCAGGTTGCGCGCGTGAAGCTCTGCTCGGCCGGATGGGTGAGTACGACAACGGCGCGCATGACAACTGGACGCTACCGCTCATCAGTTCGGGGGTCGCACCCGCTACACGCGCGTTACAGGGAGTTCTTCTCCGTCGGCGCGCCGTTCGCACATACCGGCGGTTTGTGCGCCCGGGTACCATCGAGCTGAGCGGCTGATGTGATCTGCCCGTGAACCTCGTACGGAAGGCCAACATGGGTGATCAGGGTGGAACAGGACCCTCGGGTTGGGACGGGTTGCTCCATGGATTCGAACGCCGACAGTCAGTTGCGCACGCGCAGGGCGGCACCGAGCGCATCGATCGTCAGCACGCGAAAGGCGCACTCACCGCGATCGAGCGGGTGCTGGCATTGCTGGATGCCAGCACGTTCCGCGAGATCGGCACGTTCGCCGGTCTGGCCATCGACGCACCACGCGACGCCTTCATCGCCGGTCATGGGTTGGTCGACGGACGTCCCGTGCTCGTGGGCGCGGAAGACGCCACCGTGCAGGGCGGATCCATTGGTTCAGCGGGAATGTCCAAGCGCGCACGATTGGCCACACTCGCCGCACAGGAACGCGTGCCATTGGTGATGCTGCTCGACGGGGCCGGGCACCGAGTCAGCGCACAGCCAGACCGCGTGCGGCCGGCGCCGACCGATCTCTCGTTACTCGCCGACCTGGCCGGCGTGGTGCCCACTATCGCGGTGGTGCACGGCGCATCGGCCGGCCATGGCGCGCTCACCGCTCCGCTGTGCGACCTCGTCATCATGGTGCGCGGTCAGGGACAACTGTTCGTTGCCGGCCCCCCCTTGGTCGCTGCGGCGACGGGCGAGCAGATCGACAAGGAGTCGCTCGGCGGCAGCGAAGTGCATCTTGCCTCGGGCGTTGCGCATCTCGGGGCTGACGACGACCACCACGCACTGACGCTGGTGCGCGAACTCCTTGCACTGCTCGGTTCCGATGTGGCGTCGCCGCAACCGCCATCGCGACTGACGCCGCTCACACAGCTGATCCCCGCGAACCAGCGGATGCCGTATGACATCGTGCCGGTTCTTGAAGCCGTGTTCGATGGGGACTCGGTGCTCGTCGTGCAAGCACTGTTCGGCACCTCGATGGTCACTGCGTTCGCGCGTCTCAACGGGACTGCCGTTGCGGTGGTCGCGAACCAACCAATGGTGCGCGGCGGCGCGCTCGACGCTGATGCCGCAGCGAAGGCGGCGCGGTTCATCGATCTCGCGGCAGCGCATGGACTGCCGCTCGTTCTGCTCGCCGACAACCCCGGGGTCATCCCCGGCGCAGCCGCCGAGCGTTCGGGGGCGTTGAGGGCGGCAGCGCGAATGTTCGTGGCCCAACACCGTCATCCCGGTCCAAAGCTGCATGTGACACTCCGCAAGGCCTACGGCTTCGGCAGTTCGATGATGGGCCAGAACCCATTCGACGGCCAGACCGTCACGTTGGCACTGCCCGACGCAACCGTGGGCGCGATGCCGGCCCGAGGCGGCGCAGATGCGATCGCTGCTGATGATCCCACCCGTGCCCGCCTCGCCGATCTCGAGCAGGGTGGGCCATGGCGTCAGGCCGACACACTGAGTTTCGACGAGGTGGTGAGCCCTGCCGATCTTCGCCAGGCGCTCGTTGATTCGCTGCGCCTCAGCGTCGGTCGCGCGCAACGCCGGGACCGACGCTGGGCAGACCGCCCGGACCTTCGCCCGTGACCAGAGCAATCCCGAAGCGACCTGCCGCTGGGTGGGTGTACCTCGCCTCGTTCGTGGTGATGGGCCTGTCGCTGAGCATGCTCGGCCCCGCGCTCACGTACTTGCGTGAACGCGCCAACGTGAGCAAAGGCGACATCGGTGCGCTCTTCGTGGCCCAGGCCCTTGGCTATCTCATCGGCTCGCTGCTGAGTGGGCGTTTGTACGACAGGGGCTCGGGCCATCATGCGGTGGCGGGTGGCCTGGTGGGTCTTGCGTGCTCGGCCCTGATGATCCCGCACTGCACCAGCGTGGCGGCCCTGGCGGTGCCCTTTGCGTTGCTCGGGGCGTTCGCCGGGGACATCGATGTCGGATGTAACACCTTGGTGGTGTGGCACACCCGAGGTGCCGGATCAGCGCGTCTGCTCAATGCGTTGCATCTGTTCTTCGGCATCGGAGCGCTCGCCAGCCCGTTGCTGGTCGACCGCTCGTTGGCATGGAGTGGCGGGCTCGGATTCCTCTCCGGTCTGCTCGCAGTTTCGGGTTTCGCATTGGCGGCGATCGTATTGATACACGAGACGCCGACGCCGTTCGCAGTGGGCGTGGCAACGCAGGTGAAACAGGTCGTGACCCCGGTGAGGATTCTGCTGGTCATCAGTATCTTCTTCTTCCTCTACGTGGGCGTGGAGGTCGGCTTCGCGGGCTGGCTCAAGACCTACGCCGAGGGGATCGGCCTGCCCGGTGTCGAAGCACCCACCTGGCTGAACACCGCGTTCTGGTTGTCGTTCACGTTGGGGCGACTCGTCGCTGTGGTGTTGTCGCGCCGGCTCCGCTCGGGTGTGCTGCTCGGCGGATCATGCGCGCTCACGGTCGTGGTGCTCGCAGTGATGATCGTCGGCGATGGTGCCCCGACCGTCGTCTGGGTCACCACGATCCTGATGGGCTTCGCGATCGCGCCGCAGTTTGCGACGATGATCGCATACGCCGAGGAACACATTGCGCTCTCGGGTCGGGCCACGTCGTGGTTTGTCAGCGCTGCGGGGGTCGGTGGGTTGGTATTGCCCTACGTCATCGGGCAGATGCTCGACCGCTCCGGGAGCAGCGCGATGCCACAGGCCGTTTTCGTGTCGGCGGTCGCTGCTTGCTTGTGGTTGCTCGTCGTGCGCCGGTCACTTCTGGCGCGACCGCATCAGGGCGCGCCGGCAGCGGGGGCGGACGAAGACCTCAGTGCGACGCGTTGAGAAACGCGGGTGTCTCGCCGCCGCCGTGTGCGAGAACGTTGGCCCCGGTGACATAGCTGGCCATCGGCGAGGCGAGGTAGACACACAGATCGCCGATCTCGCTCGGCAGCGCGAGACGTCCGATGGGTACCGTGGCGCCAACCGCAGCGATACCGGCTTCGTCGCCGTAGAACAGGTGCGCCTGCTCGGTGCGAATCATCCCTGCGCTGATGCTGTTGACGCGCACCTTCGGGGCCCACTCGAGCGCAGAGGTTGCCGTGTAGTTGTTGAGCCCTGCCTTGGCCGCGCCATAGGCGGCCGTGGTGGGCGAGGGACGCACAGCACACACACTGGAGATGTTGACGATGCAACCACCGTCGGGTTGCAACTGCATGTGGTGGTTAGCCTGCTGGCTGCAGTAGATGGCCGCGAGCAGGTTGAGCTGCACCAATCGTTCGGTGATGCGTGACGGTGCGGTCGATGTGTCGACCGGTGGGGAGCCCCCCGCGTTGTTCACGAGTATGTCGAGACGACCGTTGGCCGCAACGACGGCGTCGATCATCGCGAACGCTGCGTCGCCGTCGCGCAGGTCGGCGGGGAAAAACTGCCAATCAGGTGGTAGATCGTCGGCAGGTTTGCGGGCGCACACCACAACGGTTGCGCCGGCGTCGGCAAAGCGTTGGGCGATGCCGCGACCCACACCCTTGGTGGCCCCGGAGACGAGCGCCACCTTGCCAGAGAAGTCGATCGTGAGAGCCATGCAGCCAGCGTAGTCACTCGAATCTGACGCTCCGTCAGATAGCAACTAGTCTCGGCCCATGGGGATTTCCACACACGTCGACGATCTCGGGATTGCCGAGATCGTGGTCGATTGTCCGCCGGTCAACGCACTCACGGTGGCCGGCTGGTTCGAACTCGCCGAGCACGTCACCGCGGCCGGTCGCGATGCGAACACCCGCGTCGTTGTGCTGCGCTCCGAGGGGCGCGGCTTCAACGCTGGAGTAGACATCAAAGAGATGCAGAACACCACCGGCTTCGATGCACTCATCGGTGCGAACAAGGGCTGCTACGCAGCCTTCGCCGCGGTGTACGAGTGTGCCGTGCCGGTGATTGCTGCCGTCAACGGCTTCTGCGTCGGGGGTGGTATCGGCCTGGTCGGCAACGCCGACATCATCATCGCCAGCGACGATGCCACGTTCGGTCTGCCCGAAGTGGATCGCGGGGCGCTCGGCGCGGCAACACACCTCAGCCGTCTCGTTCCTCAACACAAGATGCGCGCGATGGTGTATACCGCCGCAACAGCAACGGCGGCCGAGCTGCACCACTTCGGCAGTGTGTTGCAGGTGGTGCCACGGGCCGAGTTGCGCGAGGCGGCGATGGTCGTCGCCCGCTCGATTGCAGCCAAGTCGCCCACCGTCATACGCGCCGCCAAGGAATGCCTGAATGGCATCGACCTCTGGGACGTGAAGCGCAGTTACCGCTTCGAGCAGGGCTTCACCTTCGAGCTGAACCTGTCGGGCGTGGCCGACGAACTTCGCGACGACTTCGCCGGCACCGCAAAGTCACAGGGCACGTCGTCCGAAGCGACGTCGGCATGAGCCGCGACAAGCGCACCACCGAGGACGATGCCATTGCGTCGCTGTCCGATGGCATGACCATCGGCATCGGTGGGTGGGGCAGCCGACGCAAGCCGATGAGCTTGGTGCGCGCACTCCTGCGTTCGTCGTTGACGGACCTCACCATCGTGTCCTACGGCGGCCCCGATGTCGGCCTGCTCGCCTCGGCCGGCAAGATCCGGCGCATCATCTACGGCTTCGTATCGCTGGACTCCATTCCGCTGGAGCCGCACTGGCGTGCGGCCCGTCAGGCGGGCACGATCGCCGAACCCGTCGAGTACGACGAGGGCATGCTGCAGTGGGCGTTGTACGCGGGGTCGCTGCGGTTGCCGTTCCTGCCCACTCGGGCAGGGCTCGGCTCCGGAGTGATGGATGTGAACTCGTCGCTCCGTACAGTGCGTTCGCCCTACGACGACGGCGAGGAGTTGCTCGCGGTGCCCGCCATTCGGCTCGATGCGGCGTTCGTGCACCTCAACCGCAGCGACGCCAGCGGCAACGCGCAGTTCTTGGGACCCGATATCTACTTCGATGACTTGTTCCTCAGCGCATGCGAGCCGGGCCATCGCTATCTCAGCTGCGAACGCATCGTGGCCACCGACGAACTGCTGAACGAGGGCACGTTCCACACGCTACGCATCAACCGCAGCATGGTCGATGGCGTGATCGAAGCGCCCAATGGAGCGCACTTCACAACGTGCGAACCCGACTACGGCCGCGACGAAGCGTTTCAGAAGGCCTACGCAACGGCGGCGGGCAATCCCGATGACTGGAAGGCCTTCAGCGAGCGGTTCCTGCAAGGCAGCGAGGCTCACTATCAGGCAGCAGTCACCGAGTGGAAGGCGCAGTCATGACCGCGTTGGCAGACATCGTGGTCATTGCTGCTGCCGAGGCATTTCGCGGCGACGGAGAGATCTTCGCGAGCGGCATGGGCACCATCCCCATGCTCGGGGCGCGGACCGCGCGCAGCACCTTCGAACCCGATCTGCTCGTCAGCGATGGCGAGGCGTTCTACATCGGCAACGAGTTACCCATCGGTGGGACCGACAAGCAGGTCGAGGGTTGGATCCCGTTCCGCAGTGTGTTCGACACGCTGTGGGGAGGCCGTCGTCACGTGATGATGGGTGCGAGCCAGATCGACCGTTACGGCAATACCAACATTGCCAACATCGGCCCTTGGGAGCGTCCCAAGGCACAGTTGCTCGGTGTCCGGGGCGGGCCTGGCAACACCATCAACCATGCCACCAGCTTCTTCATCCCCAAGCACACCACCAACGTGTTCGTGAACACGGTCGACATGGTCAGCGGTCTCGGCTACGACCGTGCTGCGCAGCTGTCGGAATGGGTGCAGCGCAACCACCGTCTGCCACGGGTCATCACCAACCTGGCGGTACTCGATTTCAAATCTGCGGACCACTCGATGCGGCTCGTGAGCACGCACCCCGGCGTGTCGGTTGCCGACGTGCAGGCCGCGACGAGCTTCGAGCTCGTGATCGATGCCGAGGTCACCGAGACGCGAGGCCCCACCGACGACGAGCTCGCCGTGATCGATCGCCTCGACCCACGCGGGCTGCGTCACCGCGAGGTGTCGTGATGGGTCGGGGTGTCGTGATGGGCTCGGTGTCGTGATGCATCCGCGGTTACACACGGGTCTGTGCGACCTCATCGGCATCGAGTACCCCATCGTGCAAACAGGCATGGGGTGGGTCGCTGGGCCGCGTCTCACCAGCGCCACCTCGAACGCTGGCGGCCTCGGCATTCTCGCAAGTGCCACGATGGACTTTGCGCAGCTCACCGCGGCAGTGGCGCAGGTGAAGTCGCGAACGACCAAGCCCTTCGGCGTGAACCTGCGCGCCGACTCCGCCGACGTGGGCGATCGCGTGAAGCTGTTGATCGATCAACAGGTGCGTGTGGCGAGCTTTGCTCAGGCACCCAAGGAAGCGCTTATCTCGCAGTTGCACGACGGCGGGGTGTTGGTGGTGCCCTCCATCGGCGCAAAACGCCACGCCGAGAAGGTGTTGCAGTGGGGAGTCGATGCACTACTCGTGCAAGGTGGGGAAGGCGGCGGCCACACCGGATCCGTGCCCACCACCATCTTGCTGCCGCAAGTGGTCGACGCCGTAGCAGGCAAGGTCCCAGTGATTGCCGCCGGCGGCTTCTTCGACGGCCGTGGGCTCGTTGCCGCGCTGGCATACGGGGCCGACGGCATTGCCATGGGTACCCGGTTCCTGCTCACCAACGACTCGGCGGTGCCACAGTCGGTGAAGGACTACTACCTCTCGAAGTCGGTCACCGACACCACCGTGAGCAAGCAGGTCGATGGCGTACCGCACCGCGTGCTGAACACCGATCTCGTCAACGAACTCGAGA
>JAYUWK010000059.1:0-45864 GCA_043753895.1 Actinomycetota bacterium
GCGATACCGGGCTGCGCGGTGCGTTTCGAGCACTGCAAGATCCACCACGTGCACTGGTGGCGACACGGCGGGCTCACCGATCTCTGCAATTTGTTGCCGCTCTGCAGTAGGCATCATCGCAATGTACATGTCGATGGTTGGGCTCTCACGCTGCTCGAAGACCGAACGCTGACGATTTGCCTGCCTGACGAGACCGTCATGACAACGGGGCCTCCCCGTTTACGGGCGGCGTGACATGGTTGAGGTTGTCGACCTACCGAACGCTGGTGATCGCAGCAACGATGTCATCGAAGGCGAGGTCGGCGTACGCGCGCATCTCGTCGTCGGTGCGGTCCTGGATGGGGTGGGGGGTGAACACGCGTGCCACAGTGGGAAAGCCGAGCGAGATCGACTGAGACTCGGCTGCGGTGACGAATTCACCCGACGCCACGAACACGCTGGGAATACCGCGACGCTCCAGATCAACAATGTCGTGCACACTGCACGACGTACAACTGCCTCAATCAGCCAAGGCCTCGATGACCACTTGGCACTGGCTGGCGATCTCGTGCCGCAGGTCTACCGGCGCGGGTTTGGTGAAGGTTGGTTTGCGGAAGCGCTTCACCGTGGCGCCGGTTTCGAGCAGACGTTGCTCGAGCTGGTTCAAGAACACGTCGCCGCGAGCCTTGGAGATATCCAGCAGGCCAACGGTCAGGCCAGCCAGCGACGTCGGTCGGCTGCAACGGGTCATCTCAGCCAGGCGGCGCTCGTTGGTGGGGTCGAGGATGACAGTGCTCATGGCGCTCCCTGGTTGTTGGGCTGGTTGTTGGGCTGGTTGTTGGGCTGGTTGACGAGTTGTGTCACGGGCTGGCTGCCGACTTCGCCGTTGGCCCATCCACCGATGATCACCGAGAAGAGCCCGGCGCCGCCGCCGGCGTGCACCAGCAACAGGCCATCCGGTCGGAACTTGGGCAGGGTGACGTCGGCGAGATGGATGGGAATGCCCTCAGCGATACCTCCCGCGCCACGCACCAGTTCGCTGCCGGGCAGCTGGAGGCGGGCATGGATTTCGGCGAGGACTCGATCTCGGTCCCAGCCGGCGTCTGCAAACACGCGGGCGTGTTCGGGTCCCATGATGACGATGGCATCGAAGGCAAGCACGAGCTTGGGGTTATGCAGCGTTCGCAGGCACGCAGCGAAGGTGTTGGCCAGGCTGTCCGGGTCGCGGGCGAGTTGGTCGACAACGCAGCGCGGACCCTCTCCGGCAAACACGGTGACGGCGTCAGCGTCAGGGGCCAACCCGCGAGCGACGGCGAGTGACGTCCACGGCGAACCGAGTTCGTCTTCGGCGAAGCAGAAGCTCAGCTTGCCGGGGTTGCCATGGGTGGCGCGGTCTACCTCACCAGGGCGACCGCCGCCTACGTTGCGGATGATGAGCTGCAACGCTCGGCCAATAGTCATGTTGGCGCGGTTGCCCTGGCCGAGCACGTTCATGCCGCTGTTCATGCCGATCGCGCGGGTGCCTGGGCCGTTGCAGATGACCACCGGGCCGACGGGCATCGTGGTGGCGAGTACTCCATGGATGTTGAACTCGTTGGTGCACACCGCTTCGAGCGCGGCGATTACCCACGGTAGGCACTCAGGAGTACAGCCGGCCATGACTGAGTTGATTGCGACCTTCTCTACCGTGACCTCCACGAGATCGGGTGGGACCACGGCCACCACATCGCCCGGAGCGCGGGTGGTGCCCGTGAGCATGCGCATGACGCGTACCTCGGTAGGTGGCACCACGGGCAGGCCGTCGGTCCAACCCCGATCAAACATGGCGTCCATGTCGTCTTCAGCATCGGCGATTTCCACGCGCCGGGCGCGCAGCGCGGTGGCACCGAAGCGGGCGCGGAGTTCGTCCTCGAGGTTGGGGTCCACCGAGAGAGAACCGCAGCCGGGTCGCATCACAGGCAGCTCGTCGCCCAGGTCGGCAATTCCGGTGATGGCTTGCCAGGCGGCGCGGCTCCAGCCGACGGTGCGATCTACTTCTCGGCCATCGATGATGCGCAGCAGCGTTGGCACGGTCTCGATGTCGAGATGCCAACTCACGCTGAGGTCGCTGTCGTGGATGGCACCGAGCCCCTCGGGGAACGTGGGGTCGTCCTGTGTGTAGATGGTTGCGTGCAGACGTTCGAGAACGGGCACCACCATCACACACGTTGCGCACTCGCGTTTGACGATGACCACAAGGCCGTCGGGAAGCGTGCGATCCATGCGTTGACCGTAGCCTGCGCGGCCCCGGCCTGTGCGACCGACGTCACAGCCGTTTGGCGTTCACGCGAATGGCCTAGATTGTCTAGGTTAGGTTCCCGGGGGTCACGTGAAATCAGAAGACGCAATCAAGGTCACGTTCTACGGCGTACGCGGGTCTACCCCGTGCAACGGCAGCGACGTGGCGCGCTACGGCGGCAACACCTCGTGCGTCGCGCTCGACATTCCCGAACGCGACCCCATCGTGTTCGATCTCGGGACGGGCCTGCGCTACTTCGGTATGGATCAACCCAACGACGGCACATTCCGTGGGCACGCGTTGCTAACGCATCTGCATTGGGATCACACACAGGGGCTGCCCTTCTTCACCCCGGTGCTGCAGGCGGGGGCTGAGTTCGATGTCTACGGGCCGCCGCAAGAAGATGGTCGTACGATCCGCGATGTGTTGTTGGCCACGATTCGTCCACCGCTGTTTCCGATCGAGTTGACGATGTTCCCCGGCACGCTGCGATTTCATGATGTGAGCGACACCGACTTTGCCATCGGCGACGTGTCCGTCAAGGCGCGCCTCATTCCCCATGTCGGTCCCACCTGTGGCTATCGAGTCACGTGGAATGACACGTCGATCGCCTATCTGAGTGATCACCAGATGCCCTACGACGGCTCGATGGGTGCGTCACCCGGCGCGCTCGAATTGATCGATGGCTGCGACCTCGTCGTGCACGATTCGCAATACCTTGCATCCGAGTTCGCCGCGAAGAGCACGTGGGGACACTGCACTGCCGAGTACGCGCTCTGGCTCGCCGCCGAGGCCGGCGCAAAACGCTTGGCCCTGTTCCACCACGATCCCACCCGCTGCGACGATGCCGTGGACTACATCACCAAGTCGGTCATGCTGCAAGGCGAACGACTCGGTGTCGAGGTCTTCGCAGCCTCCGAAGGGCTGACGATCGAGGTGTGACAGCGGCCGCGTCCATCTGTCTCGGTATTGCCTTTCTCGTTGCCGGTGGCGCCAAGCTCTCCACGCCCACGTGGCCCGCTCAGGCCCGCGAACTGGGTGCTCCCACGTTTGTGATCCCGTTGGTACCGTGGATCGAAATCATCGTCGGTGCACTGTTGTGCGTGCAGCTTGCCCGACCGATTCCTGCAGCGATCGCGCTCGGGATGCTGGTGGTGTTCACCGGCTTGCTGGTGTTGCGGCTTGCCCAAGGCAAGCATCCACCTTGCGCGTGTTTCGGGTCGTGGAGTGCGCGGCCGTTGGGATGGCGCCACCTTGCGCGCAACGCCGTGTTGATCGCTATCGCGGTGATTGCGATCGCCGCCTGAGATTACGTCGTCGCCACCAAGAACGCGATCACGCGTGCTTCGTCACGCCAACTCTCGTAGCGCCCGCTCGGCCCGCCGTGACCTGCACCCATTTCGCACTTGAACACCAGCGCGGGTGAGGTACCCAGCTCGCGCAGCTTGGCGACCCATTTCACCGGTTCGTGGAAGCTGACTCGCGGATCATTGAGGCCCGCTGTTACGTATAGCGCCGGGTATTGATGTGCGCTGACGTTGTCGAACGGCGAGTAGCTGAGCATGTAGTCGGCCCAGGGCTGCGATCTCGGATCACCCCATTCCTCCCACTCGGTGATGGTGAGCGGCAGCGTGGGATCGCTCATCGTGGACACCACGTCGACAAACGGCACCTCGGCAACGGCGCAGGCAAACAGTTCGGGACGCATGTTGATGCATGCCCCAACCAGCAATCCGCCTGCACTACCACCGCGGAGTGCGAGCCGGTGGGGAGCGGCCCAGCCGCTGGCGGCGAGATGGTCGCAGCACGCGATGGTGTCGGTGAAGGTGTTCATCTTGGCGAGCAGCTTGCCGTCGAGGTACCAGCGACGACCCAACTCGCCGCCGCCACGCGGATGGACGAGCGCGAAGATCCAGCCCCGATCGAGCAAGGACAGCCGCGCCACGGAGAACCACGGCGCCAAGCTCACCTCGTATGAGCCATAGCCGTAGACCACGCACGGTGCCGATCCATCGGCCTGGGCATGAACACCGCGCACCACGTCGACAGGCACCTGCGTGCCATCGGGGGCTGTGGCCCATTCGCGGCTGGCGGTGTAGCGGGTGAGATCGACCCCCGGAACCGGCGTCTGCTTCAACAACGAGCGTTCGCCGGTAGCCACGTGCTCGGCGTACACCGTCGCCGGCGTGGTGAAGGACTGGTACATGAAGCGAATCGTGTCGGCGGTCCACTCTGGGTTCGCGTCGAGTTCCACATCGTGTGGTTCGGTGCCGAGATCGATCACGCGCTCGCGCCCGTCGGCCCATAGCACGCGGACCCGAGGCTGGGCGCGATGCCACTCGTGCAACACGAGGTGCCCGGCAAATGGCTCGGCGCCAACGATGCGGCGCCCGGATTCATGCGCGACGAATTCGATCCATTCGTCGGGCTGCGCGAGCGGCGCGGTCATGACGCGGAAGTCCTCGGCGTCGAGGTTTGTGACGATGACGAATCGGTCGCCCCAGTGATCGAGGTGGTACTCGATCTCCTCCACGCGCGGCCGTACGACACGGGGCTCGGACCCCGGCTCGTGCGATGAGATGAGCGCAACCTCGGAGGTCAACTTGCTGCTCGATTCGATGACGAGCCACTCGCCGCTGCGGGTGAGTTCGACCGACACGAAGTAGCGCTCGTCGAGATCCTCGAACACGAGTTGATCCTGTGACTGATCGGTGCCGAGGCGATGGCGCCATACCTGATATGGGCGCATTGCCTCGTCGGGTTTCACATAGAACACCACGGTTGCGTCGTGCGACCATGCGCACCCGCCCCAGGTGGTGTCGGTGATGACATCGTCGAGTTCGTTCCCCGTGGCCAGATCGCGGATGCGCATGGTGTATCGCTCGCTGCCGTCGGTGTCGCAGGACCATGCCAGCAGACGATGGTCGAGACTCACGTCGAATGCGCCGAGCGAGAAGTAGTCGTGCCCGTTCGCTTCGGTGTTCTCGTCGAGCAGCACCTGATCTGAGGCGGTATCCATTGACGCACCACGGCAGTGGATCGCGTAGCTCTGACCTTCGACGGTGCGGGTGGTGTACCACCATTGGTCCTTGCGTACTGGCGCGGACAGGTCGGTTTCCTTGACACGTGATTTGATCTCGTCGAACACGGTGTCGATGAAGGGCGCGTGCGGCGCGAAGTACGCGTCGGCGTAGCGGTTTTCGGCCTCGATGTAGGCAATCGTGTCGGGATCTTCGCGGTCGCGCATCCACGCCCACGGGTCGCTGAACGAACCGCTCGGGCGGCTCCACTCGAACGGAATCTGCTTGGCTACGGGAGCATCCATCGGGGCTGAAGGGTAGTGGGCGCACGGTCGGGCGCGTGAGCAAATCCTTCGATACCCTCAACTCATGCGCGTGTGGATCGATCAGGACTTGTGCACGGGCGATGGGCTGTGTATCGATCATTGTCCCGATGTGTTCGTTCAGCTCGAGGACGGTATTGCCTATGTCGCCGAGGAGGGTTACCCACTGAACGACCCGGGTGGGTCAGGCAGTCTCGCGTGGGTGCCCGAACGGAGTTTTCAGGCTGTCGTCGATGCGGCCGAAGCGTGTCCCGGCGAGTGCATCTTCATCGAAGTCATGGCGGCGTCGGCGGCGACGGCAGCGTAGGCGGCAGCGAGAACTCCGAGTCTCAGGGTTTGGTGGTCCAAGCGCTGAGCAGATTGTGGAAGTGGCGCAGCTTGGTCTCTTGGTAGTTGGCCAAGGTGACTCCGGGCTTCTTCATCGAACGCAGACCAACTTGCACCCTGGGCAGATTGAAGCTGTCCTGATTGAAGACCCGGGCCAGCAATCCCAATTCGGGCGCTTCGGTCCAGTCGTCGTCGATGCCGAGCCAATGGATAGGCACGTTCTTTGGCTTGGGTTTGTTCGGATCAAAGGGTTCGAGGAACATGCATTCCATGATCGACATCTCATGGTTGTCCCCATAGGGCCGAAAGCGATAGACGATGCGGTTGTACGCGCCCCACGGATGGAAGTTCGGGAACAACGTGTAGTAGATGCTCTCGGACAATTCGGCATCGCTGATCGTGTCGGCCGCGTCGCCGATGGTCTTGCGCAGGTTCATCCGCCCGCCGCGGCCAGTGACCGAGCGTGCCGTCATACCATCGGTGAGCACCAGAAAGGGCGGCTCATCGAGACGGCGATCAGAGACGGCGTCGAACATGTCCTGCTCGCTCGGAGTGAAGTTGATGTGTGGACTCGGCGTCCCGTTCGCGGTGATCGCCCGTGAAAAGTTGCCTTCCCAGTCGTACTGGCTGTTCGCGTCGCCGATTCCGGCGAGAAGTTGTGGGTGCGTAGCCACCACGTGGAAGGCCTCCATGAAGGCCTCCTGCACGACTTTCCAGTTGGCGGGGAAGATGCGCGCCACGTGCGCCGCCTTGTAGCGGTTCTCGAGCGGCCACTTCTCGAAGTGCTCGGGCAGGTTGCCCAGAAAGTCCTCGAGTGGCTCACAGTTGGGGTCCATGTTCACGAATACGAAACCACCCCAGGTGCCCACGCGGAGTTCGGGGAGGTCCCACTCGACGGGGTCGATGTGCGGAAAGTCCCACTCACACGACACCTGCTTGAGCGAGCCGTCGAGGTTCCAGCAGAAACCATGGAACGGGCAGCGCAGTTCGGTCGCGTTGCCGTCGTGCTCGCGTAACTGGCGGCCACGGTGCAAGCAGGCGTTGTAGTACGCCTTGATGCTGGAGTCAGCTTCGCCCGCACGCACGACGAGGATCGACTGGTCACAGATCTCGTACACCAAGCTGTCGCCCACGACGGGAATATCGTCGACACGGCACGCCATCTGCCACACCCGCGACCACATCTTTTCCTTCTCGAGTTGATGGAACTCGCGACTGGTGTAGCGGCTCACTGGGATGTCGGCGTCGCCCTGAAACTCATTGCTCTGCCAACGCAGCACCACGGGCACGTTCTCGGGCCGCGAATCGGTGTCGAGTAGTTGCTGATAGGTGATGCCGGGCGAGCGCGCCTCGCCGGGCGCCGGTGGTTCGCTGAGCAGTGTCATCGTCGGGTCTCCGTGCTACTTGGTCAGGGCCGCGGCGGCCTGTTGGAAACGATTTGGGAGTTGACATCCAGCGATCCAGACGCAGAGGTGGGGATCGGCCTGCTTCAGCTCGCCTGCGATCCACACCCCGTGTGCCGTGAACTCGCCACTCTGATCATTCCCAGACTGATCATGCTTGGTGACGATGATGGTGCCGGCTTCGGTGAGGTCGTACGTGGCCCCTGACAGCGGATGACGAATGGTGCGCATGTGCCCTCCGAAAGTTCGATGCGATGAAATTACTCATCGCTCGATCAATTCTTCGTACCGGAGCGGTCAGTCGGGCTCGCGCATTCGTCCGGCAAACGCTCCGAGGCTGATGAACAGTCCTGCGGCGGCGAGCGCGAACTCGACGGTGGCGATGCCGGGGAAGCGCGCGCGATCGAACGCGGCGATGGCTGCGGTGGCGATGGCGGCAACGATGCCCACGTACGGGGTGATTCGCAGCTTGGCGATGGCGACGATCACCGCCAACGTGGGGGTGACGAACGGCAGCGCAATCACGACGAAGAGACGCTGGTCGGTGGCCGGACCCAACCACCACGGTGAGATGCCCGATGCGCGACCGCTTTGCCAGACCGCACCGAATCCGAGCATGACGCCGATCCAACCGGCGACGAAAAGGGTGCGCCAGGCAGGCGTGAGCTGGCCAGGGGCCAGCGGGGTGGGATCGGGAGCGAGGTAGAGCGCCATCGGCGACATGTCGTAGGACTGCGGCGTCGTCAGCAGTCGCGGCGGCGCGAACGCTGGCGGCGGGGGCAACGTCGGCACTGCCGCCGGAACAGGGTCCTGATTCGTTGCGTCGAGATGGGGCGGCTCCATGTGAATCGCAGCGTAGCCCTGTTCGGCGGCGAACTCCCGTCGACCTGCAAGTCGCCAGACAGGGTCGAGCGGCTACCCTTGTATTGGTCATGGTTCAGCCCGCATTCGCCAAACTCTCGATCTTCTTCCCGATGTGGAACGAGCAGGAGTACATCGGTCGCGCTGTCGATGCGGGGCGCGCGGCTTGCCTCGCGCTTCTCGAATCCGGCGAGATTGCCGACTACGAACTGATCATCGTCGACGACGCCTCCACCGATGACACGCCTCGCATCGCCGACGCGCTAGCTGCGTCCGACGCGCACGTGCGCGTCGTGCATCACCCGGTAAACCGCAAGCTCGGCGGGTCGATCAAGACCGGCTTTGCCGCCGCCACCGGCGATGTGGTGCTCTACACCGACGCTGATCTGCCCTTCGACTTCGCCGAACTGCCCAAGGCGCTGCGAATCATGCGCCTCTACGAGAGCGACATCGTCAGCGCGTATCGTCACGACCGCACCGAGGAAGGCTCGTCGCGTGCGATCTACACGTTCTTTTATAATCTGCTCATCCGGATCATGTTTGGCGTGAAGATGCGAGACATCAACTTCGCGTTCAAGCTGTGTAAGCGCCATATCTTCGACAACATCACGCTCAAGAGCGAGGGCTCGTTCATCGATGCCGAGTTGGTCATCCGCGCGAAGAAGCTCGGCTACACCGTGACCCAGTTCGGTGTCGATTACTTCCCGCGCACCCGCGGCGTTTCCACGCTCAGTAGCCCGGCCATCATCGTCAAGATCCTGCGCGAGATGCGCGAGCTGCGCACCGAGTTGCTCGGCATCACCAAGGTCGTCTGATCACCAATGGCTCCTCCCTCATCACATCGCTGGATGCCCGCGATAGCTGCTGTGGCCGTTTTGGCCGTTGTGGTTGCGGTGGGGGTTTTCAGTGGCAGCGACGACGACAAAGGCGCCGCGCCGCAATCCACCACAGTCCCTGGTACCGGTACCGACTCGGCCACTGGGCTCACCGTGCCGGCCAGCACGCTTCCCGGCGTCGTCATCAACAGCTCACCAGCGACGGTCAAAACGTCGCTCAGTCGATCACTCGTGATTGGTGTGTCGGGAACCGACGTCGCACAGGTGCAGGCGCGGCTTGCTGAGTTGGGCTTTGCCCCAGGGGCATCCGATGGTGCGTTCGGCGACCAGACACAGCAGGCCGTGTGGGCGTTCGAGAAACTCGTCCTCAAGGTGCCGCGGGCACAAGCCACTGGCAAGGTCACCAACGAGATGTGGCAGACGATGCAAGACCCCATTGCGATCCAGCCACGGCGCACCGGCGCGCAGACCCACATGGAGATCTATCTGCCCGAGCAGGTTGCCATTGTATTCACCGACGACAAGCCGACGCTCGTGATCCACATCTCGAGTGGTACCGGCGAGACGTGGTGCGACACGGTCAGCCTCGATACCGACGACAAGGGCAACAAGCTCGATCCTCCGATCCAAAAGGCGGAGTGCGGTGTGTCCAAGACGCCGGGTGGCGTCTTCCGGTTCAAGCGGCGCGTCGAGGGCATCCGCAACGGCCCACTTGGCGGGATGTGGAATCCGGTGTATTTCAACTTTGGCATTGCGGTGCACGGCGCGAACAAGATTCCGCTCGAGCCTGCGTCACACGGGTGCATCCGCATGCACAAGCGCATCTCCGAGACGTTCCAGAACTTCGTCCACATCGGCGATCGCGTCTACGTATGGGGCCAGGACGGTAAGGAACCCGAGCAGTACACGGCCAAGGAGATGTTGCCGGTGTTCAACTATCCCGATCCAACGGCGACGACAACAACAACGACGACGACGACCACGACGCTTCCGCCGGCAACCACCACGATTGCGGTGAAGCCCACGGCGACGACCCCCAAGCCGGTAGCCACCACCACCACGACGACGACCGCCAAGCCGGTGTCCACCACGACCACGACCACAACCGTCGCGTAGCACGGCGAGGTGGGCGCATGCCACGATGTGTCCGTGACATCTGCACCGTATGACGAATTTGGCCTCTTCCACGAAAACGTCGCGGAGTTCGGGTTGTCGGTGAATGCTTCGCCACGTGTTGAGCGCGTCGATGTCGCCGTTGAACCGGGCCGCAACGTCAGCGCGTTGGTGTGGGGCGCTGGAGAACCGCAGCTCGTGCTCGTGCATGGTGGCGCGCAGAACGCGCACACGTGGGACACCGTGGCACTCGATCTCGGCGTGGCGCTGGTGGCAGTCGACCTGGCGGGTCACGGCCAATCCGACTGGCGTGACGACGGGGCCTACACACCGTCGAATCTTGCCGACGACCTCGCTGTTGTTGTTGGCTCGCTCGCCCCGGCTGCGCACGCCGTGATCGGCATGTCGCTCGGTGGACTCACCAGTATGGAACTCGCGGCGCGTCGCCCCGACCTCGTCCGCCGGCTCGTGATGGTCGACATCACCCCGGGCGTCAATCAGCACAAGGCGAAGGCAGTCATCGACTTCGTGAATGGCCCGCAGACATTTGCCAGCTTCGACGACCTGTTGGCGCGCACCATGGAGCATAACCCCACGCGCAGCGAGTCGTCGCTTCGTCGTGGCATTCTGCACAACGCTCATCAGAGTGCCGATGGCGCTTGGGAGTGGAACTATGACCGGCGCAGCGACGCACGTTCGCGTGACGAAGATCTGACACACGAAGCAGGCGAAGGCACGGAGGCGGGAACACTGACGGTCACGCCGACGGGCACGGCGTTGTCGCCGTTGTGGGACGACTTCAGCACGGTCTCGTGCCCGATTGTGCTCGTGCGTGGTTCACTCTCGCCGGTGGTCGACGATGCCGACGTCGCCGAGGCCACCGCACGGCAACCCTCGATCCAAGTGGAGGTCATCGACGGAGCTGGTCACAGCATCCAGGGCGATCGTCCACGCGAGCTCGCCGAGTTGATTCGTCGTGAGGTGCTCAGCCGCCAGTGATGCGTGAGTTGCATTCGCTCAGGCCGCCGAGCACCCCGGCGCGGAAGCTGTCGATCTTGTCGAACGCGCTGGCCAATGCCGCGGTCTGACTCGCGTCATCGAGGACCAACGCGGTCGACACCGCTTCATCGAGGTCGCCGGGGGAGATGCTGAACTGCTGGCTGGTCGATCCATTCGGGATGATGTCCTTGGTCCACACGCCGGTAAGGCAGTCGTTCAGCAGCACGCGTGACTTGCCGGTGAGGCTGCTCTTCAACTGAGTCTGTACGGCCTCGCTCCACGCATTGCTCAGGACATAGCCCACCGAGAAATCGCCGTACTTCGCGTAGAGCGCCCGGGTGAATCCGTCGTCGTATGCGATCGAGTTGGTCGCCGGGCAGTACACCGCGTTGAACTTCCAGTCGTCGTTGCTGACGCCATCGCAGTTCGGATACGGACCGTCGTGGGAATACGAGGTCACCGTCGGCGGGGTGAAGGTGAGCTTGTTCGCCGTGAACGTGGTATCCCAGAACCTGGTGAGGTCGGTGACGACGTCGGTCTCGATCTTGTCGTAGGCAAGGTTGCCTTGGTTGGCGATGTCTTCCTGCCCGGAGAACGTGAGGTTGATCAGCGGCAGCGGGTTGTCGATCAGGCCCTTGCAGGCCTCGGCGCCGCCGATGAAACCGTGTTGAAAAGCCCCAACCCGGTCGAACGCCGTTCCGTGGCCACCGTTTTGGTACACAGGCTCACCGTTAATCGGGTCGAGCGGATCGCGCACGTACACCATGGCCACCAGACCCGCTTTGACCTCGGCGTCGCTGAAGGTGATCAGCGGCGACTCGCCGCGTGCCACATGCGCCGACCACGCCCCGGCAAAGCAGTCGGCCTGCTGTTCGGTGACTACGGTTGCAAGATCCTGATCGAGGATGTTGGCGCGCATTTGGATCGCGTGCCCGAACTCATGCGCGAACACCGTTGCCACTGCGCTGTTGCCGAGTTGTTTGGTGAGTTCTGGCAGGAGGCGGTCGTCGTCCCAGGCGATGAAATCGCCGCAGCTGAAGTATCGGGCGTTGTCTGCGACGATGTCGTAAGTGAGCTTCGTGTCGCACACGTTGATCGTGTCGGCGCGGTCCGGGTACATCGCGTAGATGCCGCCGGCGAGTTCGGTGTATGGCGCGCCGTAGGTCTTCGGGTACTCCTGACGCCAGAAGTCCTGAATGTCAGCGAGGGCGTTCTTGAGGTAGTCGTCGTACTTCTTCGGTGCGCGGTTGGGACCAAAATCGACCTGAGCATCCTTGGGGTTCGTGGCCACGCTGTTGGGCGGTGGCGTGGTCGGATTAGGCAAGAGCACGCTGGCGTCGGTCACCGCGAGCGAGCGGCTGGCGGTCAGGCCCGGATCGGTAGAACCGCACGACGCGAGTGCGACACAGCTGACAGCCACGGCGATGGACAGCGGGCGATACATGCCATCAGCATACGACGGGCGGATCGCGGGGATCGGTCAGCCGCGTCCTCGTTGATCGTCCAACACAAGCTCGCCGTCGGCGGGCTGGTAGGAAATCGACTCATGGCCGACATAGAACGCCCCGATGCACCCGACCGAGACACGTTGATTCGCATGTTCGAGATCCAGAGCCGCATCAAACTGTGCGACGAGCGGTTTCGCACGATGCTGATGAGCGGACAGATTCAGCTCATCTACTACTCCCCGCGGGGCCAGGAGTGCATCAGCGCGGGCTGGGGCGTTCACCTTCGGGCCGACGACTACGTCGTGACGATTTATCGCGGACTCCATGACCATCTGGCCAAGGGTGTGCCATTGCGCGAACTCTGGGCCGAGTTCCTCGGTCGGGCCACTGGTACGTGCAAGGGCAAGGGTGGGCCGATGCACATCACCCATCCGGCGTCGGGGCTGATGGTCACAACCGGCATCGTCGGCGCCGGAATTCCGATCGCAAATGGCTTTGGCCTGGCCGCACAACTCAATGGAACCGATCAAGTCACGGTCGTCAACTTCGGCGATGGGGCTTCAAACATCGGCGCCTTTCATGAGGGGATGAATCTGGCCGCCGTGTGGAAGCTCCCGGTGGTTTTCGTCTGTCAAAACAACCTGTATGGCGAGCACACGCCGATGTCGATGTCCACAGGGGTCGACTTCATCAGCGAGCGCGCCGCCGCCTACGGGATGCCCGGCGTCACCGTCGACGGCAACGACCCCATCGCGACGTGGAAGGTCATGGGGGATGCAGTTGCCCGTGCTCGTGCGGGCGACGGACCCACACTGGTCGAGGCTCGCACCTACCGATTCTGGGGGCACCTGATGGGAGATGCGATGGAGTACATGCCCAAGGAGGAACGCAAGGCCGCGATGGCCGCCGACCCGGTCGTGCGCTATCGGGCATGGCTACTCGACAACGGTCATGCCACCGAGGCACAACTGCGCGAGCTCGAGGAACAGCTCGTCGCGGCCATCGACGATGCGGTCGAGTTTGCGCTGAACAGTCCGCAGCCTGACGCCAGCGAGTTGTATACCGACGTGTTCGGTGACGTCGCAATGGAAGGGTCCACGCGATGAGCGAGCCACGGATCATGCTCACGGCGATGGCAATCAACGAGGCGATGGATATCGCGATGGGTCTCGACGACAAGGTCTTCCTGCTCGGCGAGGACATCGCCGAGCCATCCGGCGGTGTGTACAAGGTGACCAACGGTCTGTCCACCAAGTACGGCACGCAGCGTGTTCGTAAGACCCCGATCTCCGAGCAGGCGATCATCGGTGCGGCGATCGGCGCTGCAATCGCCGGCTTCCGGCCGGTTGCCGAGATCATGATCATGGACTTCCTCGCGGTGTGCCTCGATCAGGTCACGAACCATGCGGCGAAGATCCGCTACATGTCCGGTGGGCAGACCACGGTTCCGATGGTGATCCGAACGTCGGCTGGTGCCGGTCGCGGATTCGGGGCGCAGCACTCCGAGTTGCTCGAGGCGTTCGCGGTTCATTCGCCGGGCATAAAGGTCGCAGTGCCCTCTACGCCTGCCGACGCGAAGGGGTTGCTGCTCACGGCGATCTTCGACGATGATCCCGTCCTCTTCGTCGAACAGATGATGATGTATTGGGACAAGACCTACGCAGGGCACGTACCCGAGGGCGATGTGCGCGTGCCATTCGGCAAGGCGGCGATCCGCCGGGACGGCGCCGACGTCACGCTGATCTCCTATGGACGTCAGATGTACGACTGCCTCTCTGCGGCTGACGTGCTCGCCGAGGAAGGCGTGTCGTGTGAGGTCATCGACCTGCGCACGCTCGTTCCGTGGGACGAGCAGGCCGTGATGGCCTCCGTGGCTCGAACCTCGCGAGCGGTCGTGGTGCACGAGGCCGTGACTCGTTGCGGATTTGGTGCGGAGTTGTCGAGCCGTATCCACGAAGAACTCTTCGGTCAGTTGTCCGCTGCGGTGCAGCGCGTTGGCGGCGCAAACACGCCCGTTCCCTATGCATCGAATCTCGAAGCTGCGTTCGTGCCGCAGGTCGCCGACATCGTTGCGGCGGTTCGGCGTACACAGGGTTGATCGTGTGCGGGGTTACCGCGAGCGTCTGAGCTGACGCTGTTACAACGCCATCAGTTTCTTCAACTCGGCGATCTCGCCGCGTTGGCTATCACTGGACGAACGAGCCATTGCGCGCACCTCCGAGGTCGCCGCGTGTGCTGCTGCAAAGTCAGCCATGTGGATCCCGCCTTCGTGGTGGGTGATCATCAGGGTCGCGAACATGCGGTCGGCGTCTGCGCCCTTGGCCGCGATGAACGCGTTCAGGTCGGCGTCGGTGGCGAGACCGGGCATTCGATCGAGGGGCAGGGGTTCGTTCATCCACGTCATGCCCATGCCGCTTTCGTTCGCTTCTGCCTGTCCAAAGCCGCGCAGCAGTTGGATCATCCGGCCGATGTCCACGGCCTGACCGAATGCGATCTCCTTCGAGATCAGATGCAGCGTTGGGTTCGTGCCCGATTTACCGAGGAAAATGAGCGACATCTCGACTGCCTGTTCGTGATGGGAGCGCATGTCCTGGAGGTAGCCGACGTCGACGCTGTTGGCATGTTCCGTGGCGTGGCGTTCGCCGATCACGAAACCAGCACCGGCAGCGAGCACGGCGACAGCAACGATGATGGCGATCAGGTTGAGCGGGCTCTGCCACCATGGCAGCACGCTCACGTCGTTGTCTGCCGGCTCTGCCTGAAGCTCGGATGTCGGCCCGCCGTCTGGAATGCTCACGGTTCGTAGCTTCGCACGTCGGATTGATAAGACACACGTCATGCCCATGCCGATCAACATCCCCAAGCTCGGAGTCTCGATGACCGAGGGCACCCTCGTCGAGTGGATGGTCGCCGATGGACAAATCGTTCAGGCCGGCGATGTTCTGTATCGCATCGAAACCGACAAGGTCGAAAACGACATCGAGGCGCCGATCACCGGAGTGATCCGCATACTCGGCGTCGAGGGCGACACCTACGACGTGGGTGTTCAAATTGGTTCGATCGAGTAGGCAGTCATGCTGCTGTCTGGCAAGGTGGCCCTCGTGACCGGTGCTGGCACCGGCATCGGGCGAGCGACGGCGTTGGCGCTCGGCTCCGAAGGCGTCAGTGTTGTCGTCGTCGACCGCAATCCCGAGACTGGAGAAGACACCGCTTCTCTCATCCGGGCGTCCGCTGGCGTGGCAATCGCAGTTCAGGCGGATGTCTCTTTGCCTGCCGATATCCGACGCATGTTCGTTGAGGCGCGTGCGGCCTTCGGCGGCGTCGACATCGTGCACAACAACGCCGGTCTGGTCAGCGGCGAACCGATCTGGCCCGAAGGATCTCTCGACAAGGTCGCCGCAGTCATTGCCGTCAACCTGGGCGGTGTCGCAATGGGAACGCAGCAGGGCATTCTCGAACTCCGTCGACGAGGTGGAGGTGTCATCGTGAACACAGCGTCCGTCGCTGCGCTCGCGCCGATGGCTGCCGATCCTGTGTACTCGGCGACGAAGGCCGGGGTAGTGCGCATTGTCGAGAGCTGTGTCGGTCATGCTGGCGAGGGGATACGTGTCAACGCCGTGCTGCCGGGAATGGTGGATACCGATATGACGATGAAACACACCGGCGACGGCACGAAACCTGCCGGCTGGCTTCAACCAATCATCGCCGTGACGACGCTGCTGCAGCCGCACGACGTTGCTCTCGCTGTCCTCGATCTCATTCGTGACGACACTGCGGTTGGTCAATGTCGGATCGTTGCCCCCTGATCGACCGGGTTGCTGGGTAGCCCCGTGGCTCGACATGGTGGCAGCACTGTCCCCGACCCGTCACGGCGATGCGTGACCCGCCACGGCGAACCTCCTCCGCACTTGGCTCAATCGCCACGTGACGAATTGGTCAGTCAGGCCGCAGTTCGCTGTCGGCACGCTCACCCAATCGCCACGTGACGATATTCGGGGGTCGGGGGATGCAATGCGCAGAGGTGGTGAAGCCAACCTGAAGCATCCTCACGCCATCAAACAGGCTGTGTTGATCTCGCGCCATTTTCATCACGTGGAGTTTCGTCAAGGGGCTGGGCGATCGGGACAACAGACCCCGGTTGCGTTGTTGCGCCGGCGACAATCCCGCTGTCGCGAGCCGCATCGACACCGCACCACAGCACGAGTGGACCCGCAACGGCGAACTCTGTCACAGGCTTTCGATACAACAGCCCAATGACGAACGAACCACCCCCCATACCCACCTGCCGAGCATCGGTGAGAGCCTGCGCCTGGTGTTCAGCAGAATTCGAAGCCGCATATCGGCCTGGTCGGCCGCGCATCTACTGTCGAGACAGTTGTCGGCAACGTGCCTACGAGCGCCGTCGCGGTCTCGGAGTGCTCCCGCCGCCGGATCGATTGATCATGTCTGCGTTTGGCCCGCTCGCTCATCTGCCGAATCGCTTTCCCGGATACGAGCGCGGCCAAGTCTGGGCCTTGGCCGGACGAGCGCATGCAATGCGGCCGTCAGGCATCGCCGAGACAGGTGAACGTCGACTGACGCTGTGCGGACTCCTCGCTCGACCCGTGAATCGGGCGTTTTACCAATCGGCAGCGGAGTCCTGCCTCACGTGCACGCGCGTCGAGCGATTGCGTCCGTCGGCACGGGCTGTGCGCACGTCCACTGATCTCGCCGCCCTGAGGTACTTACTCGACCGGGCAGGGGTGGAGGTCGCTCGGCGCAGTGGTGCCAGCGTCCGCTCCGCGGAGCAGATTCTTGCCGAATTGCTCTCGGCGGCGTAAGGGAACTCTCAACCGGAACTGGGTCGTCCGCCCGAGTGGACCGGATGACATCGGAGCAGGCTGCTTCAGTGTCCAACGCATCCACGCATTCACGCATCAGCAAGTCAACGCCTCAACCCATCAACGGCGAGCGAGTCGCTGCGCCTCAGCAAAGGGCACGTCTTTGTCGACTCTGGGTTCGGCCGGCAGGCCCAGCACGCGCTCACCGACGATGTTGCGCTGAATCTCGTCGCTTCCACCGGCGATGCGGTAGCCGGGTGCACCGAGTACGTGTTCGCCCCACGCATAGGTGCCCCACTCGCCAGTATCGGCAGCGAGTCGAGGCCCGAGCAGCGACGATACGGCATCGCTGACGCTGGACATGTTGGCGGTCCACATCAACTTGCCCAGCGACCCTTCTGGACCAGGCGTCTGTCCGGCCTTCAATCGAGCCGCCGCTCGACGATTCGTGTAGTGCGCCACCTTGTAGTCCGTGTACAACCGGGCCAGCATCTGGCGTACCACGAGATCGCCAGTGACGCCGAGATGCTCGGCAAGGGCGTGCACCTGCCGATATCCGCCACCCGCGTGGCCGCCCCCGCCGCCACCGGAATGGTCGCGTTCGAAGCCGAGGCACGTGAGAGCCACCCGCCAGCCCTCGCCGACGGGACCGAGACGCAGGCCGTCAGAGACCCGAGCCTGT
Source organism: Actinomycetota bacterium (assembly GCA_043753895.1). Taxonomy (GTDB): domain Bacteria; phylum Actinomycetota; class Acidimicrobiia; order Acidimicrobiales; family Ilumatobacteraceae; genus WLMZ01. Next base: position 18,090 of record JAYUWK010000059.1, read on the forward strand.
GTCAGGAAGACCTCGTTGAAGTTCGCACCACCGCTCATCTGTTTGATCGGGCGAACTTCGATACCCTCGGCATCGAACGGCACCAGAAACGCGGTCAGACCCTTGTGCTTGGCGACGTCGAAATCGTGTCGGGCAATCGCGAGGCCCCAGTGGGCGAAGCGGGCCCCCGACGTCCACACCTTCTGCCCATCGAGGATCCATTCGTCACCATCGCGCGTCGCCCGAGTGGTGACCGATGCAAGATCTGACCCGGCCGATGGCTCGGAGAAGAGTTGACAGCCGAGAATGTCCATCCGCATCAACGGCTTGATGAAATTGGCGTGTTGATCGTCGGTGCCGTAGGCGGCAATGGTCGGCGCGATGAGGCCCATCGAGGTGGGCGGTAGCTCGCCGGCTGAAGGCACATGGAAGCGTGCCTCCTCGCCGTTGTACGCACGAAGAAAGCTGTTCGGCATCCCACGGCCGCCGAGCTCGGTGGGCCAGTTCAGCATGGCGTATCCGGCGTCGAACTTCCTCTGTTGCCAAGCCTGCGTGGCGGCCAGGCGTTGGGCCTCGTGCTCCTCGCTCAGATTATGGAACACGGCCACGCTGTCAGAACCCTGGCCCCAGGCCAGCGCGCCATTCGCTGCGGCGGTGTTGGCGTCAGCGTCGTCTGCGCTGTGCGTCTCGACCAATGGTTCGGCATTGGCCTCGAGCCATTCCCGTGCATTTCGACGAAACGCTTCGAGGTCCGCCAGGTTGGATTCCGACATGTCGCCGACGCTAGTGCCCCGCCTCGCCCGCCGACGGAGTGGTCGCTCCACCTCGGATGACGAACTGATCGCGTAGTTAGATATCAGACATGGAATCGGGGGGCAGATGGCGCTGGTGATTGCCGAGCGGGCACAGGAACTCCCAGACGAAGTCGCCCTGCAAGATGGTCGCTACTCGTTCACCTGGCCCGAACTGAACGACTCGCTGAATCGGGTGGCCAACGGCATCCGCGCGATCCGCTTAGGCCCCCAACGACGGGTTGCTGTGTTCGCCGAGAACTCTGTCGAGACCGTGCTGGCCCACCTTGGCGGCCTTCTCGCCGGAGCCAGTACCGTGCCCGTCAACTTTCACCTCAACGCCGATGAGCTTGCCTACATCCTGACCGACTCGCAGGCATCGGCGCTGTTCGTGGGTCCAGAGAACATGGTTCGGGGCATCGAGGCCGCTCGCGCCGCGGGTGTCGGGCCGATCGTTGGATGGCGGTGTGATCCGCATCCTGACATCACCCCGTGGACCGACTGGCTGGCGTCATCCTCCCCGGCCGAACCGCCGCGCCACGTTCGGCCACTTCCCAACCTGATGTACACCAGTGGTACTACCGGCGTGCCCAAGGGCGTCGATCTGCCGCCGACGATGTTTGCGGGTGGTGCCACGATCCACGAACACATCGTCGGCCTCAAGGCAAACCGCTTCACGAAGTTCGGTACCCACCTCGTAGTCGGCCCGATGTACCACACCGGGCCCCTGAACGGGTTCCGTATTCTTGCGGCCGGAACGCCCGTTGCGGTGTTGAACAAATTTGACGCCGAGTCTGTACTGGCCGCGATCGAACGTCATGGCGCTCAGACCAGCGTGATGGTCCCCACCCATTTCAAACGCCTCCTCGACCTGCCTGCCGACGTGAAGGCCCGTTACGACGTCAGCTCGATGCAGCTCGTCGCCCACACAGGCGCGGCGTGCCCGATCGACGTGAAGCACGACATGATCCAGTGGTTCGGGCCCATCTTTCTCGATGCATACGGCGCGACCGAGGTCGGCACCACGTGCAGCATTACGAGCGTCGAATGGCTCGGCCACCCGGGCAGCGTCGGGCGTTCTATCCCTCCCTTCACGGCGCTCGTCGTGGATGATGACGGCAATCCGGTGCCCACCGGCACCGAGGGCAGACTCTTCTTCGCGGATGCCACCGGCCGAGGAGTCGTGTATCCCAACGACCCGATCAAAAGTGCGCAGGCCCATCTGCGACCCGGTGTGTTCACGCTCGGCGAGATCGGTTACCTCGACGCCGACGGCTACGTGTACATCACCGATCGCTTCAGCGACATGGTCGTGTCGGGCGGAGTCAACATCTATCCAGCAGAGGCAGAAAAGGTGCTCATCGCCCACCCGGAAATCTCTGACGTGGCCGTCATCGGCGTGCCAGACGCGGACATGGGCGAAGCCGTGAAAGCACTGGTGGTCCCCGAAGATCCGGCCAACCCTCCATCGGCCGCCGAACTGATTGCGCTGTGTCGGCAACATCTCGCTGGCTACAAGTGCCCGCGATCGGTCGAGTTCGTCACCACTGTGGGTCGAAACGCGATGGGCAAGATCAACAAGCGCACGCTCAGAGCGCCCTATTGGGAAAGCATTCGCGCCCCCGAGCCAGTCACCCCCGAGCCAGTCACCCCGGAACCAGTCACGGAGCCACACACATGAGCATCGACCTCGCCAACCTCTCAACCGTGCGCTATGAGGTCATCGAGCCGGGCGAGCACGGCATTGCTGTCGTCACCTTGAACCGACCAGAGAGCCGCAACGCTCAGAACAAGCGGATGACCTACGAGATGAATGCCTGCTTCGATGACGCCTCGCGGCGCAGCGACGTGAAGGTCATCGTGCTCCAAGCCGATGGGCCCCATTTCTCGAGCGGTCACGATCTGCGTGACAACGAGAGTCCGCGCGAATTCGATCTGGTGTCCCCCCACGGAGGTTTCGGCCGTGAGGGTCAAGAAGGACACATGGCGTTGGAGGAGGAGATCTACTTCCAGATGTGTTGGCGATGGCGCAACCTGCCCAAGCCGCTGATCGCTGCTGCACAGGGCAAGACCATCGCCGGGGGCCTGATGTTGCTGTGGGTCGCTGACGTGATCATCGCTGCTAGAGATGCCGTCTTCAGTGATCCCGTCGTCGGTATGGGCGTGAATGGCGTCGAGTACTTCGCGCACCCGTGGGAGTTGGGTGCCCGCAAAGCCAAGGAACTGTTGTTCACCGGCGACTGGGTCAGCGCCGACGACGCCAGGATGCTCGGGATGGTGAACCACGTCGTTGCAGCCGACGAGTTACGCGACTTCACGATGGCGATGGCCCGACGGATCGCGCTGCGACCCAGCTTCGCGTTGAAGTTGGCCAAGGACAGCGTGAACCAGACCCTCGAAGCACAGGGTCAATGGACAGCGCTGCGCGCCGCATTCTCGATCCAGCACCTCGCTCATGCGCACAATCGGATCAAGTTCGGTATCCCCATCGATCCCGGTCCCAAGCGCACCGATCCTGCGGGCTGAACGGATGGCCCGGCGCACTCCTGTCACCAAGAAATTGGGGCGCCCTCGCGATGTTGATTCCTCCGAGACGCGCAACAACTTGCTCGATGTCGCACGGCGCATCTTCGCGAGGGACGGCTACGGCGCGACGACGAATCGGAGCATCGCCACTGAGGTCGGTATCACCACTGGTGCGATCTATCACTACTTCCCGTCGAAGGCGGACCTCTACGCAGAGGTCTACGAGGTCGTGCAACACATGGTCTACGACCGTTTCGAACTCGTGCTCGCCGAACCCGGCACGCTCACAGATCGGTTCAGTAGGGCCCTTGATGCTGCGGTCGAATTGAACCGTAGCGATTCATCGATTGCCGGTTTCGTTGTGACGGTGCCGAGCGAAATGCAGCGACATCCTGAGCTTGCCGAGTTGTTGGTTCCCATCAGGAACCGCACCGCGACGTTCATTGGTCGTCTTGTCGCCGATGCCGTCGAGGCGGGCGAGTTCCTCGAGGGCGTCAACAGTGCCGCGGTCGAGGATCTGCTCAATGCTGTGCTGTCGGGGCTCGCCATCTTTTCTACCGTCACTGGTGACGTCGAACGCCACCGACAGGCGGTCACTGCATTGCAACAGTTCCTGGCGGGCGACCTCGTGAAGTCGCGCAATCGGGCCGAGTGAATTCGGCCGGTGAATTGAGGACTCAGGTCGTCGACGTGGGCTTGCTGGTGTCACAACCGAGAATCCTGTTCCCGAGCGCGGCACCCTCGGCGCTCACGATTTCCATCCGTTGAAGTACGTGATCTCCTCAGCGGCGCGGCGCGTGCCGGGCTTGAACGTGTCGCCGGTGTAGTACGCCACTGGTGTGAGTGCCACCTGCGTGACGGTGTCGGGGATGCCGAGCAGGTCACGCGCCTCAGCCTCGTACTCGAGATGCAGCGTGGTCCACGCTGTACCGAGGCCGCGACTGCGTGCAGCCAACATGAAGCTCCACACCGCAGGCAACACGCTGCCGTAGAAGCCGGCGACCTGGCCCTGATTGCCGACCGGTAACCCGAGACTGCAGGGGATGACGATGGCTGGAACCTTGTGCAGGATCGACGAGAGGTAGTCGGAGCTGTCCATGATCGCCCCGACTCCTGTGCGGCCACTGCTGTCGACGGCGGTCTTCTGCATCGCGATGTAGGGCTCGTACGCGCGTCGATACAGTTCGCCAAGGCCAGCCAAGAGGGCGGGGTCGTCCACGACCACCCAGCGCCAACGTTGCAGATTGCTCCCCGCAGGTGCCTGGCATGCGATGCGGATGCAGTCGGTGATGAGTTCTCGCGGCACCGGCCGGTTCAGATCAAGTCGTTTGCGGACCGCACGAGTGGTGGTGAGCAGTCGATCGGTGTGGTTCAAGTCGAACGGTTCGGTCATAGAGGCCTACAGTACGACTACCAGCCGGTTCCAACGGATGTGGAGACACTCATGGCGACCCCCCGCGAACTGTGGCAGCAGGCATTCGAAGCCAGCACACTGCGCACGACCACCACGAACACGATGAGCGGCGTGCCGCTCGACGCTGTGTACGGCGCCGACGACGCCGAGTTCCCTGGGGTCTATCCCTATACGCGCGGACCGTACGCGTCGATGTACCGCTCGAAGCTCTGGACCATGCGGATGTTCGCCGGTTTCGGTACGGCCGAGGACACGAACTGGCGGTTCAAGGAAATCATCAAATCGGGTGGCGACGGATTGTCGACGGCATTTGACATGCCGACACTGCTCGGCCTCGACAGCGACGATCCCATGTCGCTCGGCGAGGTAGGTCGCTGTGGGGTAGCGGTCGACACCCTTGCGGACATGGAGGACCTCTACGCCGGTATCGACCTTGGGCAGATCACGACATCGATGACCATCAACTCGCCGGCGGCGCCGATCTTCGCGATGTTTGTCGCTCAGGCCGAAAAGGCCGGCGTACACCGCGCCCGCCTGGGCGGGACCTTGCAGAACGACATCCTCAAGGAGTATCAGGCGCAGAAGGAGTTCGTGTTCCCCCCTCGCCAGAGCATGCGCCTGGTGCGCGACACCATCAAGTTCACCGCCGCTGAGATGCCCAAGTGGCACAGCATCTCGATCAGCGGCTATCACATTCGTGAGGCCGGTTCCACTGCTGCCGAGGAACTCGCCTTCACGTTGGCGAATGGGTTTGCGTACGTGGAGTTGGCGATGCAGGCGGGTTTGCCCGTCGATTCCTTCGCTCCTCGGCTCAGTTTCTTCTTCAATGCGCACATTGATTTCTTCGAGGAGATCGCGAAGTACCGCGCGGCGCGCCGTATTTGGGCGAGATGGATGAACGAACGGTACGGCGCGCAACTCGATCGCTCCATGAAGCTGCGCTTCCACACCCAGACGGCGGGTGTCTCGCTGACTGCGCAGCAGCCCGAGGTGAACATCGTGCGCACCGCCATAGAAGCATTGGCCGGTGTTCTGGGCGGTACTCAGTCGTTGCACACCAACTCGATGGACGAAGCTCTCGCGCTGCCCACCGAGCGCTCGGCGCGCATCGCGCTACGCACGCAGCAAGTGATTGCATACGAAACAAACGTGGCGCACGTGGCTGATCCGCTCGGCGGTTCGTACTTCGTCGAGGAACTCACCGATGAAATGGAGCGACAGGCCGAGGCCATCTTTACCCACCTCGATCAACTCGGCGCGGGCTCGATGCTCGACGGTGTCATCGCCGGTATCGAGGACAACTGGTTCCAGAGTTGCATCGGCGACAGCGCGTACGAACTCGAGCGTCTGTTCAATCGCGGCGAACGCATCGTTGTGGGCGTCAACCGTTTCACCGAGGGCAACGACGACGAGCTCATGCCGACGCTGCAGATCACGAACGAGGACGAGACGCGACAGTTGAAGCGGCTCGACACGGTGCGCCAACAACGCAGCCAGCCAGCGGTTGACGCAGCGCTCGCCCGGCTCGGCACCGACGCCGCCGATCCCGAGATCAATCTGATGCCAGCACTCATCGACGCGTCCGGCGTGTACGCCTCACTCGGTGAGATGATGAACGCCATGGGCGAGGTCTTCGGTCGTCATGTCGAAGTCCCCACCATCTAAATGACCTCGCCCGCGCAGCGCTCCCCGTCGCTGGTGGCGACTGCTGAAGGAAGCCACAGCGATTCGTTTCACGCGGTGGATTGGATGTTGCTCGCCATTGCGGGGGGAGTATGGGGGTCATCGTTCTACTTCATCGCGGTGGCGCTCGAGTCGTTCCAACCGATGCTCATCACCTGGCTGCGGATGGTCTTTGGCTTCGCGACGCTGACGTGTATCCCGCGCGCTCGAGGCCGTATCGAGCGTCAGGACTGGCCCCGCGTAGCGCTGATCGGGCTGGTGTGGATGGCCTTCCCGCTCAGTATGTTCCCCCTCGCCGAGCAACGGGTGTCCAGCAGCGTCGCGGGCATGCTCAACGGCGCCACTCCGATCTTCGTTGCGGTCGTCGCGACGGTGCTGTTACGACGACTGCCCGGAGTGCGCCAACGCCTTGGCCTATTGCTGGGAACCATTGGCATCGCTCTCATCGGTTGGCCATCGTTGCGCGACGGCTCCAACTCGGCTGCCGGCGTCGGCATGATTCTCGTTGCGCTCTGTTCGTACGGTCTGGCCATCAACCTGGTCGTGCCACTGCAGCAGAAGTACGGCGCATTGCCCGTGTTGTGGCGCGCGGCAGGGGTGGCCGTGGCGCTTTTGACACCGTTCGGAGTGGCGGCAATGCCCGCTTCATCCTTCTCGTGGCATGCGCTCGCTGCCAACATCGCGCTCGGCGTGCTCGGCTCGGCCATTGCCTTCGTCGCTGCCGGCACGCTCGTCGGCCGGGTCGGATCGACTCGAGGATCGACCACCATATACATCGTTCCGGTGGTCGCGTTGTTCCTGGGCGCGACCGTGCGTGACGAAAAGGTAGCTCTCATGAGCGTGTTCGGGTGTCTGGCCGTACTGCTCGGAGCGTTCGTCGCCAGCCGATCGGAACGCCCCGTACGCCCTGCTGCGAGCGGCGATGAACTGTGGCAGAACATGTGACACATTCTCGGAATTGATCGGGCGGTGTATTTTGTCGCCGTCCTGTCTCCCAAGTCGACGTTACATCGGTCACATGCGGTAGAAACTATGCGCTACGGTCATGCGCCGGTAGCCACACGCCGGCCGAGGTCGGTCGAATCCACAGGGGGAAAATGTGAGAGTACGCAGTTACAAACTCGCCACGTCTCTGATTGTGCTGGGCCTCGTGGCCGGAGCATGTTCGGAGACCAAGAAGTCGGACACGACAACAGCAGGCACAACCAAGATCAGCGAGGCGCCCAGCACCGCGGTGTCCACGCCGGGCACGGGCGGTGAGTCGACCACCACGGTGTCGAGCGCCGGAGATGAACTCAACAAGTGGGCGCTCGATTACACCGGCGGCACGGCCGGCGCTGCCAGCGGCGACGCCGTGAAGGTCGGTTACGTGAACCAGGAGGACTTCTTCCCCGAGAACACCATCGGCATCAACGCAGCGCGTGATTACATCAACAAAGAACTCGGCGGCGTCGCCGGCAAGCCGATCGAGATCGTCCCCTGCAATATCGCAGCAGCCGAGGACGGCGCCAAGTGCGGCACGCAGTTCGCCAACGACGCAACGATCTCTGCAGTCATCACCGGCACGATCTTGGTCGGCAACAAGGAGTTGTACGACACCCTGAACGGCAAGAAGCCTGTGATCGTGGGTAACGGCGTCACGTCGGACGACTTCACCACCACTGCTGGCCAGGCGTTCACGGCCGGCTCGCCTGGTGTGGTCACCGGTATGGGCGGTTACGTCGTGTCCGGGCTCAGCCCGAAGCCCACGTCGGTCGCGATCTTGGCCCAGAACAATGCTGCCGGTAAGGCCGCTGCCGACTTCCTTTTCAAGCCCGTCATGGACAAAGCAGGTATCAAGTACACCTTCGTGGGCATCGACGACACGGCCTCCGCCGCGGACGTGCAAGCAGCACTCAGCTCCGTGGGCGCCGACAAGGCTGATGTGCTCGTACCGATCATCACGATCCAGCAGTGCATCAACGTCTACGACGCAATGAAGGCGCTGTCTATCAGCCCCACCGTGGTCACCACGGGCCTGTGCTTCGGCACGCCGATGACCGATCACCTCAAGGCAGCTGGTGAGCCCGGTCCGGTCCCCAGCGGTTGGTACTTCGGTGGATACGGCTACAGCTACTTCCAGCCCGACCTCGCCAGTGGTATGAAGACCTATGTCGCCAAGGTGCAGCAGTACGGCAAGCCGGCTCCGAACGCCAAGACTCTCGAGTACACCGGCTTCGCCGGGCCCGAATTCTCGAACCTGATGACGTTTGCGAAGTTCGTGAATGCGTCCAAGGGCACCGTGGACTTTGCGACCCTCGATGCTGCCATTCGCGGTTTCAAGGGTCCAATGATGTTGCAGGTCGGTCCGCTCGATTGCGGTAAGCAGGTCATTCTCGGCCTACCGATCTTCGTCGCCGTGTGTGCCTCACAGATGGGCATTCAGATGTTCAAGGACGGCACGTGGACCAGTGTTGCCGACGGTTTGAACGGCAAGCCGATCGATGTGACCAAGATCTGAGTCAGGACAACCCACGCAGATGTAACAGGGTGGGGTGCCGCGTGAGTGGCACCCCACCCTGCAGTCTGGGGTATCGATCGAGGAAGAAGGGCCGATGAAGGGTTCGTTGACAAAGTATCTGCAGTGGTTCTTCGGCATCGGCTCACTGGTGCTGTTGCTCTGGGCGCTCATCGATCCGGACACACGCGCCAAGTTCCTCACCGGCCCTGGTCTCACCAACGGCGCGCTCATTGCTGCCATCGCGCTGGGTGTGGTCATCACCTATCGCGGATCAGGCGTGGTCAACTTTGCGAACAGCGCCATCGCGATGTACGTGGCCTACGTGTATGCCGTGCTGCGTAAGGACGGCGACCTGTTCTTGCCGCCAATCCCGAACCCGCTGGCCCTCATCGAGGGCATCGTCCACAAACTGAACTCCGGTTCCACGCTCGACCTGCCCGATATCCCCACCCGAATCTCGTTCGGGCCCGACATGCAGTTCTGGCCGGCCCTCGCCATTTCGGCGATCGTGGCCATCCTGCTCGGTCTGATACTCCACTTCTTGATCTTCCGCCCGCTGCGCGCGGCTCCACCCCTGGCCAAGGTCGTGGCCTCGATTGGTTTGTTCCTGTACCTGCCAGCAGTCATCGTGCGCCGCTTCGGCATCCAGCCGTTCACGGTCGAGGCCCTGCCGATGTTCAAGCCCCCGAAGCGCATCAGTTTGCCACTCGGCATCACGATGAACTCCGACGAGTTGGCACTCACCATCGTGGTGATCGTGCTCACGATTGTGCTGTACGCAATCTTCCAACTCACCCGATTCGGCCTCGCCACTCGAGCGGCATCGGAGAACGAAAAGGGTGCCGTGGTGCTGGGCTTCTCGCCCGATTTCCTGGCCGGCGCCAACTGGGTCATCTCCACGCTCCTGACAGGACTGTTGGGTATTTTCGCCGCCACGGTGCTGCGGACTATCGACCCGAGTGTGCTTCCTGCGTTCATTATCCCTGCGTTGACCGCGGCTCTCGTGGGCAGCTTCACCTCGTTTGGCTGGACCACGTTCGCGGCGATGGTCTTGGGTATGCAGTTCGGTCTCGTGAAGTATCTCGAGGCCCAACATCATTGGTATCCAAAATCGGGGAACGGTCCCTTCCCCGGCATGGAGCGGATGTTGCCGCTAATCATCATCGTGCTCGTGCTCTTCTTGCGCGGCAAGAGCCTGCCGACACGCGGTTCCATCAGTTCGGGGCGTCTGCCCTTTTCGCCCACGCCGCCCCGATGGGCCATCCGCTATGGCGGGCCTGCGCTTGCGCTGGCTGCCGCGATCTTTGGGTTGTTCATCTTCGGACCCACGTTCCGACTGGCGCTGGCGAACTCTCTCATCGGCATCATCATCTGCTTGTCAGTGGTGGTCATCACCGGCTACATCGGTCAGATCTCGTTGGCGCAGATGGCCTTCGCCGGCATCTCTGCCTTCCTCGTGGCCAAGCTGACCACGGAGCACAACGTGCCGTTCCCCGTCCCCATCCTCATCGGTGCTGTTGTGGCGATGTTGGTCGGTGTGCTCGTGGCCCTGCCGGCGCTACGCGTGCGCGGTGTCAACCTTGCCATCGTCACGCTGGCGTTTGCCGTTGCTATTGACAAGTCGGTCTTCGGCAACTCGTCGGTCAACGGTGGCTTCAAGGGCGCGGCGGTGAAGGTGCCCAAGCTCATTGCTCAACCGCGCGACGTGCAGTACAACATCTTGGGGTTCATCGCGGGCGATGGCAAACAGCCCAACCCGATGACGGCGATGTTCTGTCTCGTCGTCGTGGTGATCCTGTGCTACGCGGTTGCGAACCTGCGTCGTTCGGCGACCGGGCGGCGGCTGCTTGCGACACGCTCGAACGAACGAGCAGCAGCGGCGGCCGGCGTCAACGTATCGGGCATGAAGATCCTCGCGTTTGCGGTGTCGGCCTTCATTGCCGGTGTGGGTGGCGCAGTGTCGGCCTACCGATTCGGCAGCGTGACCCCTGACAAGTTCAGCTACGTGCAGTCGCTCACGTTCTTCGCATTCGCGTATCTCGGTGGTATCGCCAGCGTGTTTGGTTCGATCAGCGGCGGATTCCTGGTCGCAGGTGGTCTGGTGTTCACAGTCCTCAGCGAAAAATTCGGTGTTCCCAGCGAGTACACGCTCATCCTTGGCGGGTTCGGCCTGATCATCGCCGCGGTGCGCAATCCCGAAGGTATTGCCGGTGCGGTGCGCAACATCGGTCTGGCGCTCAGGCGTCGGCGAGCCGAGTCTGATGATCTCTCTGGTCAGGCACCCGTTGATCCAGACAGTGGACAACACGACAGTGCCCCGACTGTCTCAGGTACACAAGAAGTTGGAGCCCCATCATGACCACCTTGCTACAGACAAACGGCATGTCAGTCACCTTCGGTGGCCTGAAGGCTGTGAACGAGGTCGACTTTCGCGTTGAAAAGGGCCAACTCGTGGGTCTGATCGGCCCCAACGGTGCCGGTAAGACCACGTTCATCGACGGTATCACCGGCTTCGTTCCCACTACGGGCCGTATTGAGTTCAACGGCCGTGACATCGGTGCCATGCCGCCTCACCGCCGGGCCAAGCTCGGCCTTGGACGCACCTGGCAGTCCCTCGAATTGTTCGACGATCTCAGTATCCGTGAAAACCTGCAGGTGGCCGCCGAGAAGCAGACAATCGGCAGTTTCTTCGCCGATCTCGTGGCGCCGCGCCGCAAGCGCGACGACACAGCCACCGATTGGGCGCTCGACGTGCTCGGCATCACCGACCTCGGTGCCAAGATGCCCAACGAGATCAGCCAGGGCCAACGCAAACTGGTCAGCGCTGCAAGGGCGCTCGCCGCGCGCCCCGAACTAGTCTGTATGGATGAGCCTGCGGCAGGTCTCGACAGCGCCGAGTCGTTGGTGCTGGGTGAACGGCTTCGCGACATCATCGATGCTGGATCTACGATTTTTCTCGTCGACCACGACATGGGCCTGGTGCTCAACGTGTGCGACTACATCTACGTGATCGAGTTTGGCCTCAAGATCGCCGAGGGCACGCCCGCCGATATCAAGCGGGACCCACGAGTCATCGAGGCCTATCTCGGCCAGTCGGCACAGGAGGGAGATCACTGATGGCTCTGCTCGAGATCGAGGATCTTTCCACCGGCTACAACGGCGTGCCTGTTGTGCGCAATCTCGACCTCGTCGTCAACGAGGGTGAGATTGTTGCGCTGCTCGGACCCAACGGCGCGGGCAAGACCACCACGTTGCTCACCACCTCGGCGCTCAACCCGATTCTCAGTGGCGACATCCGCGTGATGGGTAAGTCGGTCAAGGGTCGGCGCGCACACATGGTGGCGCGAGAGGGATTGGCACATGTGCCAGAGGATCGCAGCCTGTTCTTCCAGCTCACCGTGAAGGAAAATCTCAAGCTCGGTGCAGCCAAGGGTTCGGCGCATCTTGACCAGGCATTGGGGTACTTCCCCGCGCTCGAGCGGTTGATGGACCGCAAGGCCGGGCTGTTGTCGGGTGGTGAGCAGCAGATGCTCGCGATGGGCCGGGCGCTCACCACCAACCCCAAGCTGCTCATGGTCGACGAAATGAGCTTGGGGCTTGCACCCATCATCGTCGAGCGTCTGTTGCCCGTGTTGCGCCGAATCGCCGACGAAACAGGTGCTGGAGTGCTGCTCGTCGAGCAGCACGTCCACCTTGCGCTCGAAGTGGCCGACCGGGCCTATGTGCTGAGCCATGGGTCGCTCGCACTCGAGGGCGACGCCAAGCATCTCGCGGCCAACCGCCACCTGCTCGAGAGCAGCTATCTCGGCGGCGCCGAGCTCGAAGCAACCGACTGAGCCATCCGGGACATGAAGATCATCGTCGCGGCAACCCCCGGCGAGGCGGCAGTGCAGTCAGCGACCTGGATGGCCCGACGGCTGCGTTCTGCGGTGCGTTTGCGTGGGTCGTGTCGCATTGCGGTGAGCGGAGGCGGAACACCGGCGTTGATGTTCGATGCACTGGCGCTGATGGATCTGCCCTGGCAACACGTGCACCTGTTCCAGGTGGATGAGCGTGTGGCCCCTGACGGCGACCCCGACCGCAACGCCACCCAGCTCACCGACCATCTCTTACGTCACGTGACGATTCGTCGAAGCAATGTGCACCTCATGGCGGTCACCACGAAGTCGCTGGGGAATGCTGCGTCTCGTTACGCCTCGGCGCTGGGTGAGACCCCGTTGGACGTCGTGCATCTCGGTCTCGGCGACGACGGACATACGGCCTCCTGGCCACCCGGCGATGACGTCATCGACAACCCCGACCCCGTTGCGATCAGCGGCGAATACCGCGGCCGGATCCGAATGACCCTCACGCCTCGTGTCGTGAACGCAGCCCGGTCGCGGCTGATGCTGGTCAGTGGGGAGGCGAAGTCGGGCCCCCTTGCCGCGTGGGTCCTCGATCACGCTGAGCTTCCTGTGGAACGAGTGCGACGCACGGGAACGACCGTGGTGGTCGATGCCGCCGCGGCCGCACAGCTTGGGTAGCGGTGTCGGAGGGCTAACGTCGAAGTTGTGGACATCACCGCAACACCCGCCTGGTCCGCGTTGCTCGCGCACGCTGCTGATTCGCCGCTTCCATCGCTGCGCGACCTCTTCGCGACCGATCCGGGTCGGTCGGATACGTTCACCGTCACGGCTGGCGATCTGCGTGTCGACTACTCCAAACAGCGTGTGATCCCCGAGACGATGCGGCTGCTTGTCGCCGTTGCTGAGGCTTCGGGCGTGCAGCAGCGGCGTGATGCGATGTTTGCTGGTGAACCGATCAACACCACCGAGGGCCGTGCAGTACTGCACACTGCTCTGCGTGCTCCCCGCGATGCGGTGATCATTGCCGCCGATGAATCTGGCGAGCCACGCAACGTGGTCCCCGATGTTCACGCAACGCTGGATCGTATGGCGGTGTTTGCCGAGCGGGTGCGCAGTGGCGAATGGAGGGGTCACACCGGGGCGCGCATCCGTACGGTGATCAACATCGGTATCGGCGGCAGTGACCTCGGCCCGGCAATGGCCTACCGGGCGCTGCACGCGTTCAAACATCCCGACATCGAGTGTCGTTTCGTGTCGAATATCGACGGTGCAGACGTTGCCCAGAATCTCGAGGGCATCGACCCCGAATCCACACTGTTCGTCGTATCGTCGAAGACCTTCACGACCGTCGAGACGCTGACCAACGCAACAACGGCGCGCGAATGGCTGCTCGGCGGATTCGGCGGCGATCAAGCGGCTGTGACGAAGCACTTCGTCGCGGTCTCCACTAACGCAGAAAGAGTGGCTGACTTCGGCATCGACACCGCCAATATGTTCGGCTTCTGGGACTGGGTGGGTGGGCGCTATTCCGTCGATTCAGCCATCGGCCTCACGCTGATGATCTCCATCGGCCCCGATGGGTTCCAGCAGTTCCTCGAGGGCTTCCGCGTGATCGACGAGCACTTCTTGCGCACGCCGTTGGCGCAGAACGTGCCGGTCATACTCGCGGTACTCGGCGTCTGGAACAGCAATGTGCTCGGTGCACAGAGCCACGCCGTGCTTGCCTATGCGCACGAGCTCAGTCGGTTTGCGGCGTATCTCCAGCAACTCGACATGGAGAGCAACGGCAAGGGCGTGCACCGCGACGGCACGCCTGTCTCGAACGACACTGGGCCAGTGGTGTGGGGCGAGCCCGGCACGAACGGCCAGCATGCGTTCTACCAGCTGTTGCATCAGGGCACGCGGCTCGTGCCTGTGGACATGATCGGCTTCGCGAACCCCAACCACCCGTATCGCCATCACCACGATCTACTGATGGCCAACCTGTTCGCCCAGACCGAGGCGTTGGCGTTCGGGAAGACGGCCGATGAGGCGGCGGCAGAAGGTATTCCCTCAGCTCAGGTTCCGCATCGCGTGTTCACGGGCAACCGGCCGAGCACCACCATCGTCGCGCCGCGCCTCACGCCGCGGTTGCTCGGCGAGTTGATCGCGCTGTACGAGCACAAGGTCTTTGTGCAGGGTTGCATCTGGGACGTGAACAGCTTCGATCAGTGGGGCGTCGAACTGGGCAAAGCGTTGGCGAACCGCATCACACCCGAACTCGCGGCGCACGACAATGCATCCGCGGGTCACGACAGTTCGACGCTGGCCCTCATCAACTGGTATCGCGATGCTCGGCGGACGAACGAGTGAATGATGCAATGCGCGAGTTGAACAAACCGCGCGTGGCCCGATTCCGCAGCATGCTCGTCACGTTCGCCCTCGCGGTGATCGTGTCGGGCCTGGCCGCGCTGTTTGCGCGGTTCTTCCGCGAGTCGATCATCTTCGTGCTGGAACATTTCGGTGGCAACAAGAACTCCACCACTGTGGCCACACAGACACCCCGGCTGCTCGTGTTCGTGCTCGTGACCATTGGTTTGCTCGCCGCGGCGTGGATCGCGCGGATCGCCATGCGTTGGAGGCACGAGCGCCTCGGCCTCACCGCCGTCGCCGAGGCTGCGCGGGGCAACGGTTCGGGCCCGAGCGTGGCCGGAACGCTCGTGCGTGCTTCGGGAACTTGGATTGCGATGTCGTCGCTCGCGTCGCTGGGTCGCGAAGCGGCGATTCTCGAAACAGGCGGGAGCCTCGGAGCGTGGTTGGGCACGAAGATGCGGCGCCCGCCGGCCGACCTTGCAGCCACCGGTATCGCCGCGGCATTTGCTGCTGCGTATCACGCACCGATCGGGGCGTTCCTCTATGTGCGCGAGCACGTCGTCAACCGCCCCGAGCGACGTACCGTTGGTTGTGCGCTGGCCGGCGGGGTATTCGGTTACCTGATCACGGTGCACTTCCTTGGCGGCACCACGATCTTTCATCGCGGTGATCACCCGCTGAGCGCCGGTTCGTTCGTTCGCGCTGCTGCGGGATTGGTGCCGGCGCTCGTGGCCACGCGGGTGTTCTTCGCGCTTCGCCAACGCCTTGGACCGCGCAGTGAGCCGTGTGTCGAGTCGCGCCGGGTGTGGGTTCGTTCGCTGGTCTTCGCCGTGGTCGGCGGCCTCACCGTTGCGCTGGTACCGATGACATCCGGCAACGGCATGGAGGCGATCCGCGAGGGCTTTGCCAAGGCAACCGTCGGCCTCGCTCTCGCCCTGTGCGTCGGCAAGTTGATTGCGACCACCGCATCGATTGCATCGGGAGCGCCCGGCGGGGTGTTCTCGCCCTCGATGGCTGTTGCGGCCGGCGCAGCGCTGCTGTCGTACGAGGGGTTTGCCAAAGCGGGAATCACGCTGCCCGGAACACATTGGGACGGCATGCTCGCGGCGATGTCGGTCGGCATCGCGGTGGGCACGCGCACGCCGCTTGTCGGTGTGGTCGTGGTTGCCGAACTCGCCGGCGACGTGCGTCTGATCCCGGTATGCGCAGCATCAGTGGCGGTCGCCAAGCTGATCGAGGTGTCGGCGGGTCGAATCCACTTCGTACGCCGCATCGAGCCACCGATCGACACGGTGTCCGTTGACGGTTGAGTGTGAAGTGTGAAGTGTGAAGTGTGAAGTCGTCGCCGATCGCTATCGGGCAACGACCATGCCCGGCTTGGCCCATGCTCGACTCATCGACGCGCCTGCCGTGAGCCCCGCATCGACCACGATGCACTGACCACTGATGTAGCTGCCGGCATCGCCGAGGAGGAACAGCAGCGTCTCGGCAATGTCGACCGGCAGCCCGGCTCGACCCAAGGGAGAGACAGCTGCGAGGCGGTCACTGGTTGCGTCGAGTGCATCCGGATCTCCGGCCATGACGTGCGCTGTCATACCGGTCGGGATCGACCCCGGGGCGATGGCATTCACGCGGATTCGTTGGCGGGCGAGTTCCGCGGCGCCCGACCGGGCGAGCCCCACCACACCGGCCTTGGCCATCGCGTAGGCGTGCGGCCCGAGTCCGCCCTGCACAGCCGCAACGCTGGACGTGGCCACGATGGCGCCGCCATTGCCACAGGAGATCATCTGTCGCGCTGCGTGCTTGACCGTGACGAACACGCCGCGCACCAGCACTGCCATTGTCCGGTCGAAATCATCCATCGGGGTCTGCTCGATGGGTCCGATGACACCGACGATGCCCGCGTTGGCAAACGCGCCATCGAGACGACCCCACGTCGCAACAGCCAGATCCATCGCGGCCGCCACGTCGTCTTCGTTCGTGACGTCGCAACGAAGGAACTTCGCGGCGTCACCGAGCGATGCGGCGACTGCCTCGCCTCGCTCGGTGCCGTAGTCGGCAATGATGACCTGGCCGCCCTCGGCCACGAGCAGCCGAGCTGCTGCCTCGCCAAGTCCGCTCGCGGCGCCGGTGACGACGGCGACCCTGTCCTGGTAACGACCGCGCTGATTCGTGCTCATGGTCATCAGACTGCCACCCGGACAGCCGTGGTTCCTTCATCGACCACGAAAGTGCGATACGTGCTGATTGTTGACTCTGCATCGGCCACGTCGTCGACCACGCGGTAGTTGGCCTCCCAACTCGACGGCGTGACCGTGTGCAACGTGTATCCGCGATGGGCGAGTTCCACGTCGACGATGTCGGGGAACGCCTTCACGGGCTGACCGACACCGGGTTCACCGGCGCGGAGTACGGCTACACCGGCGAGATAGATGTCTCCGCTGAGCACGATCGCGTTCTTCACAGCCGCGTCGGCGAGGTGCTGCAGGACACGTTGGCGACTCTTGGGGTACCCGTCCCACTGGTCGTAATTCAAGACGGCGTCGCTGACGGTGAGGTTGGCCATCACGACCTGTTGGCCGATGACATTCCATGTGGTGCCCAGTGTGCCGATCGTTGCGAACAGCCACTGCTCTTGGTCGGCGCCAGTGAGGGTTCGCGCGTCGTCGAACGTTTCCGGGCACGCTGGGGTCAGCTGCAACACGGCGTCGCCGCATGCTTGATTGGTTCGGTATTGCCGTGTGTCGAGCAGCGTCATCCCGATGAGATCACCCCATTGCACAGCACGATAGATGCGATACTCGCCCGTCGGAGGAGGGGGATCGAGCCGAACTGGTTGATGTTCCCACCACGCGACGTAGGCGGCATGTCGCCGCTCAGCGAAGCTGACGTCGTCGGCAGGATCCTGCGGGCTCAGGCCGGCGTAATTGTTCTCGACCTCGTGGTCGTCCCAGATGATGAACCACGGGCAGCCATGATGCGCGGCCTGCAGATTCGCATCGAGTTTGTAGAGCGCGTAGCGGTCGCGGTAGGCCACGAGGTGCTTGGGTTTCGGCCGCACCATGGCTGCGCACGTTGCCGCTGCTGCCCGGAGGCGAGCCTGCGCCCTCGTAGATGTAGTCGCCGAGCCAGACCACGAAGTCGGGTCGTTGCGCGGCAATATCTCGGTGGGCGGCGTAGTAACCATTCTCATAGTTCTGACAACTCGCCGACACGAAGCGGGCGCTCTGGGTTGCACCTTTGGGCGCGATCGACGTGTGCCCTACCGGGCTGACCCAGGTGCCGATCGTGAATCGATAGAACAGCGCGCCGGTGGTGCCCGGCGGTGGCATCGGTGTCGGGCATGCCCCCGCCGTTGGTGGGATCGGGAGCCAGCCGGGTCCACAGGATCACGCTGGTGGTGTCGGGATCACCGGACGCCACCCCAACGTAAAGGGGTCACTGGCCAATGTGGGTATCGCGATGGTGGTGGGTGCCGACGTCTCTGCGGGCGCCGACGTTGGAGATGTCGAAGTTGCAGATACAGAAGTTGCAGATGCATCGGTCGCAGACACACCGGTTGGAGATGTCGAGGTGGTGGCATCGCTGCATGCGGTGACCACAATCGCGGCAGTACCGACCAGAAACATCCGACGTGAGAGAGGGGCCATGCAAGCAGTCTTGCCGTCGTGACGATCGGGCACGACACCGGGCGATTCGAGCCGACGCGTCCGTCTCGCTGCAATCAAGGCGGTCGCGAGAGACTGCGGGCATGACCGATCGTGATGTCGTGGATCTCACCGGCTTCAACCCGTTCAGCCCAACGGTGCAGCAGTGTCCGCACCTCTACTACCGGGCGATGCAGGAGCAGACGCCCGCGTTTCGCGTGGAGGGCACGAACCTATACATGGTGACGCGGCACGAGTCGATCACACCGATCTTGCGTGACACGCACACCTTCTCGTCGAAGTTCGGTAGCGCGGGCGATATGCCGAGCGGGGAGGTCGTCGACCGGCTGCGGGCAGTGATCGCAAGCGGTTGGCCGCAGGTGCCCACGATGCTCACTATCGATCCGCCACAGCAGACCCGCTACCGCGGCACGGTTGCACCCTTCTTCACGCCGCGCCGCATGGCCGAACTTCGCGCCCCGGTCACCGAGATCGTCAATCGGCTCATCGACGCATTGCCGGCCGACGGCGTGTGCGACTTCGTGAAGGCGTTCGCGGAACCGTTGCCCATCGAGGCGATCGCACACGTGCTCAATGTGCCTGCCGATCGTCTGGCCGACTTCAAGCGATGGAGTGATGATTCCATTGCCAACATTGGTTCGGTGATCACCGACGAACGGCGTATCGAGGCAGCCGAGGGCATCGTCGAGTTCCAGCACTACTTCGCGGATCAGATCGAACGCCGTCGCGTCCAGATGAGCCAGGCCGACGGCGCTCCACGCGACCTGATCAGCGAATTGGTGCATGCCCAGATTGACATCGATGCCGATGATGAGTCGGCGCCAGCCGGTGCTGATGCTGCGTCTCGGCGCTCGCTCACGATGGCCGAGATTCTTTCGATCCTGCAGCAGTTGCTCGTGGCCGGCAACGAAACCACCACGAAGGCGCTCACCGAAGGGATGATGTTGCTCGCCCAGCACCCCGAACAGTGGGCGTTGTTACAGGCCGATCCGGCCGGGCGCGCACCGGCTGTGGTCGAGGAGGTGCTCCGCCTCTCCACGCCGACTCAGGGCATGTTCCGCGTCGTCACTGCCGACACCGAAATCGATGGCGTGCCGGTGCCGGCCGGGTCACGTCTCATTCTCGTCTACGCCGGTGCGAATCGCGATATAGCGGTGTGGGGAGACGACCCCGATGCGTTCAACCCCGATCGTGCGAATATGAAGGATCATCTTGCATTCGGTAAGGGTGCCCACTTCTGCCTTGGCGCACCGCTCTCGCGGGTGGAGATGCAGGTTGCATTCGAGATCCTCGCCCGACGCCTGCGCAGTGTGTCACTCCCCGCCACCAACGACTTCGTGTATCACCCCAGCTTCGTGCTGCGTGGCCTCGTGAAACTCGACGTACACGTGCAGGTCGAACACGGCACTGCTGCGGGCGCGGCGGTATGAGCGATCGTATTCTCGTTGCCAAGGTCGGCCTCGATGGTCACGACCGGGGGGTCAAGGTCGTGGCGCGGATCCTGCGCGACGGCGGATTCGAGGTGATCTACACGGGGCTGTTCCAGACACCCGACAAGGTTGCCTCCGCCGCGATCGACGAGGACGTCGACGCGATCGGGCTCTCGATGCTGAGTGGCGCCCACATGACGCTTGCGCCTCTCGTCGTCGCCAAGCTGCGCGAGCGCGGGGTCGAGATCCCTGTGGTCGTGGGCGGCATCATTCCTCCCGCCGACGCGATCAAGCTCGCCGAAGCCGGGGTGGCCGGGGTGCTGACGCCAGGCGCATCAGCTGATGACGTCGTGGCGATCATGCGTGAGGTCATCGACCGAAGTCGCGACGACGGTTTGCGCTGAAGAGTTGTGCTGAAGTCGTGAGTGCAGGCTCTACGCTCGGCGCATGGCCGAACCGCTCGAGCGCCTCACCAACTTGCTTGCGCTGCTGCTCGAGACCAAGCAACCCATCACGCTCGAACAGATCGCCAACGAGATGGTCGGGCAGTACCCGCCGAACGATGCAGCGCGACGAGGCTCTTTCGAACGTGACAAGAGCGTATTGCGCGATCTGGGCGTACCCATCGAGCAGACGGTGCTCGGTGGCGATCAAGCCGGCCGCACCGCCTATCGCATCGATCGGCGGCGCTATGAACTCGCCGATCTCGACCTCACCGATGACGAACGGCACGCGCTGCAACTCGCGGTCGCTGCGGCTCGCACCGATGATGCATGGGGTCAGGAGGGACTCTGGAAGCTCGGTGTCGGTAGCGAGCGTCCAGCACTTGCCGTTGCCGCAACGATGCCCACGTTCGAGGCGTTGCCGCCGTTGCGCGAAGCCGTTGCCACCAGGTCGACCGCCACGTTCGGCTACCGCGGTCTCGATCGAACGCTCGAACCGTACGGCCTGCTCCTACGCGAGGGCTACTGGTACGTGATCGGTCGCGATCAGGCACGCAACGAGGTACGCACGTATCGTGTCGACCGCATTCACGGCGTAGTGCGCGTGGGTGCGACCACTACGTTTGAGCGCCCTACGCACTTCGACCTCCGTGGGGTGTTCCCTGCAGATCCGAAGCTGCTCGGCGAGCCAGAGAATGAGATCACCCGCGCTGTCGTGCGGGTTGCTCCGGCGCGGGCGATGCTCGTGGCCGCCGAGGTCGGTGACGAGGCCGTCGTCGGACGACTCGACGACGGGTCTATCGATGTCGAGGTGCCGTGCGTGAATCGCGAGGCTTTCCGGTCGTGGTTGCTCGGCCTCGCCGACAACGCCGTCGTCATTGCACCCGACGAGGTGCGCGCCGACGTCATTCGCTGGCTCACTGCTATTGCCGACACTGCTGCCGACACTGCTGCCGGCAGCACTGATGGACACCGCTGATGGCCCGCACCGGTCCTCGCTCTGCACACGTGCGCCTCCGACGTCTGCTCGTGATGTTGCCCTGGCTGATGGAGCGCGGCGAGGTTCCCCTCGCCGACATGGCGGCCCACTTCGCCCTGAGCGAAGCAGAGGTCGTTGCCGACCTCGAGCTGGCCGCGATGTGTGGCCTTCCCCCGTTCGTCGACGAGCTCATCGACGTCTTCATCGACGAAGGCATGGTGGTGGCCGGTATACCCAGGGTGTTCACACGACCGTTACGTCTCACTGCGCCCGAGGGTTTTGGCCTGCTCGCTGCGGGTCGGGCCGCGATGGCATTGCCCGGTGCCGAGCCGCATGGCGCGCTTGGCCGGGCGCTCGACAAATTGGCGACGACGCTCGGTGATGACGGCGTGGTCGTCGAACTTGAGCGACCGCCGCTGGTCGATCAGGTGGTGGCTGCGGTAGAGACGGGCGAGCGACTGTCGATCACGTATTGGACCCCGGCTCGCGATGAGGCGACTCAACGTGTCGTCGCACCCCGCGCGGTGTTTGCCGATGGCGGTCATTGGTACCTCCTTGGCGACGACGAACGATCGGGGAACGAACGCTATTTCCGGCTCGACCGTGTACTGAGTGTGGCATCCACCGGCATCATCGATATGCCTCGACCGTTCACCCTCGCAAACCCGCAGCGTTGGTTCACCGACGACCCTGAAATCGACCGAGTCACGCTGCTCGTGCCGAACGACTTGATGTGGATGATCGAGCGCTATCCCGTCGACACTGTGACCACCTCGTCGCCGGATTCAGAGCTGTCTCTGGTGGTCATGCCCGTGACGAGCGAACAGTGGTTGCGGCGATTGCTGCTTCGGCTCGGACCGAGCGTTGAGGTCAGCGAGCCGCAACGTTGGTCGCACCTCGCCGCCGACACTGCTCGTGCGGTCTTGGCGCGCTACGGCGTGGTGAGTAGCGACAACTGATCGGGGCTCGTGATGCCGTGTGCACGCAGGAGATGGGGCAGTACAGCGGCCGTGGCTGTTGCATCTTCGAGCGCATCGTGTGGTCGATCGAGCACGATGCCGTACCGGGCGCAGAGATCGGGTAAGCGATGAGACATCGTGCGACCGGGATCGAGCCGTCGCGACAAACTGAGTGTGCAGAGCACCGGGGTGAGTGCCAGATCGACACCCGCACGGCGTGCGCTCTGCTGTAGGAACGACGAGTCGAAGCGGGCGTTGTGCGCCGTGAAGGTGCTGCCCTCGAGGCGTTGAGCGAGTTCGTCGAGAACGACCCGAGCCGGAGGCGCATTGCGCAGCGCCGACCGTGAGAGCCCGTGAATATGGCGCGGCCCGAGCCGGAAGGCCCAGCGCATTCGTGGACGTACGAGGCTGACCCAGGAATCGAGCATCGTGCCTTCACCGTTGACCGTGACGACAGCAACCTGCAGTACCCGATCGCGAGCGGTGGACAGCCCGGACGTCTCGACATCGACAACGGCGAAACGAACCCCGGCCAAGCCTGCGGAATCAGAATCGGTGTCGGTCGGTGCGCCACTCATGACCAACACCCTACGCGTGGGGTGCAACATGGTTCAGCCCGACATCTGATCAACGAACGTCTGCTTGTCGAAATAGTCTCGCCACAGCACGATGCGGCCGTTGCGAATCACGAACAGCCCCGCCACGGCAATCTCGAGCCAGTGATCGCCCAAGTGGAAGCGGTCGACGCGCTCGTTCATCACCACGCCGGTGTGCATCGAACCCGACTCGATCTGATGCGAGACGAGCCATTCGATCTGATCGCAACCGCCGACGAATGGCGCCAAGGTGGCACGCATGGCATCGGGGCCCACCACTTTGCCCATCGGCACGTTGTCGTACTCGCAATCCTCGTCGACCATTGCCAATGCCGTGTCGAGATCGCGGTTGTTGAAGGCGGAAATAAAGTCGGAGACGAACCGGCCGGGGGTCATGGCCTCACGTTAGCCAACGGCGTGGACCGCACCGAGGAATGGAGCGTCAGTTGGCGATAGACGACAAACGTGCACGCACGCCGATGGGTGCAGACACGGTGTATCCGGCCAGATGGCGCTCCTCTTCGGACTCGCCGCCCCAATAGCCGTACTCGTGGTTGGCACGTGCAAACGTGCGGCACTCGGAGGCAACCGGGCACCGAGCGCACATCACCCCGGCCTGCGCTTCTCGTCTCGCTCTCGCCTGAGGTCGCTCTGCGCGGGGCGCAAAGAACAACGAGGTGCGGCCCTTGCACTCGGCTTGTTCGGTCCAGTGCGTGGTACTCGCGTCGTCCGCAGGGCTGACCTCGATGGTGACGGTCTGGACCGTATGCACCAGCGCGGTATGCCCCGAAGCGGTCTGTACTGTCGGCACCATCGTGGTCTGCAACATCGTGGTCTGCAACATCTGCGCACTCCAATCGTCCGGATGTTCCGTTGTATTTAACACTAATTGCGCGACGGCAGAAAGTAAAGCAAAACATCGACAGTTTCGCCACGGCCGATCAAGAGGGCCTCTGCATGCACGCCGTGGGGGTTTGGTGGATTTCCCACGTCTGGTGTGGGTTTTCCTACACACCCCTCGCCGACGATCGATGGACGCGTTGCGAGTGTGGAGTTCAGAGCGGTTCAGAGCAGTTCAGCAGCGAGGCTTGCGACTTCGCTGCGTTCGCAGGCAGACATCGTGATGTGCCCGAAACACGGCTGTCCGGCGAAGGCCTGGATCAACACAGCGAGTGCGTTGTTCGACTCACCCATGTATGGTGCGTCGATCTGGCTGGTGTCGCCCGTGAACACGACCTTGGTGCCATCACCGATGCGAGTGAGGATGGTCTTGAGCGTGGTGGGTTCCAGGTTCTGCGCCTCATCGACCACCACGAACTGGCGGTGCAGAGAGCGGCCACGCAGAAACGTGACCGACTCCATCGACAACTGACCGCGTGTGGTCAGCTCCTCGATGAGGGTCCGTGCGTCGCGGCTGCTGCGCTGGTCGGTGAGCGCAACGATGGAGTCATGGATCGCTGACATCCACGGATCGAGCTTCTCGTCGAGCCCTCCGGGCAGAAAGCCGACATCGGCACGGCCGACAGGAACCAGTGGACGATAGATCGCGAGTCGTTCGTAGGCGCGACGCTCGACGACGTGCTCGAGGCCAGCCGCAACGGCGAGCAGCGTCTTGCCGGTACCAGCGCGTCCATCGAGTGCCAAGACACTGACGTGCGGATCGAGCAACAGTTCGAGAGCGAACCGTTGCTCCTTCGAGCGGGGGCGCAGACCCCATGCTTCAGGTGTGCCGTGCCCGAGCACTTCGAAGTCGTCGCCGCGTCGACGCGCGAGCGCAGACTGTGAACCCGAGCGCAGCACGGCAAATCCGTTTTCGTGCAACATGTCGGATCCATCGACATCGACAGTGGCGATGACGCCGTCGGCATAGAGCCGGTCGATATCGTCGTGCTCTGCGGCGAGCGTGAGCCAACCAACGGGTCGGCTGCTCATCGCCCGTCCGGCAGGCTGATGCTCGATGGCCTCGATGCCGAGATGTGCTGCCTTGATTCGCAGGGCGGCGTCGTTGGAGACCATGACCGTGGGCGCATGGTTCGACTGACCGAGCGCTGCGCCGATGATGCGGTTGTCCGGTTTGTTGGTGTCGAGGCCGTGTTCGATGAGCAGATGCTTCTGCACGCCGTTGATCTCGATCTGCAGTGTGCCCGATTCATGGTCGGCACCGATGGGCACCGGTACTGCGAGGGACCCTCCATGGCGCACCCGGAGGTCTTCGATCGTGCGGAGCGCAGTGCGCGCTGCACGGCCGACATCGTCGGGGCGACTCTTCAGTCCATCGAGTTCCTCGATGACGGTGAGCGGTATGACGACATCGACGTCACCGAAGTTGTTGATGCATCCGGGGTCGGCAACCAGTACCGAGGTATCGATGACGAACCGTGTTCGTAGCCTGATATCAGAGGGGCGGTTGTCGCCACCCGTTCCGTGGGCTGCGAGCAACTCAGACTGAACCGGCAAGAGATCGGTCACCGTCATCCCTTCATCAAACCTCGTCGAAAGCGCAGGAGTACATCCCCGCGTTCGTGATGTGTTTCAGATATAGCGCAGCGCGAACCCGAGGTGGTGGATGTTTCGATGAACACTGGGTTACGACGCTTGCATCCGTTACAGCGCAGCGTCACACGACGATGCGCATGAGCAGGCCGCGTGCATCGCGTTCGGCCGCAGGCCCCTGCAGCGTGAAGTGATCGCCACGTTCAAAGCGCTCGGTACTCCACAGCACGGCGAACGCGTCGAGCACGTCATCGACTTGGGCTCCCCGCGGCGCGGCTGGGATGGGTCCGAAGATCCGGCGCACGAGGGCGATGCGTTGATCGCGTCCCGCGCTGGTGTGCTTCGATGCGAGCGGCGTGTCGTCGTTGTGTACGAGACCTTGCATTGCCAGGAACGAGCACTCCGGATGCATCTCCGCGACGCGATCTTCGTCGGCGGCGCTCACGCAACGGTCGACCTCATCGATCTTGGCGACGATGTTCCATGCCTGTTTCGAGATGGCCTTGCCGGTCGTCTGCCTCGCGACCGCGCAGGCAGCCGCATAGTCATTGGCGCCAATGCACGCGCGTGGCGGAGTGGGGAACACCGTGCTGCCACGTGGACGCAAGAACTTGCGGGCTTCGATGTCGGCCGAACGGGGGCGATCGGCGGGAAGACCGATGGGCATATCAATACCCATGACGTCATGGGCACTGATGACCGCGGCGATCGACGGTTCCATATGGACACCCTCGCGTGACGCAACGACCCATCCGGCTCGACAACCATCGACGCCGGCGCAGTGTGGCCGCTTGTCAGGTGTCAACTGAGAGGTGCTGTCGCGCCGAACAACTCGAGACATGGCTCCAGCCCTTCGATGATGATGTCGTCGCGTCTCTGCGTTTGCCAGGCAGCGCGGGTGAGGCGATACCCCACCATTTCTCGCGGCTCGCCCCGGCTGAGCATGCGGCGATGGCCCTCTCTCTCGTAGCCGAGCTTTCGTGTGACGCTGAGTGACTGCAGGTTGTCCTCCCATGCGCCGGTCTGCGCGATCTCGGCGCCGAGACCGGCGAAGGCCAGATGCAGAATGGCCGAGCGCATTTCCGTGCCGATGCCCTTGCCCTGTTCCGGAAGGAACAGGAACGAACCGGTGAGCACCGAGCGCAACGAGGCGAACTCGGTGGCTTCCGCCGACTGTGTACCGACGATGCGACCGTCGACGAAGGCGGCGAGGTTGCACGTCCACGCATCGGGCCGCCAGCTTGCGCGTAGACCCCAGTGGAACTGCAGCGAGCGCTGCTGTTGGAGCGGTGGCGGTACGTCGGTCCATTCGATGGTGAAGGGCATGTACGACGGATCGTGCACACCTTCAGTGACCGACCTCTGTGCGATTTCTGCCACCTCGTCGTCAGACGGATACCGCAACTCGAGCCGCGGCGTGCGTACGCAGAGTCCGAACAGAGGCCACAACTGATCCAGCAACATGGACGAAGTCAACCGCACTGACGATGAGCAGGCAAGCCAATTCCATACAGTTGCATTTGCAACTATTGGAATGCTTGTATTCGTCGCGCAAAACGGGTTCGATAATGAACGCGTAACGCTCCGTTAACCGAGGAGGCATAAGGAAATGACAAAAGCAGAACTGATTGATGCAGTTGCAGCCAAAGCTGAAGTGAGCAAGGTGGATGCCGAAAAGACACTCGCCGCTTTCTTCGAGCAGGTTGTTGCAGCAGTGACAAAGGATGAAAAGGTCGCTTGGCCGGGCTTCGGTTCGTTCAGCGCCAGCAAGCGCAAGGCTCGCCTTGGTCGCAATCCTCAGACTGGTGCTGAAGTGAAAATTGCGGCGTCCACGAATGTGAAGTTCACCTCGAGCTCCACGCTCAAGGCCGCACTGAATCCGAAGTAGTCGAAGTAACCAAACAACAAACGTGAAAGGAAGAGACGTGGCAGTAACAAAGAAGGCTCCGGCCAAGAAGGCAGCTCCTGCGAAGAAGGCTCCGGCCAAGAAGGCAGCTCCTGCGAAGAAGGCTCCGGCCAAGAAGGCAGCTCCTGCGAAGAAGGCAGCTCCTGCGAAGAAGGCAGCTCCTGCGAAGAAGGCAGCTCCTGCGAAGAAGGCAGCTCCTGCGAAGAAGGCA
>JAYUWK010000060.1:0-5582 GCA_043753895.1 Actinomycetota bacterium
TTCATGCTGCTACGCGCAATGACAGCGGGTGACGATCGTTCGGCAACCACCTCGAGAACGTTGGCAGCTGAGATGGTCGACGCAGCCGTGAACGGTCCCGAAATGCCCTCTGGGATCACCCACGTCGACGCGCCGAAACCCTCGACAGTGTCGAAGGGCTCGCGGTTGAACTGCTCGACCAGGCCGGTCATCACAAACAACAACGCGAATACCAGCGAGGCGAGGATGATCACGACCAGAAAGCGCATCGCCCGGTGTTGCAGGTCTCGCAATGTGAGCAGGATCATCGGGGAGACCTCAGCCAATTCTGGCCACTGGCCCATTCAGTGACGATCGGGAGTGATCTGTCGTATCCGGCTCGCGACACGTCGTCGACCCGGTCGAACTCGAGCAGTCCGATCCCCGGGAGGTGCATGTTGATCATGAGGTCCACGGCGCCTGCGCTGATGGCCTCGCGCTGGTGACTGACGGCACCGGTGAGCATGCTCCGCAGCACGACAGCGGACATGCTCGGGAACGTGTTCGACTTTCGCAGCGACGCACTCAACGCTCGCCACCCAGACACCGAACTACCGAAATCCGCCTTCGCTCGCGGGCCAAGCGCTGGTGCGACATCGACCCCGATCACGGTTCCGATCGCGCCGTCGTTGCGCATCGGTGTCACCGGAAGGTTGTTGAGTACGCCGCCGTCGACGAGCAGTTCACCGCCGTGCGACACAGGTGGCAGAACCCCGGGAATTGCCACGCTGGCGCGGATGAACTTTGCGGCTGGGCCCTGTCGGTGTACTTCGAGCCGAGAGGTGGTCAGGTTCGTCGAGACGCAGTAGTACGGAAGCCACAGGTCCTCGATGTCGCTCGTTCCGAAGTGACCCTCGATAGCCCGAGAGATACGACCACCTTTGATCAGCGAGACCACGGGGATCGTGTAGTCGAGCAGACGATGGAACTGTGACCTGACGAGTTCGGTCAGGCCGTCTGGATTCGTTCCGAGCGCGATTCCGCCACCGATCGGCGCACCGATCGAACAGCCACCGATGTGGTCGATCGGCACTCCGAGTTCGCAGAGCGCTCGGTACACGCCGATGTGAGCGAACCCGCGGGCGCCGCCGCCGCCGAAGACCACTCCGACGCCGTGACCGGTGGCAAGTCGAGCGAGCCGCTGCACGTCGCCGATGATCCCATGACGGAGATGAACGATCTCGGTCGCACCATGCCGCTTGAGGAGCGCCGCCGTGTTGCGGGGCCGCTCGGTACCGGCTGGCTGCATCACCGCCAGCATCCGCACGACATGGCTGACCGTGTCGAGCACTTCAGTGGCTGCCTGAATCCTGCGAAGTTCGTCGGGCGCTGGGTTCGGGGACACCACGAGGACGGCCCTGTCGGCCTGCCTCAGTGCTCTCCGTGTCCACGGCGTCATATCGGAGTCGGCGTGCAGGATCACGTGATCGTTTGTCACGTCGGACTCGTGCATGAACTCCGCGAGACGGGGTAGTCCTACGTGATCCGTCGTCACCTGCGCGATCTCATCTCGGTTGAGGAGCTGGTTGACGCGTTGGCTGGAGAGATGGGCGACCGTGCCGTGTCGAGCGACCTCGTCGACCATGTCCGACACCAGATGCGCGGGAGCGTCTGGCGAACACACGATGACAGCGACCGAGCCTGCTCGATCGACCAGGCGCTGGGCGGGCCTGCGCATACGCGCCAGGATCTCGCGAGCAACACCCAACATCAGACCCGGGTGACGAGTGACCAACTCCCCGAACAGCGCCGTGGGAAACACCCCAAGGGTGGTGTCGCGGATTGCCCGCACGGTGGCGGAACGTGGGGCGCTGTCCAGCAATCCCAGCTCGCCGACGATCTCGCCACGACCAAGCTCGCGAACCGTGCGCGCTGCTGCACCGTCCGCGTCCATGACGACGAGCAACCGACCTGAGACGATGAAATAGGCGGCATCGGAGTGATCGCCCTGCTCGAAGAGCACTTCCCCGGCCTCGAGGCGGCGCCAATCCACACGATCGACGATCTGCTGGATGATGGTTGTGTCCGACGAACCGATCACCGCCGAGAGCATCCGTGCGACTTCGCCGCGGTCGATACGCGAGCGCGCCTGTTCTGCCAAGGCATCGGCGACATCGAGATGGTGATCCAGCCACTGCTCGAACGAGTGCCGAGACACGCCGAGCACGACTGACTTGCCGTCGGATCGAACCGTCGCCGTGCGACGGCCGCCGGCCACCGCTGTCACCTCACCGATGACTTGCCCCGCCTCGAGCACTGCAATCATCACGTGGCCCTGCGGGGTGTTCGACCATGCGGTCATCCGGCCCGACCGCACGACGTACACCTCGTTGGCCTCGTCACCTTCCGTGATGAGCACGTCGCCATCGCTGAGCGAGAGGACCCTTGCCTCTGTGTGCAGTCCTTCGAGCAGTCGCGCACCTATGTCGAGTTGCGCTTGCGAAACGTTGTGATGCACCTCCCCCTGACCCACGCTTCCCCCGTCTGTCGTTTTGCCATCCGCCGGAACCCCCTCCGGCATAGATGCGCGTCCGCGAAACGGACCCGGAGCGAAGCTAGCACTCGACTGGAAGTCCTCATCCCTCGAAGCGTCCGATTGGGTGCAGTTGAACCGCTGGCCGTATATGCCGACCGCGTTGGGCTGACACAATGTCGCGATGGTGCTCCAACAGTTCACCCCGCCGTTGCCATGACGACTGACGACGCCGCTGAGCCAGCCGACGACCTTCTGGCTGCCGCGTATGCACTGGATGGTCCCGATGCCAACAGAGCTCTTTATGCGCGGTGGGCCGAAACCTACGACAGCGGCTTCGTTGTCGACAGCGGGTACACGTACCCCAACGTCGTCGTCGACGTCTTCGCAGCCAACGGGCTGAACGCCGTCGGCGCCGACGAGGCCGTGGTCGACATTGGATGTGGCACTGGGTTGGCCGGTCAAGCACTGCGCCGACACTGCGATCTCGCCATCGATGGCATCGACCTCTCATCGGAAATGCTGCGCCAAGCAGCATCGAAGGAGCACGACGGAAGCGCGATCTACCGCACACTCCTCGAAGCCGATCTTACCCAACCTCTCGATATCCCCGATGGCGCATACGGCGGCGCCGTCAGCGTGGGCACCTTCACCCACGGCCACGTTGGGCCCGAAGCACTCACCGGCATTCTGCGCATCATCCGTCCTGGCGGCCGAGCGGCGATCGGAATCAACGCCGCCCACTTCGTCGCCGCAGGTTTCCGCGCTACTTTCGATCAACTCGTCATGCAGGGTCGCATCACGGACTTGCAGCTCATCGACGCCGCCATCTACGAGGGCGCCGACATGACCAACCCCGACCAATTCGCCCACGTCGCAGTCTTCACGGTGAGCTGAGAACCGCAGGGCGGGGGTGCGTCTCGTACATGCGCACGATCACCACGATGCCTGATGCGGCGGTGAGCGCGGCGACTGCCCAGATCGCAACGGGGATGTCGAATGCATCGGCTAGCACCCCGGCGAGAAGGGCGCCGACGGCGAAACCACCGTCGCGCCACAGCCGGTACACACCGACCGATCGAGCCCGCCAACTCGGGTGCGCGACATCACCGATCGTGGCGAGCAGTGTGGGGTACACCATTGCGGTGCCGACACCGATCAGTACCGACGCGACCGCCCAGATGCCGAAGCCCTTGGTGGCCGCAAAGAGTCCGAGGGCGACGGCTTGAGTGAGCATGCCGCCAGCGATGAGCGGTTTGCGGCCGATGCGGTCGGACAGGCCGCCGGTGAGCAGTTGTCCGAGACCCCACACCATTGGGTAGAGCGCGACGAGGATGCCGATGCGGGCCACCGATAGCCCGGCTTCGGCGAAGTACAGAGGCAGCAGACCCCATGCAAGGCCGTCGTTGAGGTTGTTCACGAGACCGGCCTGGGATGCCGACGACAATGCCTTCTCCTTGTACGAGGTGAGGCGAAAGATCTGCCCGGTGGTGAGTTCGCCGTGCAGATGGTCGGCACTAGCGGTGTGGGTGGCGGCTTCGTGGAGTGCGTGACCCTGCGTTTCTCGCACGAACAGTGTCGAGATCCCAAGGCCGAGCGCGGCGAATGCGAGCCCCAGGTAGAACGGTTCCGGTCGCAACCCATGGCGGTCTGCAATCAACCCAGTGGCCAAGGCGGTGAGGGCGACGGCAATGTAGCCGGCCGCCTCGTTGAAGCCCATCGCAAGGCCGCGCTTCGCAGGGCCGACGAGATCGATCTTCATGATGATCGTCGTGGACCACGTGAGTCCCTGGTTCACGCCCAGCAAGACGTTGGCGAAAATCACCCATCCCCACGTTGGCGCCCACATGAGCAGCAACGGCACCGGGATGCCGATGAGCCAGCCAGCGATGAGCACAGGCTTGCGGCCGAAGCGGTCCGACAAGGTGCCGGCGAAGAAATTGGTGGCAGCCTTCACGATGCCGAACGCGGCGATGAACGTGAGCGTCGACGAGAACGCGGTGAGACCGAACTCTTCCTTCGCGAGAAGCGGCAGAACCGTGCGTTCCTGGCCGATCATCCCGCCAACGAGAGCGTTGACGCCGACCAGCAGCAGGAACTGTGCCAGGTTCTCGCGCAAACCGAGCCGAATCGACTTCGAGTCGTGGTCGACGGGCATTGCCTTGGTCACTTTCCGACCGCCAACGGCCGACCAGTAGCGACCGACCATGAATCGGGACCACCGTCGAGCATAGTGAGGTCACGCAGGCCGCGGGTGGCGAGCAGGCCTGCACCTGCGAGCAGGCTTGCACCGGTCATCGCCCGCTCACCGTGGCCACACATGACTGTCAACGCCCCATCGGCCAACACGGAGGTAGCAACCTGGCCGAGTTCGACATTGCGCGCACCGGGGACGTGACCGACCGCGTACGACGAATGGCCCAGGCCCTCGTCGACGAATTCATGGATCTGCATGCCGCCATCTCCTATTCAAATAATTGCTTGAATACTCGCGGCAAGGGAGTAGCTTGTCAAGCAGTCGCTTGAACGCTTGGAGGATCGGTGGGGAATCGGGTCGCGAAAGACGCATTGTTCGACGGGTTCGCCGACATCGCCAAGGCCATGGCGAACGGACGGCGCGCCGAACTGATCGATGTGCTCGCCCAGGGTGAACGACACGTGGACGAACTCGCCGACGAGATCAAGCAGAGTGTGGCCAACACGTCGTTCCACCTTCGCACCCTCGCCGACGCCGGCCTCGTCGTGACGCGCCGCGACAAGAACCGGATCTACTACCGACTCGCCTCGGACCGCGTGATCGACGTCTGGGCTGCAATGCGTGACGTTGCTGCTGCTCATCACGCGGAACTCGACGACCTCGCCGACGCCTACTTGGGCCACCGTGACGAACTCGACCAATTGAGCAGGCTCGATCTCGCCGCTCGCCTCGCAGCTGGCGATGTCGTTGTCGTCGACGTTCGCCCCCCAGCCGAGTACGCAGCTGGCCACATCGCCGGCGCTCGCTCCGTACCGGTGGAACGGCTCGCCCGCGAACTGCGTAACTTGCCCGCTGACGTAGAGATCGTCGCGTACTGCCGCGGCCCGTATTGCG
>JAYUWK010000061.1:0-5578 GCA_043753895.1 Actinomycetota bacterium
CTCCAATCGAGTGGCCGCGGATTCTTAGCTGATCTCCCACGTGCGCCTTCATCGACTCTCCTTCGTGTTCCCTCACGAATGATTGTCCGCGAGCTTTCCTGTCCCCTTGTTGTCGCGCATCGCTGGTCCCTGCCGAAAGGGTCCAAGGTCCCATGTCAGTCAGCCATGGCGACGTCGTGCTGATCTCCTCGGCCATGCCCCCGCCGACATCGCCAGCGCCATCTCGGTCTCAGAGTGACCAATGCCTCTATGCGCTGAATTTGGTCGGAGGTAACAAGGGGGTGGGAAAACACCAACCGAGATAGAGAGGACGATCATGGCTTATACCGAACTTCGTTTCCGTGACGAGGCCCGCGCCAAGCTCCTCGCGGGCGCTACGGCGCTCGCGGACGCCGTTCGATCCACTCTCGGACCGGAATCCCGGTCGGTGCTGATCGAGAAGAAGTGGGGAAGTCCGCTGGTGTGTGACGATGGAGTCACCATCGCCAAGGCAGTCAAACTGAAGGACCCCGTCGAGAACCTCGGCGCGCAACTGTTGCGCGACGCAGCGGTTCAGACCAGCGAAAGAGTGGGTGACGGCACCACCACCTCGACGCTGTTGGCACATGCAATGTTCGCAGAAGGGCTGCGCAACGTCGTCGTCGGCGTGAGCGCGATCGGGATCACGAGAGGTATGGACCGGGCTTGCGAAGTCGCCGTCCGGGCGCTGCGGGACCTCTCGCGGCCGGTGAAAGACAAGTCCGACACCGCCCACGTCGCCACCGTGTCGGCCCACAACAATGCCGAGATCGGTGCACTTGTCGCCGACGCGGTCGAAAAGGTCGGCAGCGAGGGTGTCGTCGAGGTCGAAGAGGCCCGTGGCACCGAGACCACGCTCGAGGTCGTCGAGGGAATGCAATTCGACAAGGGCTACCTATCGCCGTATTTCGTCACCGACGCCGAGGCGATGGAAGCCGTGTTGGAGAACCCATTGGTGCTGCTGGTCGATCGCAAGATCAGTGCGATGGCCGACGTGCTGCCGTTGCTCGACCAGGTTGCCAAGAATGGCCGCTCGGTCCTCCTGATTGCCGAAGCCGTCGAAGGCGAGGCGTTGGCAACGCTCGTGGTGAACAAGGTCCGCGGATCATTGGCGACTGCGGCCGTCAGGGCTCCCGGCTTCGGCGACCGACGCCGGGCGATACTCGACGACATCGCGATCCTGACCGGCGGGATGGTGATCTCCGCTGACCTCGGCATCAAACTCGAGAACGTCACGCTCGATGACCTCGGGTCCGCCGAACGCATCGTGATCGACAAGGACACCACCACGATCATCGGCGGGCGGGGCAAACCAGTCGCCGTCGAACAACGGTGCGACGAGATCCGCCGACAGATCAAAGACACCACGTCGGACTACGACAAGGAAAAGTTCGAGGAACGTCTTGCGAAGCTGTCCGGCGGCATTGCGGTGATCCGTGTGGGCGCTGTCTCCGAAGCCGGGTTGAAGCGTCTCAAGGAGGCGTTCGATGACGCGATCAACTCGACGAAGGCGGCCGCAAGCGAAGGGATTGTGCCTGGCGGCGGGACGGCGCTCCTACGCGCGATCGAAGCCGTCGAAACGGAAGAGCGATCGTGCGAGGGTGCCGAGCGCACCGGCGTCCACGTCGTGCGCATGGCGCTCGAAGTGCCCACCCGTCAGATCGCACGCAATGCCGGCGTCGATGAAGGTCCGGTGGTCGAAAAGGTGCGGGCCTCAACCGGCTTCTTCGGATTCGACGCACGCACCAAGACCTACGGGGACCTCGACGAGCGCGGGATCATCGATCCGACCAAGGTCGTGCGGATCGCACTCGAGAACGCCGTTGGAGTCGCAAGCACCCTGCTGCTCGCGGAGGCAACGCTCGTGGAGATCGAGGAACCTGCCGACCGAACCAACACTCCCAGCGATTTCGAATAGGGGGACGATCATGACAATGACACACCTGACCACACGACCGTTCGACGCACTTTCTCGCCACATTGCGACGCCATGTGTGTCGATCTTTCTGCCCATTGATCGACGACACCCCGACGACCGCAGAGCCCACCTCGAGTTGAAGCGCCTCATCGCCTCGGCGCGGGCACAGCTCGACGTGATCGGCGCGCGCGGCATCGACGATCTTCTCGAGCCCGCCGAAGCGGTGGTCCAGCGCGCTGTGATCGCCGAACACTCTGGCGGTCTTGGGTTGTTCTGCGCACCCGGGTTCTCTGCAGAATTCGCGATCGATGGACCCGTCCAGGCGCTCGCCGCGACCGGCGACCAGTTCACGATCGGACCACTGCTGTTCATCGTCGAAAGTGCGCCCACGTGCCATGTGCTGACGGTCGGCGCTGACAACGTTGCACTGGCCCGGCTCGATCGGACACGGTGGTCGGCGTGCGAGGTGCCCGACCTGCCGACCTCGGTGGATGAGGCGCTCTGGTACGAACGTGACGAACGGACGAGCAGCAGCCACTCGGGCGGTCGCGTCGGCGCCGGGCGAATGTCGATCATCAGTCATGGCATCGGCGCCCAGGACGAGGACCGCAAGGACCGTCTGATCCGCTTTTTCCAGAAGGTCGACGACGCGGTCCTGCAGTTCCTGCACAGCGATCTCGAGAGCCCTCTCGTGATAGCAGGCACGGCGCCCTCGGTGGCTCGCTACCAGCACGCCACCCGTCATCATCGCGTGATCGCAGCGGCGGTGGGCAGCCCCGAGGAGTTGGCGACGAGTGAACTGCATCAGCGAGTGGAGGAGTTGATCGAACCGCTCCTGGCCCAACATGATGACGTGCTCCTCGAGCGACTCGCCGAACGCGTCGGAACCGGGCTGGCCAGCACCGACCTCAACGATCTGATCGGGGCGAGTGCACAGGGTCGGGTGAGCGATCTCCTCGTCGCGTCCACCACACCGCGTTGGGGCAGGCCAACAGAGGCGACCGAATTCCTCGAGGAATGGGAACCGGGCGCGACTGACGTCGTCAACAGCATCATCAGCGAGGCCTGGCGACACAGTGCACGAATGCACCGGGTGTCACCAGAACGGCTCCCCGAAGGATCACCACTCGCCGCCCTCTACAGGTACTCGACAATCGGCCCCGATCAATGACGGCTGGTCTGGGATGTCGGTTCCCGGCGAAGTCCGGATCAACGTGAGCGATATCATCAGGCATCGAGCAGACCGTCGATGATGCGGACCGTACGATCCGCATAATGCGTGATGCGCTCGTCGTGGGTGACGATGATCGCTGCGATTCGGCGCTGCTTCATTTCGTTCCGGATGAGTTCCATGACCTGTTCGCCGAGCTTGCTGTCGAGTGCCGACGTCGGTTCATCGAAGAGCACGAGTGCCGGATCGTTCATCAGTGCGCGTCCGATGGCAACTCGCTGACGCTGCCCGCCCGAGAGCTGACCGGGAAGGTTTCCGGCGCGATCGGCGAGCCCGAGCTCATCGAGCAGCTGATCGGCACGCTGCCGGGCTGCGCGCCGGGAGCGCCTTCCCATCTCGTCGACCACCAACAAGTTCTCACGCGCCGTGAGGAACGGGATGAGGTTCACCGATTGGAAGACGAAACCGACGGTCTCCCGGCGGAAGTCGGTGAGTTGCCGCGGGTTGAAGTCGCTGATGTTGCGCCCACCGACCACGATCGCTCCGCTCGATGCGCTCAGGATGCCCCCGGCGATCGAGCACAGCGTGGTCTTCCCCGACCCCGACGGCCCGACCAGGGCGACGATCTCGTCGGAGCCCACGGTCAGGTTCACCCGATCGAGCGCGACGACATCGGTGTCGCCCATCCGGTAGACCTTGCGCACGTCGGTCATTGTCAGCGCAGGAGTAACCGAGTGGGGCCCGGCGTCGGTGGCGGGGTCTGGGCCGACACGGTCCGAGAGGGTCATGAGGCGTTCCCGATGGCATCCGCTGGATCGACGCGAACGAGGCTGCGTAGCGAGAAGGCGCAGCCGAGCACTGCCGCGACGAGGAGGTAGCCGACGCTGCTGATCACGCGGCCAGCGGACAGTTCAAACGGTATCGCACCGGCGGGAACGACGCGATCCAACGCAATCGCTATGCATGCAGCGATGACGGATGCCACGACGCTGACCACGACAGCCTGCAGCACGAGGCCACCGAAGAGGGTCAGGGTCCGCGCGCCGATCGCCTTCAAGACGCCGTAGAGGGCTGCACGTTCGATCGTGAGCAGTGCGAAGAACAACGCCACGACGACGAGCGCAATCGCCACCGTGACAGCGATGATCTGATTGAACACGGTGCGCTGTTGCTCCACACCGGGGAGCTTGTCGGCGGCGGCAATGACCGTGAGCGACTTGGTCGCACCGTTCGTGGCCCGATCGATGTCGCGAGCCAGGTCAGCTGGTTTGCCGCCTCGTACGACCAACGCCTGGAAGACACCGTCGGTCACGAACGCGTCCGGGCGGTTCGCGTTCTGCACGGTTCGCCAGGTTTCGGGGGAAGCCCACAGCGAACCCTGACCGAGATAGGCGATTTGGGTGACCATCCCGATGATCTTCACCGGGGTCCGCTCGGGACCGATCAACAGCGTCATGCCAGCCCTCACGCCTTTGTTGCCAAGCGTGGCATCCGCGTACGCCTGCCCCGTCGGCGGTGGCGCCGGAACGCCGCGCGGGGCCAGTTCGTAACCGAACAGCGCAACATCGACAAGATCTCGGGGTCCTCGGTCCGCCACGCGCGCACCGAGTTGGACCACCCCTATGCCGCCGACGGCGGTGACACCCGGCGCGTGCTCGATCGCAGCTCGGTCGGCCGCGGTCAGTCGACTGCGTATGAACGAACTCTCCGCACGCGCCGAGTAGACGATCACGTCGCCGTCCTGGGCTCGGATCGCCGATACGGAGTTGTTGATCAGACCGTCGAGGAGGCCGCCCAGGATCATCAGCAACAGTGTGACCAAGGTGAGGATGACGGTAGCGATCGCGAATCGTCCGGGCCGCCGACGCAGTTCTCGAAGCGCCAGCATCATCTGCCAACCCCCATTCCCGTGGTCGCCGCCACGGGATCGATCCGCTGCACGCGGTATGCCGCGAACAATGCGCTCACCAGACCGAGCAGCAACAGGGCGATCGCCCAACCAATGACGGCCGCCGTTTCGAAGCGGAGCGGGATGCCACCGATGCGCTGGAACGACACCGGCGTGTACATCAGTACTCCGAGCGCTTCGCCGGCCCCCACCACAATCACAACTTGCACCATTAGCGACGACACCAGCCGGCTCGCCGGCGCACCGATAGCGCGCAGCAAGGTCAGCGAGTTCGCCTTCTGGAACGTGATGATCAGGAAGAACAACGCGGTCACGAACGGTACGACGAGTCCGTACAGCCCGAAGATGAGCAGGAACGACGACCGGACTTGTGACACGCCGGGCGCTTTCCCAGCAGCATCTGAGCGCGTCAACGCGTCCAACTCGTCGCTGCTGGCGTTGATCCTCCTGACGAGTTCTGCGTTGCTCACACCGTCGACCGATTCCACTCCGATGACGCTCGGCAGCGGAGTCTTGGCATCTGGGTTGCCCGCTGCGACTGCCGCGACGTACGTGTCGTACG
>JAYUWK010000062.1:0-16792 GCA_043753895.1 Actinomycetota bacterium
ACCGGGCAGTTCCATTGGCCATCAGTGGGCAATTCTGATGGCCACCGATGGGCAGTTCCACTGACCGCCTACGGGCAGAAACTATTGGCCATTGACACCGGTGAGACTACGAGCGAAACTGATGTGTTAATTCATCTGTGATCCGGCGTCAATGACCTGACACGAACGGGGTTTGAATCAGCTCCACGCCGGCGCTGATTTGGTAGGTGGGAATCGTCATGCGACGGGTTGATGCTGGTGAAGCATTTCGAGTGTCGATCAGGTTGTGCCGTCAGGTGGTCGCACCGGCCTCGATTACTCCAAATACAGAACGCCGGCTCAGAGTGCGGTTTTGCGGGGCGGGGCGGCACCGCGCGTTGCGGCCGGTCTGCAGTCCGGGAGTTTGGTCACTCCGCACCCACCGCCGTGGCAAACTCACCAAGCCCCATGGCATCTGCCCCACCTCGGAAATCTGCCCGAGGGAACACGCCAACTTTCGACATATTTGCTCATCCAAATCCATTGACACAGCAGCCCCGGGGACGGACAGCAGCGAGAGTGCCACCCCGAAGAGTCCATCCATATCGGCGCGTATGGGCGGCCTCGGCGGTTGAGTTAGCCGGCGACTTCGGCTGTGGTTGGGTCGATGATGGTGCGGACCGGTTTCGCGCTGTCGCACGGGAACCCTCCGTTTGCCGCGTGTTCGGCGATGGCGGCAGCGTCGTCGGCGATGTACACGCAATAGAGTTTGTCGTCGGTCACGTAGCTCTGTAGCCACTGTGCTCGACCCGCCATTGCATCACGGGTCTTGACTGATTTCTGTGAGATGGCCTGCAACTCCTCTCCGCTGAGTGAGCCTGCGCCTGGAAGGGTGCGTTCGATCACATATTTCGGCATGGTCTGTTCTCCTATTCGTGACCCGGTGTTCCGCCTAGGCGGTCCGGGAAGTGGATGTCGTTGTGACAAGATCACTGTGGATGAAAAGCCAATGGTTGGCAATAATCGCGACACCGCCGATCCTGATCGAGCCACCGGAACGAGCCTCATGACCGATCTGGAAACCGCGTTGGTGTCCCAGCCGGCGCCACTCCACGCGGCGCTGGAACAGCTCAGCCTCGACGGTGCGATCTTTTTCCGGGCCGAGTTCACCGAGGGCTGGTCGTAGCAATCGCCGACAAACGAACTCGCCGGGCTGTTGCGACCCGGCGCGAAACGGCTGATCCTGTTCCACATCGTTGCGGAGGGCACCTGCTGGATCCTGTTCGAGGGTGGTGATCGCGTGTGGGCCAGCACAGGTGACGTCATCGTCGCGCCCTACGGCGACCAGCATTCCGTCGGGGGGTCTCGATGCAGCCGAGTGTGTGCCGATCGTGAACCTGATCGCTCCGCCACCGTGGGACAGTATGCCGATCCTGCGCTATGGCGATGGTGGCGCACGCACCGATGTGATCTGCGGCTATCTCCACTCGGAGGATCCGTTGTTCAACCCAAGCCTGCGCGCGTTTCCTCCCCTGTTCGTCGTCAGGCCTCCGGTGGGCCCCGCAGCCGACGTTGTTCGCGCCGCGATCAGTTGGGCGCTGGCCAACACGTCGGCGTACGTGCCGGGCGAGTCGGTGTCGACGCGGCTCTCCGAACTCGTGCTGATCGAGGTCTTGCGCGTGCACCTCGCAACGGCACCGGTGGTGGAGCACGGATGGATCGCTGCGCTTCGCGATCCCGTGTTGGCGCCCGCGATGGCGAAGATGCACGCAGAACCGGACCGGAAGTGGACAGTGGCCGACTTGGCGGAAAGCGCGGCCGTGTCGCGATCGGTGCTCGACGAGCGGTTCCGCCGCGTCCTCGGGCGCTCGCCGATCAGGTATCTGACCGAGTGGCGTATGCACATCGCCGAGGATCTCTTGGCAACGACGGACCTCGGAGTCGGGGCGATCGCCCGCCGCGTCAGCTACGACTCCGAGGAGGCGTTCAGCAGAGCGTTCAAGCGCAGCCAGGGCACCTCACCGGGTGCGTGGCGCTCCACGAGACACGCCTCGAGAAGCTGAGCGACGGGCGATGTCAACGATGATTCAGACGGAGGCGTAGCTCCACGCTGGCTTTCCGCCGACGACGTTCGACGTGACATCTGGTCCGATGACCAGAAAGTGCACTTCATTGTCGGCGTGTGGGCAGTGCTCGACACCACGCGGGACAACGAAAAGGTCTCCAGCATCAAGCTCCACGTTCTCGGTGCGCAGCTGGATTGTGAGGTGGCCCCGCAAGATCACAAAGGTCTCGTCCTGATCGGCGTGAGCATGCCAGTTCGTCGAGCCGATTCCCTTCGCCACCTTGAAGAGGTTCCCGTTCGCAACGCCGATTACCTGCTGCGACCAAAACTCGGTGAGTTCGTCTGCCGCTGCTTGTAAAGCGATCTTGTCCATGGCGCGACGGTACCGACCTCGCAGCCCGTCGGTACGAGGTTTCGTCGCCATGAGGGGGTGCTGAGCCCACCCCCAAAGGGACACCGTGAGCCTGACCGAGACCAAGGCGTGCGGCGCAGAACGAAGACTCATCGACGACCACGAAGAAGCGCCGAACAGCCACCGTGCTGCCACCAAGATTGACAGGGGGTCGAAAGCGCAATGAACCGGCCACCTCTCTGCAGCAGTCGCCGCCTTCGCGCTCGCTTTCGAGGGTGGCATCTTCACCAACAACATATGACCGATCCAGATCCGGTTACACCGAAATTCCGACAGTCCCGACACCGGTGCGCTGCGCCATCAGCAACACCTTCAGCAGAAGGCGTCCCTTGCGGCTCCCCAGATCGCGGTCGCTGAAGCCCTCGACCAGAACGCCGCCGAACACACGCACTCGCACCGACACAGGGACCACCGCAGAAGTCTCACACGGCGGGCTACGCCGTTGGTCAGGTAGTCACGAAGGGCGCTGGCAGCGCGAGAGCGACCGGGAACGTGATCATCGCCAGCGGTCGTACCGAAGGCAAATTTCGTGGGCTACGTCGAACGGCCCTGACCTCAGGTGTCGTGAAACCCGCGGGCGCTTCACCCGCTCCAAACCCGCTGACGGGCACGTCGGCACGGACCGGTTACGCCGATGTCTTGCGGTCCGTGACATTGGGTATCAATGATTTTGAAGTGCTCCGTCGTGTTCGCTCCCGTCAGTGCGGCGCATCTTATGAGATTGGACGAACGACGATGAGAAAGTTCTCCGTACGGCCCACGCTGACCCTTCGTGGCAGGACCTTCAAGGGTCTGCGGGGTTGGTCTGGCAAACCGACCCATCCGCCGCTGACCGACCTACCCATCGCCGCGTACATCATCGGGGCGACGTTTGACGTGATCGCCGCCGTCGGCCGGAACCACGCGTGGAGTCGCGACTTCTTCCGCGCCGGCACCTTCTTGTTCGTCAGCGGTGTTGCCGTGTCCGTGCCCGCAGCCCTGACAGGGTTCTTGGACTGGCTGCGTTCGACCGAGAAAGGCACCCAAGCCCGAAGAACCGCAAACACGCACGCATGGACGATGCTCTTCGTGACGGCACTTGCAGTAATCGATGTCGCCTTACGGCTGGGCGTCTACAACACCCGCACGCACCCCACACCTTTGATCCTCGTCATATCGATCGTTGTCGCCGCGCTGGTCGCTGTTGGAGCGACGTTCGGCGGAAGCCTCGTGTTCGAACATGGATTCAACGTGGAGAACGCCGGCGACAGCCCGGCTTGGCACGTATCTGAGACCGACGTGATGCCGGGCGATCCGGGCCCAGTAGATGATGAGATGTCGCCCGCTGACCGACTGGCCGACTCCGAAGTCGCCATCACCAGTAGGACTCCCGACCCACCCGCTGCATCGCCCCGCCGATGAACACTCACGCGGAAGTCGACGTCGTTGCCGAGGACGTGCGAGCAGCAAACGGGGTTTGTCGGGTCACGCGTGTGGGCAGAGTGGGTCACCGAGTTCGGCCGCACAGAAGCATCACGCCGGTGGCTCGCCATCTTCGCCGCAACATTGTCTCGGTGAAGGCAAATCTTCGGCCGGCCCCACCTACCCCACCGAATCGAGCGTTGGGTGTTGTGCCGTCTCACTTATGAGACGGCGAAGAGTTTCCATACGCTGGGCACGCCCTTGAGTTGATGATCGCCGCGATCGATGAACTGGATCCCGGATCCAACGACCAGGTCGACGACGGTGCGCGAGACGAGCACCTCGCCCGGTCCGGCAAGTGAGGAAACCCGTTGGCCGATATGCACCGCAATGCCTGATACGTCGGTGTCGCTCAATTCGACTTCGCCTGTGTGTAGCCCGGCGCGGATCTCAAGGCCAATCTGACGGACGGCGTCGCGTATCGCGCAAGCGCACGCAATTGCCCGGGCAGGACCGTCGAAGAGCACCAGGAAACCATCTCCCGTCGTCTTGATTTCTCGTCCGCGGAAACGTTCGAGTTGGCGACGAACCGTGGTGTTGTGGTGTTCGAGAACCTGTGCCCAGCGCACGTCTCCGAGATCGGCTGCGCGTGTCGTGGATCCTTCGATGTCGGTGAAGAGCACGGTTGCAAGTACGCGTTCCGCTCGGGGAACCGAGTGGTCACCGGTCGCGAAGTGCTCGATGGAGTCGAGCGTGGCGTCGGCGTTGCCGATCCAATACAAGTGATCTCCACCGTCTAACTCGACGAGTTGGGCGCCTTCGATGTGTTCTGCAAGGAAGCGGCTAAACCGGACGGGCATGTACTTGTTGTCACGGTGGGCCAGGACCAGTGTCGGCGCCGAGATCGCAGGTAGCGCTGGGCGGACGTCGAGATGGCCGATCGTCTTCTGTATCGCAGCGGCCGCACCCGGGCTCACCGACCGCCGTTCGAGCCGTGCCAACTGCTCTCGGAACGCTTCGCTGTCAGCCTGACCGGGCGCAATCATCTGTACCCACGTCCTGTCACCGGTGCCCCAAAAATCTGCAAACCCGGCCAGCATCGCGTCGAGACCGGCGTGGTCCCACCCGTGGTAACCATCGGCTGCGGCAAGCAGCGCATACGCATCGATGAGCACAAGTCCCGAGACACGTTCAGGGAACACCGCAGCAAGCAACAATGCGATCAGTCCGCCATCGCCGTGGCCGAGCACGACCACCTGCTTAGAACCAGCAGCGTCCAACACCGAGACAGCGTCGCTCATCCACCGCTCCAGCGTGGGTAGATCGCTCAACGCTGCCGGGTCGGATAAACCCACGCCGCGCATGTCGAACAGGATCAACCGCGAGAACCGCGCCAGGCCAACGAGGAAATGGGCGATCAGCGGGTCATCCCACTGGCTGTCCAGATGGTTCCACCACCAAGGAATAAAGATCAGATCCATTGGACCATCGCCAACCACCTGAAACGCGATGTGAGCACCATCATCGGCCTTCGTGTAACGAGTCTTCGGCGCCGCCATAACCACCAGTCTCGCCGAAACCGACACCTAAACCGAACTCCTGTTGGAGCACGGCGACGCGGGCAGACCAGCCTGTCATATCCATTGTCCGACAGGCCGCAGCGGCACTCTCGAGAAGTACGGCGATGGAGTCCGTGTCTGCCTTGCCAGGATTGCGAATGTGCATCCAGGCTTCGTCGCGATCGGTGATTGCGAGGAAGGGCAACGCACCTTGTGCGGCGAAGACTTCGCGCGCGAATGCAAACAAGTTGGTGGCTTCATCGACGCGACCGTCAATAGCGCAGAGTCGGGCAAGTGACAGTCGAGCGTCGGCGCCGATGTTGCTCAGCGCGAGCGG
The DNA here is from genome assembly GCA_043753895.1 of Actinomycetota bacterium. Classification (GTDB taxonomy): domain Bacteria; phylum Actinomycetota; class Acidimicrobiia; order Acidimicrobiales; family Ilumatobacteraceae; genus WLMZ01. Next base: position 5,733 of record JAYUWK010000062.1, read on the forward strand.
GAGCCAGCGTTGTCTGATCGTGGCTTCGACCGTATTCAGGTGCGTGGTGTCGCCGGTGAACCAGATCACTTCGGCCGCGTTGTGATGAGTACTGCAATGGCGGTATTCGCTCATCGAGGCTTCCCACAGATACGGGACTAGGCGGCTGAGTGCTTCAACCGCCTGAGATATGCGTCCTCGTCGAGCATGAACGTGGGCGGCCACCGAGTTGTGGACTGGACCGGCCTCGCGGGGTACAGACCGTTGCTCCTTGTTTGATAACCACGTCGCGGTCTCGATGTATGCACGCCACATTTGGCTGGACCCGTCGATGTACTCGTCCCAGGGGCCGTCCTTGATGCTGCACAAGAGGAATTGGCCGTACAACAAGTTATTCCAGTGACGCACGTCCGGTACCGTTGCCGCGCAGGCCATGTCGGCAGCGACAAGGTGCTCGTGTGCTTTGGCGAGTTCGCCTAACACGGCGTAGGCGCCGACCACGCGACAGTGGCGCACGACGAGTGCTGATGTCTAGCGCCGAAGCTGCAATCGTTCGATCTGCTCTTCTTCATACGCGACGAGCGCGCGGTAGGCACCGAACCCTTCGGCCAAATCGTTCGGATGGCGATGGAAGATACGTTCAGCCTCGCTCCGCGAGCGTATGTCTGACCGCAGGTGGGGCTGCAACTTCAATCCAATCCGCTCCGGCTTCGAGCGCTTGCCGTCCGAGTGATCGATACTCCTCATCGTCGAACAGGACAGCCAGTTCTCGAAAGCGCACCTCGTCGATCGCCTCGATCCGAGCAGTGGCGCGATCTGCACCGGCCGGTGTTTTGCACAGTCCTGTGTCCCCGAGCGCCGACAGCGAGCGCATAACGCCAAGGCGGAACATCGGTAGGCGTCTCCCGCACCGGTCAAGCCGAACGGTGCGTCGGCTCGTCCGATACCCGGCGAGGTGGGACGCGAACCCAGATGATGTTCTGTACCGCCTGCCCACCGTCGGACCCGCTCAGTCGAGGAGCTAGTTATTGCTCCGTCACGACGGTGCGTATCCAGTCGGCGAGGTGGGGGTCGGGCTCTTCGTGGGGGTATGCGGTGTAGAACGCGGCGACGGCTTCGTCCGGGGTGGCGAATCGGGTTGCGGGCCAGAGCGCGCGAAGGTCGAGCGCGTCGTTGCCTGCCTGAAGAACAGTTTCGCACATCGTGGGGTCGAAGGTGACAGGGCGCCACGGTCGAGCTCGGTCGTTGACCCAGTTGGGTTCGAGCCCGTGCCGCTCGGCAACCGCGGCGATCGTGGCACGGAGATCGACGTCGAGTTCGTAGATGGTGTCGACGTCGGTGGTCGAGGCGCGTGCGCCCCGGTACGCGACGTAGGCGCCGCCGACCATGATGATGGTACGGATGAGTCCGCGTCGTTCAATTTCCGCACCGACGTCGACGAGGTAGGACTCGATCTCGGGCCAGTCGAGTGGTCGGCCCGCGCCTGTCACGACTGTCTCCGTCGTAGCGCCGAGGCCCGGATCCAGACGTTGTAGCGGGCGACAACGGGAGGGGTCTCGGCGATGGTCTGGCGAATCATTCGCGGGGTGCCGTGGGGGTGCCAGGGCTCCTGCAGCGCGGGGGTGTGACGAGCCCACGCAGGTGTGTGCGCCCCGGCCTGTTCGGCCAGGAATGCCGCGACGGCGGCCAGGATGGTGCGAGCGATGGTGCCGGTGGTGGCGGGCTCGCCCCCGACGAGCAACCCCACCGTGGAGGGGTCGCGTTCGGCGAGGTCGGTAACCGAGCGCAGCATCGTCCAGTCGATCTCGTCGGCCCCGATGGCTGCTTCGGCCAGCGTGGGGATCGACGGTTGGGGTTCAGCAGTTTGGAAGCCAGCGGCGTTCAGTAGACGGATCACGGTGGAGTAGGCGGGGTCGGAGTCGCCGAGTTCGATACGAGCAATCGTCGACTGCTCGACGCCGGCGCGCTCCGCGAGAGCGCGTTGGCTGAGGCCACGCTGCTCACGTGCATTCCTGATCAGCTCGGCCGTCTCTGACATGTTGATAGCGTACACGCATCACCTCAGGTACGGCGGTCACTTAATCGTCGTCCCCACCACGTGAGAGCGGACCCGACTTCTGTGTCACCAACCCGCTGGTTCAGGCTCTGGCGCGCTCACGTGCCGGCGATGTTGCGGCCTGGGCCGCAATTCACTGCCGGATGTCATCGCCATCAATGAGAATGTCGAGCGCGTATCGCAGGGCCCTGTCGAGTTCCGAGCGCTTGATCTCGTCCAGTTGACCCACGGGGCTCCGGTCGAACGCATCGAGGGGCACGGTGACGATGCTGTCGTAAGTGATCACGCACGACTCGGGGAGACCTTCGCCCGGTCCGATCGCCCTGGCGAGCGTGCGATGTGATTGTCGCGCGGGGCGATTGGCGCGCGGAACCCGTTCCGGAGATAGTCTTCGACACGAAGGGGAGTAGCCCCCAATCGCTTCATCGACACGCTGGGACCGAACAGTCCCCGGTGAGCGGGCCTGGTTCGCCAGGCGGGCAAGACCTTCGACCATGGCACACGTCTGCCCGGTCGAAGGCAGCCATTCCGGCGTCCCTCGGTCCGCAGACCGAAAGGGCCCGATGACGATCACACAGGCAGATCATGACCGTTTGCAGCGAAGGGGCATCCGCCTCGAGTGGGCAACCACAGGATGGAACCTCATGGAGGTGTTCGTCACCATCGGCCTCGGGGTTGCTGCAGGATCGCTCGCGCTGGTGGCTTTCGGGCTGAGTTCGATGATCGAGGTTTTCGCTTCCGGCGTGGTCATCTGGCACCTTCGCGAAGGGCGAGACCCCGCACCGCACCTCACCCGACTCGCGTTCAAACTGATTGCAACGGCCTTTCTCGCCCTCGCTCTATTCCTATTCGTCACGTCGATTCGAAGCCTCATCCTCGGCTTGCACCCGGGAGAATCCCCCGCCGGCATCGCCTACCTCGCTCTGACCGCAGCCGTGATGTTCACACTTGCCGGGATCAAACGGCGCACTGCACACGCAATGGCCAGCGGACCTCTGGAAGCGGAGGCCAGGATGACCTTCCTCGACGGGTGCCTGTGCATCGGCATCCTCACCGCATTGAGCGTCAACATCCTCTTTGGCTGGTGGTGGGCCGACGCTGTGGCCGCCTTCGGAATCGGCATGTTCGCAGTCAAGGAGGGCATCGAATCACTCAACGAATCCCGGCCAACGGACCGACCGCACTGACCGACGGGTTCGGAGCTCAGCAGCTTCCCCGCCAACGCCTCATCCAATCAAACCTCGGACACATCGAGGAGTGCAAGGGAGTCGGCTGCACAAAGTTCGTATCGGTGGCAACGGTGTCCGGCACCGCAAAGTCGTTCACCAACACGTGGCTTACGCTCACGCGCTGATTGCCCATTCGGCGAAGCGGCGCATACGGGCTCGTTCCTCATCCGTCATGTTGGGGTCAGTGAGCCGGTGTCCGACCGCAAGTGGGATGGCCCGGCGCGCAGCATCTCGATCGACACGGCTGAGGAAGGCCCGGAGCATCAGCCGTCGTCCGACCGGGACCGTGACACGATCGATGCCTGCAACCGGCGCGGACGCGCACGCAAACAGCACCCAGGCGTCGGCCACATCGAACGACGGATCGCCCGCCGACGCGTTGGCCCAGTCGATCACCACAGGGCCGACTGACGTGATCATCACGTTGAGGGGATGGAGGTCGCGGTGCACCAGCCGGTCGCCCGGCATCGGCGCCGCCCGCAGACCGAGAGGCGCGGCGATTTGGTGGAGGCGACGGTGGAGGTCGGCGAGGAGGTGACCGAATCGACGCAATGGGAACGGCGGCCTGCCGGCTGCGTCCATCATCGTCGTGCCGTCGAGCCGTTCCATGACTAGGTAGCCGTCGCCCGCGTCGTGAACCTCGGGACACGGATACTTCTGCGATCGCACATAGTGCATGATCTCGGCCTCCGGAATCAGCGACCTCCCATCACGTGCTCGCTTCAGCACCCGATTCGGGCCATGTTCGAAGACCTCGCTGTCGCGTCCTTCAGCCAGCTTGGGTCCCAGCGGTTCCACGACAACACTCTCTCACGAGGCCGCGCCGCGACGAGCGTTTCTAGTCCTCGATGACGTCGAGGCCCTGCTCTCGGAGTCGAGCAATGTTGTCGAGCATCCCTCGCAAAATGTCGGGGGCATGGCACTCCCAGGTCCGCACCTCGTCGATCACCAGCATCGGGTGGCGAGTTCGGAACGACTTGGTGACATTGCCGGGGAACACCGGGGCGACGACGGGAATCGACCTTGAACCGAGGGGTGAGGCTGATGTCGGGCATCTTGATCCGATGGTCCTCGTCGACAGTCCCCGGCCCTGATGCGGTGCAACAGAATCGCGGAGGAAAATCTCTGACAGTTACAAACCGGCTGCGTTACATGCAACATTTAACTCATTGTGCGTCGTCAATCATCGTCACCCACAGCCATTCGTGTCCGGGCACACCGTCAACGCCTCCGTGATCAGGGACTACGACCAATTCAGATCTGGGTCCCCGACGTCAGATCCCCGCGGTTCGCCGAGCAGGCGCACCAGCAATCGCTCGCAGTCGCGTCCAGCGGACACGAGGCCGACGACCAGGCCTTCCTCGACGCCTTGGCCGACGACGAGTGAACCGAGGCGAAATCTGGACTGCTTCGGCGGGCAGCGGATGCGCGGGCAAGCCCCGCCCCGTCGTCGTCGTGCAAGACGACCGCTTCGACGCCACCGCTTCGGTGACCATCTGCGCGTTCACGACCGATCCGACCGACGCGCCGCTGATCCGATTGCTTGTCGAAGCCGACGAGGTGACCGGTATCCGCGAACCGAGTCGGCTGATGGTCGACAAGATCACGACCATCCCCCGCTCGAAACTGGGCGAACGCATCGGTCAGCTGAACGGCGACGACATGATCAGGCTGTCACGCGCGCTCGTCGTGTTCCTCGGGCTCGCAGGGACGTGACGAGGCCCGAATACGTCGCGAACACGCTCATCAAAAGGTGCTCTGAACTGCGCCTTTACTCCGGCGACTTGGAGGCGACGCCGGGAATCGAACCCGGATACACGGCTTTGCAGGCCGTTGCCTGAACCATTCGGCCACGTCGCCGCGAGTTCACGAATGTGATCTTCGGCTTCGGCACGATACCGCCTCGACAGACCATTCGTCAGATCGGATTCCCCCGACACAGCGAGTTCAGCACGTTTCTGCCACGATCACACGATGCAATTTCGTCGTCACTCTCTCGCCCTCTGTACCGTTGCCGGTCTCTGCGTCACTGCATGCAGCAGCAACACGAGCACGTCGTCGCCGAGTTCTCCGGCTTCCACCAGCCCCGTGACGGTGACCACCGCTGAGCCAACGACAACCACAGTCGATCCCGCTCTGGCAACTGCCTATGCCACGCCGGGGCCCTTCCCCGTCGGCGTCACCACGGCGACAATGGCCAACGGTGTAAAGGTCGAGATTTGGTACCCCGCCGTTGCCGGCAGTTCGGGCACAGAGACCTACGACGCCCGAGACTTCACCGATCCAGTCCTTCGTTCGCTGCTCACGGGCAATGTCGACGCGACGGTCAGCTACGCAGCAACGCGCGACGCTGCGGTAGCCGACGGCAAGTTTCCCGTTGTGTTGAATAGCCATGGTGCATCCGGATGGCGCTCGGTCAGTAGCTTGCTCACATCGCACCTCGCCTCGTGGGGAATGGTCGTCGTTTCGCCGGATCATGCGAGTCGAGACCTCTATCACTTGGTCTCGAACCTGCCCAACCTGAGCGGCGGCGGCACCGGTTCGACCACGACCACCGCAGTCACGCCTGACACCCCGAACACCACGACCACCATCGACCCCAAGGCTCTGGCACGCTTCAATGAATCAGTCGATGACCTGCTCGGCAGTCTGGACTACATCACTGCGCAGAACACCGATGCCGCCAGTCCCTTCAAGGAACACATCGACGTCGATCATGTGGCGGCGATGGGCCACTCGGCGGGCGGCGGCACGATCCTGAAGGCGTCGCTCGATCCTCGAATCGACGGTTACGTCTCGATGGCGTCGGGAATCTTCACGACTCAGGCCGAGCTGCCCAGCAAGCCCAGCTTCTTTCTCTCGGGCGCCATCGACCAGATCGCCAACACCAAGCGCACGTACAAGGCCTACCTCACCGTTCCCACTCCATCGCTGTTCTGGCGGATCGATGGGGCCGGCCACAACGCGTTCGACGATCTCTGCGTCCTCGGCGGCGGCATCGGCATCATCGGCGTCGCCGAGGCCTCGGGTCTCGGCGCATTCTTGGATTCGGTGCCCTTGGTCCGCAAGCTGGGCTCCGATGGGTGCGCGCCACCCGCCGTCCCAGTGACCACGACATTCCCGATCATCCAGCACGCCCTCACTGCGTGGTTCCGGCAGCTGTTCGGCGTGGACGCAACGCCAAAGGGCCTCGACTCATCGGTGTCGGGTTCGTACGCCGTAAAGGTCACCGTCGAGCAACGCTGATCACCACTCCGTCGGCCACGATTCGGCAGCGAGGTATTTTCCGCGGACCACTTTCAATTTCTGCAGCACGCGATAGTGTCTGCCGGCAAGTCACGTCGGCGACGCCGTCGTTATTGAAAGAAGAATGCAGTGGCACAAGGCACCGTCAAGTTTTTCAACACCGAGAAGGGCTACGGCTTCATCTCCCGCGAGGGCGGAGCAGATGTTTTCGTGCACCACACCGGCATCGCCGGTAATGGCTTCAAGAATCTCCAAGAGGGACAGGCCGTCGAGTTCGACGTCGTGCCCGGCCGCAAGGGCGACCAGGCCGAGAACGTTCGCGCACTGTAATCGACGGGGGTGTCTCGGGCCGATTGGGGCGCCCGGGGAACGAACACCCGAAACCGTTGACTGCTCGTCTTCGTCGCATGCGCGTCACGCGGCGTCACCCGCATCAGCGCGTCTCGGCGCAGTCGCGCTGCTTGTGTGCTTCGCGGGGGTTTGGCGATGAACCGCTGATCCGCTCCGACCGACTGCGAGACTCGATCCGGAGGTTGAGATGGATGCGAAGTGGCCGCTCATCGGACGAGACGGGGAACTGGCTCTCGTCGCGATTGCGTTGGCAGACCCCGACGCAAGCGGCGTGGTGCTCGTTGGCCCAGCGGGGGTGGGCAAGACCCGACTCGCCACTGAATGCATGCAGCTCGGCATTGCGAACGGCTTCGCGACGGCGAGGGTGGTTGCAAGCCGAGCGGCGTCGGCCATTCCTTTCGGCGCGCTTGCCCCGCTGCTCCCGCCAGGAGCGGTCGCCGTCGAGCGCGGACTCAACGCGCTCCGCCAGGCAACGATTGCGCTGACCGATCTGGCCGACGGCAAACCGCTGATGCTCCTCGTCGACGATGCCCACGCGCTCGACGACGCGTCGGCCGTGCTGTTGCAACAACTTGCCGCCACGCGTGCAGCGTTTCTTGTCGTTACGTTGCGTAGCGGCGAAACGCCACCCGAGTCGATCGTGTCTCTGTGGAAGGACCACCGTGTCGAACGAATGACCATCGAGCCGCTCTCACGACCAGATGCGGATCAGTTCGTCTGCACGATGCTGGGCGGCGAGGTGGAGTCGGGCACGCTGAACAACCTCTGGGCCAAGACACAGGGCAACCCGATGTTTCTGCGCGAGCTGATCCTCGGTGCTGTCGAGAACCAGGCATTCGAACGACGCAATGATCGTTGGTACACCGTTGGCGAACTCGAGCCATCCGACCGACTGTCGGAGCTGGTGAGTTCACGCTTGGGTGGCTTGGCGCGCAACGAGTTGGAGGCGCTCGAACTCGTGGCCTTCGGCGAGCCGATCGGCGTGCGGATGGTGACCGAGCTGAGCGACGCCGACGTGATCGAGGAACTCGAGCGCAAAGGGCTGATCGCGATGGCTCGCGACAATCGTCGCCACGAAATTCGTTTGGCCCACCCGATGTATGGCGAAGTGCTGCGAGCCCGCACACCCGCATTACGCATCCGATCCGTGTGCCGTAGCCTCGCAGAAGCCGTCGAGGCAACGGGCGCGCAGCGCCGTGAGGACGCATTGCGGGTGTCCCTGTGGAGGCTCGATGGGGGCGGTGTTGCTCCGATGCCGCTTCTTCTTGCCGGAACGGCGCAGGCATATTTCGCCAACGATCTCCTCACGGCCGAGCGTCTCGCGCGAACCGCATTCGACATCGAGCCCAGCTTCACCTCTGGCATGTTGCTCACCGAGATCCTCTACGAACTCGGTCGAGGGCGTGAGTGCGTTGTCATCCTCACTGCGGTTGCACGAATCGCTGCAACTGAGTTCGAGCGCGCCCGCGTGGCCGTGATCCATGCCACCACGTTGTTCTGGAAGCTCGGCGACATCGATCAGGCGCGGGCGGTGATGAACGACGCGCTCGAGATGTTGGAGTCGCCATCCGAACGCGATGAAGTCACGGCGTTCCAGGCGCTCGTGGATGTGCAGGCCGGCCAACCACACAGGGCCCTGCAGATCACGATGCCCGTGCTCACCACGGGTGCCGGCCGCCCGTACGTGCTTGCCGCGCTCGCAGGAGCACTGGCGATCTCGATTGTGGGACGACCTCTCGATGCCATCGACATGGCCGACCGCGCAGTGGAGATGCGTCAAGAGTTGGGCCAAGAACTCACGTTGTTCCAGACGGGGCTGCTCCTGGTGGCCAAGATGGGCGCGCTGCAGGAGGCCGGGCGCATCGACGAGGCCTACGAACTGGCCGAGTTCACCCGGGCAATGGCGGCCGAGACCAACGACTTGTCGAACCAGGGCTTTTGCTGCATCAGTTTGGCGCGCATCACCCTCAGTGCGGGTCGTCTCCGAGAGTCGGCGGCTCGCGCTGGCGAGGCAGTGGATCTGTTCCGTCGTTGTGTTCACCCGGGGCCGATGCGTTGGGGACTCGGGTATCTCGCACTCGCGTCGGCGATGTCAGGCGACGTACAAACGGCACACGATGCCCTGTCCGAACTGGCACTGCTCCCGGCCCACCCGGCACTGATGTTGGAGATCGACTGCGAACGCGCCCGCGCCTGGACAGCAGTTGCAGAGGGCCGACTCGGTGATGCCAGAGTCATCCTGCAGGCCGGCGCCGAGTCGATGCGAGTATCAGGCCAAGTGTCCTTCGAGGCCTCCGTACTGTTCGATATTGCCCGCCTCGGCACTCCCAAAGACGTGATGGTCAGGCTCGGCGAGATTGCCCAGCCCGGCCAAAGCGACCTACACCGCGCCATGGCGGCAACCGCCTTCGCGCTCGCACGCCGCGATGCCACCGCGCTCGCCGAGCAGGCAGAGACATTCGGTCGGTTGGGCACCTACCTCTTCGCTGCCGAGACCGCTGTGGCCGCGGCTGATGCGTTCCGCAAAGCGGGTGACCGTCGGCGTTCGGCCGAGTGGTCACGCCGCGCCGTGGAGTTTGTGGGGCGGTGCGACGGCGCTCAGACACCCGGACTCACCCACGTCGTCTCACATGTGCCACTCACCCAACGCGAGCGCGAGATCGCCACCCTTGCTGCGCAAGGCCTCTCCAGCAAGACCATCGGCGAGCGCTTGTTCGTGGCCAGCCGCACCGTCGACAACCACCTTGCCCGCATCTACGACAAGCTCGGTGTTGCCAATCGCGCCGACCTAGCGGACGCGATGTCAGGCCTCTGACGAGACTGTCGTCGCGTCACGGTTGAGTATCGAATACTCATCACGAAATTGTCGAAGTCTGCTCGGATGGGAGCCGTGTTGGCCCTCCACCATCGAAACACGATCGAACCGCTGAGCTTTTTCTGCGACAGAGGTGACATCGACGACAACGCTCAACGTTACTCCTTGTGTTCCGTCCACCACCGGGCGTCCACATTGCAGGGAGTACACCATGAACCGCTCAGGAATAGGCAGGTCCGCCGCACAGTTCGCCTCCAAGTTGACCAGCCATCGCAGAGCCGTCCTGATCGGCGTCGTCGCCGCGCTTGCGGCTGCAACGGCTGCTGGCGCCGCACCCGCCTCCTTCACGCCTTGGTCGGGTCACGACGAACTGACGTCGACAAACGAATCCACGAGTCCAGCCACCGAGTCAACGACGTTGGGTACCACCACGAGCTTGCCGCAGACGCTGCCCGGCGAGACGTCCACGGTGCCGACGCCAACCTCGACCGAGGGATTCAACCACGAACCGTCGACCACTGTCGCGAGTCACGAGCCATCGCCGAGCTCGACCGAGCCCAGTCACTCGGAGCCGCCCCATACCGTCGCACCGCCGACCGAGCCATCGACGACTCTGGCGACCCACATGGAGCCAGCCACCACCGCGCCCAGCCCCCAAGAGCCGCCGCCGAGCACCACCGAGGTGAAGACTCCCGCAACGTTGCAGCTTGCATGTGCCGTCGTGGGCGAACATCTGAACAGCGTGGACTGCGAGTGGTCCGGACCGGTGCCCGCTGGCTTCAGCCGTTATCTGTTGCTGCGCGGCAATGCCTCCGAAAAGGGCCGAGTACCCTTCAGCTCGGAAGATCCCCTTGCGCATGCGTTTGTCGACTCGTCGGTGGCGGCGGATTCCTATACCTATGTGATCGTCGTGATCGACGCAGGCGGCAAGTCGATCGCACACAGTGCCTTGGTACCGATCACGGTCCTCGCGGCGAGCTGAGCGACAGCGGGTGTCCGTGACCGAGACGTCGCGAACTGAATCATCTCGAACTGTGATCGCTTCCAGCGGTGAGGGTTCGCTCGACGATGAGCGGGCCCTTACCGAACGGGCGCGCACCGACCGCGACGCCTTCGCGCAGCTCTATCGCCGTCATGTGAACGCCGTGTATGGGTACGCATATCGCCAGTGCGGATCGAGAGAAGCTGCCGAGGAAGCGACCTCGGCGACCTTCGAACGTGCGCTGCGTGCCATTGGCTCCTTCGAGTGGCGGGGTGGCGGAGTGCGTCCGTGGTTATTTCGGATCACATCAAACGAGGTCGCCGAAATCTACCGCCGTCAGTCGCGCGCATCGCGTCCCCGCGGTCAGCTGGCCCTGCGTGATCTGGCGCCCGACGCCCACGG
>JAYUWK010000063.1:0-5455 GCA_043753895.1 Actinomycetota bacterium
GTAGATCGATGTCAGGTCCACGACGTCATAGCCGTCGAAGGCAGCGTCAATCACCAACGGAACCGATCCCACGAACGACATCGCCCGCTGCGAGGCAAGTCGCGCCAGGAGAAACCACTCCATGGCACCAACATCGGCGGGACCCTCAGATGTCGCCCGCATCCGTTGCATTGCGGCCTGCTCGGCCGAGCGCAGCCGCCAACGTTCCTCGATCGCCGCGAGCGACGAACGCGCGGCAATCAGTACGGACTCAGCGATGCTGATCTCGCGTCGGGCGGCGGCGATGGCCTCGGAAATCGAAGCCTCCTCCGCCGTCAGCGCCTCATCGCTCTGGCGCAGTGTTCCGATGGTCGTCAACGTCGCCCGATGCGCCTCGACCCGTTGCGTCGCCGCGTCGATACGTCTGCGGATGTCCGTCGCCTCCGGATCATCTGGCAGGTCGATCGCGCCGTCTCCAACGAAGGCGTCGTCGAGAACGATGTCGACGTCGGAACCGGTCTCGATGCCGGAGCCGAGGTCGTCGAGTTCCGCCGCGGCATCCGCAATGGCCGCCTCGAGTTCGGCGTGGCGATCATCGAGTGATCGATTGGCATCCGCTCGTTCAATGGCACCGTCAATCCACGTCTGTGCAACCACCTGAAGCTCGTTGACATCGACCCGCGTGCGATCGATCCCGATACCCACCTCGAGCAACGCAATGTTGAGCTTGGCGACAGCATCATCGAGCGATCCGACCAACGAACCAGCGGTCACGGTGTGCTCACGCAACTCGGTCACCGGATCCGGCCCGAGGCTCCGACCCAACAACACAGCGGCCTGTTCGCGCAGTTCCGCCAGACGACGTTCGGCGGCCAGCAGCTCTGGTGGTTCAGCGGACGGTGTCGTGGCGGCGTGCGCCAGTTCGTCTTCGGCAAACTCATAGGTCGCCTTGGCCACGTCGTGGCGACGCAGACGTTCGGTTTCCGCGGCACTCGACGCCACGCCCATCACGTACGACGTCCACGAGTCGAAACCGAGTTCCGCCAGGAGGCGATCTTCGTGTGCCCGCAGATCTGCCGAACGCCGCCGGAGGCGAGCGGCGCTGAACCGTGAACCTCGACCATCGAGCTCGAAGATCTCGTCGTGGGTTCTTTCGAGCTCGGCCACACGGTCGGCGTCGAGGTCCGGGATGCGCACGAGACGTTCCGCCGCAACCAAGGCGTCGTACGCGGCGTCGCGACGTGCGGTGAGCTCGATGAGCTGGGATCGCCCCCCGACCAGCTCGTTCTGCAAGGTGGCGAGGTTGTCTGACGCCGATGCCAGCAACGCCGCCAGGGAGCGGGACTCGGGAACCGGTATGGGCGTCGTATCCGCGACGGCAACGAGTTGCGCAAGTGCCTCGGCGACTCCGTCCACGTCGCCCGTGTTGGCGCGTCGTTGGCGGCGTCGGAGCGTGTCGACCTCGGCGATGAGCTGTTCGAGGGTCGCCTCGAGTTCGGATCGTCGGTCAGCGCGACGTTGAACGGCTTCGTTGCGTCGACGGCGCGCCAGCGCCGCCTGGTCATCGGTCGCGGCTTTGAGATCCCCCACGGCGAACGAGTCGAGCGTGCTGCGGGCCGTCGTCATGTCGACCGCCAACGCTGCCCGACGATCAGCAAACGTGGTGATGGTCGCCTGAGCCTGCAGTTCAGCTTCGACCGCCGCCGCAAGCGATGCCTGGGCCGCCTCGATGGCATCGGTGGCGTCGCCGATCTCCTCGAGGCGTTCCGCCTCCAGCGGGTCGGGATCGTCGTCCGATGGTGCTCCGGGAAGTTCGTCAGCGGACAGGACCGGATCGATCTCGCCGCGGAGTTCGAGCAACTCGATTGTCTCGGGATTCAGCGCCAGACGGACGCCGTGCACCTCGATCTCGCCACTGGCACCGATGGACGAACCCGAGCCCAACGCCCGCGTCAAGGCGAAGAATCGAGCGCGAGCCTCGCCATCGAGACCCCGCACCACGGTGAGCAGGGGGTGGAGGTCGAAGGCGATCCCGAGCTGGTCGTCGTAGCGGCGCAATCTCATTGTGAGGCTTCTATCGGCCAGAACCCGGCCGGGCTGAGAAGTCGTCCGACGGAGCCGACGACGAATTTTCCGGTCCCGTCACCGTGATTCGGCGGACGCGGCTCAACCGCGGACGATTCGGTTCGACGTCGCCATCATCGGAGACAACATCGGAGACAACATCTGAGTCCGACACCGACGGGTTGGAACCGTTGTTCGTGCCTGGCGCGACACGCGAGATCAGGTCAGTAGTGGCATGCAGAACGTCGGTCAGGTCGACCAGGGCTCGCGAGAGCCTGATCTCGTCGCTCACGAAGTCCTCCATGGCGTCGAGGAACTTCCTGGCAGCACCGATCATCTCCTTGGCGGCATCCTGGACGTCGGTGACGGCTTCTCGAGACGGTTCCACCGGCACAGTTTGCCTGAATTCCACTCAGGGGGCGTCGGAGTGAAAGGTGAGCACCAACTCACCGTTGGTCACCGAGGCCGAACGAACGGATCGACCGGTGAACGGTTCGGGAACGGCAAGACGACGACGATGCCCGTCCAGGGTGATGATGAGGGCGTCATCGAGCTGGGTCACCTCGGGCAGCGTGGCACCCAGACCGGACAGGGGCCACACCAACGCTGGACCGCGCAGGCCGTCCCTCACCACCATCGGACCGGTCACAGCCGACCGTCGATCCGGCGCGGCGCCGAGCGTTGCGGCAATGCCATCCGGAGCGTTGGGCAGGAGGTGTGCGAGCTCGGTCACCCCAATCGGTTCCGCTGCGCGATGCTCGATCTCGGTGATGGACACCCCGGAGAAGGCACAGCGGAGTCGATCCAACTGCGGCAGCTGACGAGATCTCCAACTGGCCAGGAGCGGATGATCATCGACAGCCAGGATGCGGTTCACGATGACTTCGTGGACCCCGTATCCGAACAGCGACAGCGCCGTGAAGGTCCGCAGCGTCTCGGCCACGACCATCGACTCCGGCGTGGTCACGAGATGTACCCGGGTCATCTCCGGATCCACCAACACAGCGTGGGCCTCGCGCAGTCGTCGCACCCCGCGACCAACGGCGTCGCGGAGATCAGCGCCCGGTTCGGGAAGGCCGGCGCGGCGGGCCAACACCTGGACCATCGACGGGCGCCACATACGTTGCACCGGGGCCAACCGTTCGGCGTACCCCTCAATAACCGATGGCAACGACAACAGCCGGAGCGTCTCGGCTGTCGGTGCGCCATCGACCACCACGCAGTCCCAGCGCTCGTCGAATGCGAACCGCACGACCTCGACAAGTGCCAACAACTCATCGAGGCCAGGCATCGCACCGAACTCCTGGGCGACGGGTGCCTCGACGCCGGCCCGATCGAAGACGGCCGCCAGATAGCGCCCGATCGGTCCCCATTGGCGTTCGAGGCGGACGGTCGGATCGGGTTGGACCGCCCAGAGGTTGGCGGCGACCAGACGGGGGGCCGGACCGAGCGCGACATCGAGCACATCGGCCAGCGAATGCGCAGGATCCGTCGACACGAGCAGAGTCGTGGCGCCCGACTGGGCCGTACGGATCGCGGCGGCCGCCGACACGGTGGTCTTGCCCACGCCTCCTTTGCCCGTATAGATGTCGATCGTCATCGGGGCCGCTTGGAGGATTTCCGCCGTGGAGTTGATCCTGATCCTGATGCCGGTGTGGATCCTGATGCGGATCGACGGACCGGTTCCTCGATGCGTTCGGGGAAGTCGCCGTACAGCGCGCCCCAGCATCCGCAGACCGCAAGCCCCGCCACCCACACCAGTGTTCCGAACGCCAGCGAACTGAACGGTCGGGCGGCAGCAGTCGCAATGCCGACCACGATCTGCACGCCAACCGAACCCAGCAATTGCCAGCGAACCGACGGCGGCGCCGTCCCCAACAGCAGGAACCAACCACCGATGCCCATTTCGGCGGTGCGGCTCCGCTGAGCGCCCCACCACAGGGCCGCCGTAAAGAGCACTGCTCCCACGGTGAACAGCCCCAGTGCGACGATCGCCGCCACCGTCTCCGCCACGGTCAGCGATTTCTCCACGTAGTCGATGGTCGCCCAGATCGCGCTGGCGGTGAAGAGCGCCGTCATGGCCCACGACGCACCAATCCACGCTCGTCCCTCGATGGGTGGCGCCGGTTCGCCGCTGGCACGACGTTCATTGTCGGATCGTTGCCGCTCAGCGCGACGGGCTGCACCTGCCGCCTCGGCTTCGGCTCGCGCCTCGGCGGCCGTCGGACGTCGACGCTCATCCACGGGGATCCTCACCCGCACGCGCTGACGACGCCGCCAACATCGTGGTCAGGTCAGCGGCGAGCCGCTCAGGGTTGAACTCCCGTTCGGCGCGCTCGCGTGCCGCAGCGCCCATCTTCTCGCGCAGCGATGCGTCGGCCACGAGCGGTAGAAGGACCGCAACGACATCGTCGACCCGATCAGGACGGTCGATGACGAATCCGGTGACACCGTGCTCGACCGCCTCGTGAGAACCGCCGCTACGGCCTGCGATCTGCGGAATCCCGCAGGCCGCAGCTTCGACGAACACGATCCCAAAGCCTTCCGCCTCGGCGCCGAACCAGCGATCGCGGCAGAGCATCATCGAGAGATCAGCACACTGATAGACCCCGGGCAGGTCGGCGTCGGGCACGCGCCCGAGAAAGCGCACGGGTGCATCGAGCGATCGGGCCAGCTCCGCCAGACGGGCGGCGTCGCGTCCCGCGCCGCCGATGGCCAGCGTCACGGAATGCCCCGCACGGGCCACCCGCGCAACGGCGCGGATGGCCACATCAAATCCCTTGCGAGGCACCAGGCGACTCACCGCGGCAATGACCACGTCGTTGTCGGGAAGACCGAAGCGTCGACGGAGCGCCGCCCGCTGGTCGGCGTCGACGGGATGGAACCGCTCGAGATCGACGCCCGGGGGGATCGACCCACCGGGAAGCGGGCGACCGGCGAAATGCTCCCCCTGCGCGAACGGATAGCCCCCGGACGCGAACGACACGCTGGCGCCCCGGAGGATCCCCCGGATGAGCCCTCGGGTGGGAAGCAATCGAGCGGGAACGACCAGTTCGGCGCCGTGGAATGACAACCCGTAGGGCACCGACAGGCGTCGACCGACGAGCCCAAGGGGCAACACCGGATCCAGAATCACGAGCTCGGCGCCGTGGTCGCTGATCAGGCCTTCAATCCGGGAGACCATCCCAGGGGTCGGCAGGAGCACCGGCGTGGTGGTGCGTTCCACACGGAACGCCTGGCGCGTATCCCACTCGGCCGCGCCCTCATGGGGGGTGGTCAGTACGCAACAGTCCTCGGGATCGAGTCGCCGCCACAGCTCATACAGGTAGGACTGGATTCCGCCGACCTTGGGTGGAAAGTCGTTGGTGACGAGCAGGTGCCTCACGATCGATCATTGTTCCCGCCAGGAGCG
>JAYUWK010000064.1:0-5421 GCA_043753895.1 Actinomycetota bacterium
CAGCACACCGCTCGATCGACGAGGCGCGTCCGGTCCTGATCAGCGAACTCGGACTGCCGTGACCGTCGTCGAACTCGTGCGGCTCTGCAAGGAGAATCCTCTCCGCTTCCGTGTGTGAGGTCCGTCAGTCGGAGACTTTCAGGTAGAGCGCCACACTCCGACCAAGGTCGAAGAGGCGACGTCGTGTTTGTCGACTCGGTCAGACCGGTCGAGGTCAACGCTGATGCGAGCCGGCGGAGTGCCGAGCTTTTGGCGAATGCTAAGTTTTTCCGATATCGGCGGGTCGTCGACTCGAGGACAGAAGGCGGAACAGTCATGTCGAGACCAGGTTCGCGTTCGCTCGCGTTTGTCATGGCGGCAACGATCATCGTCTCGTCGTGCAGCGCGTCGCGTTCGTCGTCGTCGACACAGCCTGCGGAGGTGTCGACTCCGCCATCCGGTCAGGAAGCGAGCGCGCCCACGAGCCCTCCGACACCGGACCCGACCGCCCCTGTCGATTCAGCACCGTTCGTATCGACTCCGGCGCCGCCGGCGGAGCTGCTCGCACCGCTGACCTCGGCCGGCATCTCGGTCACCTCGATCGATGATCCCGTACCAGGCCCAGGGATCACGTTCACGGATTGGCAGGCAGCAAACCTGATCCGCCAGGCCGAGGCACACAACGGGATCACCGGGTTGCGGCTGCGGACGATGCTGCCCTTCGCCGAGGACATCGTCCCGATCGACGCGATCGTGGGGGCGTGGTTGATCACATCCACGTCGGCCGCATCGGACTCGGCGCGAACGATGCTGCCGGCCGAGCAGATCGTCGACACCGCCACGGTCGTGTTCCCATGGGCAGTCCTCGCCCTGTTCATCCAGGACCTCGCCTTCGGTGGCGATGCCACGGCCGGCGGGCCATCGCGCGTCACGCACAGTGCGCCGATGGACCAACCGAAGTTCGATCTCTGTGGCTCGTTGCTGAACCTGTACACGTCCACACTGAACGCCATCTTCGACGCTCTCGGCGGCCGCGACTCTGTGTGGGGGAAGCTGGCCCAGTACGCGATCGGCGCCCTCCCGATCCCCAAACCTGTCTTCCACGTTCCGGAGAAGGGCGGCATCAGCGTTTTTGCGGCTCTTGGCCTGTTGATCTCTGTGGCCGGCGCGATCAACCCGTGGACTCTTTCGGTCGAGGCGATCCCGAAGACCGTCGCCTATGGGGTGGAGCCCGCCCCGGGCAACGACGGCATCCTTCGTGGCGTCATCGATCCGAACGGGGCGACCGAGTGGCCCGAGTCACTGAAGTCCTGTGCGGCCCTGCTCGGAGTCGATCTGCCGGACATCGATCCGGTCGCCAGCTTCATCCAGTGGGACT
Source organism: Actinomycetota bacterium (assembly GCA_043753895.1). Taxonomy (GTDB): domain Bacteria; phylum Actinomycetota; class Acidimicrobiia; order Acidimicrobiales; family Ilumatobacteraceae; genus WLMZ01. The sequence continues at coordinate 1,358 of JAYUWK010000064.1, forward strand.
TGCAGTTCGCCGACCACGCCCATCCGCGGTCCGAGCCGACTGCGGTCGTCGAGAACATCGACGGCGTCTTCAGAGCCGACGTTCCCTACCTCACCAGTGTCGAGTCCGCCGAGCAGGCGACGGGCACGCCGACCGAGGTTCTGATCGGCGGCATCGCAACCGTGCAGCGGCCAGGCGGGCAGACGTTGCAGGCCGTCCTCAAGAAGATCGTCGACGCAGCGCTCGATTCGAGCGGCACGGTGGGCGCACTGGTGATCACGTTCCTGGCCGACTCACTCTCCGAGCTGCAGGAGTTGATCGATCCGATCCCAGACGCCACGTTCGTCACGGTCACACTGCACATCCCGCCACCACCACCGGCCACCGACCCGACGCCGGAGACCGCCGCTCCGCCGGATCCGACCCAGGGTCCGTGCATCGGCCGTGACCTGTTCAGCACCGGCGCACCCGGGCTGCCGTCGGGGATCCTGCTCCGACTCGGTGCCGATCACAGCGTCCTGTTCGACTTCAACTCGAGCTCAGCACTTCGCGACTCGAGCTCGGGGATCCAGGTCAGCATCCAGGTGGCCGGCACGATCAAGGGCACCTGGGAGGGCACCGTCGAGGAAATCGTGTCCAACCACACCGACATCAACATCGGCGCGACGACCTCGATCGGGGGCAGCATCAGCCAACTGCCACCGGAGTACTTCGACTCGTTCGGAACGACCTCGGAGACCATGACGTGCACGCCGGACGGATCCATCGTCATCCAGCGAACCGGCCAGGTGTACAGCTGAACAAGAACGCGATGCAATCGCGTGAACAGGACGAACGGTTCCTCCCAAGCCGATGATGAGCGGATGCCGTGCCACGAAACGAGCACGCCCCACAGCTCGGGTGCAGTCGTTGCACTGTGCAGCTCTTGGAATGTCGACGGCTGATCGTCACCGTGTACGGGTCCTGGAGACCGAACTCGGATTCACCGACCTCACCACCGGAGGGATCGCACCGAACATCGTCGTTGAGATCAACCACTGCGAAGCCATCCTTCCCTCGTCCTCGCCGGCGTGCTCTCACCGGCAGCCGGCGCCATGCTCGCTCTCGCCAAACACCGTGCGCCTCGTTCAGAGGAGCCGCAAACACGACAGCTCAGCACACCTTGGGACGTTCTGCTCTGGTCCCTCATCCCAACCCGGCGCACGATGGGTCCATGACCGACCTTCTCGCACGCATCGGCATTGCCATCGCCGAGAACTGGTGCGCCGACATGACCACCTGGATGCGCCAACGCTCCAACGGTGACTGGAACGGATCGATGATGAACGCATCGATGCCGGGCGGAGGCTGAGGTCATGACCAAGCGTGTTGTGATTCTCGGTGGTGGTACCGGCGGGACGCTGGCCGCGAACCGGCTGCGGCGGGCGAGTTCTGTCGACGACGTGGAGATCGTGGTCATCGATCAGGATGATGACCACGTCTACCAGCCAGGGTTGTTGTTCGTACCGTTCGGACTTGCCGTCCCAGAGGAAATTGTCCGGCGGCGCACCCGCCAACTGCACGACGAGATTTCGTTCACGGAGTCCGCTGTCGAGCGGGTGGACATCGACGCCAACGCGGTGCATCTCTCCAACGGCGACCTGTTGGAATACGACGTTCTGTTGATCGCGAGCGGCGCACGTCTGTCTCTCGACGAAACCGAGGGTCTCACGGGGCCGGGGTGGACGGAGAAGGTGTTCACGTTCTACGACCTCGCCGGCGCCACCGCATTGCAGCGGGCGTTGCATGATTTCGACGGTGGCCGCCTGGTGGTCAACGTGGTCGACATGCCGATCAAGTGCCCCGTCGCCCCACTCGAGTTCTGCTTCCTCGCTGACTGGTACTTCCACGAACGCGGCATCAGGGACAGGGTCGAGATCATCTACGTCACACCACTCGACGCCGCGTTCACCAAGCCAATCGCTGCGCTACGTCTGGCTGGAATGCTCGCCGAGAAGGACATCGAACTGATCACCGACTTCAATACGGGCGAGGTAGACGGGGCACGTGGTGCGTTGATCGCATACGACGGAGGAGAGGTCGCGTTCGATCTCGCCGTCGTCATCCCGGTGCACAGCGGGGCCGACTACGTCGGTCGATCGTCGGGCCTCGGCGACGCACTCAACTTCGTCGAGACCGACCAACACACCCTGCAATCCAAGATCGCAGCGAACGTCTTCGTGATCGGTGATGCAGCCAACGTGCCCGCATCCAAGGCGGGATCGGTGACCCACTTCGAAGGCGACACCGTCGTCGCCAACATCCTCCACCACCTCGCCGGCGAGGCGCTCGAGGCCGGGTTCGACGGCCACACCAACTGCTTCATCGAGACCGGATTTCACAAGGCCCTGCTGATCGACTTCAACTACGACACAGAGCCACTGCCCGGTCATTACCCGACGTCTGTGGGGCTGCCTCTGCTCAAGGAATCGAGGATGAACCACCTCGGCAAGCTGATGTTCCAGTGGTTCTACTGGCACGTCCTGCTGCCTGGACGCGACGTCCCCGGACTCGGCGCCGACATGCCCACCGCCGGCAAACCAACCATCACCACCGGAAAGGCATAGACCATGCCCGCAAGCACCATCGCCGACACCACCATCGAGCTCAACGACGAAGGCTTCTTCACCGAACCTGCCCAATGGACCGAGCCCATGGTCGCCGAGCTCGCAAGACGCGAGGGCATCGACCCTGTCACCGACGGCCACTGGAAGGTCATCCGGTTCATGCGGTCGGAGTACCTCACGAAGGGCACGGGACCGTCGGTGCGAATGCTCGGCAAGACCTCCGGCGTGTCCGTCAAGGAGCTCTACCAACTCTTCCCGAAAGGCCCAGCGAAGGTCGCTGCGCGCATCGCCGGCATCCCCAAGCCACGCGGCTGCATCTGAAGCCGCGCCACGATTCATCGAAAGGAACGACAATGAACGACCCGATCACCAAGGTCTCGATCGTCATCTCCAAAGGGTCCCTCGACGGGATCTATCCAGGTCTGATCATGGCCAACGGCGCCCGCGCCGAAGGCATCGAAGCAAACCTGTTCTTCACGTTCTTCGGTCTCGACGCGATCCACAAAGCCCGGAACGAGCACATCAAGATGGCCACCGTCGGCAACCCCGGCCTGCACATGCCAACCATGGTCGGCGGCATCCCCGGCATCTCCACCGTGATGACCCACTACATGAACCACAAGATGGATCAGCTCGACATCCCGTCGATCCCCGAGTTCATCGAGATGATCGCCGACACCGGCGCTGGCCTGTACGCCTGCAAGGCCTCCGTCGACCTGTTCGGCCTCGAGAAGAACGACTTCATCCCCCAAGTCGCCGACATCATCACCGTCGGCGAGTTCTACACCAACGCCGCCGGCGGCCAGATCATCTTCACCTGACCACGACAATCGACGCTCGACAAAGGAGCCCACCATGAAAGCACTCGTCTACCACGGACCCGACCAGAAGGCCTGGGAGGAAGTACCCAAGCCGACCATCCTTGCCGACACCGACGCGATCGTTCGCGTTGATGCCGTCACCATCTGCGGCACGGACCTCCACATCCTCAAAGGCGACGTCCCCGCCGTCACGAACGGACGCATCCTCGGCCACGAAGCAGTCGGCACCATCGACGAAGTCGGCAGCGGAGTCAAACACCTCAAGCCCGGCGACAAGGTCCTCGTCTCATGCATCACCGCCTGCGGCTCGTGCCGGTACTGCCGCGAAGGCCGATACGGCCAATGCCTCGGCGGTGGCGGCTGGATCCTCGGCCACAAGATCGACGGCACCCAAGCCGAGTACGTGCGAGTCCCGTTCGCCGACAACTCCACCTACCCGGCACCCGCCGGGGTCTCCGACGAAGACCTGCTGATGCTCGCCGACATCCTTCCCACCGGCTACGAGATCGGCGTCCTCAACGGCGGCATCCGCCCCGGAGATATCGTCGCCGTCGTCGGTGCGGGCCCCATCGGACTCTCGGCCATCATGGGCGCACGACTCTTCAGCCCGAGTCACATCATCGCCATCGACAAAGCCGACACACGACTCGAAGCTGCC
>JAYUWK010000065.1:0-16358 GCA_043753895.1 Actinomycetota bacterium
ACGAGCGTCCGGCCGGCGCGTCGCCAGCCTTGACGACCTCGTCGGGAATGCCACCGGGCCACGATGACGACGCCGGCAGCGTGTGGCGAACCTTGATCACGCGGCGACGTAGCTCGTCGATACCGAGCTGATCGACCACCCATTTCATTCGGGCGCGCAACTTGTTGTCGCGATTGCCTGTCTGCTCGAAGACCCGTAGCGCGGCTTCGATGGTGGGCAGCAGATCCTCACGAGTCGTGAACTCTTCGAGCGCCAACGCGGGATGCGGCGTGGCACCGAGGCCGCCCGCGACGTAGATGCGGAACCCGGCTTCAGTGTCGCCGTTCTCGAGCGTGCGCGTGGTGGCGATGACGCCGACGTCGTTGAACATCGCCTGACCACAATCGGTGCTGCAGCCGCTGAAGTTCACTTTGAACTTGCGGGGCAGGCGCTGACCCAACGGGTTGCGAACGAAGTGACGGAACGTGGCCTCGGCCCACGCTGTGACATCGAGATGCTCGTGTGGGCACGCTCCGGCGAGATGGCACGCCATCACGTTGCGCACGGTGTCGCCGCAGGCCTCGCGGCTGGTGAGGCCCACCGACGCAAGATGGCGCATCACCTCGGGAACCTGGGTCAGCTCGACGAAGTGCACCTGCACGTTCTGGCGGGTGGTGATGTGCCCCCAACCACGCGAATAGGTCTCGGAGAGAAAACCCATCATGTCCATCTGCTCGGGAGTGATGGTGCCAGCGGGCAACTTGATGCGCACCATCTGGTTCGTGCCGCCCTGACGCTGTCCGTAGATGCCGTTGTTCAGACGCATCACCCGAAACACGTCTTCGCTGATCTCACCCGCGAGGTACTGCGCAATGGCCCGTTCGAAGCGCTCGATGTCGCGCTGTTGTTCGGCATCGAGATCACGGGGTGCAGCAACGATCGGGGTGACGCCCACGGGCAACCTCCAGAAATGACGACGGACAGGGGGACAGGAACTACCAAAGCGACGACAGTAGAATAAAGTCGACTACTTCACTCAACAATAGGCGGAATCAGGCCCATCATCAACGATACTGGCCGAGATTCGTCAGGCGGTCAACGCCCCGGTTCCTCGCCGATCTCGCGCAGTGCGTCGTGGATCGCGCCGCGTAACCGGCGGGCGAGATGCGCAGGAAGGTGCGTCACCAGGCCCTCCCCCGGATGGCCGACCTCCTCCACCGTCAGCACGACGCGAGGTTCGGCATCGTCGTAGTCGTCGCTGATCGCGACGGCCCACGACAGTCGCGCCGCGTCCTCGGCACCCTCAGGAAGGTCGGCCTCGGCAAAGGGATAGTCATCGATCGATCGGCGCATGCCGTCAGACTGCCATGGATCAGCGGGCACGTGGAAGGACCCGACGAGACTTGCGCGGCGAACAGTGAGTTGGCGGTCCTGCCCGCGTACCATCGTCGAAGCACATCGCGCACCCCCACTGGAGATCACATGCTGTTACGTCTGCTGCGCTTGTATCTCGGGCGATACCGCGGCGCGTTGATCGCGGTGTTGGTGCTACAGGCGTTTCAGGCATCTGCTGGCCTCTACCTGCCCAGCCTCAACGCCAGCATCATCGACAAAGGAGTTGCCAGCGGCGACACCGGCTACATCTGGTCCACCGGTGCAGTGATGGTGGCCGTCACACTCTTGCAGGTGATCTGTGCATGCGGCGCGGTGTACTTCGGTTCTCGGGCGTCGATGGGATTCGGGCGCGATGTGCGCAGTGGCATCTTTCACCACGTGTCTGATTTCTCGGCCCGCGAGGTCGGACAGTTCGGCGCACCTTCGTTGATCACACGCATCACCAACGACGTGCAGCAGGTGCAGATGTTCGTATTGATGACCTGCACGATGCTCGTGGCTGCGCCCATTACCGCGCTCGGCGGGGTCATCATGGCGGTGCGCGAAGACAGCGGCCTCTCGTGGATACTCGCGGTAAGCGTGCCTTTGCTGCTGGTCTGCGTGAGCATGGTCGTGTCACGGATGGTGCCCCAGTTTCGTGTGATGCAGGAACGCATCGACACGGTCAATCGCGTGCTGCGTGAGCAGATCACCGGTATGCGCGTCGTGCGCGCCTTCGTGCGCGAACCCGTGGAGGCCGCACGTTTTTCCGAAGTGAATGCCGACGTCACCGATGCGGCGCTGCGCGCGGGACGGCTGCAGGCGATCATGTTCCCAACGGTCATGTTCATCCTCAACGTGTCGAGCGTGGCCGTCCTGTGGTTCGGCGCGCATCGCATCAGCCGCGGCGAGATGAAGATCGGCGCGTTGATCGCGTTCCTGAGCTATCTCGCCCAGATCTTGATGGCGGTCATGATGGCCACGTTCATGGCGGTAATGATCCCCCGCGCTGCAGTGTGCGCCGAACGCATCAATGAGGTGCTCGACACCGAGTCGTCCGTCGTCACCGCTACCACGCCGATCACCGCGTTGCTGAGTCACGGCACGCTCGAACTGCGCGATGTGGGCTTTCACTACCCCGGGGCAGAAGCACCCGTGCTCTCGGGTATTTCCGTGCGGGCCGCGGCCGGGCAGACCACGGCCATCATCGGCAGCACCGGGTCAGGCAAGACCACCCTGCTCAGTCTTGTGCCGCGCCTGTTCGATGCCACGGCTGGCTCTGTTCTGGTCGACGGTGTCGACGTGCGCGAACTCGATCCCGACGTCCTGTGGGGGCGCATCGGGCTGGTGCCGCAAAAGCCGTACCTGTTCTCCGGCACGGTGGCGAGCAACCTTCGCTTCGCCGACCCCAAGGCCACCGACGAACAGCTGTGGGACGCACTGAAGATCGCTCAGGCATTCGACTTCGTTTCGGCCATGCCCGGTGGGCTCGATGCACCAATCGCGCAGGGCGGATCAAATGTGTCGGGTGGGCAGCGACAGCGTCTCGCCATCGCACGCGCGCTGGTTCGTAAACCCGAGATCTACCTGTTCGATGATTCGTTCTCGGCGCTCGACCTGGCCACCGACGCGCGGCTGCGAGCGGCGCTCGCCCCGCACATCGCCGACGCGACGGTGGTGATCGTGGCCCAGCGGGTGTCCACCATCAAGAACGCCGATCAGATCCTGGTGCTCGAAGATGGTGAGACCGTCGGACTCGGAACGCATGCCGAACTGCTCGCCACCTGCCCCACCTACGCCGAGATCGTCGCGTCGCAGATGAGCGCGGAGGAAGCGGCATGAGCACATCGGTTTCCGATCCTCAGGCCAGCGACGCCGGCGGCGAAGCTCCAAATCCCACTGCGCCGCGCAACCCCGGTGCTGAGTTGCGCAACATGGGCCCCGCCGGTCGTATGGCCACGATGGGCATGCCCGCCGAGAAGTCGAAGGACTTCGGTGGGTCGACCCGCCGCCTGCTCGGACTCATGGCTCCCGAACGCAGCGGCGCCATTCTGGTACTCATCTTTGCCGTCGTCAGCGTGACCCTGTCGGTGCTCGGGCCCAAGGTGCTCGGCCGCGGCACCGACATCATCTTCAAGGGCCTGCGCGGTCGTCCCGGCGGCATCGACTTCAACGCCCTCCGCAACGTAATGCTGTTCGCGCTCGCTCTGTACGTGGGTTCATCAGTGCTGTCGTATCTCCAGTCGTACACGTTGGCCGGTGTCGTGCAGCGCACGATGTTCCGCCTTCGCTCCGAGGTCGAGGACAAGCTCAACCGGCTGCCGTTGCGCTACGTCGACATCCAACCGCGTGGCGACCTGCTCAGCCGTGTTACCAACGACATCGACAACATTTCGCAGAGCCTGCAGCAATCGCTGAGCATGCTGCTCACCTCCACGCTCTCGCTCACCGGCGTGGTGATCATGATGTTCATCATCTCCCCGCCACTCGCGCTCATTGCGGTGATCACCATCCCGCTGTCGATCTACGTGATGCGCTTCGTGACCAAGCGTTCGAAGAAGCGCTTCATCGCGCAATGGGCACACACCGGCATGCTCAACGCGCAGATCGAGGAAGCCTTCACCGGTCACGCGCTCGTCAAGGTTTTCGGGCGGCAGCGCGAAGTCGAGCAGCGTTTCAGCGACAAGAACGACGAACTCTACGAAGCCAGCTTCGGCGCCCAGTTCATTGCCGGGGTGATCCAGCCCGCGATGATGTTCGTCGGCAACCTCAACTTCGTCGCCATCGCTGTCATCGGTGGGCTGCGGGTGTCGTCGGGCGCGATGAGCTTGGGCGATGTGCAGGCGTTCATCCAGTACTCGCGCCAGTTCACCCAGCCGCTCACACAACTGGCGTCGATGGCCAACGTGTTGCAGTCGGGCATCGCCTCCGCCGAGCGAGTTTTCGAGTTGCTCGATGCACCCGAGCAGAGCCCTGATCCAGAACCAACCGGGCCACGCCCCGAAACACGTGGCCGCGTGGAGTTCGACCACGTGTCGTTCTCGTACGACCCGGCCAACCCGCTGATCGCCGACCTGTCGTTGGTGGCCGAGCCCGGCCGCACCGTCGCGATCGTGGGACCGACGGGTGCAGGCAAGACAACGCTGGTGAACCTGATCATGCGCTTCTACGAACTCGACGGCGGGATGATCCGACTCGACGGCACCAACATCGCCGAGATGTCTCGCCACGACCTGCGCGCCAACGTGGGCATGGTGCTGCAGGACACATGGTTGTTCAGCGGCACGATCCGCGAGAACATCGCCTACGGCAAGCTCGGCGCCACTGATGAACAGATTCTCGAGGCGGCGCGGGCCACGTATGTCGACCGGTTCGTGCACTCGTTGCCACTTGGCTACGACACGCCCATCGACGACGAGGGCGGCACCGTGAGCGCCGGCGAGAAACAGCTCCTCACCATTGCTCGCGCCTTTCTCGCTGACCCCGCGATCCTCATCCTCGACGAAGCAACCAGTTCCGTCGACACTCGTACTGAAGTCCTCATCCAGAAGGCGATGGCTGCGCTGCGATCGAAGCGCACGAGCTTTGTGATCGCGCACCGTCTGTCCACCATTCGCGATGCCGACCTGATCCTGGTGATGGACGCGGGCAGCATTGTCGAACAGGGCACGCACACCGAACTGCTCGCGGCACGCGGCGCCTACTTCACGCTCTACAACGCACAGTTCGCCGCCGCCGCGATCGACGTCTGACCGCTCTCTATTTGCGGTTGGTGGAACCCGGATCCGGCACGCCGGCCGGTGTACCTTCGTGGTACTCGATCAGCTCGATGAGGTAGCCGTCGAAGTCCTTCACGAACGCCACGGTCACCGGCCAACGATCCAAGCGCTCGGGCTCCATGACCGACTCGCACCCCGCAGCGATGCACTTCGCGTACAGCGCGTGACAGTCGTCGGTGTTGAGGTACAGCTTCCACATCGCATTCCCCATGTCGATGGGGCCCGTCTGGGTGAGCTGCTGTGCGAGCTGCAGACGCGACCCGCCCTCGTCGGCCTGCAGTACCGCTTCGAGCGCGGTGGGGATCTCGGTGCGACTGCGAACAGGTAACCCGCACACACCTTCCCAGAAACCGATCGATCGCTCGAGATCGCTGACGTTGATACAGAACTGCCCCAGAATCTGGCCCACTCGGTTGTCTCCTTCGAACTGTCGAACTCGCCAATACTGGCAGTTCCACCGCGACGATTCGTCAGTCAGATCCGTTGCGTTGATCACGCCCGAAATCGAGGCCGGCGAAATCGCCGGATGTGCGCCATGCATCGATGAACTCGAAGTACGCCACGGGTCCCGCGGGGTAGCCACTGGCGTTGAGACGTTCGCGGCGGCCGATCGGACGACCTTCGTTGTTGTAGTAGCCGGGGGTGCACTCGGCATTGCCAAGGAACGCACGCTCGCTGCCCTCGAGCATCGCGATCCAAGCCTGCTCGGCATCCTCGGTGACCTCGACTTCGGTGGCACCTTCGTCGAGTGCGTGGCGCACGATCGCAGCAATCGTTTCGCCCGCCTCGGTGAGGTTCTGGGTGATGTTCGAGATCAGGTTCGCACCTTGGCTCGGCCCGACAATGAACAGATTCGGGAAACCGTGTACGTGGATGCCGTGCATGCTCTGCATCCCGTCGGCCCACCGTGCGCAAAGAGTGAGGCCATCGCGACCGGTGGTCTCGAACCCGGCGCGCCGCGCAGTAGACGTGCCGACCTCGAACCCGGACGCGAAGATCAGGCAATCGAGTTCGTAGTGCTGGCCGGCTACCCACACGCCGGTCGCATCGATGCGTTCCACGCCCTTGCCGTTGGTGTCGATCAGGTGGGTGCCGGGCTCGTTGTAGGCCTGCAGGTATTCGTCGTGGAAGCACGGGCGCTTGCACAATTGCCGGTACCACGGCTTGAGCGCCTCAGCAGTGGAGTGGTCGTGCACGATGGAGTCGACACGGCCCCGGATCTCGGCCATCTTCTCGTCGTCGCTGTCCTCGTACGCCTTGAGCATCGTGACGGGAGTGAACGCAGCCCCGGCTCCGAGATCTGCCACGACCCGGTCACGAATGCGCTTGGAGATGTCGGTCCAGCCGTCGTGCACGAGGTCCTCGTCGGCGAATCCACCGGTCTGCAGTGTGGCGAAGTTGATCAGCCACTTGTGCTGCCAGCCGGGTTCGAGCGTCTGGAACCAGTCGGGATCGATGGCGTGGTTGTTGCGCACATCGATCGATGACGGCGTGCGCTGGAACACGAACAACTCGCCGGCATCTCGGGCGAGCCGCGGGATGCACTGCACCGCCGTCGCCCCGGTGCCGATGATGCCGACACGCTTGTTGGCGAGATGTACCATCGGCGAGCCCGTGGGATCACCGCCGGTGTAGTCGTACTCCCACCGGCTCGTGTGGAAGGCCTGGCCGCCGAAGGTTTCGATACCGAGGATGCCGGGCAGCTTGGGGCGGTGCAGCGGGCCAGTGCCCATACTCACGAATCGTGCGCGAATCTGATCGCCACGGTCGGTGTGGATGATCCATCGCGACAACTCATCGCTCCACTTGAGCGCGGTCACCTGGGTGGACAGCGCGACGTTGTCGTACAGGCCGAAGTGCTTCGCGATGCGCTGGGCGTGGCCGAAGATCTCGGGAGCGAAGACGTACTTCTGGCTGGGCATGTGCCCGGTCTCTTCGAGCAGCGGCAGGTACACCATCGCTGCGGTGTCACACATTGCTCCGGGATAGCGGTTCCAGTACCACGCGCCGCCGAAGTCACCGCCGCCTTCGATGATGCGAATATCGGCGACACCGGCCTGCTTCAAGCGGGCACCGGTGACGAGTCCCGAGAAGCCCCCGCCGATGATGGCCACGGTCACTTCGTCGAGCATCGGTTCACGCTCGACACGTGCCACATAGGGGTCGTCGAGCAGATGGGCAAAGCGGCCGGTGGGCTCGATGTATTGCCCGTTGCCGTCATCTCGTAAACGCTTGTCGCGCTCGGCGCGGTACTTGGCGCGCATCGCCGCTGTGGCACCTGCATGTTCGAGCGCGTCGCCATCGTGCTCTGGAAACCGCTTGTTGTGCCCACGCTGATTTTGCGGCTGCATGGCCACCTCACCTAGTCATCGGATCGCTTCGCTTCGTGTACTCACATTGGCACAGCGGCCTCGCTCGGGCTGAGCCGGGCGAGGCCGCGTTGAGCGACCGTCCGGGCACGAGCAGTTGCACTCATGCAGAAGTCGTCATCACCCGTTGACGTTTGCACCGACTTCCGTCATCACCCGTTGACGCGCCAACCACGCGTCTCCCTCCTCAGTTGTCAGCCCGCTGCGCAAGCGGCGTCTGATCTGTTCCGGCAGGCACCCGATCGGTTCCTCGACGTCGGCGCCGGAGAAGTCGCCTATCGGCGCGGGGGCAGCGGCCCGGCCGTGCTCTTCGTCCACGGTTGGCCCGTGAGCGGCGCCACGTTCCGGACACTGCTCCCCCATCTCGTCGCACATTCCCCGATGCCCGCCTCGATGTGATCGAAGGTGCGGGATTGTTCGCACACGAAGAGCGCCCCGCCGACGTCGCCAAGGCGCTTCTGCCAGTGCTCACTGCAACGCGCTGAACGAGAACCTTGTGCGTGAAACGCTGCTCCACGTGCGTACATCGCTGAGGCCAACTTCCCGAGCCGCAATTGGTCTGGGCGATATGCTCGGCAATCCGGTACCAATGACCATGTCGTCAATCAGCCCACCGCCCATCCCCTTTGAACTGAGGTTGCCCGAATGACGACCGACTCGAATTGGGCTCGCGGCATCGATCTCAACAGTTCGGCGACGCGACATGAGCTTTACTGCGCACGGCTGGCGAACACTCGCCGCTGTATGACGATGCTCGGCGTGCCGGTGATGCTGGTGCGCGATCCATTCAACGTGCTCTACATCACCGGAGCCACGAACATGACGGTCTTCAATCTGTGCGTCCCCGCCCGCTACCTGCTGATCTTCGCTGAGGGGCCGGTCACGCTGTTCGACTACGTGGGCGGCGAGCACCTGGCCAAGGACCTCCCAACCATCGACGCGGTACGCACCGCCCACGGGCTGAGCCACGTCAGCAGCAATGGCTACGTGGCCAGCGAGTGCGCGGCGATGGCGAGCGAGATCGCCGCGCTCGTGCGCGACTACCTCGGCGAGCTAGGCCGACTGGCGATCGACAGCTTCCCATTCCCCGCCGTCGACGCCCTGCGCGCCGCAGGATTTGCCATCACCGACGCCGACGTGGTCATGGGCTTCACCCGCCGAGTGAAGCTGCCGTTGGAGATTACTTACATGCGCGAAGCGTCACGTCGCACGGCGGACGCGCTCAAGGCAGTGCAGGCGGCGATGCGGCCGGGCATGACTGAGATCGATCTGTGGAGCCGCTTTGTCGGCGGTCTTTTGGCTGGCCACGGCGAACTGGTGTCAACCCGCCTGCTGGAGAGCGGCCCGAACACGTTCCCCTACTTTCAGGAATGCGGCACCCGTGTGATCCAGGCCGGCGACCTGGTGTGCATCGACACCGATGCAATCGCGTTCGAGAGCTACTCGGCCGACTTCTCTCGCACCTTTCTCGCCGGCGATGGCCCAGCCACCCCAAAGCAGCGCACCCTCTACGGCCGGGCTTACGAGCAGCTGCGTCACAACGTTTCGCTGATCGGCCCTGGCGTGAGCTTCGAAGAGGTCGCTCGCAACGCTTGGCCTGTTCCCGAGGAGCACCGCGACAGCCGCTACTACTGCGTCGGCCACGGCCTCGGCATGATCGGTGAGTTTCCCAACCTCCCGTTTCACTCGCCTGGCGAGACTTACCCAATCGACGACATATTCGAACCCGGCATGGTGTTTTGCGTCGAGAGCTACATCGGCTCGAGCATCAGCGGGCAGGGCGTGAAGCTCGAAGACCAACTCCTGATCACCGACACTGGGGTCGAGATCATGAACGACTACCCATTCGAGGACCGCCTTCTCGCGTGATCACCACTCGACGCGCCCGAAGGGCGTCGAGACGGGTCAGGCGGTCGGCACGCGGAGGTTCGCGCGTGCGATCTCAGGGATCTGCCCGAGGGAACACGTCGGCTATCGACCTGTTCGCTCATTCAAATCCAGGAGACGAGGCACGAGCAGCGGCGAGAGAGGCGTGCCAACGGTCGAGCGCCGATTTTGGCGCGCTGGTCGATCTCGCCCAGCGGGTCACGTTGTGGATCAGTTCACAGTAGGTCAGTAGCCCGGCGGCGGCTCGAAGGAGTGCCACTCGCGCTCGAGCAGCTGAGCAAATCGCATGGTGGTGCGATCGCCCAGGTACGGGCCGATTGCTTGCAGCCCGAGCGGCAAGCCGTTCGGGCTGAGCCCCGCGGGAAACGCCGTGGATGGCTGGCCGGTGTGGATGGCCCACATCGGGTAGACGATGTTCAGCATGTATGGCACAGACCTCCCGTCGATTGACAGGAGGCGGTCTTTCTGCTCACCGCTCTGGTGCTCGAAGGCAACGTCGAGCGCTGTCGGGCAGATGAGGACGTCCCAGTCTTTGAAGAACTCGCGCCACACCGCACGGGCTCGCTCTCGGCGGTTAAGCAGGCCAAGGAAATCCGCTGCGTCGATCGTGAAGCCAGCCCGAGCTGCCGCAAAGAGCTCCTCGTCGTGCACGCCTGCGTCCCGAGGGGCCTCCTCGCGCTCGTCCCGGGACTGCCCCAACGATGTCATCACCGTGAGGAGGGTGAGGTAGTCGGCAAAGTAGGACCGCTGATCGAAGGCTGGCATCACGCGCTGTACCGTCGCGCCAGACTGTCCGAGGAACGAGGCGAGGTCATCGACCGCGGCCTGCATCGAAGCAGACGGTTGCGCAAGCGTTGTGGCCGGCATCATTGCCACACGAAAATCGGCGAGCGAATCGTGGCGAGCCGCCGGCAGCGCGAGCTGCCAGCCCGCGCCCTCCCCCTCGCCGGGCCCGGCGATGACATCGAAGAGAAGTGCGATGTCGGTCATGCTCCGCGCGAGCGGACCATGGACTCCGAGAACGATTGCCGGGTTTTCGAGGTCGCCGAACGGGAAGGCTCCCGCCCGCGGAAGCGCTGTCTCCGACGGGCGATGCCCGTAGAGACCGCAGTACGCGGCCGGTACGCGAATGGAGCCGCCGATGTCGCTGCCGATCTCGAGCGGTGTCATACCCGACGCAAGCGCAGCGGCTCCGCCACCGGTGCTGCCGCCGGGTGTCAGGCTGAGGTCCCACGGGTTATTCGTTCGGCCGTAGACCGGGCTATCGGCTTGCCAGTCGCCGAGCGCGACGGGGATGTTCGTCTTGCCCAGAAGGCAGGCTCCGGCGGCGAACACACGTCCAGCTATCAAACTGTCGTCGGTAGGGCGGTAGTCCTTCAATGCCAGGATCCCAGCCGACTGCGGCAACCCCGCCACCTGCGTCGACTCCTTCAGCGTCATCGGCAGTCCGAGCAGCGGTGCACGGTCACCGCGGGCCCGAGCTTCGTCGGCCACTTGGGCTGAGGCGCGGGCCCTATCGAAGGTGCGCACAGCTATCGCGTTCAAGCCATCGTCATGCCGTTCGATCCGATCGATGTGCAACTCAATGAGTTCGCTCGACCTCACTTCGCCACTGTCGAGCGCGGCCAGCATTTCCGAAGCAGAACTCAATGGTCCAATCTCAATAGCCATTCTTCCCACAACCCCCGCCTGTCATCCGACCCCCTGGACTGTCGACCCTAGCCAACCGTGCGGCGAGCGTCGCGCAAAGGCGTCTGACTCCCGCATTCACGGTGAGCAACGTTCCGGTGCACGGCGTTCAATTCAGCCGCGACCGCAGAGGCTCCACAAGATCTCGCACGCCACCCGATTCAAGAGCACCATCCAAACGATCTGATCCCCCGAGATCGCACAGTCCCGAACTGGGACGGCGACAACGACCTCGCAGTCGCGCTCGAATACAGATTGTCCGGGGAGCCCTCTGGGCTGGTCCCCCTCGCTGTCGATCTCGCCGAACTCGCTGAAGCACTCGACGAATCCGCAGGGAACGACGCATATATCGATCTTCACACCGGCACCGTCTGGCCCGCAGAACTCCTCGACATCGATCAAGGACCCGACGACTTCGACCCTGACGACGACACCCGGTGGCTCCCCGTCACCGGGCAAGGTTCACGCCCAGGATGGCATGTGATGGAACGCTTCGTCACCACAATCGACGACCCGAACCTTCGCCAACGCCTCGAACGCGCAGTCGTTGGCAGCGGTGCATTCCGACGTTTCATGAGCACCCTTGAACGCGATCCTGAGCAGTTCACTCGATGGCACCGCTACCGCGCCGACGCCGAACTCGGCAGAGCCCGCCACTGGCTCACCGAGCACGGCTACCAACCACAACCGTCATAACGACAACGATGCCCGGGAATTACTTGCATAACAGCGCCAGAGCGGGCATTCGGCGCTAGCTGTCCACTCGTGTGAACATACTGTTGCCTCATGGAACTCGATCACGTCGCTTCGACCCGAGCGGTCTACGACTTCTCCGCCGCTGAGTATGCAAGCGCAGTCGGAACAACTGTGACGGCCACATTTGAGCGGCCGATCGACCGGGCGGTCCTAGATACGTTCGCTGATGAGTGCGCTGCCATCGATGACGGCCAAGTACTCGACATCGGCTGTGGAGTCGGCCGAGTCACGTCGCATCTACACAATCGCAGGCTGAGCGTGAGCGGCATCGACCTTTCCCCAGAGATGATCGCAGTGGCGCGCCTTGCCCACCCCCACCTGACATTCGACGTTGCGACAATGACCTCGTTGCCGAGCGACGATGGTTCGCTTGCAGCGACCGTGCTCTGGTACTCGATCATCCACACACCCCCTGCCGCACTCCCCGACGTCTGGGCCGAGCTTGCTCGCGTTCTCGCTCCGCACGGCCGGATTCTACTGGGCTTCCAGTCCGGCGAAAACGACGAGGTCCGGCGCGACAACGCCTACGGCTCGTCGACCACGATGACCTGGTATCGGCATCGCAGCGAGGATGTGGTGCGGGGTGTCGAGCTGGCTGGGTTCATTGTGCAGACACGGATCTGGCGCACGGCTGAACTGGCGCACGAAACGACACCGCAAGCGTTCCTGACATTCAAACGACAGTCTTAGTCGTGTTGCCATAACCGCAGCAGATCTGCCGCTGTGGGCTGAATGGGTGCATAGCGTTGCCGGGATGACGAGCCCGCTCAACGGTCTTCCGAATGGACTTGGGTCATTCGAGGATGGACCGGATCGCGGACGTGTGCTGAGTTCTGGCGAGTCAACCAACTACGCATACTCCCTAATGGAACTCACCGTCGCCCCGCAAGGGACCGAAGTCGGATTCGGGCCGCACGTGCACAACGACATCGAAGAGGTGTTCGTCGTTCGCAGCGGCGCGTTGGACTTCCTTCTTGGTGCCGATGTGACACCCCTGCGTGCCGGAGACGTCGTTCGCGTGCCGCCCCGAACGCGGCACGGCTACCGGAACATCTCCGGCGAGCCGGTCGACCTCTTGGTGTGGTTCTCCCCTGGAGGGTTCGAGGACCTCTTCATCAAATACCGGACGGATCAGCCGACGGTCGATCCAGAGGGTTTCCAGAATGAGGCGACGAGCCGGTTCAACTCTCGGTTCGAGTAGCGCCGAGCTGTCGCTCGGCGCTGGTTGTTCTGTATGCAACAATCGTACTTGCGCTGCGGGCGACGATCGGGCATTCGGTGCGGGTGTTGGTTTCCTCTATCTGTCTAGTATGGTAGACGCATGACGGGAAGAGACCTTCTTCGGCTGGTGGAACGCGCGGAGTGCGTGCAACTCCGCCAACGTGGCTCTCACGTCATGGTCCGGTGTCCTGGCGGCTGCCAGACCGTGATCCCAGTCCACCGAGGGCAAGACATCCCGACCGGCACTCTCCGATCGCTTGAACGAGCCCTCGAACCCTGCCTCGGGAAAGGATGACTTCGATGACCACATCCAAGACGTACACCGCAATCTACGACCACGACACCGACGACAAAGCTTGGAACGTCCGCATCAAGGGACTCACCGGTTGCCAAACCTACGGGCGCAGCATCAGACAAGCTCAAAGCCGAATCCGCGAAGCGCTTTCGCTCTGGCTCGACACCGCCCCGGCACAGCTCAACGTCCGTGACCAGTTCCCAGCGGAACTTGCGTCCGTCGCAGACGACGTCATGCGCGCACGCGGCGCTGCCGAGCGCGCAGGAGCAAAAGCGCAACAGCAGACGATCGACGCGGTCAAAGCGCTCACCGACCTCGGGCTCAGCCGCCGCGACGCCGCCGAACTCCTGGGACTGTCGCACCAGCGCGTCCACCAACTCCTCGAAGCGAGCTGACTGACGGGCACCGAGCTGCCAGACGGGGCTGAATATTCTGCGCCGACCTTTGCACTTGCGCCCGAAGCGAATAGCGGGCATTCGGCGCTACCTGGCACCGTCTCAGACCCGGGCGGAAGCTCGCGGTTGGTATGGGACGCGACCAGCTTTTTTTGGGTACCGAGTCGCGTGAATTCATCGGCGGTGGTGTCTTCACTACTAGATGACAATCATGAACCCTTTCTCCATCACCGATGCGGATCCCGATTCCGAGCAGGAACTAGCTGACCTTGCGTGGCGGACGTATGGCCCGCCGGCGCTGCGATTCGCGACGGTGCTCGTCGGCCCCAACGATGCCCATGACATCGCGACGAGCGCGTTCTTGCGGGTGCTGAACTCCACCGGTTGGGTCGGTCTCGATCAACCCCAGAGCTACCTGTTCCGCGCCGTCAGCAGCGAAGCACACAACCACCAGCGACAACGATCTCGACGATGGCGTCGCGATCTGCACGCGATCACCGCTCACGACGCCGTCGACAACCCCGTCGACCTCGACGTCATCCGGGCCCTGGCCAAGTTGACCATCGCCCAACGCTCGGTGGTGTTTCTCACCTACTGGAACGACATGACCGAAGCAGCAGTCGCTGACACCCTCGGCCTGTCGACCGGCACCGTCCACCGAACCCTCGTCCGCGCACGCGTCCAACTCCGAAAGGCACTCTCATGAATGCAACCGAACAGCGCCAGATCAAGTCATCGCTCAACCGGATCGTCGAGCGCACCCCTGATCTCGGGCCGACACCCAGCGACTTGCTGCTCCGCCAACCCGAACCCCGATCGAACTGGCGGCCTCTAATCGCCGTCGCCGCCGCAACCGTCGCCCTCGTCGGCGTCGGCGTGGTTGCCGCCAACCGGCAGAAACCTGCGGACACCGCTGTGACCCCGGCAACAAAGTCCCAGCAAACGGAGTCATCGCAAGCCGTCCCGGATGTTGCAGCCATGGAGACTGCCCTTCTCGCCCCGGCAGCGCTGCCTGACGGGTACGTCCTGTACAGCGGGTCGAGCCGCGTCGACGCCAACCCCATCGAGGGCAACGTCGACCACATCTTCGGACCACCCAACGCACGCCCAGATCAGATCGTCGAAGTTGGCGCAGGCACCAACGTCGAAGGCATCCCGTGTGGATCCGCGGCGGCCCCGATCACCATCTCAAGCGAACCGCAGTTCTGCACCGACAGACCCGTCGCCGCAAAGCAACTCCGCTGGAACATCGGCGAAGTGGCAATCGTGATCTGGGGAGGCTCTTCGGTCGCCGACGAGACACTTCTCGAACTTGCCGCAGCCGTCTCCATCAATTCAGCAGCCACACCCGATGCGCAACCTCCATCTGACGACACGAAGCAACGCGCTGCAAGCGGAGAGTGGCTCGACGACAGCCAGCTCATCATCAATCCCCTCCCCGACCCGACCTGGATCCGCCTCGGCCACCAAGACCCCGAGACACTCACCAGTGACAGCTACCTGATCGGCTCTGCAACCGCATGGGACGCTCCGTCGTTCCTCGTCGACGTCTACACCAATACCAACGGCACCGACATCTGGTCAGTGATGGACAAACGGCACAACAGCACAGAGATCGACCTGCGCGGCACGACTGCCTACCTCGACGACAACGACGATCACAACCCATTCCTCGTCTGGCAGGAGCAACCGGGGATCATCATCCGAATCCAGAACAACGGAGGTACCGCCGATGCCATTGTCGCCTTCGCCGAAAGCTTGATTTCCCTGGACGCCGACGGACGGGCAGCCTTCCTCGCAACCGCCCAGACACCACCGCCAGCACCGCCCACACCCAGCGAGCCCCACCCCCACCTAGAGCAAGGCGTCGCCACCACAATCCCCGCCTCCGAGAACTGAGTCTTCGGCGACGTTCTCTGCCGATCGATCCGAGCGGGCCGGCCAACTCGCTCGGTAGGGGGCGTGCTCATCGGCGGTCGACCCGCACCTATCTGCCGATACGGGCGCATCTCGAAATACGCGATCCGCACACAACGCGAGCGCAGAAACTCGGCGCCGCTGATGCGAACTGAGAGACGCAGAGCGGCGCACCGGATCGGCCATACCTCGGGTGAGTTGGCAGTTAGCGCGTCCTACCCACTGGCCACTCGTCGGCGAGCGCAGCGAAGACGTCCACGTCCTTGCGTTGCCCCTGCCAGACGCCGTCGGCGCGAAGCGTCCCCTCATAGGTGAATCCGGCGCGGAGTGCGACCGCGGCCGACGACGCGTTCTCGGACTGGATCGTCAAGAAGACCCGAGCTGCTCCGAGCGTGAACAACCATCCCGTCATCAGCGTTACGGCGCGAGTCGCAAGCCCTCGTCCTCTCGCGCCTGGCGCCAGCCAGTAGCCGAACTGGGCTACGTCCGTGCTCGACCAATGGTCGATGCCACACATGCCGACCGGCTCACCCAAGGCTGCATCAACGATCGCGAAGGCGGCGCCTGTCGGATCACCCTCGACCTCGAATGTACGCCAGCTCTGCTCAATGCGTTCGATGACCGTGATTGCGTCAGCCACCGAGGCTGGCGCCGGGCCGTTGTAGCGCTCGATCGCCGGGTCCCTCGACGCTTCAGC
>JAYUWK010000066.1:0-114403 GCA_043753895.1 Actinomycetota bacterium
GGTCGCCACTCAGATCGAACGCGCCTTCGGCGGAGACCTTCGCTACACGCTGCTCCGTCTCCGCACCAACGACAGATCTGCTGCAGCGCAGGCACTCACCGACGACGACATCGCCGCCACAGTCATCCTCGCCGACGCACTCCACGAGCGAATCCGTGAATGAGGTATCTACGACGTTCGGGTTCTGCCCGATCCGTCACGCCCTCGACGGACCATCTATTACCAGGTCCGAAGCGCAAGCCAGTTGGTACATGCCTGGTACATTTTCCGGTTCAACGAGCTCTTTAAACGACGAAGCCCTGGCCCGCCATAGTGGCTGACCAGGACTTTCTTAGTGGCGGGGGCAGGATTTGAACCTGCGACCTTCGGGTTATGAGCCCGACGAGCTACCGAACTGCTCCACCCCGCGTCGTGATGTGCAGTTACCGTACCTACCAGATCAGCGCCTCGCAACCCCCTATGATTGGTCTCACATGGGTCTCTTCAAACGTAAGTCGGCAAACGATCCCAACAGCATCGCTATCCTGCGCGCCGAGATCACGGACATGCAGTCGCAGCTCGACGCGACAACCCTGTTGCTGGTCAACCGCACCAGCGCGCTCGATCAGGTGACCCAGCGCATGGCCGACGTCGATCTCATCAAGACCCAGATGGCCCAGCTCGACGCCGTCAACGCCAAGCTTGCAGCGCTCGACAGCGTGAACAGCCAGCTCGCCGAACTCTCCGAGCGTGTCGCCATCACCGCGATCGACGCCCGTCACGCCAACGACCAAGCCGCCACCCTGCACGAGCGCATCTCGAACGTTTCCACCGAGCTCGCGAATCAGCTCGGCGAACTCAGCCACGAGATCGACAGTCTCAACGGTCGCCAAGAGTCTCCCCCGGCCTCATCCATGCCGCCACCACCCGCACCGATTTTCGAGCCAACGCAGGTGTTGCCACCGGAATTCGTGGATCAGTTACGTGTCGGCCAAGCGAAGCTGGCCAACGAGCAGGCCCGCTACGAGATCGCGTTCCGCCAGGATCTGGCGATGCTGGCCGAGCAGGTGAAGCGCAGCCTCACCGAACCCGACCTCCCGCTCGCCGACCTCCACGACGATCACTAGCCGCCGGTCTTCAGCGCCTTCAGCGCCTGCTCGATCAGCGCCTTCGCCTCGCCCTGCTTCGACTGATAGGTTGCAAAGTCGGCCGGTTTCTGCGCCAATGCAGCGTCGGCTTCGTCGAACAACTTCTGCGCCCGATCCAGCAACTGGGCCGGCGTATCGGTATTGGTCGTCGGCGGAACCGTGCTCCCAGGATCCGAAGGAGTCGTGCCGACCCGATCACCGACCTCGCCGCTGAACGACGGGAACAGTTTCTTGAGCGCACCGGTAAGCGACGAATCGATCACGGCCTTCGCGTTATAGGACACGATCATGAATCGGTATTCGGCCAGGTTGTCTCCAACCACATAGAACGGGCGCACATACAACAAACCTTCGCCGACGGGCACGAGTTGCAGATCACCGAAACGAACCGACGAACCCTGCTGGTTCAACTGCGTAATGGTCTGTGAGATGATCCCGTCGGTTTCGGCGTTGTTGGCTACCACCGTGGGGCCGTCGACGGTGGCCGTCAACGAATAGGCGGTGAGCTTCCCGTACGTCGCGGGGTCACTCGATGCCACCATGAACGACTGCAACTCAGTTCGCGTATCGTCTTTTGAGTACGGCACGAACGGCCGCAGGATCGAAAAGGTGGGATCGGTGCTGGCCCCGGGCGCATGGAACATCGTGTAGTACGGAATGAACCGCTGCGATGTGCTCTCTACCGACGCTGCACCTGCGGCAGATGGGGGATCAGTCGTCTGCGTGGCGGCCGCATTGATCTTGGCATTTGGTGACGTCGCCGGACCTTGCGCAACGCTCCAGGCTCCGGTGCGCTCGAAGAACGCCGACGGCTCCAGCTGGTAGCGGGCATACGCAGCGGTCTGAATACGAAACAGATCCTCGGGGTAACGCAGATGATCCTTCAGTCCGTCGGGCATCTTCGACGAATCGACAAACAGGTCCGGGAACGCACCGCTCCATGCCTTCAGAATGGGGTCGACCTTGTCCATCGCGTAGAACGTGATGCTGCCGTCGTAGGCATCAACCACGACCTTCACACTGTTTCGCACGTAGTTGAACGTGTGGTTGAGACCGCTGGTGAAATCGAGCTGGCTCTGATCTGCATCCTGCGCGTACGGGTATTGATCAGTTGTTGTAAATGCATCAATCACCCACAACGCCTTACCGTTGAGCGCAACCGGATACGGGTCGTAGTCGAAGTGGAGGAACGGCGCCAGCTTCTCGGCACGATCGCGAACGCCGCGCACCCACTGGAGTCGCGACGTGTCCGTGATGGACTTCGAGCCCCACAGGCTGTAGTCGAAGAACGACAAAGCAAACGCAAACCGACGCATCGTCGAGTTCAGCTGCACGCCCCCATTACCGGTATAGGGCTTGGTCTCCGAGCCCTGGCAGGGCTTCTCGCTGGTGTTCGTGTTCGTCACGGCGAAGCCGGTGATCTCGGGGCTGTAGTAGAGCTCGGGATGATCCAACGGCAGCTGCGAATAGATGGGGCGATTGTTGCCCTGCACCTGGCTGGCGGGCGCCACCACGAGACCACAGCCATGCGTGGCGATCAGGTGCGTGCCCTGCCACGACGTGTTCGCCACGTTCTTCAGATCGAGCTCACGTGCGGCCACCAACGCCTGTTGCACGCGACCGTTGAGCTTGTACCGATCGACGTCAAGATCGCGGATCGCAAGACCAGCCACCTGTCCCTCGTCGAAGGTGAAACGCCGCAACATGATGTTCGGATCGAGTAGCCGCGACTCGCGCACCGGCGCTAGATCGGCTTGCACCTTGGCCGCTGTGAGATCCGTGAACGTGATCGGAACCTTGGTGACCTTGGTGATGCCCAATGCGTCGCGCGTGGCTTCGATATTGCGCGCGATGTAGGGCGCCTCCTTTTCCTTCTCATTCGGTTTCACCACCAGCGCTTGGATGACCGACGGGTAGATGACGCCGCCGAACAGCGCGATGACCACCCACAACGCGCAGGCCACTAATGGAATGCGCCACGATCCGGTGCGAATGCTGTAGAGAAACAGCGCCGCCACGAGCAACGCGATAAGCATCATCAACAACACCGCTGGCAATTGCGCCTTCAACACCGAGTACAACGCACCCTGCACGAAGCCGCGTCGCTCGGTGGTGAGCTGGTACCGCTCGAGCCAATAGCCACCAGCACGCAGCAACGCCAGTACCGCGAGCAGCACCGCAAAGTGAGCCTTGGTGGCGCGACGCACCTTCGGCATCGGCGGCGCGATCACGATGCCTCCGCTGAGCACATGCGCCGCGACGGTCACCAGCAGCACGAGTAGCACTGCGAGGAAAAGCCAGTCGAACAAGAACACGAGGAAGGGCAACCGGAAGATGTAGAAACCGATATCGGTGGAGAATTGCGGATCGTTCTTGCCGAAGTTGACGCTGTTGCGGAACAGCAGCCATTCCTGCCAATGGCTCGCCGCAGGCACGGCCACCATCAGCGCGAGGACGGCACACGCAATGATGCGCACGAGACGCATGCGATGACCGAACAGTTCGTGGAAACGCACGACGGCAGGATGCGTATCACCGCTGAGCGCACTGGGCGCGAGACGATCGGCGATCAGCAGGTTCAGCACGGCGAGCAGCACGAACAACACCGCAAACAACCCGAACAGGAAGAGCTTGGAACCGAGGATGCCCCAAAACACGTCGGTGCGGCTCACACTTTGGTGCCACAGGTAATCCACATAGAAGCCGGCGATTGCCCGCGACGCGAGCAAGAGCACGACAAGTACAACGGCGGTGATGATGAGCACCATCCGGCCACGGTCGCTGAAACGACGGGGGCGACGGAGGCGGCTGGGAAGATCTGCGGGGTCTCGCACGAGGCGAGGCTAACGGGGCGCGACCGTGAGTGCGCCGCGGTCGTAGGCAAGACGCACGATCTCTTCGACGTGTTCGTCGATGCGATGGGTCTTCCACTCGCGATACAGCGAGCGAACCTCTGCTGCGAGGGCGCTGTTCTTGCCTTCCGACTTGTCGATGCAACGGATCAAACGATCGCGAAGTGGTGCGACGATGTCGTTGGTGACTGCGTCGATTGCGGGGCGCACGATGGCGGGATTGCGGCCATCTTCTCCCCCGCCCGCACCGGCGAGCGCCGCTGCAGCAAGGTCGGCCTCAACCGCAGCGGCGTAGCGCGCCGACTGCTCAGCCTCCCACGGCAGCAACGCGTCGAGCGTCTTCACGGGTTCCTTACGGCGCAAGGTATCGAGGAGTTCGTTCTGCTCGTCGGCCAGCACCCGCTTGAGCTTGCGAGAGGCCGACAGGATCAACGGCACCACGGACTCGTCGACGGTATCGACACCGGATGCGGGCATGTCCGAGTCGTCATCGGAATCGGTGGTGACCACGACATTGGCCGCGGCGGTGGCATGCACGACCTCAGTGGCACGCAGGGCGATGGCATCGGCCCTCGCGGCGCGTAGGCGGGCAAACAAATCGTCGACTGTGTGTTCTGCCGTCGGCTCGGATGTGCGCTCGGCCGTCGGCTCGACGGTGCTCTCGGTGTCAGGCTGCCCGACCTCGCCGGCGAACAACGACACCACCTGCGCGGGCTCACGATCGTCGTCGTCGTTCGAGTCGTCGTAGGGCGCCGGTTCGGGCAGCGACACCACGGTGTCGTCGCGATCTTCGACCACGTGCAGACCGATCAGGCGACCCTCGTCGTCGACCTCGGCCTCGATCTCGATCTCGATCTCTTCTTCGATGATCACCTCGGTGATCTCGACCGTCACCATTTCGACATCGCGTTCGTCGTCGAGTTCGGCGTCATCGTCGTCGCGATCTGGCTGCATGTACATCGTGGTCGCCGGGACCATGATCGGTACGGGACCGGTGGTGGGCTGCAGGTTCACGTACTCGTTCGGCTCACCCAACGGCGTGAGCTCGGCCATGACCTCGACCGCAGCAATACGCGACCGTTCGAACGCCTGCAGCAGGCGGTCGCGGCCATGGATGAGCTGCTCGATCTGCTGGCGGGCGAGCTCACGACGGCGGGCGAGCTCGCTGAGGACACGCTCGCGATACGCACGGGCCTCGTTGACCATGTCGCGACCCTGCTGCTTGGCCATCTGCAATTCGGCTTCAGCATCGGACGACGCGTCCTGACGGCGACGAGCCGATTCGATCTCGGCCTCCTCGCGCAGGCGCTGGGCCTCGTCGGTGGCCTCACGCAACAGCCGGGCGCTGCCGTCCTCGGCGCGGGTCTTGATCTGTGTGGCCGCTTCGCGCGCCGTCTGGAGGATTCGCGCGGCCTCTTCGCCGAGCAGGCGGGTTGCAGTGTCCTCGTCGATGGTGGGCACGTTCGAGACGCGTGGCTGCTGGGCGGTGCGCAGCTCGCGCTCGAGGAACCGTTCGCGTTCTTGGAGTCGGGCGAGTTCGGCTGCAACCATGCGCAAGAAGTCGCGAACTTCCGCTTGGTCGAAACCCTTCCGTGAGCTGGGGAACTGCGCGGAAGACACCGATGCCGCCGATGACGGGTCTGGGCGCGAAAAGGAAATTGCCATTGGTCAGAATCGTAGGACTGTTCACTGCGCAAGTGGTGGCAATCACCCGCATTACGTCAGGACCGCATCACGCGTCAAACCGCCGACTTGAAGTCCTTACCGGGCTGACCGAGGTCGTTGCCGTTACCACCGAGCTTGGTGAGCGCTGCCAGCGCCTCGTCGATCGTTGCCACCGGAATGATCTGCACCTGGTCGCCCACCACCGCACGAGCCGCCGCGATCTCTGCATCGGATTGCGCTGCGGGAACCAAGAAATACTTCGTGCCGGTCTGCTTCACCGCCGATGCCTTCTGTGGCAGACCGCCGATGGCCCCTACCTTGCCGTCGGTGCCGATGGTGCCGGTGACGGCAATTTGCTTGCCGCCCGTGAGTTCGCCCGGGGTCAGCTCGTCGATCAGCGTGAGCGTGAAGGCGAGCCCTGCCGATGGCCCGCCGATGCCACTGGTGTCGATGCTCACCTTGAACGGCGGATCGCCGACCTCGGTGGTGTCGAATGGATAGAAACCCACGATCACCTTGGCGGGGTCATCGGGCGCAGCGATCAGTTCGATCGTGCCCTTTTGCACGCCCGTGACACCGGAACGTTTGTACTCGACATCCACCATGTCGCCTGGTTTGTGTCGCTCGAGCACGGTGCGCAAGTCGTCGAGTACCTTCACCGTTGTTCCGTCGAGGCTGACGATCTCGTCATCTGTCTTGAGCACCTTGCCTGACGGTGCCTCCTGCTCGCACGCGGTGCCGTCAGCGTTCGCCTTCAGGCACACGATCTGATCGATGACGATGCTTCCCGGCTTCAACTCGATCGGGAAGCCCAACTTGGTCAGGGCAACATATTCAGCCGATTGCTTGGCAGAGATCATCTGGCGTCGACCACGGCTGGTCTGTTGTTGCGGAGTTCCGTTGCCGTAGATGTCTTCATACGTGAGGAGATGAATGTCGTTGTCGTTGCGAAACATCAGCCACGACAGCAGCGAGAGTTGCGGCTCGCGAATGGTGACGAAACGCAGAACGCCCGTGGCCGGGTAGCGCGTGACGTCCGACAACGTGAGGCGATCGGCAACGCCCTCGGCGTCGGCGGGCACAATGGCATACGGGCGCTTGATCGAGGAGAATCGTGCCGCAGTGAATGCAGCCGAGAGCACGACGGCGAGTAGCACGACAAAGCCGACCCCCACGAGTGGAAGCGCCCAGATCCGGTGTATCCGCCTGGGCGCGACGCCGACCACCTGTGTCACGGGTACCATCTCTTCTTGCGTGTCAGTCACTGAATTCACCACCCGTGCGGCCTGGCTGGTCGGACTTACCATGCTCGCACTCTTGAGCGTCGGATGGAGAAAGACTGCCAGAGCCGCGCCCAAAGTGCCACGCGGGGGACGCCCACCTCGCGCCGGCACTGCCGTCACCGAAGTCGCTATGCCGTCCTATCGGCGCGCACCCATCTGGAAACGACTCTGGGCGCTCGCCACCACCGGCGCACTGTCGGTGCTCACCGGCACCGTCATCGCGATCGTCGTGGCGGTCGGTGTGTCGTGGGGTGTCACCACCCTGTCCGACCTGTTGAAGCGATGACCTCTGCGCCCCACGCACAAACTGCTCAACGCAGGCGAAACGTCGCGCTCGCTGGCCATACCGGCGACCCCGATACCGCTCGGGCCGGGCTCACCGACCCTGAGCCTGCGGTGCGTGGCACGGCTTTGGGCGCCCTGCACCGCCTCGGGGCGCTGCGCGTCGACGAACTCCGTGCCGGTTTTCACGATGTGGCAGCAACCGTGCGGCGGCGGGCAGCCGAGGTGGCGGCCAACTACCCGAGTGTGTCGCTGATCGAGTTGCTGGATGATGTCGACAGCACGGTGGTCGAGGTGGCGGCATGGTCGTGCGGCGAACACGAGCTGGTCTCTGACGACGTGCTGGCGCGCCTCATCGAGCTGGCCGGCAACCACGATGACGCACTCGTTCGTGAGGCGAGCATCGCCGCGCTCGGCGCGATCGGCGACGAACGTGGCCTGCCCAGCATTTTGGCCGGCTGTTCCGACAAACCAGCAGTTCGTCGACGCGCCGTGTTGGCGCTTGCGCCGTTCGACGGCGACGATGTCGATGCTGCGCTCGGGGCCGCGCTTGCCGATCGCGACTGGCAGGTCCGCCAAGCCGCCGAAGATCTGACCCGATGAGTCGATCGCGCCCGTTTCAGGCGGCGATGACGGCCGAGTCGTGAACAGTCGGCGTGCGATCGAGTCGTCGTGAGCGCAACATGCTGAAACCAGCAGCGCCGAGCACGAGCATGGTCACGAAGATGTCGAACACGAACACCTGACGCGCCTGGGTGTGCACCAGCGTGCACGCCTCACGGGTGTACGCGAGCGGCTTCGACACCGTCGGCAAGGGCGAGTCGTCGCGAGCGTCGCTGTGGAACAAGCTGTTGCACTCCACGGCCTGAGACGTCCATATACCTTTTTTGTCGATGCCCACGGGGATTGCGTCGTGCAACGGACGCAGCGCCCAGAAGAACAGCACGCACAGGAACCACACAAAGATTCCGGCTGCAGTGCCGAGGACTAACCGGCGTGCTTTGTTCGACACGGTCACGAGCATACGGCGCCCAACAATCAGTCGTGGGGCAAGCGCCACACCGAGTCGCTGTCGTGTGCGGTGACCCACACGGCCGAGTCGTCTGCGGCGACGCTTCCACTGCCTGAGGCCGGGCCGTAGTTCGCCGTCACGGTGTCAGTGGTCGGGTCGACCCGCACGATGAGACTGTCGGTGACCCGGGCCCATATCGCACCCCCGCCACTCGCGATGTCACCACCTTTGATGAACCCGGTATCGACGGGGATGATCGACTTGACGGTGTTGGTCGCTGGGTCGACGTGGCTGACAGTGCCATCGCCCTGATCGAGTGTCCACACCCCATCATCGCCAACCGTCAGAAATCGTGGTGCGCTACCCACCTTGATCGATGCAATCACGTGGCCATCGTTGGGGTCGACGCGATATAGCGTGTCGCCGGCCGTTCCGGTGATCCACAACGATCAAAAACCTCTCCGCACGGCGACGGCGCCCTCCGGGGCAGGGTAGGTACCCGACACCGTGTTCGATATCGGATCAACGGTCGATCGTGCTCGCGTCGGCCGTCCCGATGCTGGTGATCGTCGCGTGTGGGCTCGCCCTCGGTGTTGGATTGGCGATCGTTGCATCGCCGCTGATGCCAGTCGGTCCGGTTCGGCGGCTGCTCGCCGGTAACACGGTCGACATCGACGCGACGGTGTTGTTGATAGGAGGCGCGACGTTCGCCCTGGCCCTCGGCGCTGCCGTCGTCTGCCTCACCATCGTCGGCCGACCGGAGCGTCGCAGCCAAATGGCCGACCGGACGCGCAGCCGAGGCGTCTCGCGCCTCACCGGATGGGCCGTCAGCTCCGGCCTGCCGGTGCCGGCCGTCATCGGCATCCGCGCCGCGTTCGACCGGCCGGACGGCGCAAATCCCGTGCCCAACCGCTCGGTCGTCGTCGGCACGGCAATGGCCCTCGCTGCCGTCGTGGGCGCCCTCACCTTCGCTGCCGGCCTCAGCGGCCTCGTACACACGCCGAGGATGTTCGGCTGGGGTTGGGATGCGAAAGTGCTAGCCGGCAACGGCTACGACAACATCGACCCGGCACGATCGGCGGCGATCATGGGCGCCGACCCTGCTTTGCGCGACTCGTCCGGCGCCTACTTCGGCGTGCTCGCGGTCGACGGCATGGATGTGTCCGTACTGGGGATGGATCCCAGCAGCGCGGTCACTCCGCCGATCGTCGCCGGACGGATGGTCCGCGCCAAGGACGAGATCGTGCTCGGCGCTGCCACCGCGGCGCAGCTCGGCAAGCACACGGGAGACACAGTCGACATCCATGACGCCAACGGCGCGGTGCAATCCCTGCGCATCGTCGGGACGGCCATCTTCCCGGCCAACGGGCGGGTGCACACCGAGCACGTCACGCTCGGGACCGGTGCCATCGTGGTTCCGGATCTCGTGCCCGGTAGGGATTTTGACATCCTCGGTCAGCCGCAGACCGGCCTCGGACCACACGTCGTGTTCGTGCGCTTCGTCCCCGGCACCCGGGCCTCTGACGAGTTCGACCACCTGCGCGAGACGACGCGGCCGCTCTCGGGCTTCGCTGGCCTTGGGCTTCACTGCGCAACAGCTGTCGCGGAGCGTGCGGTGGCAGGCGATGTCGACGGTCGGTG
Organism: Actinomycetota bacterium; assembly: GCA_043753895.1. Taxonomy (GTDB): domain Bacteria; phylum Actinomycetota; class Acidimicrobiia; order Acidimicrobiales; family Ilumatobacteraceae; genus WLMZ01. The sequence goes on from JAYUWK010000066.1 coordinate 9,863, forward strand.
CCGGCCTGGTCATCGGAGTGCCCGTCGGCATCGTCCTCGGCCGCTAGCTATGGTCCGTGTTCGCCGGACAGTTGCACGTCGTCGTCGACCTTACCGTGCCCTGGTCGATCGCCGTGGTGGTCTCCGCCGCTCTCGCCGTCGCCGCAGTAGCGGGCGCCGCAGCTGCTCGAGTCGCGGCGTCCGGTCGAAAATTCAGCTTGACCTTCAAGCCCACCTGAGGGTTTGCCCCGGGTTCGCGGACGAGGAGCCCCCTAAACCACCCTTCGGCAAGGTGCGCCTGTACGTTGACGACATGCGCAACCCCGTCCGAACCGCCGCCCTCGGCGGGGTGGTCGGTCCAGCCGGGTTTATCGGCGCGTGGGTCCTCGGTGCCGCCGTGACCTCAGCCCCGTACTCCTCGATCGATGACGCGATCAGCCGGTTGGCGGCGGTCGGCTCCGACACGCGTTGGCTGATGACCGCCGGGTTCGTCACCTTCGGCTTGTCGCTCCCGGTGTACGCAACAGCGCTGCGCGCAACTGTCCCCGGGCCTGCGTGGATGACCGCAGCCGCTACGGGGGTGGCGACGCTGGCGGTTGCGGCGGCACCGCTCGACCGTTCCGAAGCGATCGATCGGTTGCATGGCATCTTCGCCGGCATCGGCTACCTGACACTTGCCGCCACCCCACTGCTCGCTGTCGCACCCTTGCGTGGGATGGGCCACTATCGGCTCGCCCGATCCGGTATCGCTGCCGGCCTCACGTCGATGACCGCGCTGGCGCTCACAACGACGGGCCTGCGGACCGGGCTCTTTCAGCGTGTCGGCCTGACGGTGAGTGACGCCTGGATCATCGCCACCGCGCTGACGGTTGCGCGAGGTGCTCGGGTGAACACCGGGATCAGGAGTCGATGATCTCGAGACGAATGCGTTTGTTGCCCTTGCCCTTGTTCTCGGTCTTGACAACGCGGATGCGGCCGACCTCGCCGGTAGTTCGCACGTGGGTGCCGCCATCGGCTTGTTTGTCCAAGCCGACGATGTCGACGACGCGGATCTCCGATACCGATTCCGGGATCATGTTGACCTTGGTGCGGATCAAGTCTTCGTCGTGCACCGCAGTATCGCGGGGCAGGAAGCCCACCACGATCGGTCGATCTGCTTCCAACTCGGCGTTGACCAGTGCCTCGACAGTGACAGCAAAACCCTCGGGCAATGGGTCGAACTCGAAGTCCATGCGTGCGCTCAACGGCTCCATGTTCCCGCCGGTTACCGGTACGTGCCACTCGTTCCAGATCACACCACACAACACGTGCAAGGCGGTGTGGGTGCGCATGAGGGCGTGCCGACGCGGCCAATCGACCATGCCCTCGACCGTGACCCCAACCGCCGGCAACGCCTCGCCGCCCACGGCATGCCACACCAGACCATCGTCCTTGCGAACGTCAGTGACTGCGAGCCCGCCGAGCGTTCCAGTGTCATGCGGCTGGCCACCGCCGGTGGGATAGAACGCGGTCTGATCGAGCGCGATCGAGTCGTCACGAACGGCCACCACAGTGGCGCTGAAGTGTTGGAGGTACGCGTCGCGCAGGTACATCAGGTCGGTTTCCATCACTGCAGTCTGGCGCATCGACCACATGGCTATCGTGTGGCCGATGACCGAACCCGCTCCCGGCGACTCCGCCTCTGCTTCGCCGCGTTCGGCAGCGAAGGTCACCTTGCGCACGAAAGCGTTGCGCGCCGCCGCATCCTTGAAGGCCGAGTACCAAGCAGGCAAGGCCGGCGACGAATCACCCGCCTCACCCATCTGGCCAACCGCGAAGGAACAACTCGACGCCGTGGTGAAGCTGCTGACGTCGGCAAAGTCGTCGCCACCGGAGATCTCACCGACGGATGTAGAGCTCGATGCCGATGCCGCCGAGGTGGCCGTGGCTTTGCGGGCAGTCGATTGGGCCAGCGTTCGCGCCACCACGGCCGAGCGCACCGGTGGCGCCCGACGGGCGATGCGTGAGATGGCCGACCAAGTCGATTGGGCCAAGGCGCAACCGGTGGCTGCGCAGGTGTCGAGCGCGTTGATCGCCGCCGTGGCGTCGGGCCAGATCGGCGTGGGCGGAAAGCTCGGCTCTACCGTCGCGCGGGCCATCGTCGACCAGGGCGGTCTGGCCCAGCGCGTCGCAGCGAATCTCAACGAGCAGACCACGCAGATGCCACCCGATTTTCGTCAAGTGATCGATTCCACCGCCACCGAAAGCTAAGCCACGAGGGTTCGTCGAGCGCCCGATGCTCAGCCGAAACAGGCCCAGACGAGCGAGTCGAACGCGGCCTCGTCGACGCTCACATGCAGCACGCCATCGACCCGCTTGACGTCGAGCGTGGGACAGAAGATCGACTGATGACCAATGAAGAAATGCGGCGAACCTATAACCCCGCGATCGCGACCCTCGGCGTATTCTGCTAACGCGACATTGACTTCCGCATCGCCTGCGAGCCCGTGGCGCTCGGCCACTTCGGCGAGCACGGCGGGATCGGACACGTCGACACCCTGTTCGAACAACAGGCTGCGTAGTTCCATCGCCACGGCCTCACCCATTACATCGTCGACGGCGTACGCCTGCGCGATGAGCGCGAGACCCGGCAGAGAACTGCTCGGAAAGGTGTTGACGTCGAAGTTGCGGAAGAGCCCGCGACCGACTTGCGGCCTGATCTCATCGATCTCTTCGGCGATGAAGTGACCATCGACAGGCTTGCCATTCACGAGTTCGAGCGGCCAGCTGCGGATCTGCAAACGTACGTCATCACGGCCGAGGACGCTGCGACGCTCGATCAGCCGGGTGAGACCGATGTAGGCGAATGGGCACACGATGTCTGCGTACACGACCACTGTTGCCATACCCCCGAGCGTATCGTCAGAGGCAGCGAGTGGCCCCGTTACGACACGTCCTACAGGTGATGGATGGGGTCGTCAGCATCAGCTCGAGCCGTCGCTGGAACAACTCGAATACGTCGCGCACATGGCACGCGTACTCGAGCGGAGACCACGCCGAAGGCTGCGAGCGAGCTGCAACACCCGACGCGCTCAACACCACTTGCCATTGCCGGCTGAGGGTGCGGACCATCTCACTGGTTCGATGCACGTCGACCCCGGCGGCATCGACGCCACACGCGCTGTAGTGTTCACCGCTACCGGGGTGAGCGTCAGGGCCTGACGTTGCTCACTTCTTTCAGCCGTTGCCGGCGGGCGGAAGATCGGCAGCGTCGGCCTGGTCGCGGAGTCGGCCAGTCGCCAACTTGTTTGTGCGCAGGTCATCTACGGAGATGAACGGCACCGCGACGCCGCCCATTTCCAACGTCAGTCGATGTTCGTAGGCCCGCTCAAACGTCAAACCCGTCGCGAAGGTCAGAATGTCGATGCGTTGTGGTTCTCTACCAAGCTGTACGACCATGTCAGGATCCTCGAAATCGGATGGGGTGAGGCCGAGTCCACCGAAGCCGAATTCCTCGAGAGCAGCAACGACTCGCGCTGCGTTGATCGGATCGGTCCACACCCACACGTCAATGTCTTTGGTATAGCGCGGGTGTCCGTGCGCCGCCAGTGCGTAGCCGCCGACGATCAAGAAGCGGACGTCATGTGCGACGAACGACGACAAGAACTCTTGGAAGTCGGGGTTCAGTTCCATGAGACCACCCGTGATGCTCGCGCCGAATTGTTTCGACGGCTTCGATGCGTTCGTAAACCGGTCGCGTGAGCCAATACCGCCATGGCTCGTCGGCTTCGCCGACCCGCTTTCTGGTCACCACACGTTCGACCGACGGCATGGGAAGAGTCTATCGAGAGAGGTGGGCGTGCTCTGTCAGTAGGTTTGCGGCCTCTCGGGCACGTAACTACTGTCAGTCCGGACACGAGCCTGCGAGACAGAACGGATGCGACGTCAAGACGCCGGTATCAGTTCCATCAACGAGCCAATCCAGGAATCTGCCCGAGCGAATACGCCGTCTTTCGACCTATTCGCTCTTTCAAACCGGGGAGCGGCTCAGCCAAACCGAGAGTCGCTCATTCAAACCGAGAGCGGCTCGACCAAACCGAGAGCGGGTCTGTTCAGAGGTCGAACCGGTACACATTCGTGTCGCGGGGGAGGAAGCCGAGCCGTTGGTACAGGCGGTTCGCCGCTTCACGAGACGGGCGTGACGTGAGGTCAACGGTCTTGGCGCCCTTGCCCCGTGCAATGTCGAGCGCGAACTGGTTCAGTGCCTCGCCCACGCCGCGACCGCGCGCGTCACCATCGACGACCACGTCCTCGATCCACGCGCGCACCCCAGTGGGGATACGGAACACCACCAGCGTGAGCGAGCCGAGGACCTCGCGCGATTCGCTGTCGAGCGCAACGAGCACGTCGGACGCGGGCGATGCAACCATTTCGCTCAGCTCGGCTTCGGTCGGGGGTGGCGACGATTTTGACAGCTGTGGGATGAGCCGGGCAAAGGCGTGCACCAGCGCGGGCGTCACTTCGGTGGCAATCTCGACGGTCACGGACACGGCGTCACGCTACCGCGGAGACAACCCACCGGAAGCGCTAGCGAACTAGGGTGACAGCGTGTTGAACGAACCGCGCTTGACCCACATCGCCCTACCTGTCGAAGACATCACTGCCTCGGTCGAGTGGTACGAGCGGTACACCCCGCTGCGAGCCATCGACGTGCGCCACGACACCGATGGCAATGCCGCGTGGCTGTGTCACCCAGAGCCGACCGAGCATCCGTTCATCATCGTCTTGGTCAGCCTCGACAGAGCGAAGGGCGAACCGCACGGCCAGCTCGGTCCTTTCGGTCACCTCGGTATGGAGCTCCCAACCCGCGACGCCGTCGACGCGGTGGCATTGCTCGGACGCGCAGATGGCTGTCTGGCATGGGAGCCTCAGCAGTGGCCAGCGCCCGTCGGTTACGTGTGCGCCCTCACCGATCCCGACGGCAACGTGGTGGAGTTCAGCTTCGATCAGGGCGTGTATGCAAAAGTGCGAGAGGTCCTCGGCTCACCCACTGCCAGCTGAGTGAGCCTCGCCGCGTAGCGTGCGTCGATGGATCACGCTGAGCTCTCCACCCGTGCCCGCACCCTCGGCTCGCTGCTCGAGCCCCTCACTGGGCAGGTCTACTTCTCGCCTGAGTGTCACGCGAACTACGTCGCCCTCGGCTTCGATGCGAGCCCCGGCAAGGCCAACGGCGTCGCACTGCCCGACGGCCCTGCGTACTTCACGAGCCGTGGCAGCGTGATGGGGCAGGTGCCCGGCGAGGTAGTCGCCGCAGCCTTTGCGGTCTTCAATCCAGAGGTCGTGGTGCCGTGCGTGACGATGGGATGGCAACGCACCGATGCAGCCACCATCTGCGCGGCACGTGACGCCGGTGCGATTGCTCAACTCGTTCGATTGTTGGGTGAGGCGCCCGCTGCTATCGCACGGGTCAACGAGCTGCTCGCTCGAGCAGTGGAACCACTGCGACCCGAGGGGCGGCCCCTCTACGCCGGGTTACGCTCGCTCGCGATGCCCGATTCGCCGGTCGGGGCGATGTGGCGCATGGGCGACATGTTGCGCGAGTTTCGAGGCGACAGCCACACCGCGTCGTGGATCGCTGCCGGAATCAACGCCACCGAGATCGGCCTGCTCAGCGAGATGTACTGGGGCCTTCCGATGCGCTCGTACAGTCGCACCCGCGCGTGGACCGACGGCCAATTCGATGCATCGGTCGAATCGTTGAGGTCACGCGGGCTCGTGACCAACGATGGATTCACCGACGCCGGGCGAGCCGTGCGCGAATCGATCGAGGCCGCCACCGACGCGCAGATGGCTGGCGCGATCGCTGCGCTCGGCGACGACATCGGCGAGCTATTCACAACCATCGCACCGTGGGGCGCCACGGTTCGCGCCGGTTTCGGCTACCTCAGCAGCGGTCCGCACGATCTCGCCGATCAGGCATCGCGTCTGTCGGCCGTTCGTCCGATAGATCCGTCGGCGGCCGTTTTCTCCGACACCGAAACTGCGTAGGGTTCGATCATGATCCTGCAGACGCTTGAGAACGTGTTGGCCATCGATGTCGCCGACCGCACCGGTTGGATGGCCAAACCCGAAGGCATGTGTCGAGGCAGCGTCTGTATGCCGGCACCTGGCGCATTGCGCACCGACGGCACGGTCGATATCCGCATCGCAGCCGAGCGGTTGGGGATGCCGCTGTTGCACGACGACGAGCATGGTGTGTGGGCCCTCGGACCCGCCACAGCCACGGGCAGAGCGCTCAGCACCGCCATCGCAGCGGATCCCGAGCTCATCGATCGCGGCGGCAATCCCTTCCGCCTCAGCTCATTGCACGGCCGCAAGGTGCTGCTGGTCGCATGGAGCAGTTATTGAGGCTGTCGCGCCAGCTTGCCCGGGTGGCAGGCACTGCATACCGAACTCGAATCGCTCGGCCTCACCGTGGTCACCGTTGCCCTGGACGTGAATCCTGAGCACGCCCACCCGTGGATCGATCTGGCATCACCGACACATCCGAGTCTGATCGACACGGCACATGCAACTGGAGAGTTGTTCGGATTCCTGAACATCCCCATGGCTGTGTGGATCGATGAGTTCGGCACGATGGTTCGGCCTGCGGAGTCTGCGTCGATCGAGCGCAGCCCGCTGCGCGACATGGACATTCCCGACGGGCTGCCCGAACGACTCGACCGATCGTTTCGCGAGATCAAGAAGTTCCCCGAGTTCGCCGACGAGTACCGCGCCGCCATCGTCGATTGGGCGAACCATGGCGAGGAAAGCCGGTATGCGCTATCACCCGACGAGGTCGTTCGACGAAGCCAACCTCGACCCACGACCCATGCTCGAGCGGCAGCGTGTTTCGAGATGGGCCAGTACTTACTGCACACCGTGAGCCACGGTGCGGCCGTGCCGTGGTGGCGCAAGGCCCACGAGCTGTTCCCCGAGAACTGGACCTACAAGCGCCAGGCGTGGACACTCGTCACCACTCCAGCTGGTGCGACCGAAAACGATCTGATGCAGGGACCCAACGACGTCTATGCGGGCAACTGGCTCGACGACGTGATTGCAGGTGGCGGTGGTGAGGCATATGCCGTCACCCCGCAACTCTGACGGAAGCTGGAAACGCGTCATCACGATGCGTCGATAGGCTCTTCTTTCCATGGAGTACGTGCGCTGGCTCAGCCAACCAACTCTTCGCAGTCCGGTCATCGTGGCAGCGTTCACCGGATGGAACGACGCTGGCGACGCAGCGTCGGGAGGCGTGCGCCATCTGGTCGAAGACTGGGGCGCCGCCGCTCTTGCTGAGATCGATCCGGAAGAGTTCACCGACTTCGCCACCGTCCGCCCGCACGTGCGCCTCTCGGCCGGCTTGACGCGCAGCATCGTGTGGCCCACGGTGGGCATGTGGCACGCTTCCACCCCGGGCGCCGACGTCATCTTGATCCTCGGTCCCGAGCCCGCGATGCGGTGGCGCACCTTCACCGAGCAGATCATCGGTGTCGCCCAGCACTTCAAGGCAAGCATGGTGCTGACCCTCGGTGCACTGCTCGCCGACGTTCCGCACAGCCGTGCCGTGCAGCTCATCGGTACGGCCAACGAGCAGGACATGATCGATCGTTTCGACTTGCAGCGCTCGCGTTATGAAGGACCAACCGGCATCGTCGGCGTACTGCACGATGCGTGCAGTACCGCCGGGCTCGCGTCTGCGTCGTTGTGGGCCGCCGTGCCGGCATACGCCTCGCAGATCCCCTCACCAAAGGCCACGATGGCGCTGCTCGATCGGCTGGGCAACATCATCGGTACGAGTATGCCAACCGCCCGCCTGGCCGCGCAGGTGAGCGACTACGAAACGCGCGTCAGCGCGATCGTTGCCGACGACGATGATCTCGGTGGCTACGTGCGCCGGCTCGAAAGCATGTCCGACGCTGGCATCGAGGATTTCAGCCTCGATGACGATGATGACCTCGACGAGGACGAAGACGACGAAGACGACGACATGGTGGGTGGCGAACTGACTGTCGGCTTACCCGAACACGTCGACGGCACTGCGCTCATCGACGAAGTCGAGCGCTTTCTGCGCGATCAGGGTGCCTGACTCACACGCTGGCTGAGCCGACAGCGTCGCTGTTCGCTTCGGCCAGCCGCGCTTCGACACGTGTCAGCCCGACTTCGAGTGCGCGCGTGAGCCGCGCTCGGTCGCCGGTAGCCATCAGGTCGACCATCAACCCGGTGAACATCGCCTTCAGCAACGAGGCCTCGATCACTGCGTCTGCGGCAGGGATGCCCTCGATCAGCAACCGCTGCTCGATCTCGGTGCGCCAGACACCGATCTGCTCGGCGCGCACCTCGCCGGTGAGCCCGGTCTGAGTGGCCTCGAGCGTTGCCGCTTCCAGGCCCAGTCGAGCCAAGGCCAAGTTGGCTGGCGACGAGTTCAACCATTTCCACCACTTGCGCAACAGGTTTGCCTGGGTGATCAGCGGGTCGCGACGGAGCCACGCATTCTGTTCCTCGACCTGAACGCGCATGGCCTGGGCCAGAGCGGCGGTGAGCAACTCCTGTTTCGAGCCGAAATGGTGCACGAGGCGGTTCGGGCTGGTTTCCAACGCCGCAGCCATTGGGCGTAACGACATTTCACCGAGTCCGTGATCGGCCAGATACGCGACCACCCGATCGAGGAGCACGCGCTTCATCTCTACGTCTGGGGTTCGTGCCACGACCGCTCACCCTAGGCGAACGTGGCCTGACCGGTACGCGTCCGCGCCAACACGTCTTCGTCGAGTTCGATGCCGAGTCCCGGCGAGTCAGGCAGGGTGATCCAGCCCTCGCCATCGGCCTCGATCGAGTCGCGCAGCATGTAGTCGCGACGGGCCGTGGTCCACTCCGGCGGGTCGAATGGAAACCCCACGAAGGTGCCTCCGCCTGTACCCGCTGCGAGTTGCAGGTTGGCCATCACGCCGATGCCATTGCCCCACGTGTGCGGGGTGAAAACCTTGCCAGCAGCGTGCACCTCGCCGGCCAAATGGCGCAATCCCGAGATGCCCATCGTGCACACGCAGTCGGGTTGGAACACATCGAGGCACCCACGCTGCAGCAACTCTCGAAACTCGTACGGCTCACGGGTCAGCTCGCCGCCCGCAATGCGAAGATCCGTGCGTCGACGAAGCTCGGCCATGCCGTCGTAGTCACCGCGATGCAATGGTTCCTCCATCCAGAACACGCTCTCGGCGCTCAACCTTTCTGCGACCGCTGTGGCGTGATCCAGCGTCCAAGCGGGCTGGGTGTCCCACGGCATCCGCCAGCCCTGATTGCAATCGACCATCAGTTCCAACGCATCGCCCACCGCGTTGCGAATGGCGCTGACGACGGCCAGATCTGCGGCGAGGTCCGCTCGGCCGAAGCGGATCTTGAGGGCTGGAAAGCCCAATGCCACAGTGCGCAGCGCCAGTTCGACCATGTGTGGGACGGGCCGGTGCACGCCGCTCGATGCGTAGGCGCGCACCCGGTTTCTCGTGCCGCCGAGCATCGCCCAGGTCGGTTCGTTGCGGATCTTGCCGGCAAGATCCCACAGCGCGATGTCCATCGGCCACGGCCGCCCCGCATGAAACTCGATGTTGGACAGAACAGCGGCATGCCGATCGAGATCGAGTGCTTCGTGGCCGATGAAGTAGCGCTCGTAGTCGGCGAACCCGTACATCGAGTCGCCTGAGCCAACACCCATGTGCCCCTGGTCGTCGAAGACGCGCACGATGGTGGCGGGGAACCGCGTGCGTGGCTGGCTGTCCCATGCGGCAGGGAACGCCGGATCGAGCGGGAGTTGGTGGTGGGTGATCTCGACACGGGCAATGGTGCTCATGGTCCCCCTCGGCAATGTCGGGCGAATCCGAAATGTACCGCACGATCGCGCGAGGATACGCCTACAGTTCGGCTCGTCACGGTGTATTCGCACGCCGACGTCGGCCGGTTCGGGAGGCTGCCATGACGGACACGACCAGCGCCACGCCGAGACGTCGCAATGCCACGGACCGAGCAGCCCGTCGAACTGCACGTCAGCGCGGTACTGCGGCCGAAGCGCCAGCGTTCATCCGCCGCGAGATCCCGTACTACGAGTTGATCTCCGACGACGGACTCGCCCACATCGAGGCCATGTCGGATCGTCTGCTCAGCGAGATCGGCATGGACATCCGCAACGACCAAGTCGCGCTCGATCTGTTTCGGGCTGCCGGCGCAATTGCCCAGGCACACGCCGAGGTGCTTGTCGGCGTGGCCCTCACACAGCTCACTCGCCCCGGCGCACCAGCGATCTACGGCAACTTCTTGTCATCTATGGCGCTGCGCTCGGGATCGCCCACATTCGGCACGCCAGAGCCTGCGCTCGGTTCGCTCATCGTCGGACAACTCGCCCGCCGCGCGAAGCTGCCGTTGCGTTGCTCGGGCGCGTTCACGGCATCGATGGTGCCCGACGGGCAGGCGATGACCGTGTCGATGCTCGCGGCGATCCAGTGCGGCGCGAACTTCATCCTCCACTCGGCTGGCTGGCCCGAGGGCGGGCTCACGATGGGCTACGAGAAGTTCATGATGGACGCCGACTTCTGCAGCGCGCTGCACACCTATTGCAAGGGCATCGACCCGTCGGACGAGCAGTTTGCTCTCGATGCATTCCACGAAGTGGGGCCGGGCAAGCACTTCTTCGGATCCCAGCACACCATGCGCCACTACGAAACGGCGTTCTGGGACAGCGCCACTGCGAACAACGACTCGTTCGAACAGTGGCGCGACGCTGGCGAAACCCGGGTCGAGGATCGAGCGAACGCCAGAATGCGCCAAGTACTCACCGACTACGAAATGCCGCCGATGGACGATGCCATCGACGACGAACTGCGCAGCTACGTGAGCCGGCACAAGGCCGACCGACCCGACATGTGGTACTAAAGACCATGGCCGTTGCTCACGACGATCCCCTCCTCACGCCCTTCCAGCTCAAGCACCTCACGCTTCGCAATCGGGTGATGTCCACGGCCCACGAGCCTGCGTACGCCGAAGACGGCATGCCCAAGCAGCGCTACCGCCTCTACCACGAGGAAAAGGCCAAGGGCGGGATGGCGCTCACGATGACTGCCGGCTCGGCGTTGGTCTCGCCCGACAGCCCTGCGGCGTTCGGCAACCTGCACGCTTACGACGACGCGATCGTGCCGTGGCTGCGCGAGCTCACCGACGCGATCCACGAGCACGGTTGCGCGGCGATGATCCAGATCAGTCACCTCGGGCGGCGCACCGGCTGGAACAAGGCCGATTGGCTTCCCGTCGTGGCCCCCACCCCGCTGCGCGAACCCGCTCACCGCTCGTTTCCCAAGCAGGCCGAAGACTGGGACATCGAACGCATCGTGGCCGACTACGCCGCATCTGCGCAGCGCATGCAGGCCGGCGGGATGGACGGCTTCGAGATCGAGGCATACGGGCACCTGTTCGACGGCTTCTGGTCACCCGTCACCAACCATCGCGACGACGAATACGGCGGGTCGTTCGACAATCGCATGCGCTTCGGCGAGCAGGTGCTCCGCGCCATTCGCGAGGCCGTAGGTCCCGACTTCCTTGTGGGACTGCGTATGGCTGTGGACGAACGAATTCCCGGGGGCATCGCTCACGAAGACGGCATCGCGATCCTGTCGCGACTGAAGGCAGCGAACCTGATCGACTTCGTGAACGTGATTCGCGGGCACATCGAAAACGATGTGGTGCTCACCGAGGTCATCCCCATTCACGGCATGCGCTCGTCACCGCATCTCGACTTCGCCGGCCAGGTACGCGCCGAGACGGGGCTCGCTGTCTTCCACGCTGCGAAGATCGACGACATCGCCACGGCGCGCCACGCGATCCGCGAGGGCCTGCTCGACATGGTCGGCATGACCCGTTCGCACATGGCCGATCCGCACATCGTGCGCAAGATCATCGCCGGGCGTGAGTCCGAGATCCGTCCGTGCGTCGGCGCGACTTATTGCCTCGACCGCATCTACGAAGGCGGCGAAGCGCTGTGCATCCACAACGCGGCCACCGGGCGCGAGGCCACGATGCCGCACGACATTCCTCGCGCCACCGTCACTCGGCGCGTCGTCGTGGTGGGTGCTGGGCCCGCAGGGCTCGAGGCCGCCCGCGTCTGCGCCGAACGCGGTCATCACGTGACGGTGCTCGAGGTCATGCCCGTGGCGGGTGGTCAACTGCAACTCGCCGTGCGCAACACGCGCCGTCGCGACCTCATCGGCATCGTCGATTGGCGCGTGTCCGAACTCGATCGCCTCGGTGTCGACGTCCGCTACGACACCTATGCCGACGACGCAACGGTGGAAGCACTTCGTCCGGAAGTGGTCATCATTGCTACAGGCGGTCAGGCGCAATCGCCGCCACTCAAGTCGGGCGACGATCTGGTGATATCGAGCTGGGAGATTCTCTCCGGTGAGGTCAAGCCCGCTGCCAACGTGTTGTTGTTCGACGACAATGGAGCGCATCCCGGCATGTCCGCAGCCGAGGTGATCGTCGGTGCGGGTAGCCAGCTCGAGTTCGTGACTCCCGAGCGATTCTTCGCCCCAGAAGTGGGCGGCATGAACCACGTTCCGTACGCGCGGGCGTTTCATCAGGCCGATGCGCGCATCACGATCAACACTCGTCTCCTCGCCGTCCGTCGCGAGGACACGAAGCTGGTCGCAGTGCTCGGCAGCGACTACGGGCCCGAGCGCACCGAGCGCGTCGTCGATCAAGTGGTAGTCGAATATGGCACGGCGCCGACTGCCGATCTCTACTTCGATCTCAAGGCACGCTCCAGCAACCGTGGCGCGGTGGATTACGGCGCGCTCATGCAGGGCCGTCCTCAGGAGCTGCGACGAAATTCCGATGGAACGTTCCAGTTGTTCCGCATCGGCGATGCCGTGTCGGCGCGCAACATCCATGCCGCCATCTACGACGCGCTCCGACTCTGCAAAGACCTCTGACGCGCGCAGAAGTGTGGGGCTGCCTCAGCGGCCACGAGGAGCCAACCTCCGTTCCTCCGTTCCTCCGTTCGCCCGTTCGCCCGTTCGCCTGTTGACCCGTTCGTGTTGGGTGGAGGGTGATCCTGATGAACGACTACGAACGAACCGAAACCACCGGCGAGACACTGCTGCCAGGCTCAGTCGATGTCGTGGTGGTCGGGGCGGGGATCGCAGGGCTGTGTGCCGCGCTGGTTGCAGCCGAGCGTGGCGCAATGGTGCTGATCCTCGATGCGCACGAGCCCGGCGGTAGAGCATCAACGGCCGTACGCAACGGCTTCCATCTCAACGTCGGCGCGCACGGGCTGTATCGCGTCGGCCACCTCACCCGTCTGCTCGCGGCGCGTGGTCGCGAGCCTGCCGGTGGGATTGTGCCGGGTGCGTCGATCGGGGTGCTCCTCGACGACAGGGTGCATCGCCTGGCGATCAATCCGCTGGGCATCGCCCGGAATCCCGTACTGCGTCCACGGAGCCGGCTGCGGATGGCTGGGCTGTTTGCGCGACTGCCGCGAATGAATATCGCAGGGTTGGCAGGACGCTCGGTGAGCGAGTGGCTGGGCGACGAGCCCAAGGATTTGCAGCAGTTCATGGAGATGTTCATCCGCCTCAGCTCATACACCCATGCCCCAGAGCAGTTCGACGCGGGCGCGGCTGCCGGTCAACTACAGATGGCGTTCAAGGGGGTTAGCTTTGTGCACGGCGGCTGGATCCGGATTGTCGAGTTACTGCGGCAGTCTGCGGTAGCGGCCGGAGCGACAGTGATCAGTCACGCCGAGGTGACCCGCGTTGTGAGCGCTAGCGAGCGCAACGAAGTGCATGTCGGTGAGCTATGCGTGTCAGCCGGCGCGGTTGTCCTCGCTGCGGGTGGACCCGATGTCGCCGCACGCCTCACCGGCGCAGCGGTTGTGGGTCAGGATAATCTCACCCAACCCGTGGCTGCTTCGTGCCTCGATCTCGGCCTTCGACGACCACACGACGGGCTCGTATTGGGCATGGACCGGTCGGTGTACCTGTCGTCGCACGCGCCCGCGGCATCCCCGACGACGACATTGTGATGGAACGCGCGCGGCGCAGGATGGTCGTCACACACGGAGCGCCAACTGCCGCGGGCGGCGGACTAGCCGGGCGGCCATCAAGCACATCGCTCGGTCTGCTCGGGGTGTTCGTGGCAGGCGACTGGGTGGGGCCGAGCGGTCTCATCGCTGACGCGAGCGCCGCCAGCGGAGAGCAGGCAGGAATCGCCGCTGCCTCGCGCTGTGCGAGCAACGTTCGATGAGCAGCACCTCGGTGGACGCGTCGGACATTGCCGTGTTCACGGCCGAGCGCGCCCGACTGGTGGGACTGGCCTATCGCTTGCTCGGAAGTCTCGCTGACGCCGAGGACGTGGTTCGGGAGGCGTGGTTCCGCTGGGCCGGAACGGACCGATCGACCATTGAGCGCCCCGCTGCGTGGCTCACCACGGTGGTCAGCCGGATCGGTCTCGATCGGCTGCGTGCCGCGAAGCGGTCGCGCACGGATTACGTGGGCTTATGGCTGCCCGAGCCGTTCGTGCGCACCAGTGCGAGTAACGATCCCGAGCGAGCGGCCGAGCTCTCGGACTCACTGACGACGGCGTTCCTGGTAATGCTCGAACAGCTGTCACCCGAAGAACGATTGGTTGTGTTGCTCGTCGATGTCTTCGGCGAGTCCTTCCACGCGGCCGCAACGGTGGTGGGTCGCAGCGACGACGCCTGCCGCCAACTGGCCGTTCGTGCCGCCGTAAGTTGCACGGCGTCGCCGAGCATCGGCCGATGGCCGATCCCGAACAACTTGCGATTGCAACGACCTTTGTCGGTGCAGTCATGAGCGGCGACATCGACGCGGTTCGCTCGATGCTGTCTCCGACGGCGGTGCTGGTCAGCGATGGTGGGGCACACCGACACGCTGCGCGGCGACCGGTAGTGGGACCGGACCCTATTGCCCGCTTCGTGGTGAACCTGGGCAGACGGGCCGCCGGCCAACTCGACTTCGAGTCGGCGTGGGTCAACGGTCGGCCCGGCGTAGTGGTGTCACTGGGCGGCACGCCGTACATGGTGACTGCGCTCGACGTGGTCGACAGTAAAATCGAGCGCTACTGGTCGTTCCTCAACCCTGACAAGCTCACCTCGATCGGCCGTCAGCCAGACCTCGTGTGAATCTGGGTCTGGGTCTGTCGACCTGTTCGGCTCTGACCGCGCACTACATCAGCGGCGCGAGCGCCGCCTCGTAGTTCTGGATGTCGAGCGGCAGGAACCCGCTGATCAACAACGCAGCGCGCGCGTCGGCGAGATCCGGATCCGTCATCGCCATCGCGAACGAATCGCGCCACGCGGCGACGGCAGCTGGCGACGTCGCCACCGGAACGATCAGCGGTAGACACGGCACCGATGGACCACGAGCGACCACGTCGAGACCATCCACCGTGTTCGGCACCAGCCGGCCGACGTAGTTCCACGTGAGCGCATCGATGGAGGCGACATCAGCGATTCCGGAGCGCACCGACTCGACGCTCGCGAGGTGCGAACCGGTCCAAGTGACCTCACCCGGCCAGCTCGTCGTGGTCACCTCAAACGCGTTGAGCAGGCTGATGAAGCCTGACAGGCTGTCATCGGAGTTGACCGCTGCTCGACCGCCACTGAGCGCGGCGATGTCGGCGCCGTGCCTCGCCACGATGACGCTGCGATACAGATGTGATGCCTCGCCATCCAGTACCACCGCAAACGTTCCGAGGACCCGCACGCGTTCGCGCAACACGGTCACCAACGGCCATCCACACGCCTGGCTCAGCACCATCTGCGCATCGAGCCAGCTCTCACGTGCGCCGATATCCCATCGCAACTCGTGCGGTGCTCCGGGAACCCGGGCTGCCACCGACCGGTACAGCGCTCCCCAGGCGTCGCGCAGTCCCTCAAGGGGATACATCGGCAGAACGGAGTAGCGCTTGGTCACGCGTCGATCGTGGCAGACAGCGGGTACACCGGTTGGTCAAACGGACGGAACAGGAACCGTCTGGCCACTTCGTGATAGCCGCGGTAGCACCCCGCACCGTCGGCAACGACGGCCTCGGCGTCGATGCTGCGCGTGAGTTCGGGGAGGCGAAACCACGACGCACCGGGTAGGCGATGATGGGTGTAATGCAGGTTGTTGTTCAGAAAGATCAAGCTGAAGAACCAACCACTGCGCACGACGGCCGACCGAGGTGCGCCATCCGCGGCGCGATGCTCTACGAAGGAGCGCAGCGAGGTGAACGATGCGCCCCCGAGCACGAATCCCACCAGATAGATCCACACCGGCATCGCCACCGCGCGCAGCGCGACGATGAGCAGCCCGACGGCCACAACGTGCAACAACCACGCACGCCACACATCGCGACGACCACGCACGATGCGCAGGTCGCTGCGCACCATCCGAACCAGCGACAGGAACGGACCGACTGTCAGTCGTCCGGCAAGGGTGCGGTTCGCACGCAACAACAACCGCTGAGCGCCACCGGCCGACCCCCACGCAGCGGGGGTCACGTAATAGCTCTCCGGATCGTCCACGGGGTTGGTGAGATCGGCCTCGTGATGGGCGAGGTGCGTGTCGCGGTAACGATCGAAGGGCTGCGTCATGCCGAGTGGCGCGCTGACCAACAACCAGTTCAGCCGACGCGACGGCGTGGGGTGACCGTGGATGATCTCGTGCTGCAACGACATGTACAAGCCGCCGAGCACCGCGAGGCCAGCGATGACACCCGCCGTAGGAAGGTGCCGGCGCAGTAACACCACCGACATGATCGACACCCAGAACAGCGCCACGACCGCGACTGTGGGCAAGTCGGTGCCGCGAAGTGGTGCATCCCGCCGGTTGTTCACTACCCATCGGTCTACCGAGCGCACACCCACGACGACGACACCCAGGTGACGCATATGCGCACATTGACCGCAACTGTGATGTTTCCAACAGCATCATGTTGCACTACCACATCATCTGTTGCGTTTACACTGCACATATGCCCGCCCGTAAGAACCTGCTCGAGACGTTCCAGGAACGCTTGGGCAAGGTGATCCACGACTCGAAGATGAACCGCAGCCAGTTCGCCGAGGCCGTCGGACTCGATCGTTCGACGCTCTCTCAGTTGCTGTCGCCGTCGAACCGCCGTCTGCCACGTATCGAGACCCTCGCCGCGATCGCACAAACCCAACAAGTGTCGGTGGACTGGCTCATTGGACTGAGCAACACCGGTCCGATGCAAGCCGAGTTGATGAACGAACAGATGTCGTTCGAACGCGAAGCGCTTGCACACAACGACGAGCGACTCGTCTCGTGGCTCCGCGAGGCGATTGGTTACAAGATCCGCTACGTCCCCGCCACGTTGCCCGACCTGCTCAAGACCGAGGGCGTGATCCGGTATGAGTCGGGTGGCTATGTGGCCACGACGCCCGAGAAGCAGATCGAGACAGCGGCAGCCCGACTGGCGTGGACCCGCGGGCCCGAGACCGATTTCGAGTGTTGCAACTCGGTGCAAGATGTCGAGGCATTTGCCCGCGGCGGAGGGATCTGGCGCAACCTCGACCAGCGCAGCCGTCTCGCCCAGATCGACCACATGATCGAGCTGAGTACCGAGTTGTATCCCACCTTGCGTTGGTTCTTGTTCGACGGGCGCGAGCGATACTCCGCTCCCATGACCATCTTCGGCCCGCTGCGTGCAGCGCTGTATCTCGGCCAGATGTATCTGGTGCTCACCTCCACCGAGCACGTGCGCACGCTCACCCGTCAGTTCGACGATCTCATCCGTGCAGCTGTGGTGCAACCTCCAGAGGTGCCCGAGTTCCTGAGGCAGCAGCGCGTGATCGCACAGCGTCAACGCAACTAACCAGACCTATTCACGGTACGTCTGTGCAACTTTGCGTGACTAGTATGAACCGATCAACAAGGCGAGCACAGGGGCAACCGTGACCGAACTGCACATCGAGACCAGCGGAGGCGGGCCCCGCCGTAAGGGCCGCTCCACAGCTGAGCGCAGCCGCCTCCCGCTGCAGCGTCCGTTCAACCAGCCGCGCATGGCCTACGCACCCACCGATGTGGTGTCGGCCGACGAACTCGAGATGATCCACGACACGTCGATGCAGATCCTCGAGGAGATCGGCATGGACTTCCTCGATGTCGAGGCCCGCCAGTTGCTGGCCGCCGCCGGCGCGCACGTCGAGGTGGGCAACACGCGCGTCCGTTTCGATCGCGAGATGGTGTTGGAGACCATCAAGACCGCACCGTCGTCGTTCACCTTCCACAGCCGCAATCCCGCCAAGAACCTCGTCATCGGCGGCAACTACATGTCGTTCGGCTCCGTTGCGAGCGCACCGAACGTGTTCGACATGGACCGCGGCCGGCGCACCGGTAACCACGCCGACTACCAGAACCTCATCCGGCTCGCACAGATGCTCAACAGCGTGCACTTCCTCGCCGGCTATCCGGTGGAGCCGATCGACCTCCATGCGTCTATCCGTCATCTCGACGCCACCTTCGATGCGCTCACGCTCAGCGACAAACCATTGCATGCGTACAGCCTGGGCCGTCAACGCAACCGTGACTGTCTCGAGATGGTGCGAATTGCCCGCGGCATCAATGACGACACGCTCGATCGCGAGCCATCGATCTTCACGGTCATCAACTCCAGCTCACCGCTTCGCCTCGACGCCCCGATGCTGCAAGGCATCATGGAGTACTCGTCGCGCAATCAGATCGTGGTGCTCACACCATTCACGCTCGCCGGGGCCATGGCGCCAGTCACCCTGGCAGGCGCCCTGGCCGAGCAAAATGCCGAGGCGCTCGCCGGCATTGCGTTCACGCAGATCGTGCGCGCGGGATCCCCGGCTGTCTACGGCGGTTTCACCTCGAACGTCGACATGCAATCAGGTGCACCTGCGTTCGGCACGCCCGAGTACATGCGCACCGCGATGGTGGGTGGGCAGTTGGCACGCCGCTACAACCTGCCCTATCGCAGTTCGAATGTGTGCGCTGCGAACGCAGTCGACGCGCAGGCGGCGTACGAGTCGGTGTTCTCGCTGTGGGGCGCGATCATGGGTGGCGTCAACATGCTCATGCATGGTGCCGGTTGGATGGAAGGTGGCCTGCACGCCGGCTACGAAAAGATGATCATCGACGCCGATCTGTTGCACATGGTTTCCGCGTTCCTCGAGCCCCCCGTGGTCGACGAGGCGTCGCTCGGCCTCGACGCCATCCGCGATGTCGGTCCCGGCGGCCACTTCTTCGGCACGCAGCACACACAAGACCGGTTCCGCACCGCCTTCCACAAACCGATGATCTCCGACTGGCGCAACTACGAATCGTGGGAAGAGGGCGGCAGCCCTCAGGCTCCGGCCAAGGCAAACCAGATCTGGAAGGAAATGCTTGCCGCGTACGAACCTCCACCGATGGAGTCTGCCGTGCGCGAAGAGCTGCAGGCATTCGTCGATCGCCGTCACGCCGAGGGCGGCGTCCCCACCGATTTCTAGGCTGTCGTCGCGCCCCGTCAGCGACAGCCACCCGTTCATCTCGAAAGGATTCCCGTGAAGTCTTCAGCTCAGGTCGTCGTGATCGGCGGCGGTGTCGTCGGTGCGAGCGTTCTCTATCACCTCACCAAGGCAGGTTGGACCGATGTGGTGTTGCTCGAACGCAAAGAGCTCACGTCCGGTTCTACCTGGCATGCGGCCGGTGGCATGCACACGCTCAACGGCGACCCCAATGTGTCGAAGCTGCAGCAGTACACCATCGAGTTGTACGAGTCCATCGAGCGCGAGTCCGGACAGAACTGCAGCATCCACCTTCCCGGCGGGCTCATGCTCGCCGACACCGAGGTGCGTATGGACTTCCTGCGCATGGCTCAGGCGCGTGGCCGTTATCTCGGCATGGACCTCGAACTGATCACGCCATCCGAAGCGAAGGCGATCTTCCCGCTCATGGAAGACCAGTACTTCATCGGTGCGTTGTACGACCCGGTCGAAGGCCACGTCGATCCCTCGGGCGTCACTCACGCCTACGCGATCTGTGCTCGAAACGCGGGTGCCGAGATCTACCGCAACACGTGGGTCAACGCGCTCACCCAACGCGCCGATGGCACGTGGGACGTGCACACCGACGTGGAGCACACGATCCACGCCGAGCACATCGTGAACGCGGGCGGACTGTGGGCACGCGAGGTCGGGCGCATGGTGGGCATCGAATTGCCTGTGCTTGCGATGGAGCACATGTACCTGGTCACCGAAGACATGCCTGAGGTTGCTGCGCACGTGGCCGCAACCGGTAAGGAAATGCCGATGGCACTCGACTTCGCCGGCGAAATCTACATCCGCCAAGAACAGGGCGGCATGTTGCTGGGCACCTACGAGCAGGCGTGCGTGCCGTGGTCGCCGAAGGAGACGCCGTGGGATTTCACGGCCCGACTACTCGATCCCGATCTCGATCGCATCGCACCCGAATTGGAGGTTGCGTTCAAGCACTATCCGGCGATGGCGACGGCCGGTATCAAGCGCGTGATCAACGGGCCCTTCACGTTCTCGCCCGACGGCAACCCGCTCGTGGGCCCGATCCGCGGCATTCGCAACTGCTGGGTCGCGTGCGCCGTCATGGCCGGACTCTCACAGGGTGGCGGCGTCGGTCTTGCGCTGGCCAACTGGATGACCGAGGGCGACAGCGGTCTCGATATCTGGGGCATGGATGTGGCCCGCTACGGCGACTACGCGACCCTGCCGTACACCAACGCCAAGGTGCGCGAGAACTATGCCCGCCGGTTCCGGATCACATTCCCGAACGAGGAACTCCCCGCGGCGCGACCATTGCACACCACACCGATCTACGACCGGCTCACCGATGCCAACGCCGTGTGGGGTGCGTCGTTCGGACTCGAGCATGCGCTGTGGTTCCAAGAGCCCGGCAAGGATCCGAAGGAAGACGTCACCTTCCGGCGCAGCAACGCATGGGATCAGGTTTCCGCCGAGTGCACTGCGGTGCGCGAGCGCGTCGGCCTCACCGAGATCTCGAACTTCGCGAAGTATCACGTCACTGGCTCCGGTGCGGCTGCCTGGTTGTCGAGCCTGCTCAGCAACCGCATGCCCAAGGTGGGCCGCATCGTGCTCACCGCAATGCTCAACCCGCAGGGCCGCATCGTTGGTGAGTTCACCGTTGCCCGGGCCGGCGACGACGACTTTTACCTGTTTGGTTCGCAGGCCGCGGAGGTGCATCACAGTCGTTGGTTCATCGATCACCTGCCCAGCGATGGCAGCGTCTCGTTCCAGACACTCGGCCTCGGCCTGGTAGGGCTCTCTGTCGCCGGCCCCCACGCTCGCGACGTAATGAGCAAGATCACCGACTTCGACATGTCGACACCGTCGTTCACGTTCATGGACTTCAAGCAGATCGACCTCGGCATGATCCCTGCAAAGGTCGGCCGGCTCACCTACTCGGGTGACCTCGGCTACGAGATGTGGGTCGCTCCCGAATACCAGCGCGTGTTGTTCGATCGCATCATGGAAGCGGGTGCGGAATACGGCATCCGCCTGTTCGGTTTCCGGGCATTGATGTCGTTGCGCATCGAGAAGAACTTCGGCACATGGTTCCGCGAGTACCGGCCGATCTACACCCCGCTCGAATCGGGCATCCTGTCGTACATCAAGCTCGATCACGACTTTATCGGCCGCCCTGCGCACGAGGCCGAACTCGCCACCGGGCCGGCTCGCAAGCTCGTGACGCTCGTGGTGGAACCCGACCCTGATGATCCCGCCGACGTGATCGGCGACGAACCGATCTGGCACGATGGCACCGTGGTCGGATGGGTGACATCGGGCGGCTACGCCCACTACAGCAAGGCATCGCTCGCGCTGGGCTATGTGCCAACGCACCTCGCCACCGCGGAGGCCGGCGAGTTCGAGATCGAGATCATCGGTCGTCGTCGCCCGGCGCGTTTGCAGTTGTCACCGATCTTCGATCCCATCGGTTCGCGGATGCGCCAATGAGCGACACACCCATCAGCGTTCCCGCTAGGCGCATCGTCGTCGATGGTCAACCGATCCCGTACGAATCCGGCGACACGGTTGCGGTTGCGATCATGCGCAGCGGCGGTCACCCCAAGCACGGTGGCACCGTCTGCCTGGGCGGCGACTGCCCGAACTGCTCGGCCGTTGTCGACGGCGTGCCGTACGTACGCACGTGCCAGACAGCGGCGACACCGGGCCTGGTGGTGAAGCGTCATCCCGCTGTGGGAAATCCGTCGTTCCCTGCCGTCACACAACCCGACATCACACGCACACCTGTGGCCGATCATGTGAGCGTGAGCCGCGTGGAAACCGACACCGTGGTCATCGGCTCCGGACCCAGTGGCTCTGCCGCTGCTGAGTCGGCCCGAGCCGACGGCCATACGGTGATGGTGCTCGATGCGCACGACGGCAACGAAGTCGTCGCCATCTACGGCGGACCCACCGTCATCGTGCGTCGCCCCGAGGGCATGCTCCACGTGCACGCCCATCAGGTGGTCGTGGCCACCGGTGCTGCCGAGATCCACCCGGTGTGCCCGGGTAACAACCTGCGTGGCATCGTCACGACGCGCGCCGCTGAAGCATTGCACGCGGCAGGAGTCGACCTCGCCAATGCGGTGTCCATCGGCCATGCACCCGTCGGCGTGCCATGTACCCCTGTGATCGGAAGCATTGTTCGTTTCGAGGGCCGCGGCTCGGTGTCGGCAGTGGTCACGGTACGCGACGACGGCACCGAGGTGACGACCCCGTGCGACACAGCGATTGTGGGCCTCGGCTTTGCTCCGCGCGACATGCTCTCGCGTATGTCCGGCGGCCTGCCTGTGAGCCTTGTCGGTCAAGCCGCTGAGAAGTTCGCACTCCCGCCGTGCCCCACGGCCGGCACGGTGTGCCCGTGTTCGCGTGTCGAGGTCGACGATCTCGAAGGCGTATGGGCTCGCGGGTTCCGCGAACTCGAACTCGTCAAGCGCGCCAGTCTGTGCGGCACCGGCACGTGTCAGGGAGGCGTGTGCGGCCCGCACCTGCGTGCGTTCGTGGCACATCACTCCGGCACCGAACCCGAGATGTTCACGGCGCGTCCCGCAACGCGCCAGATCACCCTTGCCGAGGCATCGGCCGATACCTACACCGACCTGTTCCGTCGGTCGCCACTGCACGACGAACACCTTGCCCTCGGCGGCCAGCTCGACCGCTTCGGCGGGTGGTGGCGACCGTGGAACTACGGCAACCACGAGATCGAGTACTGGGCTGTTCGCGAAGCCGTATCGCTCGGTGATGTGAGCACCTTGGGCAAACTCTTGGTGTCGGGTCCCGACGCGGTCGAGTTACTGGAACGGCTCTACCCCACCACGGTTGCCGACATCAAGCCCGGCCGGTCGCGCTACGTGCTATTGCTCAACGAGCGCGGACACCTCATTGACGACGGCATGATCTGTCGCGAAACCGAGACCCGCTTTGTGCTCACCTTCACCTCTGGCGGCGCTGCCAACGCCGAGATGTGGGTGCGCGACTGGGCCGAGACGTGGGCCTTGCGGGTGCACATCCTCGACCGCACGATGTCGCTTGCCGCCATCAACGTGACCGGGCCGCTGGCCGCAACGCTGCTGCAACGTGTCGGCCTCGTTGACCCCCCGAAGTTCTTGCAACATCGCCACGACACTGTGGCCGACGTGCCGTGCCACGTGATGCGACTCAGCTTCACCGGCGAGGCCTCGTTCGAGCTGCATCACGATGCAGCTCGTTCGGTCGAACTGTGGCGAGCACTCATGCACGCGGGCCGCGATCTCGGCATCAAGCCCCACGGACTGCAGGCACTGTTCGGCCTGCGCCTCGAGAAGGGTCACGTGATCGTCGGCATGGACAGCGAGCTCGACTCCACTCCGCGCCGACTCGGCATGGACTGGGCCGTAAAGATGGACAAGCCCGACTTTCTCGGTAAGGCCGCCTTGGTCCGCACAGCGGGCCTGCCCGATCACCGTCGACTTTTCGGTTTCACCATGGAAGGCAGTGCCCCCACCGAGGGAAGCCCCATCTGGTCAGAAGGCAACGTTGTTGGGCACGTCGCCTCCAGCTTCACCTCGCCACTGCTCGGCCATGCCGTGATGCTCGGCTGGCTGAAACACACACCGTTTCCCGAATACGTGCAGATCGATGGCCGCAACGCCTCGGTTGCACATCCTCCCTTCTACGACAAGGAGGGCCGACGTGCTCGCGCTTGAGACCCTGCACGGCATCCGCATCGTCGCGTCGCCCGACGTGCTCGATGCCGCAACGTGGCCGAACAACACCACGGTGTTACGCCTTGCGCCCGACGACGTATTCGCCATCGGAGCTACCGTCGAGCACGCCGCGGGAATCATCGAAGCCGACGCCGACGCGATCATCGTCGACGAGAGCGGTTTCGTCGGTTGTTGGCTGCGCGACGACGCCCTTGCCGACGTCGCCACGCACATCGAGTGGCATCTGCCAACAGGTCGTCCGGCATTTGCCCAGGGCTACGTGGCCGGGGTGCCGGCCAAACTCTGGCTCACCGACGACCACACGCTGCTGCTGTGCGCCAGCCCGTATGCGTACGACCTGAGCGAGCGACTGAAAGGTTCGACATGAACGAGTTCGTCGAGACCCTCCTCGAGATGCAGTGGCACGAACCCAAGTCCTCGTACGACGTGGTCATCATCGGCGGTGGCGGGCACGGCTTGGCCACCGCGTACTACCTCGCCACGCAGCACGGCATCACCAACGTTGCCGTCATCGAAGCCAACTACATCGGCTCGGGCAACTCTGGTCGCAACACCACCATCATCCGCGCCAACTACGGCATCCCCGAGTCGGTGCACTTCTACCAACGCAGCCTCGAGCTGTATGCCGGCCTCGAGGATGAAACCGGTTGTTGGATCATGCACGCCACCAAGGGCCTGCTCTGGATGGCCCACACCGAGACCGGTATGCGCGCCGAGCGCGCCCGCGCCCTCATCAACACCGCCTGCGGTGCCGACACACACGTCGTTGGTCCTCAGGAGATCAAGCAGATCTGCCCTCAGATCGACCTCACCGGCAGCGGCCGCTATCCGGTGCTCGGAGCGAGCTATCACGTCGGCGCGGCCACGGCTCGCCACGACCGTGTGGTGTGGGCCTACGCGCAGGGCGCGATGCAACGCGGCGTCACCGTGTTGCAACACACCAAGGTCACCGGTCTGCTACGCGACGGCGAGCGCGTCGTCGGTGTCGAAACCGACTGCGGCCCCATCTCGGCCGGCATCGTGATGAGCGCCGTCGGCGGCAACGTGACCAAGATCGCCGCACAAGCCAATGTTCGCCTGCCCGTGCGAACCCATGCGCTCCAGGCGTTCGTCACCAACGCGTACGGACTCGAATTCCCCGGCATCATCAGCGACTCCGAATTGTCGTGCTACGTGTCGCAGACACCACGTGGGCAGATGCTCATCGGTGCCGAATTCGAACCGCAGCCCAGCTACTCGATGCAGTCCACCTTCAATTCGTTGGCGAGTTGCGCGAAGAAGGTCACCAACTGTCTGCCGTTCCTGCGCGACCTGCGTGTGCTGCGGCAATGGACCGGCATCTGCGACGTGTCCGCCGACTTCTCGCCCATCATGGGGTTCACCGGTGTCGATGGTTTCGTCATCTCCACCGGTTGGGGCACGTGGGGCTTCAAAGGCATCCCGGCGGGTGGCCAGCAGATGGCCGAACTCATCGCCACCGGTACCACACCCGAGTTGATTGCCCCGTTCGCGCTCGATCGTTTCGCGAGAGATCACTCGATGGCCGACCTCGGATCGGCGGGTACACGCTGATGTTGTGGCTCGATTGCCCCCAGTGCGGTAGCCGCCCCGTCGAGGAGTTCGGCTTCGGCGGCGAACTGCCCACCGTGCCAGAGCGCATCACCGATCCGCACGAACGCGACATCGATTACGTGTGGATGTTCGACAACCTCGAAGGCGTGTCCACCGAGCGTTGGTTCCATCAGGCGGGTTGTCGACGCTGGCACACCGTGGTGCGCAACACCATCGACGACACCGTCATCAACTGAGCGATCCTACTCGTCGCGGTCTACGCCGCTCTTGGGACGCATCGGGAGTGTGTTGCGCCACTGGCCGTCGTATTCGTGCAACGCTGCGGCTACCGCGGGAGCCGTGGGAACAAGACCGATTTCGCCGACACCCTTGATGCCATAGGGCGAGCGGGGCTGGGGCACTTGCACCAGTTGCACCTCGATCGCAGGCACGTCCTTGGCGCGCAGGATGCCCAACGATCGCAAGGTGGTGTTCGTGGGAAAGCCGGTCTCGGGATCGTGGGGGAACTGTTCGGTCAGTGCGTACCCCAGGCCCATGTGCACGCTGCCCTCGATCTGGCCCTCACACAGCAGCGGGTTGATCGCGCGACCCACGTCGTGCACGGCAACAACTCGCTCGACCAGACCGGACCCGCGGTCGACGATTGCAAGTTGGGCCGCGTAACCGAATGCCGCATGAATGAGCGGCTGCGGATGATCGGGATCACCGATCTTGTGGGTCCAGTCGACGAGGTGCTCGCCGACGAAGTCGACACCGATGGTGCACCCCCCGGTGAGTGCGGCGAGCGCAGCCTTCTGTACCGAGCCGGCCGCCATCAACGTGCCGCGGGAACCAGTGGTCTGACCGAACCCGAGCTCGCGTGTGGTGTCGACAATCACTTCGATGCGGTTGGGGTCGACACCGAGTTCCTCGGCAGCAACCTGCAGCGCCACGGTGTGCACACCCTGGCCCATCTCGGTGAAGCCGTGGCGAACCTCGATGTCGCGTCCGTGCGCGTCGGGGGAAGAGCGGAAATACACGATCGCACGACACAACTCGCGAAAGCCGTTGCCCAAGCCACTGTTCTTCAAACCCAGCCCGAGGCCGATGGCCTTCCCTTGGGCACGCGCCTGGTCGTAGCGCGGTTTGATCGCATCGAGGCATGCCTCGGCGCCGGCGCAACCATCGTCCATCACCTGACCCGGCCCCCACACCTCGCCGGGGTGGATGACATTGCGCTTGCGGATCTCCCAACCGGAGATGCCCACCTGTTCGGCAAGGCGATCGAGGACGCCCTCCATCGCGAACTGGGCCTGATTCGCGCCGAAGCCGCGAAAGGCACCGCACACCGGATTGTTCGTGCGCACGGCAACCGCAGTCACGTCGATGGCCGGCAGACGATACGGGCCGCTGGCATGACCAGCCGCACGCTCGAGCACCTTCATGCCCACACTCGCGTACGCGCCCGAATCGCCCACGGCGTGCACACGCAAGCCGGTGAGGTGTCCGTCGGCGTCGCATCCGGCCCAGTATTCGAGCTGAATCGGGTGCCGCTTGGCGTGCATGCGCAGGCTTTCTTCGCGACTCACTGTGCACTTCACGGGCGTCTTCAGCCACCACGCCGCGAGCGCCGTGTGAGCTTGATTGCACATGTCTTCCTTGCCGCCGAAAGCGCCACCATTGGATACCAGGGTGACCACGACCTTGTCATTACCCACGCCGAGCATGCGCGCGATGTCGTCACGGTCGTCCCACACACCCTGGCCGCCGCTGAACACGTGCAGCGTGCCATCGGACTGCGGCACCGCGAGCGTGCTCTCTGGTTCGAGGAACGCGTGCTCGATGCGCTGCGTGGTGAACATCTCATGCACGGTGTGCGCGCTCGAGGCGAGCGCTGCATCGACATCACCGCGCTGGTATTCGCTGGTGCTCAACACGTTGGATGACGTGCCCCACACCGCAACGGGAGCATCGGGCAGCAGCGCGGCAAGTGGATCAGTGACCGGGGCGAGCGCGTTGTAGCTGACTTCGATGAGTGCTGCTGCGGCTCGTGCGTGCTCGCGGGTGTCGGCCACGACCACGGCGAGTACGTCGCCTGCGTAACTGGTGCGACCACCGACGGGGATCATCACCGGCCAGTCCTTGTAGATGATGCCCACCATCAACTCACCGGGAATGTCTGCCGCGGTGAACACAGCGCGCACACCGGCGGCAGCCTGGGCCGCGCGTGTGTTGATGGCCAACACATCGGCGCGCGTGTGGTCGGCGAGATGCAACGCCGCGTGCAGCATGCCCTGCACGCGCATGTCATCGATGTAGCCACGATCGCCCAGGGTCAACTCGCCGGCTTCGTACTTCGCACCGGCGCCACCCACGGCGCCGGAGAGCGCTGGTTCGAACGTAGTGCCTTGCGCGACGCCTTGGATGGCATCGAGCACCTTCACGTATCCGGTGCAGCGGCACAGGTGCGCGCCGAGATGACGAGCCATGTCATCGCGTTTGAGCTCGGCGCCCTTCTTGTCGATCTGCGCCTTGGCGCGCATCACGATGCCGGGGATACAGAACCCGCATTGCAGGCCGCCGCAGGCCGCGAACGCGTCAGCGAACCGTTTGCGTTCCTCGTCGGCAACGCCTTCGAGGGTGACCACCGACTTGCCCGCAACCTTCGCGAGTGGCTGCTGGCAACTGACCACAGCCTTGCCATCGATCATCACGGTGCAGCACCCGCACTGACCGCTGGGCGAGCAACCGTCCTTGGGCGAGGTGATGTCAAGCTCGTCGCGAAGCGCCGACAGCAGGTGCGGGTGATCGCTGCGAACGCTGACGGGAATGCCGTTCACGACGAACGACACTGGAGACGACACGGTGGACGGGGCGGCAAGATCGGTCACGCTTTACATTTTGTCAAAGCCCAACCCGTTTGGGAACACTCGCCGCAAGAACG
The DNA here is from genome assembly GCA_043753895.1 of Actinomycetota bacterium. Classification (GTDB taxonomy): domain Bacteria; phylum Actinomycetota; class Acidimicrobiia; order Acidimicrobiales; family Ilumatobacteraceae; genus WLMZ01. Next base: position 38,628 of record JAYUWK010000066.1, read on the forward strand.
CCGTGTTAAACAGTCGCCGGGTCGTGGACCACATAGCGTTCGAGCACGCGTTGCATGTTGATGATGCGGATCTCCTCACCCGACAGGGTGAGGTGGGTGAACCCGGGCTGGTGCAGCCCACGCTGGAACCGCTTCAGCATCTCGAGGTCCTGATCGATGACCACACCGAGGCTGGCATCTGACGGCAGCGTGACATCGAACGGCTTCGCGGTCGGTGTGCCGGCTGGCGAGCGATAGAGCAGAAACATGGTCAGTTCGGCTTCGTCGGGCGACGGACCCGGACGAGACACGAGCACGTTGACCATGTCGCCCCACACCAACACCGTGGTGTTGGGGAACAGGTTGTACTGCGACAGGCGCAACAGACCATCTGTGTCGTAGCCGCTCAGGTCGATGCCGCGTGTGGCCTGATGCTCGCGGATGCGTTGCGCGATCACATCGCGGATGGTCTCGCCCTCCGCTGGCGTTGGCGCAGGGCACACAGCCTTGAACGACGGCCCCATCCGCTCGCCCTGGGTGACGATGAACGAGTCCCACACTGCTTGGTCGCTGCGATCGCGCAGGCGGGGACTGGCGACGCCGTACCGCTGGTGCGAGACGGAGTGGTGATCCCACACGTACTGGTCGGTGTTGACATCGTCGATGCTGCCCAACATCTCGGGATGGATGCCCTGCACGTGATAGGTCTCGCTGAAGCCATCGGCAACGACTTTCCAGTTGCTTGCAACGTGCGACAGCGTGGTGAAGCCGCAGCGGAACTCGTGCAGATTGGCCCATTCGCTGTCGGTCGGTACACCCTCGAGGTAGTCGTGCAACGGTGCGGCCGCGGGGTCGAGGTTCACGAAGACCAGGGGTCCCCACGTATCAACCTGCACCGGGAACAACGACAGCTCGTCGTTGTCGAGCAAGCCGAAACGCTTCCGCGACGGCACCTCGCGCAACGCGCCCGTGAGGTCCCACGCCCAACGGTGGTATGGACAACGCAACTCGTCCAAGCCAGATCCGCTGCCTTCACAAATGGTGTTACCGCGATGCAGGCACACGTTCTGAAAGGCGCGCAACTGGGCGTCGTTGTCGCGCACGATGATCACGCTGTACCGGCCGCAGCGGTACTCGCAGAAGTCGCCGGGCTCGCGTACGTGATCGAGCGTGCACGCCACCTGCCACACTCGCGGCCACACGCGCTCGGCCTCGAGTGCAGCGAACGCCGGAGAGGTGTAGCGCGACGATGGCACCCGTACTGGCACCGCAACCGAGTCGGAGCCCATGGCAACGGCGTGGTGCACTCACCCACCCATCAGATCGAAGACGTCGACGCTTTCGTTATCGCCGGGCAGCGTGATGTCGACCGCCGGGTTGATCTCGGTGTACCGAATCGAAAAGCTCATCGAATGGGCACCGGTGTCCAGCGAGTACTCGAGCTGGCGGATGTGGTTGTTCACGTCGATCCACGCGTCGTACACGACCGTGTCGGGCAAGGTGATTTCAGTTGTACCAATGACCTTCTCGCGGGTCGTTCCGGCCGCCTTCAACGCTTCGTCGGTGTTTACCTCGAACGTGTAGTGCTCGGCACTGATACCGTCGAAAATCGTCTCGCGGCCTACTTTGGTGGTCTTGGTGGAATTGGCCGCGAGCTTGGCTGCGCTGAGCGGATCATTCGTCGCGCCAGAGGTGATCGCCGACAGGTCCTGGCCCGTCTTGTCAGCCAGCTTCTGAAGATCCATCCGAATCCAGGTCTTGCCATCGGGAAGCTGCTGGCTGATCTCGGCCCCGAGGGAATCGCCACCGATGTACATCACCAGCTTGTCGAGATCCATCAGCGCCGAAATCTTCCCGGTGGACGCGTCGCCGGTGAACGTGGCACCGTCGAGGTCGAACTGCATCAGCCGCCCACGCACGTCCATCAACCCGGAGGACGGCAACTTGTTGCCGTCAGAGTCGATGTCCATCTCGAAGCGCACGCTGGTGATCTTCTTGGTTGCGGCAGTGGATGCCGACAGCGAGTAGGTCGGGGTCGATTTGCGGGCGTTCCACACGAACGATCCGGCAACTGCGGCAATCACCACGAGACCGAGTGCGATACCGATGCGCAGGCCCTTGCCACGTTTGATCGGTGGCGTGGGAACCACGATCGAATCCGACGACGGTTCTGACGGCGCCGTCATTATCGGCGGTGGAAATGCATTGGTGGGTTCGGTTCCGTCCATGCCATCGACGCTAATCGGTCGGTCGCACAACGCCGCGTTGCGACGTGATCCGTCCGTACATCTCAGGTCGGCGATAGCGATCGAAATCGAACAACGTGTCCTTGTAACGGGCGCACCAGTCGAGATCGCAGCGGGCCACGATGAGTTCGTCGTCAGTGGTCAGTGCCTGCGCAACGATCTGCCCACTGGGTGCCACGATCATCGACTGGCCGAGTGAGTCGACACCCATTTCCACACCACCCTTGGCCACGCCGACGACCCACGTGCCGTTCTGATACGCGCCACTCTGCATCACCAGCGCGTTGTGGAAACCCTGCAGGGTGTCCTGGCTCGGGTCGGGCACATAGTGGATGGGCGTGTTGTACCCGCAGAGGATCATCTCCACGCCCTGCAGACCCATCACTCGATAACTCTCGGGCCAGCGCCGGTCATTGCAGATCATCATGCCGATCAGGCCGTCGAACGCGCGCCAGACCCCAAAGCCTTCGGTGCTCGGCTCGAAGTAGTAGCGCTCGGCATGCTGGAACGGGCGGTCGGGTTCGTTGTGCTCGTGACCGGGGATGTGCACCTTGCGATAGGTGGCCACGATGGATCCGTCTCGCTCCACGAGTGTCTGCACGTTGTGGCGGTGCGTCGTAGCATCGGTCGCTGTTTCGATCAGTGCGTACCCCAGGCAGAAGCCAATGCCCAACCGTTTGGCCTCGTCGAACAGCGGCTGCGTGTCGGCGTTCGGCATGGCGGTCTCGTACCAGTGGTCGGCCTCGGTGATGTCGTCGAGGAACCAACGCGGGAAGAATGTCGTCAGCGCCAACTCGGGGTACACCACGAGTTGTACGCCGTGATCATGTGCCTGATGGAGCAGGGCAATCAGGCGCTGCACCACGCTGGCGCGGGAGTGGTCGCGTTGAATGGGGCCGAGTTGGGCGGCGCCGACGGTAAGAATTCGGGACATACCCCCCTTACCTTGGCGGCACCAGACCGAGCGCGTCAAGTAGCTGCATCACTCTGCACCGGCAACGCCACCTGCGCGAGATGCATCTCGCCATCGGCCACGATCCACGCCAGCCCTGGCCGCGCTGCGATCGGCGTGCGACGAGGCAACGCGACGCTGAGCAGGTCGCCGTCGATGTCGGTGCATGCGGCCAGTACTACGCCGAGACGCGATCGACGGATGGCAGCGGTCCAGTGTCCATACGAAGAACGAAGCGCATCGGGACGACCGGCGGCGATGACGGTGATCCCGTCGCGGCGATCAGCGATCAACGTAGAGAGCCGACCGCTCGGGTCATCGACCAATTCCGCATCGTCGATGACGATCAAAGCTCGTCTGCCCGCCGGCATCTCGTCGAGCAGAGTACACACGGAACCGACAACGCAGCCGATGCGAGCGCTGCTGCGTCGCGGCGCCACCGAGGCAATCCAGCCGTGCGGCACCGCATGTTGCCATGCATGAGCGACGGCCGCGAGCGTGTTCGTGCGGCCGCTGCGCGACGGACCGATCACGAGGACATGTTCGCCGTGTGCGACGGGTAAGCGGCACGGCTGCATGGTCGCGTACGACACGGCGATCGGCAACACCACATCGCCGTCGTAATCCACGCCCGAGGGGAGTTCACCAATCACCACCCTGTCGGGCAGTTCGCGCAGCACCGACGCGCCGCCACGTCGCGCTCCACCGCCTTGCGCGCACGACGCGAGTCGGTCCGTCTCGAACTTGGTCAACTGCGCCTCGCTGCGTGATCCGGAAATGATCAGTCGTCCGGGCGTCGCGGCGGGCAGCAGCGAGACGGGAACACCCAACATCGCCGCATCGAGTGGATCGGCGAGGTGCATGACCCAGCGATGGGCGATCTGGCCGAGCATCTGCGATGGCACGGCACCGGGTCGGTGTGTGGCGCAGACGACAACGATGCCCAACGACGGACCATCCGCAACGATGTTATCGAGCTGGGTGAGTTGGGCGAACAGACCGTGCTGCTCCAACTCGCTGCGCAGCGCGCCGAGCCCATCAATGATCAGCACGATCTCGGTACGCTCGGCCACCGCGGTCGGAAGGTGCGCCTTGCGTGTGCGTCGTGCGCCGTCGATGGCATCGAGCAGTCGCATTAGCCGTTCGCGCTCGTGCACGCCGACTACTGCGGCGCACCGCTGATGTCGTTCGAACATGCCGAGGCGCGTGTCGCCCACCGCATCGATCACGAACAACTCCACGGGCACGGGACGGTCGAGCAACATCAAGCCCACCGTCAACAGCGCCGAGGTGCACCCCATGCCAGTCGCGCCGACGATGAGCAGATTCCCTGTGTCGGGAGTCCAGCGCAATGGAACCTGCCGCTGGCGATCCGGCTCGTCGACCACGCCAAGCGAACCGTTCGGCACCCCGTCGGCATCGATATCGGCACTCAGCGCAGGCAGCCACGGTCGGTGCGGCACAGCGCAGCCGATGGTCGAGGCGGCATCGCGAATTGCAGCCACGAGCAGGTCGACCTCGGTCGTCATCGGCTGATCGAGGCGCGACTGGCTCGTGGGCGTGCCAGCAAGCCGATCCGAGCGCTCGACGACGAGATCCCGGGCGCGAAGACTCTCGATGGGTCGGGTGCAGCGTGCGGCCTGAAAGCTGAGGTATTCGTTGGTGCCGAGGCGCATGATCGCGCGGCCGGCGATGGCGCGCGGCAGATGCGCAGCGGCTGGATCTCCGAGAACGTCGGTTGAATCTGCGCTGTCCTGAACGCGCAGTGCGATGCGCAGATTCGTGTTTGCGCGAATGTCGTCGCTGATCACCCCGTGCGGGCGTTGGGTGGCGAGAACGAGATGGACCCCGAGGCTGCGCCCCCGTTGAGCGATTCCCAGCAGGGCGCCGATGAACTCGGGTTGCTGCGCCATGAGTGCAGCGAACTCGTCGATCACCACGACGAGCCTCGGCATCGGCGCCGCCGGACTCGGCAGCGTCAATCGATAGCCGGTGAGGTCGGCGGCACCCGCCTCCCGCAGACACCGCTCGCGACGGGTGAGTTCAGCGTCCAGACTCCGCAATGCCCGCGTCGCAAGGCGATCGTCGAGATCGGTGACCAGGCCCACCACATGTGGAAGTCCTGCGCACGCATCGAAGGTGGAACCACCTTTGTAGTCCACAAGAACGAAGTTGATGTGGTCGGGACTCAGTCGTGCCGCTAAACCGACCAAGAGCGTACGGAGCAACTCGCTCTTCCCGGAACCCGTGGTGCCCGCGACCAACGCGTGGGGGCCATCACCCACCAGATCGATCTCCACGACACCATCGACTGCCACACCTACCGGCGCGCATGGCGTTGGATCCGAACCGCTCGCGCCCCACAGCGCGGCAAGCCGACGTGCCAGGGCCTCGCGATCTGACATCACGTCGTCACCACCGTCGCCGAGATAGGGCTCGAGCAGTTCGATCAACCCAACGTTGCGCGGCATCGCTGCTGTGTCGTCGTTGATTTCGGGATCGATCAGCCATGCCATCACGGCGGCCGTACGGTTCGTCTGACCGGCGGAGATGCCGGCGACGTGCACGGGTTCGGGAAGAACCGACAGACGCGTGTCCTGTGTCCAACGTGCGCCACCGTGCGGTCCCAGGACCAAGGCGCTTGTCGCCGCTGCGGGTATCTCGCTGACAGACGCGCAGAGCACGATCACGGCAACGGATCGATGCCCTGCCATCAGTCGGCGCAGCGCGCTGGTTCGGGTAGCGAGTAGATCGGCGCGATCGATTACCACCAGCAGATGACGCGAATCGCTGGGGCCCAATTGTGCAACCACCTCCGCGATTGCATCCGGCGCAACAATGCGCGTGACTCCGTTCATGTCGGCGGCATGGATGAGCCACGAAACACACTCCCACTCACTCGGCCGCTCGGCGACAACTGCGAGTTGCCAATCAGACGGCCCACTCGATGCAGCGAGTTGCATCACCATCGCGCGCGCCACGGCCGCGGTAGCCGTCGCATCGCCTACGACAACAGTGACCGTGCCGACACCGAGCGATGCCCGTACCGGCACATTGGCCAGGCGAGAGGTCGACTCGATCAGACTCCACACCTCGGGCGGCGTATCGGCGTCGAGGCCGGTCACACTCGGCACCCAGAGGCCATCGCCTACGCCGATCGAGACGGTCGCGAAGTCGGGGTCGCTGGCCCGAACGCACCACAACAATGGGGCGCCTACATGCATCATCGAGACCGCGCTGTCGATGGTGGGTGTAGTCGCATGGTGCACCGCCCGCGCCGAGCGACGCTGTGCCCGGAGCGCCTCGGCAAAGGCATCCGCAGCCCGTTCGTGCTCGCGCAACGCACCCCGGCGCGACCGCGTTGCACCGGCGCGTTGAGCCATCCATGTTCCCAATGCAACGAGTGCCCCCATCAAACCGAACAACAAGAACATCACTTCATGCAACAGCAACGCGATCGCCGCCGAGCCGACCACCGCGAGGACGGTGGGGACCAACCCGCCCCCAGCGGCACCGCCGACACGTTCGCGTCGCGGCGCGGACAAGGGCGTCGCCGTGAACGTGGGAATCGAGCGAGTTGTTCGTACGAACTGCATCGTCCACGGATCCGCATCGAGTGCCGAGGTGCACGCCGCCTGTACAGACACCGTGCCCACGCTGCGAACCTCCAACAGGCTGTGGCCGATGCTGATGCGTTGACCACACCGCACCGGCACTGTGCCGTGCGTCGTGACGGCGTCGAGCTCGATCGATTGCCTGCCACACAATTGGGTCAGCAACGCGGTGCCATCACCGTTCACATCCAGTTGCGCGTGATGCAATTCAAGGGCCGGGTCCGCGCAGCGAATCGCCGCGAACAACGACCGACCAATGCAGTGCGCCCCCGCGCGCAGAGCGAACCCGACCCCCGAATCGGGTCCGGCAATCCAGACCACTTCGAGCACGGCATTGCCCACTTCATCTGCTCGGGGTTCCGACGACTCGTACTCCAGGCTGCACCCACGACGCAGTCCGACGGCATCGAGACACTGCCAGTCGTCCGCGACCCGACCATCGATCAACAGTCGTGCACCGGGTGGTCGTGGCTGTCCATGAGCCGCTCCGAGCGCATCGACCAAATCCCGCACCGTTGAGTCCGATGTGGCGCCATGAACCGTGACGCGACCGCCATCGGGACCACGACATTCGAGCGGCACCACACGTGATCGGTTCGGCGAACGCCGCAGAGTGGAAAACATGGTCGGCTGAGTGTCGAAGCCGGTTCACAGAGGAAGAAAAGTGAAGCCCATCAGGTGTTCTTGACACATTCTTGACGATTGTGGAGGCGCCGGTGAGGTGCGCAGTGAGGCTCGCAGTGAGGCGACTCCCGCACGATGCGCCCATGACAAACCCACGACTTTCCACAACTGCGGTCCATCCGACCAACCGTGCCACCAACCAGGCGAACACAATCCTGAGCCGCCTCCACGACGAGTGGCATCACATCACGATCCGTTCCACCGAGCTTCGCGCCGTGCGTGCGTGGGGGCTTCCGGGTATGCCTGTTGCTTCGCTCGACGAACTGCTCGCGCGGTGCGGCTACCGGCCCGCTCCTGGGTCGGCACCAACCGCCTACCGCACCGCCGAACCCGACGACGAGGCATGTCTTCTTCGACTCGTCGAGGTGGCCAGGACCGATGCGCTCGCGGCTCGCATCGTGCTGCAGCGGATCCTGCCGGCACTGTGTGCTGTTGCCGGTCGACACTCCTCGAATCGCGCCCAACGCAACGCCATGCTCGACGATCTGGTAGCCAACGCGTGGCCGATCATCCGCAACTACCCGTGCGAGCGACGGCCGCAGCGAATCGTTGCGAACCTCGTTCGAGATACCTCGTTCGAAACGTTCGTGCGGCCGATTCGCCGGCGCAGTTCGGGCGAGATCCCCACGATGCACGATCACCTCGATCGGTCTGCGATCGAACCCGCGCTCGACCCTCTGCACGAACTCGTCGATGTTCTGCGTGAGGCGCGGGCACACGGAATCGACGAGGCCGACATCGACCTACTTGCGGAGATCGTCACCCTCGGTCGGCCCGAGGAGGTCGCCGCTCAGCGCAACGTGACGCCGCGCACGATTCGCAATCATCGCAACGCGATCGTACATCGCCTCCGCAACATCGTGCTCGATGCCGCGTGACACTGCTCAGCGGAAGCGGCGCAAACGCAGGCTGTTGGTCAGGACGAACACGCTCGAACTCGCCATCGCGAGTCCCGCGATCACCGGGTTCAGGAAGCCGAGCGCCGCAAGCGGAATAGCCGCGATGTTGTATGCGAAGGCCCAGAACAGGTTGCCCTTGATCGTGGCCAGTGTGCGCCGACTGAGTCGCAACGCATCGGCGGCTCCACGTAGGTCGCCACTGACGATGGTGAGGTCGCTCGCCTCGATCGCTGCGTCGGTACCGGTGCCCATCGCAATACCGAGGTCGGCTTGCGCAAGGGCTGCAGCGTCATTCACGCCATCGCCCACCATCGCGACTGTCGCGCCCGCGGATTGCAAGCGTTGCACCACTGCGACCTTGTCGGTGGGCATCACGTCGGAGATCACATCGGCTTCGGCGATGCCGACCTCTGCAGCCACCGCGATGGCCGTGGCGCGGTTATCACCGGTGAGCAGCATCGGTCGTAGCCCGAGCGCGCGCAACCGTTCGATGGCCTCACGACTGGTGGGCTTCGGGGTGTCGGCAACCGCGATGACGACACGCACCTGCCCGTCCCAACCAGCGGCGATCACCGTGTGGCCCAACTGTTGATGTGCGCTCACGGCATCGCCAAGCGCGCTGGGCAGCTCGCCGAACTGACTCACCACGAACGTTGGTCGGCCGGCAACCACACGCTCACCGTCGATCACGCCGACGATGCCGAGGCCCGGTTGGTTGGCGAAGTCCTGTGGCGTGACGAGGGCGGCACCGGTACCGACCGCGCGCACGATGGCCCGGGCCACAGGATGCTCACTCGCAGATTCCAGCGAGGCGACTCGGGCCAGCGCCTGCTCTGGGTCGACGCCGTCGAGCACGATCACCTCGATCACGTCCATCCGACCAGTGGTCACGGTGCCCGTCTTGTCGAGCACAACGGTGTCGACCTCACGCGTGCTCTCCAGGATCTCGGGGCCTTTGATGATCAAACCGAGTTGCGCGCCGCGACCCGTGCCGACCAACAGCGCTGTCGGCGTTGCCAAACCGAGCGCGCAGGGGCAGGCGATGATGAGCACGGCAACGGCGGCAGTGAATGAGCGGTTCACATCACCGGTCACGACCAGCCAGACAACCAGCGTCGCGATCGCGCCAAGCACCACCACGGGCACGAACACCGCGCTGACTCGATCAGCTAGGCGCTGAACGGGGGCCTTGCCCGACTGTGCGTCCTCCACGAGTCGCGCCATTTGCGCGAGCGTCGTATCGCTGCCCACCCGAGTGGTGCGCACCACCAGTCGGCCACCCACGTTCACGGTGCCACCAGTGACCACTGCATCGACACCCACATCGACGGGCACGCTTTCGCCGGTGAGCATCGAGGCATCCACTGCCGATGCTCCTTGCACCACCACGCCATCGGCCGCGATCTTCTCGCCGGGTCGCACCACGAACTGCTCACCGACCTGCAGCGCAGCGATGGGGACCAATACCTCGCGGCCGTCGTGCAGCACGGTGGCTTCCTTCGCTCCCACATTCAATAAGGCACGCAGCGCCGCGCCAGAGCGTCGCTTGGCGCGGGTCTCGAAGTAGCGGCCGGCCAGCATGAACACCACCACCGATGACGCCACCTCGAGATACAACTCGCTGTGGGTCATGCCCGGCATGCCCGCCATTGCATCGGTTGTGCGGGCGGGGAACAGGGTGAGGCGCATCTTCATGCCCGGCACGCCGGCGTCGCCAACGAACAGCGACCACGTGCTCCATCCGAATGCAGCCGTGACACCGAGCGAAACCAGGGTGTCCATCGTGGAGGTGAGTTGCAGTAGGTTCTTCCATGCTGATCGATGGAACGGCCACGCGCCCCACACCGCGACCGGCGCGGTGAGGGTGAACGCAAGCCACTGCCAATTGCGGAACTGCAGGGTGGACACCATCGAGAGCACCACAACGGGTACTGCCAAGACCGTGCTGACGACGAGCCGCTGACGCAGATCGTTCGCGCGCGCCTCGGCGGCACGCTCGACGGGAGTGAGCTCATCGGGGGGCAACGCTGCGTTCTCGGCGGCAGTGGCATGAACCGACGCGCCGTAGCCCAACGACTCGACAACCGAGATGAGATCGCCCGGGCCGGTGACGCCATCGGCATACGCCACCGAAGCTCGTTCTGTCGCGTAGTTGACTGTGGCTGTCACGCCATCAAGCCGATTGAGCTTCTTCTCGATGCGCGCCGCACACGCCGCACAGGTCATGCCGGTGACGTCGAACTCGATTTCTTCGGTTGGCGTGACGGGGGCGACGGTGCTCATCGTGGACTCAGGCAAAAGGTTCGAATCCGGCTTCGTCGACCGCGGCGAAGATGGATGTCTGATCGAGATCCGTGCCGGTGACGACGACTGCCTTGGTGGTGAGATCCACGTCCACACCGGTGACGCCGACAACCTTGGTGATCTCGCCTTTGACCGCTGCTTCGCAGTGGCCGCAGGTCATGCCCGGGACGGTGAATGTTAGTGTGCTCATGATGTCTCGATTCGCGTGTTGTGGTCAGGCGCGCAACATGCGCTCGACGGCTCTGGTTGCTTCGTGGACCAACGCATCGGTGCGGTCGCCATCGCCCGACGCGGCAGCACCGGCCACGCAATGGCGCAGATGCTCGTCGAGCAGCAGCAGACCGACGCCCTGTAGCGCCTTGCTGACCGCGGCTACCTGGGTGAGCACGTCGATGCAGTAGGTATCTTCTTCGATGAGACGTTGCAGGCCGCGCACCTGACCCTCGACACGTCGGAGACGCGCGAGCACCTGCTTCTTGTCATCGTGATAACCGGGCGTTCCGTGGTCCACGTGTGCAGCATACCCCTCGGGGGTACCGTGGGCAACTCCGACGCGCAGGCTACGGACGTTGAGTGAAGTGTGCGTGGCGCTTTTCGAGGAAGGCGGCGATGCCCTCTTGCGCGTCGTCGGTCACGGCCGCCGACGCCATCAGATCGACAGCGAATTGATAGGCGCGATACTGCGGCAAACCGATCTGCTCGTAGAAGCCCTGCTTGCCCATCGCTTTTGACAACACACTGCCCCGAGTTGCCCTGGTGATCAGGTCGAGCGTTGCCGCCTCTAATTCTGCCGCCGGCACGACGCGGTTGATGAGGCCCCAATCGGCGGCAGTGGCTGCATCGACCGGGTCACCGGTGAGCGCCATTTCAAGGGCTCGCTTACGACCGATGTTACGCGCCACTGCGACGAGTGGCGTGTGGCAGAACAGCCCGCCCTTGCCACCCGGAATCGCGAAGGCCGCAGTGTCGGCTGCGACGGCGAGATCGCACGTGGCCACCAACTGACATCCAGCCGCGGTAGCCAACGCGTGCACACGCGCGACAACGGGTTGGGGCATCGCCTGCACGGCATCCATCATCTCGGTGCACACCTGGAACAGATGAGTGGTCTCGGCAACCGTTGCGCCGGCCATGTCAGCGAAATTGTGGCCGGCGCTGAATACCGGCCCGTTCGCGGCAAGGATTACGCCGAGCGCCTCGGTGGATGACACCTCGTGGAACGCACGCGTGAGTTCGAGCATCACCTCCATCGACAGCGCGTTGCGCTTGTCGGGACGATTCAACGTGATGGTGGTGATGGTGCGCTGGGTATCGACCAGCAGATGTTCGTAACTCACGGTCGCAGTCTCGCAGAGCGTCTACGTGGCCGTGCGAGCATGGCACTTCGTCGACTCGCCGCGCCGGCTCGACTCCACCCCTCCCTCAGGATTTGACTGAGCGAACAAGTCAAACTTCAACATATTCCTACGGCCAAATCCGGGAACGAGGCACATGGAGGAAAACCAGTGCGCCCCCTGGGGCTCGAACCCAGAACCAATGGATTAAAAGTCGCTCTCAGGGCTCGCAGCGGACGACTCGCGGCACATATCCCCTGATCAGACGACTCTCGACACGGCCGATTTGTCGGGTGTTGTCAGGTTTCGTCCCACAGTGTCCCACGGAAAGTCGAGCATGGTCACCGGCCACCAGAGTAGAAATGGCCGGTGCCCCCCTACAGCAGGCACGTGCAGATCGGAGCGATCGTAGGTGCGCGCCGAGTTCTAAAGCCGCCTTTCTGGTTCTAGCAGATCTAAAGATCAATGCAGGATCTAAACGGTATCGTTGCCACATGAAGCCGAACCCGTTCACTCCGACCTTCGGTGCACCGCCGCCACTGCTCGTTGGCCGTCGCGATGTTCTCGACGCGATCCAAGACTCACTGGACGAGGGGCCTGGCTCGCCAGGATTCGTCACTCTGTTCACTGGTGGCCGCGGTGTCGGCAAAACCGTGATGTTGAATGCGGCAGAAGACGTTGCCCGTGACGCTGGGTTCCACGTCATCTCGGAGACGGCCAGTGAGGGGCTGATCGACCGTCTCGTATCGGAGCATTTGGTGAAGCTGGTGCCGAAACGCCGCCGCGGCGTCAAGTCGGTCGATGTCGCCAAGATGGGTGGGCTTACCCTCGACGACCGCGACACGCCTGCACAGCGTTCCCTTCGTTCGCTCATGGATGAGGTCACGCTCGAGCACCCGATCCTGATCACGCTGGATGAGATCCAAGGCGGAGTGGTCTCGGAGCTGCGCGAGCTCGCAGTCGTTCTGCAGCACTCCATTCGGGAGCGACGCCGGTTCGCCTTCTTCGCAGCTGGACTTCCCGTCGCTGTCGACAATCTGTTGAACGACGATGTCCTCACCTTTCTGCGTCGCGCTGACCGACACGATCTGGGGGCCTTCGATATCGCTGCGGTGAAAGAGTCGATCATCTCGGTCATCGCCGAGAACGGTCGCACAATTGCGAGTGTCGACGCGGCTGTGGCCGCCGAGGCGACGGGCGGCTACCCGTTCATGATCCAACTGGTCGGCTACCACTCGTGGCGGGCAAACCGGGGCCGGCGCGCCATCTCGAGCGACGACGTAGCGCAAGGCACCGCCGATGCTCGCCGACGAGTCGGCCGACTTGTGATCGAACCGGCACTGAAAGACCTGTCACCGGTCGACAGGACGTTCCTTCAGCGAATGGCAGTTGATGACGGGCCCTCGAAGATGGCCGACATCGCACAACGACTCAACGCCGACTCCAACTACACCTCGCAGTACCGGTTGCGGCTGATCGCCGCCGGCTTGATCGCGCCAACGGCGTACGGGCACGTGGACTTCGCTCTGCCGCATCTGCGGGAGTGGCTGCGGGAACACGGCGCCTTCGATACGTGACGCGATCGTCCCACGGGCATCCCACGACTCGAACAGCGCTGTCAAGAAAACAGGTCATGAGCTGGTGTTTTTGGTGCGCCCCCTGGGGCTCGAACCCAGAACCAATGGATTAAAAGTCCACTGCTCTACCATTGAGCTAGAGGCGCGCAACCGGGTGCGACACGAGAAAACTCTCGCCTATTTGGGCCGGATCCCGAGCGCTGAGGTTATCAGCTGCATCCCGGCTCACGTCTGGCAGTCAGGCCCCTGTGTTGCGCGGGTCGGATCGCAGCGCTGCTCGGTCGGTCACATCGGGCCGTGCGTCAGTGCGACAGTTCGAGGCCCTCGAGATTGCCCTCGGCTCGCCACTGATCCAGCAGTTTGATGAAGACCACCCCGCCACCGCCGTAGCTGCCGTTGCGCGTGCTGCGTTGCTCGGGCTTGCCTTCGTTGTTGTAGTAGCCGGGGGTGCATGACTCGAGAAACTTCCGGTTGTTCTGCGACAGCTCGACAATGGTATTCACCCACGTCTCTTCGGCATCGTGCGCTGCCTCGATCAGGCGAATGTCGTTGTCCATCGCGTGACGCAGGATGTACGCCAAGTGCTTGCTCTGCTCGTCGAGCATGTGCGGAAAGTTGACCGTGAAGCCCGATTGGATGTTGCTGAAGATGAAGCAGTTCGGGAAACCCCGGCTGTGCATTCCGTGCAGCGTTGATGCACCGTCTGCCCACTTCTGGGTGAGGGTCACACCATCGCGTCCGATGAGCTCGTAACCCGACCGACGGGTGTAGTCGGTGCCCACCTCGAAACCCGTCGCGTAGATCAAGCAATCGAGCGCGTACTCCACGCCATCGACCACGACGCCGTGCTCGGTGATGCGTTCGACACCACGACCCTGCGTGTCGACCAAGGTGACGTTGTCGCGGTTGAACGCGTCGAGGTATCCATCGTGGAAACACGGCCGTTTACAGAATTGGCGGTAGTAGGGCTTCAGCGCTTCGGCAGTGTTCGAGTCGTTGACGATGGTGTCGACACGCGAACGGATCTGTTCCATCTTTTCGAAGTCGGCGAGTTCCATCGTGTTCGACAGACCCTCTGGACTCAGGTCGGCCGACTCGCGCCGCACCATGATCAACAACTTGCCGATGATGTCGGTCCAGCCATCGTTGACGAGATCCTCGGCCTGGAACCCACCCGACACGAGTGTGTTGAAGTTCTCCATCCGACGCTGTTGCCAACCGGGTTCGAGCGTGTCGACCCACTCCGGCGACGTGGGTTGGTTGTTGCGCACATCGATCGACGATGGCGTGCGCTGGAAGACGTAGAGATGCTCCGCGCCCTCGGCCAGATGAGGGATGCACTGCACGGCCGTGGCTCCGGTGCCGATGATGCCGACCCGCTTGTTGCGCAGCCCGGTGAGACCACCCAACGACGTGCCCCCGGTGTAGTCGTAGTCCCATCGACTGGTGTGGAACGTGTGACCCAGGAACTGCTCGACGCCCGGAATAGCCGGCAGCTTGGGCCGGTGCAACGGACCGTTGGCCATACACACGAAGCGGGCGCGCATGGCATCGCCGCGGTTGGTGGAGATGATCCAACGACCGTCGGTGTCGTCCCATTGCAAGCCGGTGACCTCGGTCTGGAAGCACGCGTTCGAGTAGAGATCGAAGTGCTCGCCGATCGCGCGACTGTGGGCCAAGATCTCGGGCGCGTTCGAGTACTTCTGCTCGGGGATGTAGCCAACTTCTTCGAGCAGCGGCAAATAGATGTAGGACTCCACATCGCATGCCGCACCCGGGTAGCGATTCCAGTACCAGGTGCCGCCGAAGTCGCCGCCCTTTTCGATGACGCGTATGTCGGTCACTCCGGCCTGGCGCAAGCGCGCACCGGCGAGCAAACCGCCGAAGCCGCCACCGATGATGACCACCTCTACGTCGTCGGTCAACGGCTCGCGTTCGAAGGGCTGCACGTACGGGTCGACCAAGTACCGGGCGAACTCGCCGACGACTTCGACGTACTGCTCGTTACCGTCAGAGCGCAAGCGCTTGTCGCGCTCGTGGCGGTACTTCTGTCGCAGCGCTTCTGTGTCAATGCCGAGGGGTGCCGCGGGTCTCTGTTGTTCGTCGTGTGACATCGCTCAGGATCTTCCGTACTCGGGCGTGTCGCCACGCATGCGCACAGTTCTTACTATGCGACTTCGCCGTATCGGGAGGCCGAGCGTCACATCGCTTCTTGATTTACTCATCGTGCGTGAGTGCCCACGCGCTATGGGTCGATAACCACGTGTTTTCTCTGTGAACAGGCAAATCCCTGCTATCGCCGCAGGCGAATCAAGGCGTAGCATTCGGCCACGACCACGCGAGGTGTCGGTCGTAGGTGACTTGGGGTATGAGGGAGCAATAGAGATGGGCGCACATCGAATTGGAATACGCACGTTGGTCGGTCTGGTCTGTGCGGTCGCATTCGTCCCGGTCGTGACCGCTCCATTGGAGGCGGCAGCGGCGCCCTCCTACCTCGTCGACACCCCCACCGACCTCGTCAGTGGATCGTGCCCCACCGCGGGCACCACACCCACATGCTCGCTGCGAGCCGCGGTAAAGGCTGCCAACGCCACCACAGGTGCCACGATCAACATCCCGGCCGGCACCTTCGCGCTCAACGGTGGGTCTGGCTCTGATATCGGCGACCTCCGCATCGCTAAACCCGTCACGATCATTGGTGCCGGTAAGCCCGCTGGTTCCGTCGCCACCACGATCACCGGCTTCAACGATCGGGTGCTCGACGTTGCGTCAACCGGGGTCAGCGTGAGTGGTGTCATCCTCACCGGCGGAAATGCCGGAAGCAACGACGGCGGCGCGGTTCGTATCGCGGCCGGCAGCGTTCTCACGCTCGGGACCAGCACGGTCCGCAGCAGCACGGCCAGCCAAGGCGGTGGCATCTCCAACTCCGGCACGCTCAACCTCAACCAGAGCACGGTGTCGGGCAATACGGCAACGAAGAAGGGCGGCGGCGTCTTCAGCGCCGGCACCACGTACATCACCAACAGCACCATCTTCGGAAACAGCGCGTCGGGCGGCGGCGGCGTCGCCAGCAGCGCCACGGTCCAAATCGTGGCCTCAAACATCACAGGCAACACATCGAACAACTCGAACGGCGGTGGCGTCTACCGCGTCGGTGGCACGTTCAGCATCTCGTCCTCGATCTTGTCTGGTAACAACTCACCGACGGCACGCGACTGCTATGGCTCGCCCACCTTTATCGGCGTCAACCTGGTCCAGAACACGTCGGGCTGCAACCCGAGCGGCGGCACCCTTCTGTCGAGCGATCCCGCGCTCGGCCCACTCGCCGACAACGGTGGCCCCACACTGACGCAATTGCCCGCCATCGGCAGCGTGGTCATCGACGCCGCACCGACACCGTGTGCCGTACCGGTCGACCAGCGCGGCATCAACCGCGCAGTGGGCGCCGGATGCGACCTCGGCGCTGTCGAGGTGGCGCCGCTCACGCTCGATCTCTCGCTTGCGGCAACGCCCAATCAGGTGCGAGCAGGCGTGCAGACGGTGCCTATTGCCAACATCCCTACCAGTGTGCTCGGCACTGCATATAGCAATGCCACGGGAACCACGGCCGACACCGCACTTGCCCGCATCGCCTTGGCCCGCATCGCACTTGCCCGCATCGACGTGAAGTCCAGCGCATTGGCCCGCATCGCGCTAGCCCGCATCATGGTGGAAGATCTTGCGCTTGCACGGATCGACATCGCCAACACTGCGCTTGCTCGCATCCTCATCTCTGACGTTTCCGTCGACGGCGGCTGGGGCGCCATCCTCGCCGGAACAGCACTGGCCAACGTGCCATTGCAAACGCTCACGCTCGCACAGGTGCTCTTGGACCCGATTGCGGGTCCCCGACTACAGCTGCTCGACCTGTCGAAGCTCAATGTCAACAACACCGTCCTCGGTGAAATGCCGCTTGTGCTCTTCGCATTTGCCGGCCAGACCCTCGCCAGTCTGCCGCCCGATCCGACCAGCACGGTTTCCGCGACGGACCAGTGGGCCGCCTTGCTCAATGTGTCGGCCACCGACCTTGCTGGCAAGACGCCGCTGTCGGTCGCACTCGCCCGCATCGACGTGCCCGTCACGAGCCCGGACACCGCTGCGCTCGCCAGCATCGCACTGGCACGCATCGATATCCTCGCCTCGGCACTCGCCCGCATCGCACTAGCACGCATCGACGTGGGCAGCGCAGCGCTCGCTCGCATCGCCCTCGCTCGCATCGACATCGCCAATACCGCTCTGGCTCGCATCGCACTGGCACGCATCGGCATCGACTCCACGGCGCTGGCACGCATCGCCCTTGCCCGCATCGCACTCGCACGCATCGATATCGCCAACACGGCGCTCGCCCGCATCGCGCTGGCACGAATCGCTCCTGGCACCCTCAACGCCATCGTTGATTGCACCAAGCCGGGACTCAACTGCGCCACCGCCACGTTGGGCGACGCCGTCGCGGCGGGGGCCCTACGCCCCAGCGCCCTGATCTCCGATCTGATCCTCGGCCTGAAGGGCACGACAGACACCACTCAGATCGGCGACCTCTTCCTGGCTGCGTACCCGGCGCTGGTTGCCGATGGCATCGAGCTGGGCGATCTATTGCTGCTACTCGCCGGCGCGCCGCTCAGCGGGCTCACCTTGGCCGACCTGTTCCCGGCGCTGTTCGCCGACAACGATCTGCCTTGGGAGCGGATCAACCTGGAAGCAACGCCACTGCAAAACCTCGGTAGCCCGTTGGTGGCTCCCACCACGTTTACCGCCACCATCGTGGTCGGCAACGTCACAGCAAACGCGAACGTGTCCCTGACTCTCCCACAAGGCTTCGTCGCCGTCCCCGCAGGCGCCTTCTTCGACCGTAACGGGAGCGCTGACCCGGCGCCCGAGGCCCTGCCGCTTCCCGCGGTGACCACAGCCGGCGCAACGTTGACCTTCTCACTTTCTTCCGTTCCGCCGGGCACACACCTGCTCACCGTGCAAGCGCGCGCGGGCGTGCAACTGGGCAAGTTCAAGGCAAGCGCCACCGGTACGGCAACCGCAGGTACCTACACTCGTTCTGCCAGCGGCAGTACGGTGGTTGAAGTCGTCAAGAATCTCGACGGTTCGTTCGGCGCGCTGACACCCGATTCCCTGTACGTGGGTCACCTCGCCCAGGCCGGCGAGAAAGATACCTTCACCACCACGTTCTCGGTGACGCCCGAGCAGGCGGCCGCCGGACAGCGTGCCACGGTGTTCCTGTCGAACCTCACTGCCGACTACGACCTCACGGTCTTCGGCCCGAAAGCCGCACCGCTGCGCGGCTCACCGATCGAGTCGTACCTCCCGGTCGATGACCGGCGCCTCGGTATCGACCCCGGCACCGAGGCCGTCGCACCCGATTCGCAGCGTGACATCCCGCTCGATGCCCCGGCAGGCACTGGCATCGTCGGCATCTCTGCTAACCGATCGACTGCCGACGAGCGCGTCGATCTGGGCAACCTGCGCGCGGGCACCTACACCGTGCAGGTCACCGGCTACAACGGAGCGTTCTCCGACCGACCCTTCACCTTGCGAGTTCGCACACAGTCTCTCAACCTGCCCGCATGCTCGGCGCGCGCGCTGGGGGCCACCTTCGCTGTGCCAGACGCAACCGTGCCCGTCACCCTCCAAACCAGTAATAGTGGCATTGACACCCTGTTCGTCGTTCCCGTCAACCGGCTGCGCCAACTCTGGAGCAGCGCCGACGCCGACGCACTGATGACCCGCCTGAACGACTTCGTCGCCGCAGCACCGGGTGGCGTGAAGGCGGGCATTCTTCCCGTGAACGCCGACTACACCACGTGGGACACCAACCGCTGCTCGCCCGACGCTGCCAACGATGTCGCCCGCCAGATCGCCACGCAGATCGACACGGTTCACGCCAACCAACCCGCTCTGCAACACGTGGTGCTGGTGGGCGACGACACCGCCCTGCCGTTCTTCCGAGTGGCCGACGGCACCACCGCCGCCAACGAGTCCACCTATGCCCAGAGCTTTTCGGGGAACAACTCCTTGGTCGGCAGCCTCGCTCGGAGTTACATCCAGACCGACGATCCGTACGGCACCGCCCGCGGTGTGTCGGTGAGCGGACGCGAACTGTTCGTCCCCGACCTCGCGCTGGGCAGGCTCGTGGAATCGAAGGCCGACATCGTGAAAGCGCTCGATACGTTCACAAGTTCGAACGGCCAACTCGACCCCGCAACCGGCAGTTCGGCGCTGGTCACCGGCTACGACTTCTTGACCGACGGCGCCCAGTCGATTGCCGGCTCTTTGAAGGCTGACGGCTTCCCAACCAGTGGCACGCTCATTAGCGAGACATGGACCAGGCAGAATCTGCTCGACGCGTTGTCCACGGCCCCGCGCGTGATGTCGATCAACTCGCACTTCGATCACAACCGCGCGTTGCCCGCGGATCAAAACGCCGCTGGAACGCAGACCAATCTTGTCACCGTCAGCGACCTTCCCGCACCCACCACTGGTGGCGTCGACCCCCTAGCCAAGGGGCTGTTCTTCAGCATGGGCTGTCACGCCGGCCTCAGCGTGTCCGACATCGAAGTTGGTGCATCGCCCGACTCGGTCGACTGGTCGCAGGCGTTTAGCGGTCGGGGTGCCCAGTGGATTGCGAACACCGGCTTCGGTTACGGCGACACCGAATTGGTGGCGTACTCCGAGCGCCTGATGGCATTGTTCGCAAAGAGTCTCGATGTGAGAGGCGGCCTGACCAGCGGTCAGGCCCTGGCTCTGGCCAAGCGCCAATATGCAGCGACCACACAGGTGTGGAGCCCCTATGACGAAAAGGCACTGCAGGAAGTTGTGCACTACGGCCTGCCCATGTATCGCATCCCGTCGTCCACGCCCCCTGCACCCGTGGTGCCCACCGCGTCAGCCGCCACCTTCGCGGCACAGCCAGTCGGCATTACTACGCAGCCCGACCCACGCACCGGTGTGCCTTCGGCAACCATTGACCTGGACATGACCAATGTCCAGAAAGTGACCACCAGTTCTGCTGGCTCGTATTACCAACTGGATGGCAACACCCTGCAGGTCAAGGATCGGCCGGTGGAGCCGCTGTCGGTCGCCAACGTGGCGATTGCCGTGAACGACCCGCTTTCCGCAGGCAAAGTGGCCCATGGCGCCCTCATCACTGCCTTGTCCTCGAAAGATGTGCCGAATTTCGTTCCGTACAAGGCACAGCCCGTGGTCGACCAGACTGCCGACGAACGGGTCCCCGATCCTGTCGGCGATGCCATCTTCCCGTCCACCCTGGCTCGGGTGAACCGTTCCACCGATGGCACCGGCAACACGAGCGCCACGCTGCTGTTCTCGGCCGGTCAGTTCCGCCCAACGGGCCCCGACGTTGGCGAGCAGCGCCTGTTCAACAACGCCACCGTGCAGGTGCTGTACGGCAACGGTGACGACTTTGTGCCACCAACCATCAACGTGACGCGCGGTGCGCTGGTTCCGGTGTACGGCAGCGGTACGGCAGTGACCTCGCAGACCGCCGGCTTCGCCGTCGACACCGATAACACTGCGCGACGGGTGTTGGTGTTGTTCAAGGGTGTTGCCGAGCAGACTTGGCGTCGCGTCGATCTGGTCAACACGGGTACCGGCGCCGCCGGTACCCATTGGACAGGTGGCGCCGTGGTGCCCAGCACGTTCGACACTGTCGAGTTCTTCCTGCAAGCATGCGACGGCAACGGCAACTGCTCCACCAGTAATAACAAAGCCTCCAACTTCATCTTGCTCAAGGCCGACCCCAACACCAAGCTCAACGTAGCGGTTGCGGGCACATCCGTCGGTGGCTGGTACACGAGCCCGCCCGCCGTCGCCACCATCACCGGCTTCGCAGTCGGCTGCAACGTGCAGTACAACCTCGACGGGCAGGGTTGGGTCAACTACGCCGGCGGCGGCATCAATGTCACGGGAGAGGGCATCCACACCTTGGAGGCCCGCGACGACTGCGGCGACCGTTCGCTGGCAATCGTCCCGATCGACACCAAAGGTCCCCAGGTCACGGCCGCCCTAGCGCCTGCACCCGCACCCGTGTGGAACAACACCGACGTCGTCGTCACCGTCACGGGCATCGACCCGGGCGGCTCGGGCGTGGCAGCAATTCAGTACCAGATCAATGGTGGCGCCACCATCCAGGTGGCTGCCGAGCAGGCAAAAATCACGGTCACCGCACCGGGCACCACCACGATCACCTATTCGGCCGTCGACGCTGCCGGCAACGCCAGCGGCACCAGCGGATCGGTCACCGTGCTCATCGACCGCGATGCCCCCACGGTGACTGGTCTCGTCACCTCGGGGACGGCCGGCCTCAATGGCTGGTACAAGAGCATCGTCGGAGCCACGATCACCGCGACCGACAGTGGTGGTTCGGGCGTGCGACAAATCGATTGGTCGGCCGCCGGAGCACAAGCTTCGGCGAACACCACCGTGGCCAACAACACCGGCGCTTTGACTCCGTTCGCCACCGATGTGAACGTCACAACCGACGGCATCACCACCCTGAGCTTTTCGGCCACCGATGGAGCGGGGACGATTTCCTTGCCAGGCACGCTGACCATCAAGATCGACCGCACCGCACCGAGCGTGTCGTGTGCCCCGCCATCTACCACCCAATGGTACAGCGGCAATGTCACCGTGTTGTGCACGGCATCCGACGGTGGTTCGGAACTGGCGAGCCCAACTCTTGCAGCGTTCACGCTGTCCACCGCGGTGCTCGATAAAAGCGAAACGTCGTCTGCTGCCACGAATTCTCAGGATGTCTATGACCTCGCCGGTAACAAGGTGACTGCTGGCCCGTTCACGTTCAAGGTCGACCGTAAGGCACCTGTTGTGTTATGTACCGCACCGGACGCCAGCACGTGGTACAAGGCCGATGTTTCCGTGTCCTGTACGGCAACCGATGGCGGTTCCGGACAGCCAACGCCGGCCTCGTTCAACCTGACGGCCACGGTGGCCGCAGGCGTGGCAGCGACGGTATCCACCGGCACGCAATCGGTGATTGACGCCGTCGGCAACACCACGATCGCAGGGCCATTCGCCTACAAGATCGACAAGGCGCTTCCCACGATCAACATCACGTCACCGGCCGCGAATACACAGCTCAGCATCGGGCAGGTCGTCATACCAGCATTCACCTGTGGCGATGTCGGCTCCGGCATCGCGTCGTGCACGGCTAGCCCGGCTACCCTCGACACCTCGACTCCGGGAACCAGGAGCTTCTCTGTGACTGCAGTCGATGTGGCTGGGAACTCCTTCGTTGTGTCGCAGACCTATACGGTCGGCTACAGGATCTGCCTGCTCTACGATCCGCTGAAGGCAAATCCACTCGGCGGCACGGTGGTCATCAAGCTGCAAGTCTGTGATGCAGCGGGCACCAACCTCTCGTCGTCGAAGATCGTTCTGAAGGCGGTATTCATCGACGGTACGATCGCTCCACCGCCGAACTTCCAGGGCAATTCCAACAATGGCCAGGTCTTCCGAAACACGAGCAATCCTGCTGCCTACATCTACAACCTCGACTCCAGCCAACTGACCCAACTCGTTGCCGGGTCGCACGTGATGAACTTCACGATCGACGGCGTTGCGTCGCCAGCGTACGTAGCGCCGTTCGTGCTCAAGTAGCCTCCGACGCATGAGCGTGGCGTCTGAACAGGTCGGTCCTCCGACCCGTTTCGACGCGCTCGCCACATACGTGCCGCAGTTGGCCCTGCGGTGGCACCCGCCCACCGACGTGCCCTCATGGATCCAGATAGAGGGCACGTTGGTGTCGGCAGATATCTCCGGCTTCACGGCGCTCTCCGAACGGCTCGCGGTCATCGGGCGCGAAGGAGCCGAGGAGCTGACCAACCTCCTCAACGACTGCTTCGACGGCATGATCGCCGCAGTGCACGAACAGCGCGGCGACATCGTGAAGTTCGGCGGCGATGCGTTGCTCATCTTGTTCACGGGTCCGGGACACGCAGACCGCGCCTGTCGGGCCACCATCGCGATGCGCAGCGTCGTCGCTCAACCGTTGTATGGGCGCACTGCCGGACGGGTGCAGTTGGCCATTTCGCAGGGCATGCATTCTGGCCTGTTCTCGCTATACGCCGTGCAAGCCGGGCACACCGAGCTACTCATCACCGGACCGGGCGCCACCGAGACGGTGGAATGCGAATCGATCGTGAGCGCCGGCGACATCATGCTCAGCGTCGCCACCGCAGCACTGGTCGATCCCGCTCTGCTCAGCGACCCAGACGTGGACGGGCGGCGCCTGTTGCTGGCACCGCCCTTGGGACACGACCTCCACACAACCGACTGCAACGTCGGGTCCGAGACCGACCCCGCACAGTTCGTTCCCAACGCTCAACGTGAGCAGATTCTTATCGGAGCCCCTGCCGAACACAGACGCGTCACCGTCGCATTCGTGAAGTTCTCCCACACCGATCACCTCGAGCACGACATCGGACCCGACGCGGTGGCCACATTGCTCCAACGTCTCACCACTATCGTGGCCGATGCGGCGCAGACGAACGGCGTGCACTGGATGGCCACCGACATCGTGCCCGACGGCGGCAAGATCATCCTTGCCGCGGGCGCGCCCACCGCCTCGGAAGGTGACGAGGATCGGATGCTGCGCACCGTACGCACCATCATCGAACAGGCCGGGGATTTCGACGTGCGCATCGGCGTGAACTACGGGCCGGTGTTCGTTGGCGACCTCGGAGCGTCGAGCAGACGCACGTTCACCATCATGGGCGATGCGGTCAACCTGGCCGCGCGACTCATGGCAAAGGCCAAGTCCGGTGAAGCGGTCGCATCGAAAGCGCTCCTCGACCGAGCACGTACTCGGTACGCCGTTGAGCCGCTCGAGCCCTTCCTCGTGAAGGGCAAGACCGAGCCGATCAACGCCAGTGTTCTTGGTCAGCTGGAGGGGCGGGATGCAACGAGCGCGGGCCAGACGTTGGCATTGGTTGGGCGTCGGCGCGAACTTGCCGAGCTCACCGCCGTGGTCGAGTCGGCGCTCGCCTCACACGGGGGTGTTGCTGAAATCGCCGGAGACGCAGGTACCGGCAAGACCCGCCTCCTCCACGAAATCCACGCGCTCAGCGGTCTCCCCCATGTCACGGTGGTCTGCGGACAGTACGCCCGGTCATCGCCGTACTTCGTGCTGCGGCTCCTGTTGCGCACGTTGGCGGGAGCAGCACTCGTCACCCCGGCCGACGAGGTGGGGGTGCTGCTGACCGAACTCGTTACCCGCGTTGCCCCGAACGAGTTGCCGTGGCTACCGCTCATCGCCCTAGTCGCCGACGCCGAGGTGGAGCCCACGCCCGAGGCCACTCGAATTGCAGCGGCCTTTCGCCGCGAGCGCACCCACCGAGCAGTCGGCGATCTGCTGACCGCCGTGGTACGTGACCCATCGGTGCTCGTGATCGAGGACGCGCAATGGATGGACGACGCGTCCCACGAAGCCCTCGAGGCCATATTCGAGACGATCGACCAACGGCCATGGGCAGTTCTGCTGACCCGACGTCCGGGCCCTCCCTTGTTCACATCGTTGCCCGACGCCATACATTCGGTGGTACACCTCGAGGCGCTCGATTCGCACGAGACGCTCGACCTTGCCATCGCCGCCGCAGGCGAGCAGGGCGGCCTGCGCCCCGAAGAGTGGGATCTCCTCGTCGAGCGCTCCGGAGGCAACCCATTGTTCCTGATCGAGCTCGTGACCGCGACCCAGCAGGGCTCGGGCGGCGCGTTGCCCGACTCGATCGAAGCACTCGTGACTTCGCGACTCGACACCCTTCCGGCGGCCGACCGGTTATTGCTACGCGAGGCCTCGGTGCTGGGCACCTTCATCGATCTCGACCTGCTCGCGATTGCGCTGGCTGACGATTCAATTCGCTCGCTCGAGCGGTGGCAGAGCCTCGACTCTTTTGTAATGCAGAACGGCGACCTCTTGCAGTTCCGCCACGGCATGCAGCGCCATGTGGCCTACGAGGGGCTCTCGTACCGCCGCCGTCGCGAGATGCATCACCGGGTGGGAGAGGCCATCGAGGCTCGGGCGGGGCACCGCACCGAGGAGTGGGCCGACCTGCTGTCTACACACTTCCATGCGGCCGGCTCAGGCGATCGAGCGTGGCGATACTCAGTTGTGGCCGGGCACCGTTCTCGTGACAAGCACGCCAACGTGGAGGCCGCCGAGTTCTTTGCGCGAGCCCTCGACAGCGGTCGAGCTGTCGGTGTATCGAACGACGAACTTGCTCCGGTGGCGGAGGTGCTCGGCGATGTCTCCGAGCTCGCCGGACGATACGACGACGCCGACCGCGCCTATCGGCACGCGAGCCGCCTCTGCGCGACGGATCTCGCCAGGGCGCAGCTACTCCACAAGACGGGCGTGGTCCGCGAACGCACAGGTCGTTACAGCGAGGCCTTGCGATGGTATCGACGTGGCCTGAACCTCCTTGAGCGCGTCGAGCTCACCACCGACACTGCTGCGTTACGCGCCAAGTTGTCGCTCGCCTACGCTGGCGTTCGCTACCGCCAAGGCCGCTACCTCGAGTTAGTGCGCTGGGCGAAGCAGGCCTCTGACATAGCGAACACCGTCGGCGACCGCGCGGCGCTCGCCCACGCCTACTACCTGCTCGACCTCGGCGTGTTCTCGCTGGGTCGCGACCACGAGGAGTACCGTGAGCTCGCTCTGCCGATCTTCGTGGCACTCGGTGACGACGTCGGCCAATGCAACGTTCTCAACAACCTTGGCATCATCGACTATCACACCGGCCACTGGATGAAGGCGCTCGATTACTACACCCAGGCTCGCCAGGCTGCCGAGCGCGCTGGCGACGTAGTGGGTGCAGCCACAGGCGACAACAACATCGGCGAGATCCTGTGCGATCAGGGTCGCGTCGACGAAGCGTTGCCATTGTTCCGTAAGGCGCTACGGGTCTTCCGATCTGCCAGCTACCCAACCGGGGTCGCCGTGGCCACCGCCAATCTCGGGCGCGCCGAAGTGTTGGCCCACGAGCACGACGCCGGTTTGAGCCATCTGCAGTTGGCGGTCAGCCAATTCGCCGAGTTGGGTGCCGCTGCATTCGTGTTCGCCACGAATGTTCAGTTGACCGAGGCGCTCCTCGTCATCGGCCGACATAGTGATGCGCTCGAGTTGGCCGATTCCCTGCTGAGAAACCTCAATGAGGAGGGTGACGTCAGGCCGAAGGTACAGCTGCAACGGGCGCGGGCGTGGGCGCTCATCCGGGTCGGCAGGTTGGCCGAAGCCGCAGACGCACTCGCCGACGCGATTGCTCGATCGGTGGGCGCCCGCTACGAGCGTGCGCTCAATTTTCGTGCTGCCGCCGAACTTGCCCGACTCGGCGGCGATGCCGCGCAGGCCGAATCGTTGGAGCGCGAGTCCGACGAGCTCCTCAGCGAACTCGGCGTGGTCAGCGTGCCATCGGTCTGAACCGCCGCGGGAAACGGCCCCACGA
This sequence comes from Actinomycetota bacterium, assembly GCA_043753895.1. Lineage (GTDB taxonomy): Bacteria > Actinomycetota > Acidimicrobiia > Acidimicrobiales > Ilumatobacteraceae > WLMZ01. The sequence continues at coordinate 65,740 of JAYUWK010000066.1, forward strand.
TCAGAGTTGCGGAGTCAGGCGTCGAGTTGGTGACCGAGCGACTGCACGGCCTCGATGAACTCGTCGATCATGTCGAACACCACCTGCGCTGCGGTCTTGCTCACATTCATCGTGCCCACGATCTGACCGACGAAGTAGTTGGTGAGTTGCTCGGCACCGCTGCCCGACCGGTAGGCGGCACGGTCGATGCGCTGCAACGCCTCGCCCACCAGGATCGGCTGCATGGGCATGCCCAATGGCATCGGCGTTTCAGGGTTGTCCCACTCGTCGGTCCATGCCGTGCGTAACTGGCGCGCCGGCTTGCCCGTACGCGAACGAGAGCGAACCGTGTCTGATGATGTAGCTGCGAGGAACTTTCGCTTGACCACCGGATGCGTCTCGGCTTCTTCGGTGGTGAGCCACACGGATCCACACCACACACCCTGCGCGCCGAGCGCCATCGCCGCGGCCATCTGTCGGCCGCGACCGATACCTCCCGCGCCGAGCACCGGCACCGGAGCGACCGCATCGACGATTTCGGGGATGAGCACCATCGAGCCCACCTCACCCGTATGGCCACCAGCCTCAGCACCCTGAGCGATGATGATGTCGACACCCACATTCACGTGCCGCTGCGCGTGCTGAGCCTTGCCCGCTAGAGCGCCAAGCAGGCGGCCCTCTTCCTTCACGCGTTCGATCATGTGCGCGGGCGGCGGTCCGAGCGCGTTGACCACCAATGATGGGCGACGCGCGAGAGCGATCTCGAGCAGCGGGTCAGCTTGGTTCGCGGAGAAGGGAACAGCGCCCGCCCCGCCAATGACACCGCCGCGACCGCCGGCCTCATCATCGGCCAACACCGGCACGTCGTAGCGGCGCAGGATGTCGTCGACAAAGGCAATGTGCTCGGCGGGGATGAGGTTGCGAATGTCGTCGATCGTGTAGCCACCGGCGTCGCTACCGGCGTACTTGGCGGGCACGATGAGGTCGATGCCGTAGGGCCGATCGCCGATCTCGTTCTCGATCCACTCGAGGTCGATCTCGAGTTGCGCAGGCGAGTGCGCAACGGCGCCGAGCACGCCCATGCCCCCGGCCTTGCTGACTGCCGCAACCACATCGCGGCAATGGGTGAAGGCGAGGATGGGGACGTCGATACCCAACATGTCGGTGATCGCGGTTTTCATCGCCAGACAATACCGCGCCCATTATCAGCCGCCGAATCGCATGTGCCTACTATCTGGCCATGGACCGAACCCTGCTGGCTCCGCCGCTGCGATCGACGCTCGACATCAACTCCGAGCAGTTCCAGCAGAACCGCACCGACATGCTGGAGCAACTCGACGTGATCGACGGCCTGCTCGATCAGGCCGAGGCGGGCGGTGGTGAGAAGGCGATGGATCGCATGCGTGCCCGCGGCAAGCTGCCCGTGCGCGAACGAATCGCCAACGTGCTCGACCCTGATAGCCCGTTCTTCGAGATCAGCGCGCTTGCTGCGTACGACAGCGACTACGCGATGGGTGGCGGTGCCTTGGTGGGCATTGGCGTGATCGCCGGTACCGAGTGCGTGATCCTGGCCAACGATCCTTCGGTGCTCGGCGGCGCGCTCACGCCGTATGTGGCCAAGAAGTGGATGCGCGCGCTCGAGATTGCCCGTGACAACCACATGCCGTACGTGAGCTTCGTCGAGTCGGCAGGAGCCGACCTACGCGTGCAGACCGACGGCGGCGGCGGGCGCCGCGTGCAGACCGACCACTTCGCCGAGAGCGGCCGCTTCTTCTACGAACTGATCGAACTCTCCAAGATGCGCATCCCCACGGTGTGTGTGGTGTTCGGGTCGTCCACCGCAGGGGGCGCGTATCAACCGGGCCTCAGCGACTACAACATCGTGGTCAAGGAGCAGTCGAAGATCTTCCTTGCGGGGCCTCCGTTGGTGAAGATGGCCACCGGCGAGGAGTCTGACGACGAGACGCTCGGCGGTGCACAGATGCACGCCGAGGTGTCGGGTCTTGGCGACTACTTCGCGGAGGACGAGATGGATGCAATCCGTCTGTGCCGAGAGGTCGTGTCCCACCTGAACTGGCGCAAACCAGGGCCCGATCCGAGCCTTCGCCCCGACGAGCCCGCGCATGACCCAGAGGAATTGCTCGGTCTCGTGAGCCGCGACCTGCGCTCGCCGGTAGACGTACGTGATGTCATCGCGCGGGTGGTCGACGGCTCGCGCTTCGAAGAATTCAAGCCCCGATACGGCGGCACCATCGTGTGCGGTTGGGCGAGCATCCACGGCTACCCCGTGGGCATCATCGGCAACAACGGAGTGATCTACCCGCGCTCGGCCGAGAAGGCCACACACTTCATCCAGCTGTGCAACCAGATCGATGTGCCGTTGGTATTCATGCAGAACATCACCGGCTACATGGTGGGCCGCGACTTCGAGGCCGATGGCATCATCAAGAAGGGCTCGCAGATGCTGAATGCGGTCACCAACTCCACCGTGCCGCACCTCACTGTCACCATCGGCTCGTCGTATGGCGCAGGCACCTACGGCATGTCAGGCCGCGCCTTCGGCAACCGGTTCACGTTCCTGTGGCCAACCGCGAAGGTTGCCGTGATGGGTCCCAAGCAGATCGCCGGCGTGATGTCCATGGTGCGTCGCGGCCAGGCCGCACGGCAAGGCCTCTATTTCGACGAGGAGGAAGACCGCAAGATCGTCGAGATGGTCGAAGCCATCCAGGAGAAGGGATCGTTGGCTCTCGTTGCCACTGGGGCGATCAGCGACGACGGCATCATCGATCCACGCGACACGCGCAACGTGTTGGGCATGTGCCTGTCGGTGGTACGCAACCGAGCCATCGCCGGTGCCGAGGGATACGGAGTGTTCCGGCTGTGAGCCCCTCGACCAGTTTCGACACCATCCTCATTGCCAACCGTGGCGAGATCGCCCGGCGCATCATGCGCACCGCACACGACATGGGTATTCGCACCGTTGCTGTCTACGTCGACTCCGATGCCGCGGCTCCCTTCGTCGCCGACGCCGACGAGGCCGTGCGCCTCAGCACCGGATACCTCGACGGCTCGGCCATCATCGCTGCCGCGCACGCCACAGGCGCGCAGGCGATTCACCCGGGATACGGCTTCCTCAGCGAGAACGCCCAGTTCGCTGCCGACGTGGTGGCTGGCGGACTGGTGTGGATCGGGCCGCCCGCCGCTGCGATTGCATCGATGGGCGACAAGCTCGCCGCAAAGCGCGTTGCCGTTGCTGCAGGCGTGCCCACCCTGCCCTCGTCAGAGACTCCTGCAGGCGCCGCCGATGTGGGTTACCCATTGCTCGTGAAGGCTTCTGCGGGTGGTGGTGGCAAGGGCATGCGCGTGGTCGCCACCGCTACCGAACTCGATGAAGCCGTGGCATCGGCACAGCGCGAAGCGCTCAATGGTTTCGGCGACGACCGCGTGTTCCTCGAGCGATACGTGGCCGCATCACGCCACGTGGAAATCCAGATCCTCGGCGATGCACACGGCAACCTGGTCCACCTCGGCGAACGTGAGTGCAGCATCCAGCGCCGCCACCAAAAGCTCATCGAGGAGTCACCGTCACCGGTAGTCGACGCAACGATGCGTGCCGCGATGGGCGAGGCCGCGCTGCAACTCGCTCGGTCGATGGGGTATCAGTCGGCCGGCACGGTGGAGTTCTTGGTCGACGATGCCACGCGTGAGTTCTTCTTCCTCGAGGTCAACACTCGCCTGCAGGTGGAGCACCCCGTCACCGAGGAGGTCACGGGCATCGATCTGGTGCGTGAGCAGATCCGCATCGCGGCTGGCGAGTCGCTCGGCTACGAACAACACGACATTTCCTTCACCGGCCACGCGATCGAGGCCCGACTCTGCGCGGAGGACCCCGATGCCGGCTTCCTGCCGGCCACAGGCACGCTGCATGCCTTTGCGCCAGCAGCCACTCCGATGGTGCGTTGGGAATCCGGCGTGGAGCAGGGCTCGGTGGTGAGCGTGGCTTTCGACCCGATGCTGGCGAAGGTGGTGGCGCACGCCCCCACTCGCTCCGAGGCTGCTGCTCTGCTTGCGCTCGCGCTCGAACGGCTGCATCTCGGTGGGGTGACCACCAACCGTGACTTCCTGGCGGCCACCTTGCGCCATCAGAAATTCATCGACGGCGACACGACCACCGACTTCATCGAGCGGGTGCGGCCCGCGCTGAAGCTGGCACTCGGCGACGCCGATCTGCAGCGTGCCGGCACTGCCGCGGCGTTGTGGATACAGGGCGAGAATCGCGCTCACGCAACCGTGCTCGCACAGCTACCGAGCGGCTGGCGCAATGCCCGCCTCCCCGCACAGCAACTCGCGCTTCGGCACGGCGATCGGGTGGTGCAGGTGAGCTACCGGTCGCGACGCGATGGCTCGTTCACGGTCGGCGACGACGGTGGCGGAGGCACTGCTCACATTCATCGCCGCTCACACGCCGACATCGATATTGAGATCGACGGCCGCCGCGCAACATCACGCATCACGCGCGCCGGTGATCGCATCTTCATTCAGACCGTACGCGGCACCATCGATTTCACGATCGTGCCCCGTTTCGAAATCCCTGGCTCGGAGATGCCAACGGGCGGGCTCACTGCACCGATGCCTGGCACAGTGCTCGATGTCCGTGTCGCGGTGGGCGATCACGTTGCCGCCGGTACGACCCTGGTGGTGATGGAGGCAATGAAGATGGAGCACCACATCACTGCGCCCGCCGAGGGCACCGTCACCGAGGTGTTCGTGCGTGCCGGCGAGCAAGTGGGCAACGGTGCCGTGCTGTTGATGATCGAGTCCGACGAAACCGATGGGGCCTGAGATGACACTTCCGATCCGTATTGCGAACTGCTCCGGCTTCTACGGCGACCGCTTGTCAGCAGCACGCGAGATGGTCGAGGGTGGCCAGATCGACGTGCTCACCGGCGATTGGCTGGCGGAGTTGACGATGCTCATCCTCGCCCGCACCCAGGCCAAGCGCCCGGGGGGTGGCTATGCCCGCAGCTTCGTGACGCAGATGGAACAGGTGATGGGAACCTGTCTGGACCGCGGCATCAAAGTGGTGTCGAACGCGGGCGGGCTCGACCCTGACGGATGCGCCGAGGCCGTTGCCGAGGTTGCCGCCAAGCTGGGGCTGAACCCCACGATTGCCTACGTGAACGGAGACAACCTGCTCCCTCGGCTCAACGATCTGGTGGCCGCCGGCGTTGATCTGGCGCACTTCGAAACCGGTGAGGCCATCGGGGACACATCGCGGTTTATCACTGCGAACGCGTATCTGGGTTGTTGGGGCATCGTCGATGCGCTGAACCGCGGCGCCGACATTGTGATCACCGGTCGTGTCACCGATGCAGCGGTGGTTTGTGGGCCCGCCGCGTGGCATCACCGCTGGGCCCGCGACGATTGGGATTCGCTTGCGGGTGCCGTGGTGGCAGGCCACGTGGTCGAGTGCGGCGCGCAGGCAACGGGCGGCAACTACTCGTTCTTCACCGAGGTGCCCGGCATGACCAGGGTCGGGTTCCCGTGGGCCGAGGTTGCGTCCGACGGCTCATGCGTGATCGGCAAGCACGACGGCACCGGCGGCGAGGTGTCCGTCGGCACCGTCACCTCACAGTTGCTCTACGAGATTGCCAGCCCTGCGTATCTCGGCCCCGACGTGACCGCGCGCTTCGACACGATTCGCCTCGATCAGATCGCAACAGATCGTGTCCGTATCAGCGGCACCAAGGGCGAACCCCCGCCGCCCACCCTGAAGGTGGCGATGAACGAGGTCGGCGGCTTCCGTAACGACATGGCGGTGGCGCTCACCGGGCTCGACATCGAGGCAAAAGCCAAGCTCGTTGAAGACGCCTTCTGGTTCGCGTGCCCCTATGGCCCCGGCGACTTCGCCAGCGTCACGACGCGCGTTGTTCGCACCGACAAGGTGGACCCGGCAAGCAACGAGGAAGCCGTGGCGCTCTGGCGTATCACCCTCAAGGATCCCGACGAGCGCAAAGTCGGCCGAGCTGTCGCCAATGCGGTCACGGAAATTGCACTTGCAACAATTCCGGGAATGTTCGGTGTGAGCGGTGGCCCGTCCGGTGGAAATGCTTACGGCGTGTACCGTCCGGCCCTGGTGCCTGCCGAGCTGGTCCCGCAGCATGTTGTGATCCTCGGTGGCGATCAGACCGTCATCGATTCGGTTGCACCTACTGCCGACGTGCGTGTGATCGGAGACCCAGGGATCCGCGTTGCGGTTCCCGCCGGGCACACCGTCTCTGCACCGCTCGGCCGTCTGTACGGTGCGCGCTCCGGCGACAAGGGCGGCAACGCCAACCTCGGCGTGTTCGCGCGTAGCGATCCAGCGTGGGCGTGGCTCGACGAGTTCCTCACGATCGATGTGTTGCGTCAGTTGCTGCCGGAGACAGCACCGTTGGCCATCGACCGGTACCGGCTGCCTGCGTTGCGATCGCTCAACTTCGTGATCCACGACTTGTTGCAAGAAGGCGTCGCGGCGTCGACCCGTCAGGATGCGCAGGCGAAGAGTCTCGGCGAGTGGTTACGCAGCCGAGTGATCGATCTACCTGTCGCGCTGCTGGAGTGACATGAACACAACAAGGGGAACCATGACTGATCTCGATGACCTACGCGCCGACCTGGTGGCTGAACAGGTTGCACTCGACACCATCGTGGCCGGGCTCACCGACACCGAATGGTTGTTGCCAACACCGAGTGCGGGATGGAACGTGACTGATCAAATCGGCCACCTCACCTACTTCGACGGCACGGCAGCGCTGGCCGTTACCGATCCAGATGCCTTCCGCTCCGGTCTCGAGTCGCTCTTTGCGTCGGGCGGCGGCGATGACTTCACGCTCGGAGCTTTCCGTGCGCTGACGCCCGCCGAGCAGCTGGCGGCATGGCGCGCCAACCGGCACGTCCTTGCCGATGCAGCGGCCACACTCACCGAGACCACCCGCGTTGGGTGGTACGGACCCTCAATGGGCGCGAAGTCGTTCCTCACCGCGCGCCTGATGGAGGTGTGGGCACACGGCACGGACATCGTCGATGCCGTCGGCGCGTACCGTGCACCCACCGATCGGCTGCGCCACATTGCCCAATTGGGCTTCATCACTCGGGGCTGGTCATATGCCGTGCGCGGCGAGACGCCACCAGCGGGCGATGTGCGCCTCGAGCTCGCGAGCCCATCCGGTGCCATCTGGACGTGGGGCCCCGACGGCACATCGGCAGCCGATACCGTGCGCGGCTCAGCGGAGGACTTCTGCCTCGTCGTCACCCAGCGCCGCAATGTCGACGACACTGATCTGCAGGCGGGCGAGCTCGGTCGGCAATGGTTGCTACGGGCACAAGCCTTCGCGGGTGGGCCCACCGACGTACCGGCACCGCGAGGTTCGTGATGTCGCTCGTACAGACCGAATTCGACAACGGCGTGATGACCATCACCCTCACCGACGAAGAGCGCCGCAACTCACTCAGCGCGCAGCTCACCAGCGAACTGGTTGCAGCGCTCGACATCGCCGACTCCGACCCGGAGGTTCGCGTCGTCGTGCTGACCAACACGGGTTCGGTGTTCTGCGCCGGGGCCAATCTGTCCGAGCGCTCGACTGACGATTCACGGTCGGGCAACCTGGACCCGCGCAACTTGTTCGGTCGGTTCCGCCACTCACCCAAGCCGTACGTCGGTCGCATCGCTGGCCACTGCGTCGCTGGCGGTATGGGCCTGGCCGCAGCGATGGACATTTCCGTGGCCGTCGACCACGCCAAGTTCGGTTTTACCGAAGTACGCGTCGGCGTCGCACCCGCGATGATCTCGGTGATCTGCCTCCCCAAGATGCGCGCTGCAGACGCCCAAGCCGCGTTCCTGCGTGGTCATCGGTTCTCGGCTGCAGAGGCCGTGCGGATGGGGCTCATCAACACCTCGGTTCCCGCCGACCAACTCAACTCGGAGGTCAGTGCAGTCGTCAGCGACCTCCTTGCCGGCGAGCCCGGCGCCATCGCTGCGTGCAAGCAACTCACAGCCGTGGTGCCAACACTCGGCGAGGACGATGCGTTCACCTGGACCGCAGAGCTGTCGGCAAACCTGTTCGCCAGCGACGCGGCTCGAGAAGGGATGACTGCGTTCTTGGAGAAGCGTCCTGCTTCGTGGGTGCGCTGAGCACCAGCCCAGCGCTGACCCGGTCAGAGCTGCTTGACGCGTGACGGGCCGAACCCGGCTGCATCGACCTTCTTCACGAGCGCCGTTGCCTCGGCGTTGGTGAGGCCCGCCTTCACCACGGCGAAGGTTGACGTCAGCGTCTTGATGCTGAAACCGGTGAGGCCCGCCGTGGTGAGCTTGTCGAGCTTCGTCTGCGCGAGCGCCTTGGTGGTGTAGATACCCTCGACCACTTCGAAGTTGGTGGCCGTTGCGCTGGGCGCGGTGGTGGCCGTAGTACCAGAACTGGTGAGATGGAAGATGGTGGCCGTGCCTACCTTGGCAGCAATGATCTTCTTCATCAGCGCGGTGGCCTCGGCGTTCGTGAAGCCGACCTTCACGACGGCGAACTTCGACGGAAGCGGCTTGATCGTGAATCCGGCAAAACCGGCTTTGGTGAGCTTGTCGAGCTGCGCCTGTGCGAGTGCCTTCGTGGTGAAAATGCCGACAACGACCTCCCAATCTTTCGCCGTCGCGCTGACCGTAGCGGGCGTAGTAACGGCTGGCTTCGTTGTCGTGGTGGTTGCACCGCCCCCAGCAAGTGTCGAGGTGAGCGGCGCTGCGCTTGTGGTGGTATCCGACAACAACATGTTGATCGTCGTTGTGGTGGTCCGCGGAATGGTGGTTGTGCTCTTCGGCGACGCCGTGCCACTACTACTGCAGGCGGAGATGCCGAGCACGAACGGGATCGCAATCAACACGAGAAACTTCGGCTTCAGCATCACCACTCCTTTGAGCGGACCGGAATTCCTCCGGAACGGCATTGGCCCAAATCATAGTCACGCAGAGCGGTCGCTGGTGGCGCGGGTGGGCAGGGTGGTCATGGGCCGCAAAGCGCAACTACGACGACAGGCTCGCCTTGAGCTGATCGAGGGTGCGCTGCATGCCCTTGGTCATTGTGCTCGAACGACGCATCACCTTCTCGTAGAGGAAGCTCTGAAAGCCCTTCGATGCATCAAAGCTGAATGACTCAGTGACCAACGTAGCGGCCCCGTCAGGCTGCAATTCGTAGCGCCACGTAGTAAATCCCTCGGCGACGAACTCGAACACCTCGCCCGGAACGCATGCCGTGACTTTTGATGTCGTCGTCCACTTCTTCATTGTGATCCCCGCCACGACAACCTTGTTGTCGCCCTCGAACGTGGCCCCGACGGCCGGCCCCGTCGCCCCGCCGGTCCAACGCCCGCTCTTGCACTCAGGGCTCCACTCGCCGATACGAGTGATGTCGGCTATTGCGGCGAAGACCTCCAACGACGGCCGGTCGATCGTGACGCTTGATGAACCTGTGATCATGATGCCCCCGTGAGGTAAGCGCCCATTCTCCACCAAACGCGAGGCCGTGCGCCAGCGAACGGACGAGTGAGGACGGTCAGGATTTCACCGACGAGCGATAGCCCGAGCGCAGCGAGTGGCGTGCGAGAAGGGAAATCCCGAGCGGCCGAGGGGGACCCGCGTCAAGCGGGACGGAACGACGCGGCGCCCAACAAAGGGTGGCAACGATGATCCCGACTCCCACCACGACGAACGCCCCACTCACGCCGGCAATCGCGAGAAGCGGGGCGCTGAGCGCAAGTCCAACCGGCCGCAACCCCTCACCGAGCGCCCCCACGACGCCGAACACCCTGCCGCGGACCTCAGGTTCCACCACCTCCTGCAGCTTGGTCGACAGCGAGGTACTTGCAAGTGCAATTGCGACACCGCCGATCACGAAGAGCCCTGCTGTTCCGACGATCGGGAGTAGACCTGCCGCGCCCAGACACACACCGACCACCAACATCGGTGCGCCGATGGCGTCCTTGGCAACCTTGCCCGCGAGGAGCGCGCCGAGCAACACACCCACCGAGACCATCACCTCCAAAACACCGTATGCAGTCGAGTCAACGTGAAAGCGGTCCACAGCAAGCGCGACGATCAGCAGTGGAACTGGTGCGGCCACCATGTTCAGCACCGACATGAGGCCCACGATTCGACGCAGTTGCGGATCGCGTATCACCGATGTCATCGCGTCGCGGGTGGAGTGACGCTTGCGCGGCGCGGGGGTTGCCCCGTCCGGGCGAGGCACCCGCGCCAAAGAGATGAAGATCGCCGACCAGGCGAAGGTCGCTGCATTGACCAACATCACGCTGCCGACGTCGAACATGCTGATCAGTAGTCCGCCAATGAGAGGGCCGAGTAGCCCGCCGACCGCCGAGTTGGCCAAGTTCAGGCCATTCGCTGCAGGCCGATGCTCTGGCTCGATGAGCGATGGGAGCACCGCGGAGTAGGTGGGGTCAAAGACCGCCGAAGCAATCGCGGCGAGCCCGACGAGCGAACAGACAAGCACCGCTGACGTTTGATGGTTGATCACCAGAAGCGCGAGCGCTGCCGTGACGACAAGTCGTTGCATGTCAGCCATCATCAGCAAATGCCGCCGATCGAGACGATCGGCGAGCCACCCGCCGAGCGGAGCACATAACACGAACGGCACGATCATCGACAGCGCCACTGCCGACAACAGACCGTTGCCATCCACCCGGCGCGCCCACCACAGAAGAGCGACGCTCTGCATGCCGTCGCCAATGACAGATACGACCTGGCCGATCCAGATGAGACGGAAGTTGCGATAGAGACGAAGGACCATGTGGGCTATCGTCGTCTGCGTCACATTCGATTTCTAGACACTGATTCGTAAGAGGTCACGTTGGCACAACCGCAAGCGCAATCCTGGCCGGACACACTCGACATCACCGCGCCAGCGGCGATCGCGATGCTCACAAACCTGCGCTCGCTGCGCTACCTGCTGCCCTTCTTGCAAGACACCCACACGTTGTCATCTTCTGCCGCTGCGGTGAGTCGACCGACCTCAACGATGGCGTATTGGATTCCGAAGTTCGTACACGTGGGTCTACTCGTGCACCTCGGCGATGAACAGCGCGCCGGCAAGGCAATGCCCCACTACCGGGCACCTGCGCGCCAACTCACCGTGGCCTACGCGAAGATCCCCATCGACAGTCGAGTTGCGCTGCTCGACGAAGGACGACTACGCGTGTTGCGCCGCTTCTTCGACGGCCTTGACGAAGCCATCGAATCAACCGAGGCGTTCTCGCTCGCATTCGCCGGAGCCGGCGAATCGGGCACATCCGTCGAGATGGTCGAAACCGACGGCAGACCCCGCAGACGCCGCTACACCGATGCCTGGATGACGTTCCACCTCGCCGACGCTGACGCGATCGAATTCGCCGCCGAAATCGAAGCCGTCCTCGCGAAGTACGCCGACCACACAGGTTCGCGCCGCTACACAGCCCACGCCGGCCTCGCCCCGGATCCCCGCCACCGTTGGCGAAGCGCCACCGACGCCACCCCCAAGTGAGGCGCGCGGGAACCACCGAGGACGGTCAGGATTTCACCGACGAGCGGTAGCCCGAGCGCAGCGAGTGGCGTGCGAGAAGGGAAATCCCGAGCGGCCGAGGGGGACCCGCGTCAAGCGGGACGGAACGACGCCATAAGCGACGGGGCGTCATCGTCATCGTCAACCACGACGAGTCCGTCATCGATCAACTTCACGAGATGCGACAACACGCTGCGACCGGCCGGCTTGTGCAACTCCTCGCGCACGTTCGCATAGAGCACCTTCACGATGGCGTCGATGGTGTCCACCCCGGCGCGCACCTGTGCCAGCACCTGTTCCTCACGATCCACTCGGTGCGCGAGATACGCCGCGAGGAACGGCGCAGGGTCGGTGACGGGATTGCCGTGAGTGGGCCACAGCGTGCGATCGCCGCGTGCGATCACCTTGCGCAGTGAATCCATGTAGGCGCGCATGTCGCCGTCGGGCGGCGAGACCACCGTGGTGCTCCAGCCCATCACGTGATCGCCCGTGAACAACGCCTGTTCTTCGTCGAGAACAAAGCAGAGATGATTCGATGTGTGCCCGGGTGTGTGCACGGCGCGAAGCGTCCAGCCATCGGCGCGAGCGACGATGCTGCCATCGACTGCGCGAACATCGGGCATGAACGCGAGATCGATGGATTCCTCGATCTTCACATCCGATTCGTCGTCAGCTTCGGTGTCAACCTCGCCGTGTTCGGCGTAGGCAATCGTGGGCGCACCAGTGAACTCGCGTAGCCATGCCGCAAGCGGCGAGTGATCGCTGTGGCAGTGCGTGATCAGGATCGCGCACACGCGCTCACCATCAAGGGCCGCCGTCAACGCCTCGCGATGTTCGTCGAGCACCGGACCAGGATCGATCACGGCAACCTCACCGCGGCCGACGATGTAGGTGCCCGTGCCGCGATAGCTGTACTTGCTCGGATTGTTCGCGATGATCCTGCGGATCAGCGGCGACACCTGCTGCACCGCGCCGTACCGCACATCGTCGAGGGGCGCCACGAATGGGATCTCAGCCACGCCACGACCTCAGCGACTCTACGATTGCAGAAACCTCACCCACTTCATGACCACGGCCCTTGATCGTCTCGCGCACCGTGGGGCGCACGATCGAGACATCGACATCGAGTGCCTGTAGGGCTGCGAGCATCACTGTCGGCCGGGCCCGGTTTGCGCCATCGGCAATCTTGAACGCGACAGCACGACCATCGGGCATCGCGGCAGCGAACACACCGTCGGCACCATCTTTCGCGAACAAGCCCGGAACGTGTTGCATGAATCGGGTCACGTCACGACGATCCCCACCCACCATCGCGGGGTGCGTGGTCATCGCCTCGTACACCTGCTGCCCTGCATCGCCCGCTCGACCCGATGCGATTCGCCGGAAGGCGTGGGCAAGGCCGAGCAACGGCATCACGTGCGCCGGCGCGCCGCAGCCATCGATACCGATGTGCGCGACACGATGCTCGATCAACGATGGCAGTGATGCCGTGATCATCTCCTGCAGTGGATGCGACGCATCCAAGTAGGTATCAAGTGGCCAACCATTGATCACACATGTGGCGAGCATGCCGGCGTGCTTGCCGCTGCAGTTCATCTGCAACGCGCTACGCGAGCCACCTGAGCGCAACACAGCCTCGGCAGCCTTCGGATCCAGAGGGAGGTCGGCGACGTTCATCAACGCCGATTCATCGAGGCCGGCAGCTGCCAGAATCCGCCGAGCCGTAGCGAGGTGCATGGCCGTGCCATCGTGGCTGGCGCACACCAAGCTGAGCTGATCGGCAGGGAGTGAGAGCCCTGCATCGAGCATCGCTATGGCCTGCATCGGCTTGTTCGCCGAGCGCGGGTAGATCAACACGTTCGGGTCGCCGGCGGCCAACGCAATCGAGCCGTCGCGGTGCAATCCAACGACCGCGCCGAAGTGCACCGACTCAGCAAACTCGGATCTCGTGGTGAATGCGACCGGCACGAACGCGTCAGTCAGATTCATCTGAGTCCTGCTGATCACCCTTCTTGCGCGCCCCACGTCTGACCTTGAGAGTGGGGTGCGACAGGCGCGTGAGTGGCACGTCGATGACCTCGTGACGCACACCCCATTCGCTCACAACTGCCTGACCCATCGCCGCTGCTGGCAGCGCAAGGATGGCGCCGACCGGACCCAACACGGCACCACCGGCAAGGGCCGCGCCGAAGGCCAGCGCCGGGTGGAGTTCCATGGTACGTGCGGTGATGCGCGGCAGGAACAAATAGTTCTCGACCTGTTGATACAGCACGACGAACACGAACATCACCAATGCCTTGCCGGGCGAGTCGACGAGCGCGAGCAAGATCGGTAACGCCCCGGCGAGGTAGGTGCCGACCACGGGCAGGAACTGGCTGATCAGGCCGACCCATAAGGCCATAGCCACCGGCGCAGTGGTGCCGAGCGACTGGAACAGGATCCAGTGGAAGAACGCCGACAGCGCCGCCAGAAGTGCCCGCGAATACAGATACCCACCGGTCTTGGTGATGGCCATCTCCCACACCTCGAGCACGCGTTCTTGACGAGTCGGCCGGAAACGGCTGCAGATGCTGCGCCGCATCCGTGGTCCGTCGGCCACCAGATAGAAGGTGAACAACAGCACCGAGAACAACTGCAACAGTACGCCGAGCGCGGCCACCGACACATCGAACGCCTTGTTGCGCTGCGCCTTGATGAAGGTCTGGAATGTTCCATTCGGGTCTTGGATACTGTCGATGACCTTCTTCGCGTTGATGTCGGTGTTGAAGTGACGGTTGATGAAGCCGACCACCTTTGTAACGGTCTTGGGCGTGTCGTTCAGCAGGTCGGCAATCTGGCCGCCAACGAGCGACGCAATGGCCGCCACGAACACAACCGTGAACAGGAACACGCCGAACAGGATCAGCGCAGTCGACGTACCTCGCCGCCACCCACGTAGCGACAGCCGGTTGACCCCCGGCTCGATCGCGAGCGCCAGAAACATCGACACCAACAGCAGCACCATGAGCCCGGTGAGCCGATCGAACATGAACCGCACCGACGAACTTGCGAGGTACACGAGCCAGAAGATGACCGCTGCCTTCCAGATCCACGTCGGCATCGTGGTGGCCCACTGTGGCAGTTGGTCGCGTATGCGGTTCGATGACGCGGCTGGCTCCGTCATTGGGCTGCTGTCGAGCGGGGAATCAGCAGACACGTCATGAGCGTAGTGAGCCTGCCCATACCCAAGGTGGGCATTGCGCGACCTATGCAGTCAGAACGCGCTCGCCAGCGATCGGGCAAGATCGCCCCGCGGCTTCACCACCACGGTGTCCAACTCGAGCCATGTGGCCATGAGCCGCAATTCGTCGGCGAGTTCGGGCACGATGACCTCATCGGGTACGCCCGGTTCGGCGTAGGAACCCTGCACGAGTAGGGCACTGTTGTGCCGGTCGGCCTTGAGGTCCACCCGACCGACCAGTTCGTCGCCGAGCAGGAACGGCAGTACGTAATAGCCGTACACGCGCTTGGGCTGGGGCACGTAGATCTCGATGCGATAGTGAAAACCGAAAACCCGTTCAGTGCGTTCGCGGTTGAACACCAACGAATCGAACGGGCTCAACAGCGCACGCCCGTTCACGTTGCGGGGCCGGCGCGCCTGCGGATGCACGTAGGCCGGCTGCTTCCAGCCCTGCACCTCAACTTCCATCAGGCGACCCTCGTCAACCAACTCGGCCACGAGCGGCCGACACGGCGCGTTCTTCTGACGGTGATAGTCGGTGAGATCACCGAGTGTGCCGACGCCATGGTGCTTCGCGGCCAGCACCAAGAGTTCCTTGCGCGCCTCGCGCTCGGCGGGCACTTCGCGGCTCAGCGCGTCTGACGGAATCCATCGCTCAGCGATGTCGTAGAGCCGAGCGAAGTCGTTGGGGCGTCGACGCCCGGCGACTCGGCCGGTGAAGAAAAGATGCTCGAGTGCGACCTTCGCGTCGTCCCAGTCCCACCAGGTGCCCTTTGGTCCCACTCGCGCATTGAACTCGCCGGCCGACACCGGCCCCGCAGCGCGAACACGATCGAGCACCTCGTCGACGAACTCGGGACGCCGTTCCTTGAGCCGCGCGAACGTACCCCAACCGTGCTCTCCCGACATCCGCCAACGATGTAGGTGATAGTGCTCAGTGGGCACGTGGCTGGCCTCGTGCACCCAGTACTCGAACAACTCACCATCGGCGGTTGCGTCAGCGATGAGCGATCGCGGGTGCGGACCCAAGCGCGCGAAGAGCGGAAGCTCCTGACTGCGCACCAACACATTGACCGCATCGATCTGGATCAGACCGATCTGATCGAGCACCTTGCGCAGATGACGACGGTCGATCCGACCCTTGGGGCGCGGATCGGCCAATCCCTGCGCAGCGAGCGCAATGCGGCGCGCTTCAGCAGCGGTGAGTGTCTTGCTCAATCAGCAACGGTGATGGAGACCGAGTTGATCACGACGTCTTCGTGCGGGCGATCGCTGCGATCGGTGGCAACACGCTGCATAGCATCGACGACTTCGAGGCCCTTCACGACCTGGCCGAAGTGGTTGTACTGCGGGGGCAGGCCTACGCCACTCGGACCGCTAATGAGGAAAAACTGGCTGCCATTGGTGTTGGGGCCGGCATTGGCCATGGCCAATGACCCGATCTGGTACTTCTGCTTCACGGGTTCGTCGGGGAACCGATAGCCGGGTCCACCGCTACCGGTACCGGTGGGGTCGCCGCCCTGGCACATGAAACCGTTGATGATGCGATGAAAGACGATGCCGTCGTAGTAGTGGTGCGACGCAAGAAACACAAAGTTGTTCACGCTGAGCGGAGCGTTGATGGCATCGAGCGCAACGACCATCGTGCCGAGCGTGGTGTCCATCGTGGCCGTGTATCGCTTCGACGGATCGATGCCCATTTCGGGAGCATCGCTGAACTTCTGTGACTTCGGCGCGGACCCATCGAGGGGCGGAAAGACGGTTGGCATACGCGACAGGCTACATCGGTTCGATGCCGTCGTAGATTCAGGCGATGGAACCGCCTGCCACTCCGAACCGCAGAAATACGCTACGCGTACTCGGTAGCCTCGGAGGGTGATGGCCCGTAGCCGCACAGACACCTTGCTCGTCACCCGCGTCACGGCGGGCGCAAGTCGGCGGCGCCAACCCGACGACCTGATCGTGGAAGAACCGATGTCGATCCAGCTCGACGGCGTTCAGGTGAGTACCACCATGCGCACGCCGGGTCACGATTACGAACTCGCGGTCGGCTTTTGCCACACCGAAGGGGTACTTGGCGGCTTCCCGATCACCACCGTTCGCTACTGCACCAACGGTTCGGCGATGGCCAGCGAGTTCAACGTCGTTACCGTCGAGACCGGCGGGCGTGCACCGGCACCGACGCCGCGCCTCGGCACCACCTCGAGCAGCTGTGGTCTGTGTGGCACCGACAGCATCGACACGCTCTGTGAGCGGCTCGCACCCCTCGATCCGGCGCACGCCGACGAGTTCGACATCGACAGCTTTCCCGACATCTGCGAGAAGGTGCTTGCCGGCCAAGGTCTGTTCACGAGTACGGGCGCCGTGCACGGTGCAGCGGCCTTTGACGCCAGCGGCAGCATCATTGTCACCCGCGAAGACGTCGGGCGCCACAACGCAGTCGACAAGGTCATTGGTCGGCTGCTGCTGGATCAACAACTGCCTGCAACCGGACTCGGCCTGTTCGTGAGCGGGCGGGCGAGTTTCGAAATGGTTCAAAAGGCGTGGGCCGGTGGATTTAGCGTGCTGCTCAGCGTCAGCGCGCCCACGTCGCTGGCGGTGCTCACGGCACGGCGAGCCAATCTGCTCCTGGCCGGATTCGTGCGTGACGACCGCCTCAACGTGTACTCCCCGGAACGCCTCGGCTGAGGGCCGGCAGGCAACCAGTGACGGTAGTGTGCAGGGCATGACGACACAGATAGAGCCCATCACCCCCAGCACCGGCCTGACCGTGCTGCACCTGTTCTGCCACAACTCCGAGCACCTCGACAGCGAAGCATTCGTGTCGGCGGTGAAAGCGGCTGAGGCCGAAGGTGCACAGGTGATCACCGCGGCGATGCTCGGCCACAAGTGCGACGTGGCCGTCATGGCGCTGCATGCCGACATGCGCGTGCTGCGCCGCCTTCAGTCGCGCATCCAAGTCGGCGGACTCATCGTGAGCGACAGTTACGTATCCATCACCGAGGTCAGCGAGTACGCGAAGGGCATGCCCGCCGAGATGCTGCAGCCACGGCTCTACCCGGTATTGCCTCCCGAGGGCAAGCGTGCATTCTGCTTCTATCCCATGTCGAAGCGTCGCGAGCAGGGGGCGAACTGGTTCACCCTGCCCTACGACGAACGCGTCGAATTGATGCAGGATCACGGCAAGAGTGGACGAACCTTTGCAGGCCGCATCGTGCAACTCATCACCGGCTCAACCGGACTCGACGAGTTCGAGTGGGGCGTCACACTGTTCGGCAACCACGTCGACGATCTCAAAGATGTCGTGTACACGATGCGCTTCGATCGGGCATCGGCCATCTACGCCGACTTCGGTCAGTTCTACGTGGGTATGGTCACTCCCGTCGAACAAGTCTTCGCCGACTGATTCGCCTGTCGCAGTAGAGCAGGGCTCAGCTCCCGGTCGCGTTTACGGTGAGCGTGCGGTCCGTGATATCGCGACCACTGTTATCGAAGGAGAACTCGTCGAATCGGGCAATGGTGGGATCACCCGTCGATCCGAGTTGGAGCAGACTCCCCGGACCCTCGTAGTCGATATTTCGCCCATTCGCCAGCAGTGCCGAACACTGCTCGAACGACTGGCACGCAGACCCTGCACTGCTCACCGAGCTCATTTGCGATGCAATCACGTCCGGCTTGGTCGACGCACCCTGCACGGCCGCGAGCATGAACAGGGTCGCGCAGTCGTAGGCCTGCGTCGCGAACAAACCCGTTGCAGTGGGATCGTTCTGGCGGATCGCGGTCAGCAGCTCCAGATCTTGGGTGAGCACCGACTGCGAAACCCCCACGATCCTCGCGCGCGACGCCGCAGTAATGGATCCGAGCAGACTGATCGACCACGGCTTGCGCAAGGCATCGTTGACGACGATGTCGCGTGGTGCCCCGCTCGACGCATCGCTGAGCGCCGCCATCATGCGCGATCCGGCGTCAGGGTCGCCGATCAAGGCCAGCGCACCACTGCCCGAACCGACGAGTGTGCTGGCCTCTGCGGCGAACGAGTCGTCGTCGACCGCAAAGCCGACCGATGCGCTCACCGAGAGTTTGCGCCGCTGCAGCGCGGCCTGTAACGCCTTCGCGAGTGGTCTGCCGTAGGCATCGTCAACGTAGGCAATGGCCGCAGAAGCTTCCCCCGTCTGCTCGATGACCTGCGCCATCGCCTCGGCTTCGAGGTTGTCGGAAGCAATGGTGCGAAAGAACAGTGACCGGTTCGGGAAGCTGTCGAGCGCGAGCGTCGACGCACTGGGCGAACACGCGGCGACGTCATCGGTGGCAAGCGCGGGAACGAGGGTGATCGCGACGTTCGACGATGCGGGGCCGACGATCACGTCGACCTGGGCATCGACCAGCTGCTGCAGGCCGGCCGCAGCCGACGCTGAATCAGCCCCTTCGTCGCGAACCACGACTTCGACCGGGTGACCGTTCACGCCACCTGCGGTATTGGCCTGCTCGACCGCGACACGAACGGCCGCACGGGCCGACTGACCGATAGAGGCACCCTCGCCGCTTGCCGGTAAGAGCACTCCGATGCGCAACACGCCATCGTCGACTCTCGGCGCCGCCGAGGTCGAGGGGCTGACCGCTTGCGTACTCAGCGGCGCGACCACGGGGTCCGACGAGCTACATGCCGCCAACTGGGCGATCAACGCGCACGTAGCCATCGCGACAATGGCGCGCGCACCCACCGATGGCTTGGCCCCGCGCCGATTGCTCATTGCCTGTGAGTGTACGCGTCCGAGCTTCGACCGGGCTGAACCACTTCATGGGATGATGGGGCGGTGAACGAGTATCCACAGCGTCTCGTCGACGCGGTGCGCGAGGTCATCGGACCGTGGTTAGTTCGATGCGTGGTCAATACATCGACGCGCATGACGGGCACCTGTGCGGCATCACTGCGCGCCGAGGCCGAGGAAATGGCGTTGCTGAGCAAGCCCGTCGTGATGGCCGAATTGGTCGCACTGCTCGACACCGACGTCGATGCGCAGCGCAGCAATCCCCTCAGCGTGTTGCGTTCCGCAGTTCGTTACCCCACCGCAGTGCTGCGGGCTGCCGGCATTGCCGAATCGTCACGTGACGAATTTGCGGTTCGTGCATTTCCTGACGATGTGTACAACCTCAGCCCTGCCACGTTCGCCGATGTCCACGAAACCTTGATCGAGCCGGGTCTGATCTGGGGAGCATGGAAGGCCAAGACCGTGCTCGATCGGCGCCGAGCTGAACACCTGCGGTAGGGTCGCCGACGTGAGTGACTCGAACCCGCAGGACTTCACACGCGACCTCGTCCGCTGGAGCGAAGCCCTCGCAGCCATAGCACGTACCGGTCTCGGCTTCACTCAGAGCCTGTACGAACGCGAGCGTTTCGAAGAAGTCCTTCACGTCGCCGGCGACATCAAGGCGGCCGCCGACGATGCGCTCGAGGTACGGCGCGAACAGGATCACTTCATCCAGGAGTGGATGGAGAGCGTCGGCGAAGGCGTGCCGGGTTACGTCACTCCGAAGGTCGCCGTTGGCGCCATCGTGGGCAACGATCAGGGTGAGATCCTGCTGGTGCAACGCTCCGACAGTTTCATTTGGCTGTATCCCACCGGCTGGGCCGACGCCGGCTACTCGCCAGCCGAGGTCGCGGTCAAGGAAGTGCTTGAGGAAACGGGAATCGAGTGTGAACCGGTGCAGTTGATCGCGGTGCTCGATGGGCAGCGCATGGGCTTCACACGCTTTGCGATGTACATGTTGTTGTTCCACTGCACGGCCACCGGCGGCGAACTCGCTGCGCATCCACTTGAGACTGCCGATGTCGGTTGGTTCGCACGCAACGAACTCCCCCGCGCTGCGGCAGGTGCCGAGTGGTGGGGACCGATGGCGTTCGCGGCCATCGATGGCACACCGATGGCGGCGATGTTCGAACCGCCACGTTCACCGATCTGGCGCGGTCAGCACCCCTGATTCACCACGGTGGCCCATCGCTGCAGCGCGCGTATCGCGCCCAAGGCTGACACGATGGGGGGCATGTCGGCCACTACTCCCGGACTGGTGTGCAGTCACCACCATCTGTACTCATCGCTGGCGCGCGGCATGCCCGCGCCACCGAGCCGGCCCACCGACTTCTTGTCGATCCTGCAGCAGGTGTGGTGGCGCCTCGACGCGGCGCTCGACCTGGAGATGTTGCGGTGGAGCGCGATGCTTGGCGCGGTCGAAGCATTGCAATGCGGAACAACGGCAATCGTCGATCATCACGAGGGGCCGAATGCGATCGAGGGCAGCCTGCAGGTGATCGCAGACGCCTGCGCAGAGGTGGGTGTGCGCGTGATGTGCGCATACGGCGTGACCGACCGCTGGCAGGACAACGCAGGGTTGTGGCCCGATCCGATGACGCATCCGCCAGCGATGACCTCCGCTGCGGTACGGGGTCTCGCCGAATGCGAACGATTCATCCGCGGTGGCGGCAACGGCATGGTCGGCATCCACGCAGCCTTCACCTGTAGCGATGACACGCTCGATGCCGCTGCAGGATTGGCTCGTGACCTCGGCGTGGGTGTGCACGTGCACGTTGCCGAAGGCACCATCGACACGCCGGCAGGTGCACGCCTGCAGCATCTCAGCGCCGATGACTGGTTGCTCGTTCATGGCGTCCACCTCGACCGCAGTCTCCCCGGCCTGCTCGCCCATAACCCGCGCAGCAACATGAACAACGCGGTTGGCTACGCGGAGCCTGCACGTCGTTCGAACACAGTGGTCCTCGGGACTGATGGCATCGGCGCTGACATGCTCGAGGAGTTTCGCCTGGCCTATGTGGCCCATCGCGCCAGCGATGTGATGGCCTCGCCAGAGACGGCGTGGCAGTGGCTTGCAAACGGTTGGACGCTCATGCCCGACGCCTACAGCGACGTAGTGACCTGGAACTACGACCATGTGGATTCGCCTTGGCACGTTGCCTTTACACCAGGCATCCGAGCCCTACACGTGCGGCGCGAGAACGGTGAGGAACTGTTGCGCGACGGGCTGCCCACCCGGGTCGATGTCAACGAGGTGCGCGCCAAGGCGGCCGAACAGGCGGCACGCTTGTTCAGCCGGCTGTAGCCAGTTCTTCGGTCTGCAGGTGACCGTCGAGAATGGTGACGGTGCGATCGCACCAGTGCGTCATGCGCCGGCCGTGGGTGATGATGATGGCTGCAGTGCCGCGGCCTTTGACTTCGTTCTGGATCAGTTCCATCACCTGCTCGCCGAGGTGGGTGTCGAGCGCCGAGGTGGGCTCATCGAACAGCACCAGCGCTGGTTCGTTCATCAGCGCTCGCCCGATGGCCACGCGCTGGCGCTCGCCACCGCTCAACTGTGACGGCAGGTTGTTGAGCCGCTTGGCAAGACCGAGTTCGTCGAGCAACCGATCGGCAAGCTCCTTCGATTGCTTGGCACGCGACCCACGCAACTCGTCGACCAGCAGCAAATTTTCGCGAGCGGTCAGGAAGGGCAACAGGTTCACGCTCTGGAACACGAAGCCAACCGTGTTGCGACGCACCTCGGTGAGTGCGGTGGGCGACGCGTGGCTGATGTCCTTGCCACCCACGATCACCTGACCCGAACTGGGCGACAGCAAACCACCTGCGATGGAAAGCAGGGTCGTCTTGCCCGAACCAGACGGACCGATGAGCGCGATCATCTCGTCGCTCGCCACCGACAACGTGGCCGATGCCAACGCGGTAATCATCGTGTCGCCCTCACCGTAGGTCTTGGTGATGTCGTGTAATTCGAGGGCATTCGTCATGGGTTCCTCCCTGAGGTCAACGTCATGGAGCTCAGCCGATGGCTTGGGCGGGATCGATACGGGAAACACGGCGCAACGACAACAGACTGCCGATCATCGAGCAGACGGCCAAGATCAGATAGCTCGTGATCATTCGGCTGGGTTGCACCTGCAGCGGCAGGTTGGGTGGCGCAACAGCCGACAGTAGGGCAACCAGCCCACCACCAATTGCAAATGCAACTGTCGCGATAACAATGGCTTGCAGAACCACGCCTGCGAAAAGCTGACGGCTCGATGCACCGATGGCTTTGAGCATGCCGTACAACGGCGTGCGCTCGAGGGCGAGGAGGGCGAAGAACAACGCCACGATGACGACTACGACGAGATACGTCGTTGCGAGGATCGCGTTGAACGTGCTGCGCTGCTCCTTGGTACCGGGGAGCGAGTTCTCGGCCTCGGCCTTGGTGAGCGACGACGTGACCGTGGTAGCGGCATCGATGCGATCCGCCAACTGGGCTGGGTCCTGACCCGGCTTGGCCTGCACCAGCATCACCTGGAAGTCGCCGTCAGCGGCCGGCGCGTCGGGCCGGTTCTGGTTCTGCACCTGCTGCCACGTAGCCGGTTGCACCCAAAGGCCTCCCTGCAGTTGGAAGTTCGAGTCCTTCACGAAGCCGACGACGGTGATGGGCGTCTTGGCCGGGCCGACGAGAAGCGAATCACCCATTCCGACGCCGAAGCCCTTCAGGCGTTCGTCGGCATATGCCTGTCCGGGTTTGGGTGGCAGAGGAATGCCGTTGGGCTGCAATTCGTAACCGATAACCGCCACGTCGGCAAGGTCGGTCTCGCCAGGCACCACGGCACCGAGCAGAGTGACGCTCAGCCCCCGACCGCCTGCACTCCGTCGACAGCGGCGATGGCCGCACGGGTCTCGGCGGTGATCGTGCTGCGCAGGAACGAATTACGCGATGACTCGCTGAACACGAAGACGTCCGCGCGCTGTGCACGGATTGCGCCTGTAGATCCCAGGAACAAACCATCGAGCAAGCCAGCGATGAACAGCAGCAGCGCTGCCAACACCGTGAGCGTGAGTACGGCGACGCCGAACTTGCCGGGCCGACGTCGAAGTTCGATCCACGCAAGTTTCATCGCTGCATTCCCGGCGGCAATGTGGCGTTGATCGGCTCGACGCGGAGTACACGAAGCACTGCGGCGAGCGAGCCGATCGAGCCCACGATCATCGCGCCGACGCCGACCACACCGAGTTGAGCGAAGCTGAACGAAACACCGAGCGAGTTGAGCGCCGGCGATATCGCCGCCATCATGATCGCGCCCGCGATCACGCCGGCGAACACCACCATCGACGCCTGTACGAGCAGGCTCAGAGCGAGCGTGCGCCGGTGTGCGCCAATGGCACGCATCAGTGTGAGCGACGGCGACTTCTGCACGGTGAGAATCAGGATGAAGAGTCCGATCACCATCAGCGCCGTGATCACGAGCAGCCCGATCACAGTGTTCAACGACTGCGATACCGAGGCCACACCAGGCGACTGTGCTACGGCATCAGCGCGGGTGAGCGGCACGACACCGGGCACCGTCGACAAGTTGGTCACGAGCGTGGCGTCGGAGACCCCGGCCGCGGGCTAGACCACCATCACGCTGGGAAACACCACGATGGCATCGGGGTTGCGCACTTTGCGTGCCACCTGGAAGCTGTCCCACGAGACGAACATGGTCGGACTCACCGAGTAGTTGATGTCACGAGCGAGACCTACCACGGTGATCTTGAAGCCGCCCGGTTCGAGGCGCACGACGTCGCCGATGTCGAAACCCTCTGATCGATTCCGTTCGCTTGCCACTGCCTCGTTCGAAGCGGTCGGCAGGCGGCCGACCGACAGCGTGGTGGGTGCACCCAGCCCAGCGGCAGGGCCGGTGATCTCGTATCCGAATAGCACCGCATCGATGAGTCGGTCCCTCTCCACGGGCTTGGCACGGCTCACTGTGTTGCTCACGGTGAAGGTTGATTCGCCGAGCGGGCCGATGCGACCGACGCCGTCGACCTGAGCGAGAGCTGCCTGCGTGTCGGGGCGAATGCGGCTGCCCTCGATGTTCTTGCGCGCTTGGGCGTCGAACACGACGACCGGGGCGCTCTGATGGCGCAGCGCGCCGATGAACTGACCGATGAGGCCGTCGCGCAAGCCGATTTGGAAGAGCACCAGAAAGACGAGCAGCCAGATCGCGAGGACAAGCAACGTGAAACGAACCTTGGCTCGCTTGATCTCTCGTATCGCCAGGAACATGTGTCAACAAAGTTAGACGGAGCGGGTGTTTTTTCCCAACACCTGTTTGGTCTCACCCTGACGGGTTCGCGGGAGTCCAGCCACGCACGTGGGCGCGTGCACTGGCAATGGCCGTCCACGTGAGTTTGTCCTCACTGCCGAGTGACCAGAGCGTGACACCCGACAGGTCCTGACGCTCGGCCAACCACGCCCGCTCGTAGACGGCCTGAGAATCGGCGTACCACACCGTGCGGTTCACCGTGCACGCCACCGATTTCCCGGCGGCATCGCTACCCGAGAGCTGCTCGACATAGCTGAATGTGCGCTCTGCCCGCACAGGATCCCAGAGCGGCACGACGCCTTTCGTGGTGGCCAGTGCCGCGGCTGACTTGCCCGACAGGTTCTTGCGGCGCGGGGTGTTCTCGGCGGGGCAAACGCCGACGGTGGTGACGGGCCAGTCGTAGCCGTACACCCCCACGCCAAGCACGAGCTTGCCCACCGGCACCATGGATTTCGCCGCCTTCACCAACGTCGCAACCCAGTCGAGCGGGGCGATGGGTCCCGCGGTTGCGGTGCTGTAATCGTAGGCCATGACCCGAATGTGGTCGACCACCTGACCCATCGCCGCATAGTCGTAGACCCAGTAACCGCTGCTCTCGGTGCGGCCTGCGTCATAGACCGGCGGCACGCTCACTGTCAGCGTCTTGCTCTGAGAATGCAGCGCGGCAGCGAGCTCCGTGAGGAACGCCACCCAGTTCGGTCGCGTCGACGCCCACGTGTCACGACCGTCGTTGAATGCGAAGTTCTCGTAGTCGAGATCGACGCCGGCGAATCCTGCTTCGGTCACAAACTGCACGATGGTGCGTACGTGCGTCGCACGCGTCGCCGGGTCCGCAAGGATCGCCGCCATCTCGCGCGGTTTGGTGGCGTCGATGATCGAGGCGGTGAACTGCACCCCGGCCTGCCGCGCGTCTCGCTTGAACACGAGGGGTGCATTCGGATCGAGACCGGCATAGGGCTGCACTGAGCCAGCACCGGAGGTGTTGTAGGCGAACATCGACACGTCGCTGAACAATGCACTGTTGGCCGTGAAAGAAGCCCGGGCCGAATCCATCTGCCAGTACGGAGCCCAACCCGAAACGGTGATCGGCGGGCCAGTGCGTTTCCACGGAGTGGTGCGCGTGAGCGCGTAGCCGATCACTGCGCCGAGGATCAGGAGTGCGCCGATCGCCATCGCCGTCAGCCGGACCGCCGGACCCTCCATTCGTCGGTCACCGCTGTCGTTCGCTCCCTCACCAATCGAAGCGTCCATGGGGCCACGGTAGTGCTGCGCCTTGACAGTTTGTAAACCGCTCGGCCACCATCGGAGCATGACCACACCCGTCGCGCTGTATCTCCAAGACGCACACACCATCACCGAAGGCATCGAGCTGGTCCGGTACGCCGAGGACAAGGGATTCGACGCGGTCTGGCAGGCCGACAGCCGTCTGGTGCGCGATGCCGTGGTACCGATGGCCGCGTTCGGAGCAACAACGAGTCGAATCAAGATCGGCTCGGGGGTCATCGACTGCTGGACCCGCAACCCCGCCCGCCTGGCCAGCACGTTCAGCACCCTCGACGATCTGGCTCCCGGCCGGTACATCTGCGGGCTCGGCGCATGGTGGGATCCGCTCGCGCGCAAAGTCGGCATCGAGCGTCTCAAGCCGCTCACGGTGATGCGCGAAATCGTGACGGTCGTCCGCGCCCTGCTGAACAACGAGACCGTCACATTCGACGGCTATTACGTGCATCTCGACGGCGTCGAGTTGGATTACGTCTATCAGGAGCGGCGCCCGAAGGACGTTCCCATCTACATCGGCGCCACCGGTATGCAGATGATGGAGCTCACCGGTGAGATCGCCGATGGTGCCGTGCTGAACTACCTCGTGTCGCCCAGCTACAACACGGGCGCGCTCGAAGCACTGGCGCGTGGCGCGGCCAAAGCTGGGCGAACTCTCGACGACATCGACCGGCCGCAATTGGTCGTGTGCTCGGTGGATCGAGATCGCAAACACGCACTCGATAACGCTCGCCTGTTGGTGACCCAATACCTCGGCCAGCAGCCCCACATCATGAAGGCATCCGGGGTGCCCCAGGAGTTGCTCGACGAAATCGCCACGGTGCTCACCTGGCCAGCGACGCACGACCAGGTTGTTGCCGCCTCGAAAATGGTGCCCGATGAGATCGTGCAGATGATCACCGCCAGCGGCGAGCCCGACGAGGTTCGCGCCAAGGTTGCCGAATACGTCGCCACCGGATGTACCTGCCCCATCCTCTATCCTTTGGCCGACGATGTGCGGTTGATGATCGACACGTTTGCGGGGGGAATCTGATCCTCGCTGTTTTGACGAGCTTCGAGGAGTGGGAATGATCACCAACAGCTTCGGTCGCCGGGTCGGCGCGTGCATCGTTGCGATCGGTGCGCTGGCGCTTGCCGCGTGCAGCAGCTCGAGTTCGACCTCCGGCTCGGTTGCTGCACCCAGCTCTGTGTTGGTTGTGGGCCTCGATAACGACCAGAGTCGTCTCCTCACCGAGATCTACGCACAGGCGCTCGAGAAGGCCGGCTTTCGGGTTGGGCGTAAGGACCCCGTGGCCGATCTGCCCGCCGGGTACGCGGCATTGAACACTGGTCAGGCCGACCTGTTCGTGACCACCACCGGAAAACTGCTTGCCTACACCGCATCCCAGGAGACCGCAGCTGCAGCGAGCACCACTGTTGCCGCCCCGACCACCACGCTCGAGGCCTCGTCCACCACGACCACACTCGCCGTCGCCGTCGCCGCCACCACCACCACGCTCGCCGCAACCACCACGACAGCGGTTGTCGGTCCGGTGCCCACCACGGCTGCATCGTCGACCACCGCTGCCGCCAACGCGACCACCACCACGCTCGGACCGCCGGTCAGTTCGGGGGCCGCAACGGCAGCTCGGGTCACCGGCCAGGTGAATGCGCTCGGCGAGATCCTGCCGAAGACTCTGCAGTTCGGGGCGCCTGCGATCGCCCAGGACAAGGGCGCCATCTACTGCTCGAAGATTGTCGCAACCACCAACTCGCTCGCAACATTCAGCGACCTCGCTGGCGCCGCCAACCGTCTCACACTTGGCGCCACTGCCGACTTCGCGGCGGACGGCCCGTTCGGTGTGGATGGGTTCACCAAGCTTTACGGCGCAACCTTCAAGACCGTCACCACGCTCGATGCGGGCAAAGTCCCCGAAGGGATCACCACTGGCACGGTCGATTGCGGTGTGATGGGCACCCTCGACATCGGGGTCACTGCGGAGATGTCGATACTCGAGGACGACCGTGGCCTGGGAACCGACGAGGCCATCGTGCCGCTACTGTCGGCAGCCGGCGCCTCGCCCGGGGCCACACAGATCATTGATTCGGTCAGCGCCAAACTGCTCTCCGGCGACGTGCGCGAGATGCTGCGCCGCATCTCGGTGGACAAACAGGCACCCAACGTCGTGGCGGGTGCGTGGCTCAGCGCAGCCGGTCTGGCCGGGAAGTGATCCGCACCGATTCAGCCACGGTCCGATCACGATGATCGAGATCCGCGGGCTCACCAAACGATTCGGTCGCACTGTCGCGGTCGACTCGCTCAGTTTCGATGTCCGCCCCGGGCGCGTCACCGGCTTTCTCGGGCCGAACGGGTCAGGCAAGAGCACCTCAATGCGTTGCATGCTCGCGCTCGACCGCGCCGATGCCGGCACAGCGTTGTTCGACGGCAAGCCGTACACGTCGATTCATCGTCCGCTGTTCCAGGTGGGCGCGTTGCTCGACGCTGGTTACGTGCATCCCGGACGCAGCGGCCGTAACCACCTGCGCGCGGTGGCAGCATCGAATGGCATCGGCACCAAGCGAGTCGACGAGGTGCTCGCAATCGTGGGTCTCACCGAGGTCGCCAAGCGCCGCGTCGGTGGCTACTCCCTGGGCATGCGTCAACGCCTCGGTCTGGCAGCGGTGTTGCTCGGCGATCCGCACACCGTGATCCTCGACGAACCCGCGAACGGTCTCGATCCCGAGGGCATCCGGTGGATTCGCGATGTGTTGGTCCACCTTGCGTCGCAGGGCAAGACGGTACTCGTCAGCAGCCACCTGCTCAGCGAGATGGCACAGATGGCCGACGACCTCGTCGTCATCGGGATGGGCCGGCTCATCGAAACGTCGTCAGTCGACGAGTTCGTCAACAAGCACGCACGGCAATGGGTGCGCGTGCGTAGCCCGCAGATCAACGCACTGGCGCAACAGCTCCGTACCGACGGCGCCACGATCACCACGGTGGACCCCACGACCATCGAGGTCACCGGCGTCGCAGCGGCGACCATCGGCGAGGTGGCAGCGCGACAAGGAGCCGTTCTGCACGAACTCTCACCGCTGCAGGGCTCGCTCGAGGACGCCTTTCTCGAAGTCACGGCATCCACTCAGGAATACCGCGCGCAGAACCCGCCACCGGTCACCTACGCGTTGCCACCGAATTCTCCGCTGCCTCCTCCACAGGGCGCACCGCGATGATCGACCTCGTCAAGAGCGAATGGATCAAGCTGCACACGGTCCGCGTCAACTACGTGCTCGCGATCATCGCGGCCGCCTTCCCGCTCGTCGTGGTGATCCTGGTCACGACGCTCAGCCGATACCCCGAGGAGCGAAGCGGCAACGATCTGGTCGGCATCGTGAACGCCACGATGGTGCTCAGCGCGTTGTTGCTCGGCGTGGTCGGCGCGCTGAACCTCACCAGCGAGTACAGCCATGGCACCATCCGCACCACGTTCGCTGCCGTACCCCAACGCACGAACGTGTTACTGGTGAAGGCGGTGGTCGCAGTCGTCGCGACGATGACCTTCGCTGCGCTCACCATGCTGGCCACGTACGGCATCGGCTCGGTCATCCTGTCGGGCCGCAATGCCAATCTGTCGCTCGACGGCAACGGCCGTAACGCGCTCATGGGTCTGGTGATCCTGTGCGGATTGTTGTCGCTGCTCGGCTACGGCCTTGGCCTGCTCATTCGCAACTCGGCTGCCACCGTCGCGATCCTCGTGCTGTGGCCACTGCTGCTCGAGACGATTGCCAATGTTGTCCTCCAGGCTGCCGGCGTCGACAATCCACTGCCCTGGCTGCCGTACCAGTCGGCGTTCGTGATGCTCAACACCGACCTCGGCCACGGTGATCCCAGTCGCCTGCATGGCGGGTTGTATCTGGGCTCTGTTGCCGTGGTGCTGATCGCCATCGGCATCGTGGTCAACGAACGGCGCGACGCGTAGCGCGCACTGCCTCGGCCACTGCCGCGGTTGCGGCACGTGCCAACATGTTGAGATGCGTATCACCCTGCCATCGGGCACCCCTGCCGAAATCGCCCAGCCCGTCAGCGGACTGGCCAAGGCCGGCTTGGTGATCGCGCCGGACATCTTCGGTCTGCGTCCGCTGTACGACGAGATGGTCCAACGCCTGGCCGACGAGTGGCAGGTCGTCATTTGCGCGATCGAGCCGTTCCCTGGCCACGAGCTGCCCGCTGACATCGAACCGCGCTTTGCATTGGTATCAAAGATCGACGACGAGACCCACCTGCGCGATCTGCTCGAAGGTGCCGACGCAATCGGCTGCGACACGGTGAACCTGCTCGGGTACTGCCTCGGTGGGATGTATTGCCACAAAGCATCCCGCTCGGATCGGTTTGCGCGTATCGTCAGCTTCTACGGCATGATCCGCGTGCCAGAGGCCTGGAGCAGCCCGACACAGGGTGAGCCACTGGACTATCTCGCGAGCGGCCATGCCGACCGGGTGCTCGCCATCGTGGGCGGTCACGATCAGTACACGCCACCGGCCGATGTCGATGCCCTCGCCTCCACGGGTGTCACCGTGGTGCGCTACCCCGATGCCGAGCACGGTTTCGCGCACGATCCATCTCGCCCGGCCTATCGGCCCGACGACGCCGCCGACGCGTATCGGCGTGCGTTCGACTGGTTGAGATAAGCGGCTGGCAACGCCTCGGCTTGCTCAGCGCGAGCGGAGTTCAAGGCGATCGCGCATCTTGATCGTGTAGCGCCGATCATGTTGCTCCAGCCAGCCCAGACGGATGAAGCTGGCAATGGCCTTGTTCACGCGCTCGCGCGAGGCGCCGACCATCCCCGCCAGTTCCTCCTGTGTCACCGGCAGCAGGAACGAATCGCGATTGTCGGCAAGTTCGAGAAGTCGTTTTGCTGTACGGCCGGTGACATCGAGGAACACGGAGTCGGCAAGGGCTTCGTTGGTCTCGCGCAGGCGACCAGCGAGCAACCGCGTGACACCCCACAACAGGGCAGGGTTCGCGTTGAACATGGAGACGACACCGGCATATGGAATGGCCAGCACAGTGGACGGTTCGAGTGCGCGGGCATTAGCCGAGCGAGCGCCGTGGTCGAGCATGGGCATCTCACCAAACAGATCGCCGGGGGTCATCAGACCCACCATGGTCTCGCGATTGTCGATCGGGTTGGCGATGGCCACAGCGACGCGGCCGGTGAGCACCACGTAGAGCGCATCGCTCTCGTCGCCCTCGTGGAAGAGCACGTCGCCGCGAACCAGCGACTGCTCGGATGCAGTCGCGAGGATCGCCTGTAACTCCTCGCGACTGGCATCGGCAAAGAATTCGGTCTGATCAAGAACGTCGTCGTGAGCCATGGCAACCGCGACGGTACTACCGTGAACACCCATGTCACAGACCGTGCGCGAGAAAGTGTGGACCATCGTGGTCGCCGGCGGGTCGTCGCAGCGGTTCGGACGACCCAAACAGTACGAGGCACTCGGCGCATCACGGGTGCTCGACTGGTCGATGAGCACCGCCCGTACAGCCTCCGACGGGGTGGTGCTTGTCGTGCCCGCAGACGATGCCGCCAACGAGGATGGAGTTGCGGGCGGCGCGACCCGCAGCGAATCGGTTCGCAATGGTCTTGCGGCAGTCCCTGCAGATGCAACGATCATCTGCGTGCACGATGCCGCCCGGCCATTTGCGTCACCCATCTTGTACGCAACCGTCGTGGCCGCCGTCGTCGGCGGGGCTGACTGTGCGGTGCCAGGCATTGCTGTCACTGACACCATCAAGGTCGTCGACTCGGCCGGGTCGGTCGTCACGACACCCGACCGCTCGTCGCTGCGTGCCATCCAGACGCCGCAAGCCTTTCGCGCCTCGGTGTTGCGCGCGGCCCACGCGCTCGACGGAGACAGCACCGACGACGCAGCACTGGTCGAGGCGCTGGGCGCGACAGTCGTCGTTGTGCCCGGCGAGGACGACAATCGTAAGATCACCTTTCTCGCAGATCTCGAGTGGGCACGCACCAAGGCAGGGCTGAGATGACACTGCCCATGATCAGGGTCGGTCAAGGTTTCGACATCCATCGTTTCAGCGACGATCCCGAACGCGCACTCGTGCTGGGTGGCGTCGTGTTCGAAGGCGAGCGCGGGCTGGATGGCCACAGTGACGCCGACGCGGTCGCCCACGCCGTGACCGACGCCTTGCTCGGTGCCGCTGGGCTCGGCGATATCGGCCAGCACTTTCCCGATACCGATGCCCGGTGGAAGGGTGCCGATTCGCTGGTGTTGCTTCGCCACGCGGCGGGTTTGGTCACCGACGCTGGTTGGATGATCGGCAACGTCGACTGTTCAGTGGTCTGTGAGCAGCCGAAGTTGGCGCCTCGGCGTGACGAAATGCAACAACGTCTCAGCGCGGCCGCTGGCGCACCGGTCACGGTGAAGGGTCGCCGTGCCGAGGGCCTTGGAGCACTCGGACGCACCGAGGGAATCGCCTGTTGGGCTGTCGCAGTGATCCTGCGAGAAGCAAATCAGCCGCAATAGCGCGGCGCGGACAGTAAGGAACTCTCATGGCGCCTCGTGGTGCATCTTCAGGCAAGGGCCGCCCGAGCGGGCGTTCCACCTCCGGCAGCTCGGGTGGCGGTTCGCCACGTCCGAGCGGCGGCAAGCAGTCCAGTTCGCGTTCCACGAGCGGTGCCCGTTCGACCGGCGGCGGCGGCGGCGGCGGCGGACGCACCAGCGGCGGCCCACGCTCAGCGTCGTCGAGCAAGACGGGTTCGCGTCAGTTCAACTCCCGCGGCGCAGGGCGCACAGGCGGGGTCACCCGTCCCGGCGAAGCGCCGGTCCGCAAGCCCGACAAGACACTCGGCGGCGAGCAGGTCGAGGGTCGACAGGCCGTTCGCGAGTTGCTGATCGCCGGCAAGCGCAAGATCAAAGAAATCTGGATCGCCTCTGACCTCGATGAGAACGATGTCATTGGCGACATCGTGCAACTCGCCAAGAACGAGCGCGTGATGTTGCTCGAGGTCAATCGGCGCAAGCTCGATGCCGTCGCCCGCAGCGAGGCTCCTCAGGGTGTCATCGCCTTCGCAGGCTCGCTTCCCGAGGCAGATTTCGCTGACATGATCAAACGTCGCGCCGGACGTGCACCGTTTCTGGTCGCTGTCGACGGTGTCACCGATCCGGGCAACCTCGGTGCACTGTTGCGCTGCTGCGACGGCGCTGGGGTCGATGGCGTGGTGCTACCTCGGCACCGCGCGGTACACATCACACCCACCGCCGCCAAGGCTGCCGCTGGCGCCGTGGAGCACGTACCGATGGCCGTGGTGGGCGGGCTCCCACAGGCCCTCATTCGTATGAAGGATGCCGGCATTTGGATCATCGGTCTCGACGATGCTGCCGATCGGAGCCTGTTCGAGATCGGTGAACTGGCCACCGAGGGCGTCTGCCTGGTGCTCGGCGCCGAGGGTGCCGGCCTGTCGCGGCTTGCGCGTGAGCGTTGCGACATGATCGTCAGCATCCCGATGCGCGGCCGCCTCTCGTCTCTCAACGTGTCGGCAGCGGCAGCCCTCGCCTGCTACGAGATTGCGCGCGCCCGCACAACCTGACCGTGCACACCCAACATCTGCCTTGGTGTGGAGATGGGTTCAGGACGGCGGGATGACGGCCCAGCCACGGCGCTCGAGCTCGTCGGCGAGCACCTCGGCCGGGATACCGCGCAAGAGTGCCGCTCGTTCGGTGTCGATGCGCGCTTGGGCCTTGACCGCGCGAGGGTCATCGAAGGCAGGGGTGGCACCGGACTCGGCGGCACCGGACTCGGCGGCCTCGGCCTCGTTCGTGAGCCGCTCGATGAGCTCAACCGCCTCGGGACCGGTGAACTTGCCCTTGGCCTGTCGCTGGGTGAACCCATAGCGATGCCGCGCAGTCGCGAAGTCGAAGCCGTCGTTGTTCAGCAGCTCGAGAATGAGCGCGATCTGTTTGGCCGAAGCAGGCGGCCCCGATTGCTGTCCGAAACTCATCCGGACACTCTACGGGCACGCAGTAATCTGCGGAGCGTGGCCAACATCTGCACCATCGCCGAACTGGAGGCGCTGTACGACGACGCCGTGCCCGCTTCGCGCATCAAGGAACTCGATCACCTCACCGACGAGCATCGCGCCTATGTCGACGCGTCGCCGTTCGTGGTCGTGGCCACGGCGGGTCCGGGCGGGCTCGACTGCTCGCCGCGCGGTGACCCGGCCGGCTTCGTGCGAGTGGTCGATGAACGCACACTGATGATGCCCGACCGGCGCGGCAACAACCGACTCGACAGCCTCCGCAATCTCGTCGTCGACCCGCGTATCGGGCTGTTGTTCCTCGTGCCCGGAGTCGGCGTCACGTTGCGCATCAACGGCACGGCGACGATCTGCACAGATCGCGATCTGTGCGCCAGCTTCGCAATGGTCGGCAAACTCCCCGCATCGGTGATCGTGGTCACCACCACCTCGGTCTACACGCAGTGCCCAAAGGCTCTGATCCGTTCGAGGCTGTGGGATCCGGAGCAGTTCCGTGACCCGGGCGAGCTGCCATCGGTGGGTCAGGTCATGCAGGCCATCAACGCTGGCGAGTTCGACGGCAAGGCATACGATGAGGCATACCCCCAGCGCGTGCGCGAGACCATCTACTGACGCACCGGTAGCGGAATAATACCCCTACGGGTATGGTTGTCACTGCTGAACTTCACAGGAGCAATGTTGCATGTTCTTCCGTCAGTACTACCTCGACTGCCTGTCGCACGCGAGCTACCTCGTCGGTGATACCACCACCGGCAACGCTGTCGTCGTCGACCCGCAGCGCGATATCGCCGAGTACGTCGCCGACGCAGAGACGCATGGATTAACGATCGTGTATGTCCTTGAGACGCACTTCCACGCCGATTTTCTGTCGGGACATCTGGAACTCGCCGGCGCTACCGGTGCGACGATCGGCTATGGCAGCGCAGCCGCCGGACGCGTCGAATTCCCCATCGAGACCTATACCGACGGAGCGCTCATCGAGCTCGGCGAGGTCGTGCTCCAAGTGCTCGAAACACCGGGCCACACACCAGAGTCGATCAGCGTGGTGATGTACCCCACCGGACTGGCGGACGCACCATACGGCGTGCTCACCGGAGACACGTTGTTCATCGGCGATGTCGGCCGCCCCGATCTGCTCGCCTCTGTCGGTGTCACCGCCGACCACATGGCACGCCTGCTGTTCCATTCGCTCCGCGAACGACTGATGACACTTCCCGACGAGACACGGGTATTCCCGGCTCACGGCGCCGGATCGGCCTGCGGAAAGAACTTATCGACCGAGACCGTGTCCACCATCGGCGAGCAACGGCGCATGAACTACGCGCTGGCACCGCTGAGCGAGGATGCATTCGTGGAGGCCGTCACCCAGGGCCAGTCAGTGGCACCGCTGTACTTCTCGTTTGCCGCCAATCGCAACCGCGAGCGGCACGAGCTGATGAGCGACGACACACGGGTCGAGGGCCTCACCATCGAGCAGGTGCTCGCCCACCAGAGCGCAGGCGCAATCGTGCTCGACAGTCGCAATGACGTTTCGTTCGCGGCCGGGCACCTACGCAGCTCGGTGAACGTGGGCCTCGGCGGCCGCTTCGCCGACTATGCGGGCCAGATCATGCAACCCGGCACACCAATCGTGCTGATCACCGATCCCGGCCACGAGTCAGAGGCCAGGGTTCGCCTCGCAAGGATCGGATTCGACAACGTCATCGGCGCGCTCAGCAATCCTGTCGCCACGTTCCTCGCCCATCCCGAACATGTGGAACAGCTCTCACGCCTGTCCGCCGAGGCACTGGCAGAACGTCTGGACACCGTGGCCAACATTGCCCTCATCGACGTACGCAACCCGGGCGAGGTAGCACTCGGAGCCATCCCCGGAGCACGCAACATCGGCCTACCCGAGTTGTTCAGGCGACTCGACGATCTCGATCCTCGGATGCCCACGGTGGTGTATTGCGCGGGCGGGTACCGATCGGCAATCGCATCGAGCCTGTTGCGTTCGAAGGGGTTCGCCGACGTGTCCGATCTGATCGGCGGCTACACCGCCTGGGCGACCATGCAACGCTCGCTCATGAACTGACTACTGTTGGTTTGCGGATCATCAGGTTCGCAAGCAATCGTGCACTACACATACCCCTACAGGTATATCTGAGATACCCTCTGAGAGTACCGAGCGCAAAGGGTGACGTGCATGGACATTCCCGAGGAAACGGTTGCGGATCTCACACGGCGGCTGCGTCGCGCGGAGGGCCAGATCAGGGGAATTCAGCAGATGCTCGCCGAAAGCCGTGATTGTCGAGACATCGTCACGCAGATGTCCGCAGCGAGTAAGGCGATCGATCAGGCGGGCTTCCTGCTCGTGGCCAGCGGGCTCACGTGGTGCTTGGCCAATCCCGACGAATCTGCCGCCGAAGGCTATTCGCTCGAGGATGTGCAACGCATGTTCATGAAGCTGTCCTGACGCAACGACAAACTGCCACGCACCATGACGCTACGCATCCGGTCCGTGGCTCGATCTCCGAGAGTGAGTTGTTGCCCCAAGCTCGCGCGCGGGGCCAACGGCCTGACGGTCGCACCGCCGCAGAAGAACTGCAAGCGGTGCGACCACAGGCTCAGTGAATTAGATGAGGCGAACCTTCTGGGCTTCTTCGCCCTTCTTGCCCGGGGCAACCTCGAACTCAACGGTGTCACCCTCGTTGAGTGACTTGTAGCCATTGCCCTCGATATTGGAGAAGTGCACGAACACGTCGGCACCACCCTCACGAGAAATGAAGCCGAAACCCTTTTCGGCATTGAAAAACTTCACGGTACCTGTGGTCATTACGTTTCCTAACAGAATGAGTCACCGACGGCGCTCAAGGATTGACGCTATCCCCGTACGAGCCGCAACGGTCACGAGATCTCAGAACGTTCATCTTCACATGGTCGATCATCTCGAGGAAGCAACTGCGACGGCGGCCACGTTGCGGTACCGTGCCGGCATGTTCAGCACGCGATCGACAACCGACGGAACCTCGTGAGCCGACTCGAAGAAGTTGGCGAACGCGATGGTTGGCGTTGCTGGATCTGTGACGAGCCGGTTGATCCCAATATGTCTGTGAACGACGCGCGCGGACCCAGCATCGACAGCGTCACCACCAAGAGCAAGGGTAAGCCGGCGTCGGCACCGGAGCGACTCGCGCACCGCGCGTGCAACACCCGCAAAGGCGCGGTCACGCCTGTGATTCCATGGTCGGCAGGTCTGTTCGTGGTGGACCCAGCGGTCATTCTGATGAGCGTCGACCGGTTGCAACGCAAGGGTGGGCGAGAGATCATGGCCCGTTGCCCAACACGATCCGACGCCGACACCGCGGCATCGTGGCTCGTCGACCGTGTATCCCGATTACGACCCGAACTCGCCGTCACCACGCAGGTGGAAGCCGGTGGCGGTCAGTTCTTGTTGGTGTTGGTGTTGCGCACGTGACACATTCGGGCCGGCAGGGAGCCGACCGTAAAGATCAGGGCGTGGCGATGAGGGAGTGGCGATGAGGGAGTGGTGATGAGGGAGTGGTGATCAGGGCGTGCCGATGCTCGAAGCGCCGGCCACGGTCTTCAACCGCGCGGCGTCCGCAGGCAGCAACGCACCGGAGGACACCGCGCTGTCGACCGCCGAGTTCCACTTCGCGACAAAGGCGTCGTGGCTCGGGTACTTGGCCGCGAGCGTCGCCGCGTCG
Organism: Actinomycetota bacterium; assembly: GCA_043753895.1. Classification (GTDB taxonomy): domain Bacteria; phylum Actinomycetota; class Acidimicrobiia; order Acidimicrobiales; family Ilumatobacteraceae; genus WLMZ01. The sequence continues at coordinate 103,647 of JAYUWK010000066.1, forward strand.
AATGGCGTGGTCGTGCCGAACAAACCACAGAACGTCGGCCCCGTCTGGCCCACTCCCGACAGCTTCGCAATCGGCGCGTCGAGCTGCGGAGTGCGGATTCCACCGAGTGCATTCCCTGAAGCATCCACGACCAAGCCATGCGAATCGTCGAGTTCGATGCGCGGCATCGACGGCGGGGCGGTGCCAGTGGTCAGCCACGCGGCGAGCGCAGCAAACGCGCTGCGCAACACATAGGTGTGCGGTCCCGTATTGATGGGCGATTCGCAGGTGATGACGCCACCGTAAATGGAGTTTGGCGGCGTGCTGATCTTCTTGAACAGCTTCGCATCAGCCACGCCCGAGCCATCGTCGAAGTCGGCGAGGCCCAAGCCGTACGCGTCGGCGTGGGCGGTACCGGGCACCTCCCACGCACGAATCATGTCCGTGTCGGGTTGCTGAGACCGGCTGTAACCCAGCCCCTTGCCGACCATGTCGGTCTCCGTCAAGAACGTCAGCACCGGCACACCGATGTCAGTGCGCACAAGTGTGGGGTCGGGCGCCTTGATCACCGGCTGCGGGTCCTGCGAGAGTGGGGCCCCCACTGCTCCCCGACTGTGCACGAGGTAGCCGTCGTACACGTTCGCGAGCGGTGCCACTGCATTCACGTAGGTGCTGAGGCGGAACGCGGACTGCGACTCGCCGACACTGATGATTCGCTTCGGCTCGAGCGGGCCCAGCACCGCGGCGGTCTGGGTGCGCAGCACGGCGCCGGCCTGGCTGTAGATGTCGTAGGAATAACTGTCACCCGGATGCACGAGCGGCGCGTATCGAACCGGGTCTGCGGCCTTGAGTGCCAGGGCTGCGCCGAGCGGGCTGCCACCCCCGAGGATCCCAACCGCCTGCGCAGACACACCGACCCACGCCCATCCGGCGCGAATGAGTTCGGTGTGCGCAAAGGTCCACTCGAACGGGCTGTCGAACCCGGCGGTCACATTGAGCCACTCAACAGCAACGTTGCCGTTGAAGGTGCTCGCATCTGCGGGGCGACGCACGACGATGCGTGTCGTATACGGCTCCGTCGAAGCCGGAGCGACAGTCCACTGACCGTCGGACGTCAGCGGCGCTGCCGACTGATACGCGGTCGCGGTGCCTGAGAGGAAGAACTCCTCCTGCACGTATCCGACCTGTGCCAGATCCAGGCCGGGGACCCCCAACACAGTCGCACTGTTGCCGGTGGTGATCGGGCCGGTCACCGTTGCCTGGCCTACGGCGTCAGGACGAAACGCCGGGCGAGGCATGGTGGTCGTCATGGCTGGCTCGCTGATGACGGTGGTGGCGTCCGTCACCGCAGTCGAATCGTTTGTCGGTGCAGGAGTGGCGGTGGTCGCGTCCTTCGACGTCGACGACGAGCAGCCGGCAAGCGCAAACATCATGGCGACGATCGCGAGCTTCGAGGTTGACCAATTCATGGGGGCAGCGTAGACAGCGTCATATCGCCAGGCATTGCCGCGGCACATCCGAGCGAACCTTTCGCTAACTTGAGAATCATCGAGACGATCCGCCCACCGAAGGTCCGCATCCGACCACCGCTCAGCACGCGCTTTACCGCGGACGCAGGTGTCGACGCGCCTTTGGGAAGCCCAGCGCGACCACTCTGGCGCGGACGGGTACACCTCATCGGGCTGCTGCTCGCCGCGCCCAGCTTGGTGTTGCTGGTCCTGTTCGCAAACGGCGCCCGTGCTCGCCTTGGGGTAACGGTGTACGCCATTGGCTTGTGCTCGATGCTTGCCGTATCGGTCACGTATCACCGATGGGTGCACGGTCTTCGCGCCCGCGCGCTGTGGCGCCGTGCCGACCACGTGATGATCTTCGCAGCGATCGCCGGATCATCCACACCCATCGCGCTCATCGTGATGCCGGGCGCATTTGGCATTGCTCTCATCGCAGTCATCTGGACGCTGTCATTCATTGGAGCCGGATTCAAAGTCGCCCATTGGGAACACGGCGACGTCGTGGGCAGCATCTTCTATGCAGCCGTCAGCGTCGTCGCTGCGCTGCTCCTCCCGGCGCTGTGGCGTCACAGTGGTGTGGGGCCGGCGGTGTTGTTCATGGTGGCCGGCGCGCTGTACATCATCGGCGCCATCTGGTTCGCAAAACGCTGGCCGAAACTGCGGCCGTCGGTGTTCTCGTACCACGAGGTGTGGCACGTGTTCACCGTGATCGCTGCCACCGCTCACTTCGCTGCGGTATGGGCCATCGCCACCTGAACCACAGGTGACATCGAGGTGAACAGCCAGGGTTCGAGCTTGCCCGATTTGACCTCCACCGTTAGCGTCATTGCCCATGGTCGAGGTCAATATCTTTCGTCGGTCACCCAACGCGATCACGATCGAGCCTGGGCATGTCCTGTTCAACGAAGGTGACGAGGGCGAAGTGATGTACGCAGTGGTCGAGGGGCAGGTCACCCTCAGCCGCGGCGGAACCTCGGTGGAGGAAGTAGGCGCGGGTGGCATCCTCGGCGAGTTGGCCCTGATCGATCACGTGAATCGCAGCGCCACCGCCACAGCGACGGTCGAATCCAAGGTGGTGCCCGTCGACAAGAAGGCATTCATGTTCCTGGTGCAGGAACACCCCACGTTCGCGTTGATGGTGATGAACGTGATGGCCGAACGCCTGCGCCGCGCCAACGAAAGCCGCAACGACAACACCTGAGCCGGCGGGTCATCGGGCACCTCGACCGGCGGGCGCACCCCGCCCAAGGTATGGTGCTCATATCATCTCATCTATCAGGTTCGATCATCTCGACCGTCTGAGTGACGATCGCGGAATCTTCGAGCACGCGGCCGGAATCATGCGGCGCAGCGAACACGGCTACTGCACCGACGACAACGCGCGCCTTCTCGTGGTCGCCGCACGCGAGCCGGATCGTGGCTCTCCACATCGCCTCTGCCGTCTGGCACTCGACTTCATCCTCGACGCCCAGACCGCAGACGGTCAGTTCCACAATCGCATGGACATCACCGGGCGCTGGACCGACGAGGCGCGTACGCAGGACTGGTGGGGCCGCAGTGTGTGGGCGTTGGGGACCGCCGCCACAGCACATCCGGACCCAACCGTGCGCCAACGCGCACGTGACGGTTTCAACGCGGCCGTACGGCAACGTTCGCCATGGCCACGATCGATGGCATATGCCGCGCTCGGCGCAGCCGAGGTCGCGCTGGACGATCCAGACAACTGGGCGGCACGTGCATTGTTGGCGGATGCACTTGCTGTCATCGGTCGGGTGCCCGCTGGCGAGTGGGCGTGGCCCGAGCCGCGTCTCGCATACGCAAATGCCGTGATTGCCGAGGCAGTGATCGCCGCGGGGTTTGCGCTCGGAAGCGCCGACGATCTGGAACGCGGTTTGGCGATGCTGTCGTGGCTACTCGCTCGCGAGACCAGCACTGGTCACCTTTCGGTCACGGGTGTCGGCGGGCAAGGTCCCGAACACGTCGGACCTCAATTTGATCAGCAGCCCATAGAAGTGGCATCGATGGCCGACGCGTGTTGGCGCGCGTTTACCGTCACGAGCGACCGGGCCTGGCTGCGCGGCGTCGACGTAGCCGCCGCCTGGTTCATGGGCGACAACGACAATGGATTACAGATGCACGATGCAGCCTCTGGAGGAGGTTACGACGGCTTGCATGCGGCAAGCGTGAACCTGAATCAGGGTGCCGAGTCGACACTGGCGTTCATCTCCACCATGCAATGCGCGCGCTCTGCCGCTCGCACCGATGTCGAATCCGGAGCGGCGCAGTCGCTGGCCACCGAGACGGGCATCGAAATATTCCCGGACCGCACCCGCGTCATCACCCGCTTGTTTGTGCCGGGCCGCGAAGACGTTGGCCCCGGCGACTCGCGTGCGGCTCCGGTGATTGAACGCGTGCTCGGGTTGGACGAAGCAGAAGTTGAGGCCTCGATGCGCGATATCGACGCACGCTTCATGCATCGCCACGCCGATATGCACCGCACCTTAGAGAACAACGCACTTCTGGTGAGCGGTCGCATCGACCCCAGCATCACGGTGTCCACATCGCGACGCCTCCTTCTCGGCGCTTCGTTCACGCACGAATACGCCATCGAGGGCGCTGCGCTGTGCAACCCATCGATCGTGGCCCATCCAGAGCAGGACACGAGCGGAGATGCGCGCTTCATCCTCAGCGTTCGCGGCATCGGTGAAGGTCACCGATCATCCATCGGATTCCGTACTGGCACGGTGACCGCTGCTGGCGATGTAACCATCGATCGGCCGGGTCGGTTCCCACGGACGGTGGATCGCACTCCGAGCACGCATCACCGGTCGGTGTTCCACGCCAGACTCGCAGAGGTCGACGACGATCGCGAGAACGCCGCTCTGGTCCTCGATCTCCTTCCCGCCGTGTTCGACGACGCCGCGCTCGAAGCCCAAATCGATGGGCTCGCGGCGGACGTGGCCACGCGCAAGCACACGGCCACCACCATCGAGAACCTCCGCAGCCTCGCTCGTTCCGCCTACACCGTGCAGTATCCGGAGTCGACAGATATCTCCGAGCGGGTGCTGTGGCCCCACGCCCCGGCTGAGAGCCACGGAATGGAGGATGCCCGGTTCGTGCGCTTCATCGAGAAGTCCGGCGACATCACCTACTACGCGACGTATACCGCGTTCGACGGCGCCAACATTTGTCAGCACCTACTCGTGACGAAGGACTTCCTCACGTTCACGGCATCACCGATGGGTGGTGCCGCCGCCGTGGGCAAGGGCCTTGCGCTCTTCCCGCGCATGATCAACGGTCAGTACGCGGCGTTGTCCCGATCGGATCGCGAGACAAACGCCATCGCCTTCTCAGACGATCTCCGCTGCTGGGACAGTTCGACCACCATTCAGGTGGCGGAACGCTCGTGGGAGATCCTCCAGCTGGGCAACTGCGGTTCACCGATCGAGACGGAAGCCGGCTGGCTCGCGCTCACCCACGGTGTGGGTCCGATGCGCACGTACTCGCTGAGCGCGATCTTGCTCGATCTCGACGAACCCCAACGCGTGGTCGCTCGTTCGGCAATGCCGATCCTGTCACCAGGAAACGGCCGACGCGATGGGTATGTACCCAATGTGATCTATTCGTGTGGTGGCTTCGCCCACAACGACGTGCTGGTCTTGCCCTACGGCATCGGCGATCAGACGATCTCCATCGCAACGGTCTCGATCCGGGCACTGCTCGATTCGATGCAGCCTGAATCCTGACCGCGGCGATGCCTAACGCTGCTCGACAATGTTCGTGCTGTTGGAAAAGCGGGGCAACAGCAAGGCGGTGAGCACGACAACGACCGCCACGACGACCGCAATCCAAGCCATCGATGACTCGAGCGCCAACGAATTCTTGAACGACGTGGTCTGAACGGCACCGACGAATCCGGCAACGCCGAGCACACCACCGAAGAAGATCGCCGCACTACGCGACTGCGATGCTCCACTGATGAGCAGGCAAATACCGATACCGATCTCGATGAAGCCCAGTGTGGCTGTGTGGGTGAAGCCCAACACATTCACCACCGGATCCGACATCGGGCCATGGACGCCGGCGCGCACCACGGCAATCAATCCGACGACCAGAAGCACCAGACCGACGAGGGCGGCAATCATCGCATCGGGCGCGAAGCGAGAGGCCGAGGCGGTACGAACCTGATGGGCGGGAGACGCCACCATTGCGGGGGCTACAGGAACTGACGTCGCGACGGGCGCTGCCGTTTCGGTGGCAACTGGCTCCTCGACGACGAAGTTCGACCGTTCGTGAATGGGACCTGGGGTCATGGACATTGTGCTCTCCTTCGAGTGTTGTTGACCGTGCAGTTCCCCAAAGAATGGCCGCCTAAACGCAGTTGGCCTCGATTTCCACGCACAACACGGCCAGGTCGTCGAAACGGTCGGCCACCGAGTCGGCCAGCGCGTCAACGAACTCCTGTGCGGTCAGGCCGATGAACTCCCTGGACACCTCAGCCAGTCGGGACAGACCGACGTCGAGATGTTCGCGTCGGCGCTCGACAAGACCATCGGTGAACATCAGGACACGATCGCCAGGATGTAGCGTCACCACCGACGAGTCATAGCGCTGGGCAACCAGCAGCGCCAATGGCGGCCCAGGGGACTCGGGCAGATAGCTCGACGTTCCGTCGGCATGAACGACGAGCGGCGAGAAGTGGCCGGCCTGCGCCCACAGCAGCGTGCGCGTACGAACATCGAGGACCGCGTAGCAACAGGTCACGAATGGTCCATCAATCTCGTTCAACCTGCTCGTCACGTTGTTCGCGCGGGCCAACACCTCACCCGGGTCTGTGTGCTCGACGGCCAGCGCTCTGAACACGTTGCGCACCTGCACCATGAATACGGCTGCGTCACGTCCGTGGCCCGCTACATCAGCGATGACGAGAGCAACGCGATCGTCGTCGAGCGTGAATGCGTCGTACCAGTCGCCTCCGATGGGTTGGAGTGGATCGGCGGGCTGGTACGCCGCGGCGATGCGCACCCCGGGTAACTGCGGCAGGACGCGGGGTAGGGCTGCCGACTGCAAGAGCGCGATCGCAGTGCGTTCGGTCTCCACGAGCAACGCGAGTGTGAGCGCGGCTTGCTCGGCAACAACGAGCTCGCCCACATCACGAGACGCTGAGATGTAGCCGTCACCGAGCTTGGCCACCTGCATTCGTTGGTAGCTGTCGTGCAGCACTCCGTCATTATCGGCCTCGGACATGCGTAGCCGCTCGGCTTGGTAGGGCTCACCAGTTTCGACCACATGCCGAATCCGATCGAAGATTCCCGCGGTGCGCCAGTGCGGTGCCACGTCGCCAAGTCGTCGACCCACCACCGTGTCGGCCACGATCGGCGTAGCGTCGACACTGCCACTGTTGACGAAATCGATGACGAAGTCGATGATCTCGCCGGACTCCGAGCGAACCGCGCGACCGATGGAAACGCTGTCGAGCATCGCGTCGAGCGCGTGTCGGAACTCGTCCTGATGCGCCTGATTCGTCGCTGCGATTCGTGCGAGCGCAAGGCCCACCAACGCGGCGACAGTGCCGACCAACGTGGTGATCGCCTCGGTGATTGGACGCGGCGTCGCCCAGCCCACATACATCACACCGATCGCCGGACCCCCGTCATCAGCACGCAACGGCATCGACAAACTGGCCTGGTCCCAATCCGTGGCGCGAACCGACGCCAGTTCTGGAAACCGCATGTCGAAAGCCGAGGGGTCGGGAAGCGAGACCCACAGATTGGCACGCGCAGCATCAGCCAATGGTGTGAACTCGGAAATCGCCGTTCGCCAACTGCTCCACCGCGCTGATTCTTCCGGGGAGAACCCCGAGAGCGCTCGAATCGTCAGAAAGTCACCGTCGCGTCCCGCTACCGCCGAACGGCCATGGAACGAATCGACGAGAAAGGAGCAGACGCTGTCAGAGATGCTCCGCTCGTCAACCGTCTGAGAAAGTGACCCTGCGAGGCGCGCGAGTTGCTTGGCATGACGCCGCCCCACCATCTCATCGGTAGTATCGGCAATGACAGCTCCGATCCCCACCACCGTTTGATCCCGGTCGCGCAGCGGACGGAAACTCGCTCGCCAGTGGGACTCGAGGCCGACCTCGGGTATGGCGACCGAGAGTTCTCGGTCAGTGATGGGTAGGCCGGTGTCTCGGACCTGAGCGAGGAGATGCTCGTACAACTGCCCCGTAACCAGGCTGAGTTCGCCGGGGCGCAACCCAATGTGCGCATCAGCCGGCCGACCATTCATTTCCGCCATTGGAGTGTTGACGCGTCGGAACCGCAGATCTCGGTCGAACACCGCCATGGCAACAGGCGATTGCTCGAGCAGCGTGTCGCTCAGTTGATGCTCGAGTTGCTCGAGCTTGCGCGCCTCATCGACCCGGCGTATCAGAAAGATCACGCCGGTCACTGCGGCAACGAAGACAGCGAGCCCCAACGCGTCGGCGCGTGACGTGATCCTCCACGATTTAAACTCGGGGGTAAAGGCCCACCACAAAGCGATCGTGCTCGAAATGGCCGCCAACACTGCAGCCCGAACGCCAGCGAACACCGCCGCGATGACACACCCGAGCAGCAGCAGCGAGCCGGGTCGGTATGCGTCAACGTTGCGAAGCGGGAGCAACAAAGCCGTGATCGCCGCAGACGGTACTGCCCCCCAGAAGAACTCTGTGAGGTGCAGCCGTGGCCCCGACCGGTCCAACAGTCGCCTAAGAAGGTGGCCATCGGCCCCCGACTCGGCAGCGGCTGACAAATCGACCTCGCTGCCGGACAGTCGCGCCGCCCCTGCCTGTACGAAGCGCAGGTCAGCAGGCGAATACGGCACATCTCCAGACCGACGGGCCGTGATCAGTACACCGGTGGAACCGTTGGTCAACGGCACCGGCACACCGATGAAGCCGATGATCGGGTGATCCGCAAGGTATTCCTGCCACGGCTCGACAAGCGAATCAAACCGCACGTCGGACAGATCGAAGCGGGCAATGAGCAGTGGTCCACCGGCGTGGACGACCATCCGGCTGATCTCATCGGGAGGCGGCAATTCGCCAGCGCGTAGTCGATTGACGAAAGCCTGTGCAGCTGGATCGGGATCGACCAAGTCGACCATCGTCACGGTTCCATCGCGCTCCACATGGGTCCAGATCACAAGATCGTCACCCAGTGATGCCGAGATCGCCCTGACCAGCCCAGACGTCGCGTGGGTGGGGTCGTTCCACCACGGGTTATCATCAACTCCCGACACGCCGCGACCGTACCCCACAAAAGTTCGGATAGCACCTGAGACAGGTTTGAACGGTAGCGAGAGCGGGTACCCGCAATCGCTATGAATATCGCAATTGTCGGTACCTATCCACCCACTCGCTGCGGAATTGCCACCTTCACCGCAGACGTCGAGACCGCGCTCGGGCTCCACGATGCCCAAGTCACGATCGTGCCTGTCTTTGTTGGCGTCGAGCCTGCACTCGGCATTCGCCGCGACGATCGCGCCTCGTACGCGCTGACTGCTCGGCGGGTGAATGCACTCGGCTGCGACGTGGTCCTGATTCAGCATGAGTTCGGCATCTTCGGCGGAACCGCGGGGAACTATCTTTTGGAGTTCACAGAAGCATTGACCGTTCCGTTCGCGGTCACGCTGCACACAGTGCTCGCCCATTTCTCCGCTGCACAGGCCAATGTGATTGAACGCCTGAGCGCGGATGCTACGACCGTCATGGTGTTCACCGAGACGGCCCGTCAGCTCCTGTTGTCCCAAGACCTCGTGTCCGATTCCCAGCTCGAGATCGTGCCCCACGGTGCGCCCGCCGAGCTGTACGAGCCAATCGATACCGACCGCGCCCGGGCACAGATCGGACTCCCCGAAGTGGGGCCGGTGATATCGACCTTTGGCCTGCTGTCCCCTGGCAAGGGCATCGAATTGGCCGTGATCGCGGTCGGCAGACTCGTGGGTGAATTTCCAACCATTCGATACGTGATTGCGGGTCTGACCCACCCTGAGGTGGTGCGCCATGAGGGCGAGCGGTATCGCGAACAACTCGTCGCGCTCGTGCGCGAACTCGGCATCGAAGACAACGTCGTGTTCCTCGACCGTTTCCTCGGAATCCGAGAGATCGCTTCGCTCTTGGCCGTGACCGACGTGTTCTGCACCCCGTATCGGGGCGAGGACCAAATCGTGTCCGGCGCGCTCACCTTCGCCCTCGCCGCGCAGTGCCCGGTTGTATCCACCCCGTATCGCTACGCGAAGGACGTGCTCGCGGGAGGCGCTGGCGCCATCGTTGACTTCGACGACTACACCACCTTTGCCGACGCAATCCGCCAGATGCTCGCCCCAGGGCCCACACGCACCGCTGCAAAGCGCGCGGTCGCCGAGGTGTCGACGTCCTTGGCATGGGTCACGGTCGGTGAGACACTCTTCAGAATCCTGTCGGCTGTCGCAGATGTTCCGGTCACGAGTGCGCGCCGCACCGGGGCGTGGGAGGTTGCAAGCTGACATGGACGTTGACGTAGAAGGTCGAGCGGAGTGCACGTTGGCCGCAGTGCCAGCGAGCGCGCACGACGCCAGAATCTTCATCAGCGCGTCTCTGCGGCAGAGCCATGCACCGGCCGGGGTGATCGCCGACTATCAGTTGACTGTCAGCGAGTTGGCCTCGAACGTGATCGAGCACGGCGACGGTACCGAATTGACGATTATCGTCGACATGTCCGATCCGCAATGGTGGCAGGTCGAGGTGGCGTGCAGCATTGCCGATGGAGCGACACACATACTGCATCCCGAGTCTTGGGTGGTGACCGGCATGGACCACGCGTCCGGTCGCGGCCTGGGCATCGTGCGCCTACTCATGGACGACATCGTCGTCACGCACGACGATGGTCGTGTCCGCATTCGCTGTCGCCAGCGCCGCACTGTTTCCTGAGAACTTCGTCCAGACGCGACAGTGCCCAACCCGTCGGCACGTTGGGTTGGGCACTGTCACAACGCCGATCGATGACGCATCGACCAACGCGATTGCTTACTTCTTCGGCGAGATCTTGTCCCTCACCGCGTCGACGGCATCCTTGGCCTTGCCGGCCGCTTCGTCGAGCTTGCCTTCGCGGTGAAGCTTGTCATTGTCGGTCACATCTGCGACGGCTTGCTTGACCTTGCCCTTGGCCTTGTCGGTCGATCCATTCATGTCCATGTCTCCTGATTTTGCGCAACGCCCGATAGGGGATGGTCAAGGTGGTGGCGCCGAAC